>CAYUOX010000076.1:0-17725 GCA_964446575.1 uncultured Anaerolineaceae bacterium | reverse complement strand
CGGGAAAGTGGCGCGGCCAAAATGCTGGCCGCGCACGGGTTGCGCTTGCACGCGGTGTTCGGCCTGCGCGCCTTGTTGGCCTTCTGGGAGGCCCACGGCCTGATCACCGCGGCCCAGGCCGCGGCAGTGCGGGGGTGGTTGTCTCGCACATAGGACGCGTAGGCCGTGGCCTCACAGCAAACTTACCGGGTCGACCTGCACGCGCCAGCCACGCAGGGCCAGGCCGCGCAGCCAGCGCCGAGGGTCTGGGCCGCGCAGAATGATGTGCCAGCGATAGACCCCCCGTTCGCGCGCGAAGAAGCACGGCGCAGGGCCCACCATGCGGGTGCCAACCGCGGCCCGCAGCCGATGCCGCAATTGCGCGGCCAGCCGTTGGGCTGCCGCGCGTGCCTGCTCAGGGTCCCGGTGACGGTACTCCAGCCGCACCAAACGGGTAAAGGGCGGGTAGCCCAGACTGCGCCGGGCCTCCAGTTCGGCCGCATAAAAGGCCGCGTAATCATGGTCCGCCGCGGCTTGAATGGCCGGATGTTCGGGCTGGTACGTTTGCAACACCACCTGCCCTGGATGCTCCCCGCGGCCCGCGCGGCCCGCGACCTGCAACAGCGTTTGAAAAACCCGCTCCGCGGCGCGATAGTCGGGCAAAGCCAGACCCACATCGGCCAGCACAATGCCCACCAGCGTCACCCGGGGCAAATCCAACCCCTTGGCGATCATTTGCGTGCCCACCAGCACATCGGCTTCGTGGCGGCGGAACTGCTCCAGTAAGATTTGGGCCGCGTCGCGCGTGCGGGCCGTATCGGCATCCCAGCGGAGCACTCGGGCCTGGGGCCAATGCCGGCGGACCTCGTCCACCACCCGTTGGGTGCCGGTGCCATAACGGCCAATGCGAGGGCTTCCGCAGCGTGGGCAGCGCGAGGGCACGTGCCGCGTGTAGCCACAGTGATGGCACAGCAGGCGCTGGGTCTGGCGGTGATAGGCCAAGGGCACATCGCAGCGGGGGCAACGCACAATGTGGCCACATGTGCGGCAAAACACGTGCGTAGCGTGGCCGCGGCGGTTGAGGAAGAGCAGCGCTTGATGGCCAGCCTGCAGGGTTTGCTCCAGCGCGGTTTGTAAGGCTCGGCTGAAAATCGAAGCATTACCGGCCCGCAACTCTTCCCGCATATCCACGATATGAACGCGCGGCAGGGGCCGGCTACGGCCCTGGGCGTCGGTCACCCGCCGCGGCAAGGTGACGATGGGCCATCCCCGACGCTGCGCGCGGGCATAGGTGGCGACCTCGGGGGTGGCCGAGCCCAAGATGAGCCAACTCCCGGTGAGCGCGGCATAATGGCGCGCGATCTCGCGCGCGTGCCAAAAGGGCGGGTGGTCCGAGGGATAGTACGCGTCCGCGTGACATTCGTCCACCACGATCAGGCCCAGGCGCGGCAGGGGTGCGAACACCGCGCTGCGTGGGCCCAGCAGCACATCCAGCGCGCCTTTGCGGGCGCGGCGCCACGTGTCGTAGCGCTCGCCCAGGCTCAATCGTGAATGCAGCAGCCCCACCCGGCCAGGAAAGCGCCGCGCGAACGCGCGCACCATTTGCGGCGTTAGCGCGATCTCGGGCACCAAGATGAGGGCTTGCCGGCCGCGCTCCAGCGCGTGGGCTGTGGCCCGCAAATACAACTCGGTCTTGCCCGAGCCGGTAACGCCGTGGAGCAACACCGGCGCCGCGGCGTCGGGGTGGGCCTCCCAGTGGGCGGTCATTTGCTGCCACGCGGCGGCTTGGTCGGGCGTGAGGCGTAAGGGGGGCTCGGGTTCGGTCGGCGGCGTAGCCAACATACGCAGCAGAGGGTCGCGCTGAGCCTCGGCCTCCAGCACTTCGACCAGCCCGCGGCGCACCAAAGCCTGCACGTCTGCGGCTCGGGCGCCAGTCGCCGCGTAGAGCCACGAGACATCCACCGGGCCGGGGTCGTCCAGCAGCGCGTCCAGCAGGGCTTGGCGCCGGCGCAGCGCGTCGCTGCCCGCGCGGCCCAAGGTTTCGCGCTGCGCCAGGGCTTGCTCGCGTGGCACAGCCAAGCGCACCTGGCGCAGCCGTTTCGGCCGCGCCTGCGGACGGGGCAGCACGGCCCGTGCCTGGATCCAGCCTCGACGCAGCAGCGCGTCCAGCGTCGCTTCCAGCGCCTCGGGCGGCACATGCCGCGCCAATTGGCGGCTGCGCAAGGGGCCCCGCGCTTGCAGCAGGGCCAGCACCCGAGCCTGCAAACGGGGCAAATCTTGGGGGAAGACCTCCGGCGCGGCCGGGCTCAAGCGGTATTCGGTATCGGCCCATTGCGCCACGCCGGGGGGCAGCATTGGGGCCAAGGCCTCGGCCAGACCGCACAAGGTCTCGCGGGCCAGGGTGCGCGCCAGCGCGATTTGTGCCCGCGTGAGCACCGCGTCGGGGTCTACCACCGCGCGCAGGGGCTTGACCGGCTCGACCGCGGGCGCGGCCTTGCGCGCCAAAACCACGCCGTGGGTGGGGCGGTTGGCCGGCCCAACAGGAACTTCCACCAGTTGCCCCACGCGTACCGGCTCCAGTGCGGGCGGCACCCAATAGTCGTACACGTTCAGAATGTGGGGCAGATAGAGCGCGACTTCGGCATAGGGCTGGGACACGCGACAGGCTCCTGCAAGACGGCTCAAGGGGCGGCGGATGCCGCGGTCGCGGCCGGCCAGCGTATCACGAACTGCGCGCCGCCTGTGGCGGCATTGGCCGCGTGGATGGTGCCGCCGTGCGCTTCGACCAAGGCGCGCACGATGGCCAGCCCCAAGCCGGTGCCTTCGCCGCTGCGGGCGGGGTCGGCCCGGTAGAAGCGCTCGAACACCTGCTCCAGCGCGTCGGGGGGTAGCCCAGGCCCGGTGTCGCGCACGATGAGGCGCACCCATCCGGGCTCGGCGGGCGCCGCGAGCATTTCCACCCGCCCGCCCGCGGGGGTATGTTGCAGCGCGTTGCGCACCAGGTTGTGCAGCACTTGATGCAGCCGATGGGGATCCGCGTTCAAGGCCGGCGTCGCGCGCGCGACATGCCATTCCAGCGTTATGTCTTGCGCTTGGGCCTGGGCGCGGTGGGCTTGGGCTACATGGGCCAGCGCGGCGGCCGGGTCGACGGGTTCCCGCTGTAGCGTCAACTCGCCGGCATCGGCCAAGGATAACGTGCGCAAGTCTTGCACCAAGCGATGCAGGTGCTGGGCTTCGCGGTGCAAGGTGGCGAAGATGTCGGCGCGCGGGGATAAGCGCCCTTCGGCCAGGGCCTCGGTATAACCCAGCAACACGCTGAGGGGCGTGCGCAACTCGTGGGCAATGTCCGCGGTCATGCGGCGGCGGGCTTCTTGGGCCTCGGCCAGGGCTTGGCTCATGCGGTTGAAGGCCCGCACCGCGTCGCCCAGTTCGTCATGCGGCGGTGCCAGCGCAATCTGCGTCCCAGGGCGGCCTTGGGCCACGGCCTGCGCGGCTTGGGCTAAGGCCTTGAGCGGTCGGGTGAGGCGTCGTGCCCACAACCATGCGACCACCACCGCGACCAGCACCGCGACCAGCGCGCTGCCCCAAGCCATGTGATTTAGCCGGCGCAACAATCGGGCTTCGGGGGCTTGCCGGGGCAGGCGATCGGCTCGAATGACCAACTGCAAATAGCCTACCGTTTGCCCCGCAACCCGCACCGGTCGCTTGGGCGCCCACGCGGCGGGCCGCGCGCCCCAACGCACCACTGGCCGCTGCGCGGTATCCCACACCCACAGGCTCACGGCCTCGGAGGGAATGTCGCCGGCCAGGCGGGGGTACTGGCGTCGCAAGTAAGGCTCAACGCCGGCCCATGAGCCGTGGTCCGCGTAATAACGCTCTAACGCGTGCAGCCACGCGGGCTCTTGGCGCGCCCGCAAGAAGCGGCTGACCGCGACTTGGGCCAATGCTTGCACGGCCAAAGCCATGAGCAAGACCCCAAGCACCCCCATCGCGGCCAGCACCAGGGCCATCTTCACCGAAAGCGGCCAACGGTGCATTCAATCCTCGCGGCAAAACTTGTAGCCCACGCCGTACACGGTCAGGATGTAACGCGGCTCGCGCGGGTTCGGTTCAATCTTGCGCCGTAAGTTGTGGATGTGGACGTTGATGGTGTGCTCGTCCACGCGCAAGAAGCGCTCTGTCCCCGCGATGCGCGCCCACAACTGGGCTCGGGTGAACACGCGGCCGGGCTCTTGCATCAGCGTTTCGAGCAGCGCGAACTCGGTGGGGGTGAGGTCGGGGATCTCGCGCCCTGCGACCCAGACCCGGCGCTCTACGGGGTCGAGGACGACATCGGCCACTTGACGCCGCGCGCGGGCCCCGCGGTCTTGGGCGGCTTTTTCCACGCGGCGCAAAATGGCCCGTACCCGGGCGGCCAGTTCCCGCATGCTAAAGGGTTTGGTCACATAGTCGTCGGCGCCCAGTTCTAAGCCCAAAACCCGGTCGGTTTCGTCGACTTTGGCGGTGAGCAGCAGGATGGGGGTGTTGGCTTCGCGCGTGTAGGTGCGCAAGAACGCGTAGCCATCCATTTCGGGCATCATGATGTCGAGGATGATGAGGTCGGGGCGTTCGCGACGGGCGATGTCGAGGGCTTGGCGCCCATCCGCGGCTGTAAGCACGCGATAGCCCTCTTGGGTGAGATATTCCTGTAGCAGCAGGCGTAACTCGGGCTTGTCGTCCACCACCAGCAAGGTTTTGGGCATAGTTGGCTCCCGGGGGAAGGGGGATTAGGCCGTGGCGCGCAGCACTGCGGTGAGCAGCAGCACGCCAACGGCCAACGCCAGTTGGGCCCAGAGCCAGCCGCGCAACTGCCGCGCGAGCGCGTCCTGGCCAGACGGGCGCGCAGGGGCCTCTGCGCGTGAGGCGCGCCAAGCCCGGCGACGCAGCGCGGGGAGCAAGTGAAGGCTATGATACGCGGTTAGCGCGAGGACGGCCAACACCAGCAGGTGCTTAATCAGCAGGGCCGCGGCCCACAGGCTGTGGACTTGCAGCACGCCGCTGTATTGCGCGTTGGCGCTCATCTGAAACATGCCCGTGGCCCCCAACGCGGCCAGCGCGGCCCAAAGGACGAGGTCCACCCGCTTGTGTTGCTGCCACACGCGGAGCCAGTCCCCCGTGGTGGGTGTGGCCCCAAACCAGGCCAACCCGATCAGCGCGGACACCCACACCGCGGTGGCCAGCAAGTGCACCGCGTAGAGCAGCGCTAACCCCAGCATGGCTCAGCGCAGCAACCCCTGCAGCAGCATGGGCACCAGCATGGACAGCGCAATGAGGATGCCGATGATGCCCATGATTTTCTGATAGCGTTGGCGGCGGCGTTCATAAGGGCTCAATTCTTTGCCTTTGGCCGATTTTTTGCTCGTCTTGCGGGCCATGTTCCACCTCCAGAGTACCGTCGTGCGGTGTGCATGCACACCCTTTCCATTGTACCGCGAAATCGGGCGAGGCCGGGGCACCGTGCCCCGCGCGGGGCATTGGTATAATGCCAACACGGCCGTTGGCCGGCGAGGAAGAGCCCATGGCGTTGGATGAGGCGCGCGCCGCGCGCAGTCGGTGGTGGGCGGTGGCCCTGGCGGTGGCCCTGGTGGGTGGTTTGGCTTATGCCGCGTATCGGCAAGGGCTTGGGGCCGCGCGCATCGTGTTGGTGTCGATAGCGCCCGAGGCCGGGGCTGAGGTTTGGTCGCGCACGCCCGAAGTGGTGTTGCGCTTTCGCGGCCCGGTGACGGCTGAAGCCGTGCAGGCTGGGGTCCGTTTTGAGCCCGCGGTGTCGGGGCAATGGGTCGCGGAGGAGGGCGCGCGCGTGTGGCGGTTCGTGCCCGCGCGGCCGGGTTGGCCTCGTGGCGCTAAGGTGGTCGTGCACGTGGGGCCACCGGTGCAATCTTCGACTCGCGCCCACGCGTTTCGCATTCGGCCCGTGCTGTTGGCGTACCTATGGCCTTACACGGCGACGCGGCAGGTGTATGTTCGAGACCCCGCGGCCGGTGCCGACGCGCGGCAGCGGCCACTGACCCAGGCCCCTCACGGCGTGGTCGCGTTCGCGGTGGCGCCTGACGGCCAGGCGCTGGTCTACAGCGCGCGCAATGCCCAGGGTGGCGCGGACCTGTGGTGGCTGGACCTGCCGGAGGGCCCGGCCCGGCGCGTGCTCGCGTGCGGTGAGGACTTGTGCGACCAGCCCCAGTTCAGCCCCGATGGCCAGGTGGCGTTTGTGCGCACCCCGCGGCGCGGCCCCCGACGCGTGCACGTGTGGGACCCGGTCCGCGACACCCAGCAGCCCCTGCCTGCTCAAGGCGATGCGTATGGGCCCTTGTGGTCGCCGCGCGGTTGGTTGGCCTATTATGACCAGGCCGCGGCGGCCTATGTGCTCTGGTCGCCGCGCGCGGGCGTGGTAGAGCGGGTCCCCAACGACATTGGTGAGCACGCGGCTTGGGCCGCGGATGGTCGCGCGTTGTATCATGTGGAGTTGTACGAGGTGCCGCGCAGCGTGCCCGACATCCCTGATCCGCGTTTGAGCGCCCACATCTTGCGTTATGACCTCGAGACCCACGCGCAAGACGACCTTACCGGTGCTTGGCATTGGGAGGACGCAACGCCCGCGGCCGACCCTACGGGGCGCTACTTGGCTTTTGGGCGCAAAAATTTGCGCGCCGAGGCGTGGACCCCCGGGCGGCAATTGTGGTTGTTCGATTTGACGCGTCGCGCGGCCTACCCTCTCACCGACGCTGCCGCGTATAACCACTTGGGCTTTGCCTGGGCCCCCCATGGCCGGGCGTTGGCCTACGTGCGCACACACCAACTGGACTTGAGCGCCGCGCCCGAGTTGTGGTGGTATGACCTGGACGCGAACCATCACGAGCGACTTTTGGAAGGTGCCTATGCTCCGCAATGGATCCCTTGACACACCCACGCTGGTGCTGGCCACCGGCAACCGGGGCAAACAGGAAGAACTGCGGGCCTTGCTGGCGCCGTATGGCTGGCGGGTGCTCTCGCCCCAAGACGTGGGCGGCCTGCCTCGGGTGGACGAGACGGGCGCTTCTTACGCGGAGAACGCGGTCCTCAAAGCGCGCGCCGCGGTGCGGCACACGGGCTTGTGGGCGTTGGCCGATGATACAGGCTTGGAAGTGGACGCGTTGGGCGGCGCGCCAGGGCTGCACTCCGCGCGCTTTGGCCCACGCGGTCAGCAGGGCACCGATGCGGAGCGGCGAGCGCACTTGTTGGCCCAACTGGCCGACCGGCCGCGGCCGTGGACGGCCCGCTTTCGTTGCGTCGTGGCCTTGGCTGGCCCCCAAGGGCATCTTTGGCTGGCCGAGGGCACGGTCGAGGGTGAAATCGTGCCCTCGCCACGAGGGGAGCATGGCTTTGGCTATGACCCGCTCTTTTTGGTCACCGAGGTCGGCCGCACGTTGGCAGAGTTGGATTTGGCCGCCAAGAATCGCTTGAGCCACCGCGCGCAGGCCGTGCGTCGGCTGGGTCCCGCGTTGCGCGCGTATCGACACACGGCTTGATTCCACGGCCACGGCGCGCGAAGCCACGCCCGGCCGCGGGTGATGGCCGGCGGGCTCTGGCCGCGTTAGGTTCGCGTGGTGTCGTGGTGCTCTTCTGCTGACGGCGCAGCCTCGGGGGCTTGGGTCGCGTCGGCCTTGGCGGTGGCCCCGGCCGCGTTGTCGGCCGTGGGTAGTTCTTCGTCGTCCTCGGCCGCGGGCTCTTCGTCTGTACCCGATTCCAACACATAGGGCGCGTAGATGACCAACCGCGTGCCTTGGCCGGGCGCGGAGTGGATTTCCAACCGCCCACCCAAGCGGCGCACCCGCTCTTGCAGGGTGAGTAGCCCCAGGCTTTCGCGGCGGGTGTAATTACCGAAGACTTGTTCGGGGTCGAAGCCCTTGCCGTTGTCCTCGATTTCCAAGATGAGCCGCTCGCCCCGGGGGTCGGGGCGCAGTCGCACCCACACGGTCTCGGCTTGGGCGTGCTTGGCCGCGTTGTTGAGCCCCTCGACCGCGATGTAAAAGAGTAACGTTTGCACGGTGGGGTGCACGCGCTCTAAGACCTCGGGCGAGAGTTCCAAAATGACCTGCTGCCGATAGAGGCGGTGCATCTTGGTCGCCAAATCGTGCAAAGCCGCGGCCAAACCTTCCTCTTCCAAGATGACCGGGCGCAAGATGAACAGCAAATGGCGGATCTCTTGGGCGGCTTCGCGGGCCAGGTCTTCCAGCCGTTTGAGGTTCGCCAGGGCGGCTTGCGGGTTGCGTTTGCTCTGCAGGCGCAGATAGCCGGCTTCCATGGCCAGCGCGGCCACGGTTTGGGCAGGGCCATCGTGCAACTGCCGGGCCAGGCGGCGGTAGAGGCGCTTTTCCCACTGCACCCACTGGGTCTTGATGCGCTGCAGCAGGTCTTCGTACCACAAGCGCGCGCCCTCCAGGGCGGCGATGGCCAGCGCGGTGCTGATCAGGCGCGCCCGATGCGGCTGGAAGTAAGTCTGGCTGGGGTGGGCCAGCAAAATCAGCCGGTCGACCCGGTGGAAGTAGCGAATGGGCACCCAAAAGCCGCTGCGGCAATGGGCCAACGCGTCCCACGCCCGCAATGCCGCATCCGCGCTCAGAGGTTGAACATACGCTTGCTCGCGGTCCAGCACCCATTCGCACAACTGGGGGTGTGTGTCCAAATCCAGCGCGAAGTGCACTTCTTTGATCGGCACGTTGAAGCCCAGGCGCGCGCGCCAGCGTTTGCGATCTTTGGTCGGATACCAGACAATCATGCGCAAGGCCTTGTGATCCCCGCGCACGATGCCCAGGAGTTCCAACATGCGCTCATAGGCCCGCTGCCAGAGGCTGGTTTCTGCGGGGGTGGGGTGCTCGGGTGGTGTGGGGCGCAAAGGGGGGAGGTCTTTGAAGAGTCCGTCCAGTTCCAGGTCTTCGTCAGGCATGAAGCCGGGGGCTTCGGGGTAATCGGGGTTCAGATGCCAGGGCCCACCGGCACCTCGCTGGCGCCGCGAGCGCAGCAACAGCACCGCGGTCAGAAAGCCAATGAGGCCGGCGCTTAAGGCCACGAGCACGGGCGGTACATTCGCGAACAGAGAGGTTTCCCAAGGCATGGCTGTGTCCTACTGGCCGTTGGGCGGGTAAGGGCCACCTCAAGTATAACATAAAACTACGGGGCCCTGCACCAACATCCTCATGTTGAGGGAAGCGGGGCAGGCGGGTCGGGCAGGGCGCGCAAGAACGCGTCCAGGGCTTGGCGCGCGCGCTCGCTGTACGCGCGGGCCCGAGCGCGTTTGTCCCGCACACGCTGGGGCAAGGGCGGCAGCAGGCCGAAGTTGGCTTTCATGGGCTGAAAATCGTGCTCGGACGCGTGGGTGATGTAGTACAACAGCGCGCCCAGCATGGTTTCGCGGGGCAACACCAAGGGCGCGTGGCCTTGGGCCAAGCGGGCAGCGTTCCAGCCGGCCAACAGACCGGTGGCGATGTTCCCGACATAGCCCTCGACCCCCGTGATTTGGCCCGCAAAGAACAGATCCTCACGGCCGCGAAACTGCAGGGTGGGTAGCAGCAGCGCGGGCGAGAACAAGAACGTGTTGCGATGCATTTGGCCGTAACGCGCGAACTCCGCGTGCTCCAAACCGGGGATCATGCGGAAGACTCGCCGTTGTTCAGAAAAGGTGAGGTTGGTCTGGAAACCGACCATGTTGTACAGCGTGCCGGTCAGGTTGTCTTGGCGCAGTTGAACCACCGCGTACGGACGTTGGCCGGTGCGGGGGTCCACCAACCCAACGGGGCGCAGGGGGCCATAGGCCAGCGCGTCGCGGCCGCGGCGGGCCAGCACTTCGATGGGCAGACAACCCTCGAAAAAGCGGCTTTTGCCGGCCTTGACCTTGACGCCGGTGTCGAGGACAGCGCGTTCGAAAGGCCGCAGTTCGATGCGCTCGGCCTGGACCAGCGCGTCGACGAAGCGGTAGTATTCTTCGCGGCTCATGGGGCAATTGATGTAGTCGCCCTCGGCCTGTTCGCCCCGGCCATAGCGCGAAGCCCGAAAGCACACGTCCATATTGATGCTATCGGCCACCACGATGGGCGCGATGGCGTCGTAGAAATACAATTGTTCTTGGCCGGTCAGCCGCAGCAGGGCTTGCGAGAGCGCGTCGGAGGTCAGCGGCCCGCTGGCGATGATGCTCAATCCGTCTGGGATGTCGGTGACTTCTTGGCGGATGATCTCGATGTTGGGATGTTGCGCTAAGGCCGCGGTGACTTTGGCCGCGAAGACTTCGCGGTCGACGGCCAGCGCGCTGCCCGCGGGCACCGCGCTCTGTTCGGCGATTTGCAGCAGCAACGACCCCATGCGCCGCAGTTCTTCTTTGAGCAGCCCACCGGCCCGGTCGGGCAATGTGGTGCCCAATGAGTTGGAACACACCAGTTCGGCCAAGTAGCCGGTGGTGTGCGCTGGGGTCATTTTCACCGGCCGCATCTCGTACAGACGCACTTTCAAGCCGCGCTGCGCAGCCTGCCACGCGGCTTCGCTGCCGGCCAAGCCACCGCCCACGATAATGAGTTCGCTCATGATCGCTCCTGCCCACCCTGTGGATGAATGACGGTTGGGCTGTTTCAAGTATACTCGCCGCGTCACGCTTTGCAATGGTCAGAATGCCGCGCGCCGTGCGCCGGCCGCGTGGCCCCTTTTGTTGGGCCCAATGCCCCTTGGCCAATGCCTGGCTGGCTTCTAATGGTAGAATCGTTCCAAGCACGGCCGCCCGCATTCCTCCATAGGAGTCGTATGATGAGAGATTCGATTCCCCAACCGCCGGGATCCGAGATCACCCCCGAGCATGTGTATCTTTCGCGGCGCGATTTTCTCAAAGCCGCGGGCTTGGCCGTGGCCACGGCTTGGCTGACCGCGTGCACCCCGCGCCCTCGGGCCGCGACGCCCACGGCAGCGACGCCTGGGCCGCGCGATGAGTTCGGCGATCCCGCCACGCCCTATGACGCGGTGACAGGGTACACCAACTACTATGAGTTCAGCACCGACAAGCGGGCCGTGGCCGAACGCGCCCGCGATTTCCCCACTGACCCGTGGACCATCGAAATCACCGGCCTGGTGCACGAGCCCCTGACGCTGGGTCTGGAAGACTTGCTGCGGCGGTTCCCACAAGAAGAACGGGTTTACCGCCTGCGCTGCGTCGAGGGGTGGTCTGCCGTGATTCCGTGGGTGGGCATTCCGCTGGCGCGGTTGCTCGAGGCCGTGCAGCCCAAAGCCGAGGCCCGCTTTGTGCGTTTTGTGGCCGTCTACGACCCCGCGCACATGCCCGGCCAGCGCAATTACCAAACCTTCCCATGGCCCTATACCGAGGGCCTGCGGTTGGACGAAGCCTGGCACGAACTGACCTTCATGGCGACGGGGATGTATGGCAAACCGCTGCCGGTGCAGAATGGTGCGCCATTGCGGCTGGTGGTGCCGTGGAAGTATGGCTTCAAGAGCATCAAAGCCGTGGTGCGCATTGAATTGGTCGCCCAGCAGCCCGCGACCCTGTGGAACACTGTCGCGCCGCACGAATATGGCTTTTATGCCAATGTCAACCCGCAAGTGGACCATCCGCGCTGGTCGCAAGCGACCGAGCGCCGCCTGGGGGAACGCGGCCGCCGGCCAACGCTCATGTTCAACGGCTATGAGGCTCAGGTCGCGGCCTTATACGCGGGCATGGACTTGGAGGAAAACTACTGATGCGCGGCCGCTGGGGATGGTGGGCGCGTCACGGCTTTGGCTGGTTACCCCTCTTGGGGCTGCTCGTGGACGCGGGCTTGGGCCGTTTGAGCCCCAACCCCGTTCAGGATTGGACGCAACGCTTGGGCCAAGCCGCGCTGTGGATGCTGACCTGGAGTTTGGCCGCCACGCCCTTGTCGTGGTGGGCGCGAGTCCGCGCGCTCAAGCCCTGGCGCCGCACCTGGGGCTTGTACGCGTTTGCCTACGCGTCAGGGCACGCGTACGCTTTCTTGGGCGTTGACTATGCCTGGCGCTGGGATTGGATTTGGGACGAGATCGTGCGGCAGAAGCCGTATATTTGGTGGGGCGCGGCCGCGTGGCTGCTTTTGGCCGTGTTGGCCGCGACCTCGCCACGAAGCATTGCCCGGCGCTTGGGCGCGCGGCGCTGGAAGGCGCTGCATCGGGCCGTGTATGTCGCGGCTGTCTTGGCCGTGGTGCACTTGGCCTTGGCGGCCAAAGGCGATTTGTTCGCCCTGCGCGGCGATGTCGCGCGGCCTTTGGCCTATGCCCTCGCGGTGGGCGCGTTGCTGAGCGCGCGCCTGGTTCGCCGCTGGCGCGCGCGGCCGGCACCGAGGAGGTGAGGCATGGCGGCTTCCTCGCGTTCTCGACCCGCTCGCCGAGGCGCGTCCGTGCCCCTGCTAAAAGCCGTGCGTCGCAGTGTAGGCCAGATGCTCTACGGCCTGCGCCTGGTTGGTTTGGCCAACGCTTGGCGCGCGGTGGTGTACGACGCGCGTCGCGCTTTGACCGCGCGGCCTTTGCCTCCGCTCCCACAGCCGCGCTTGCCCCTCGGCCCGCCTTTGGGCGCGGAGCCTCACCCCCATGGCGCACGGGTGCACTTCGCCGACGACATCACATTGGACCTCACCTTCTTGGCCACCGATGGCGTGCGGCTCGCTTGGCGCCCCGGGCCGCGTGTGCCCGATTGGGGGCGTCCGCCCTGGCCCGCGCCGTTGCCCGCGGTGACATGGCGGCCTGACTCGCGCTCGGGCTTGGGGCGTTTGCGCACCTCGTGGCTGGAGGTGACCATCACCCCTGCTGGTCTGGTGTGGCGCACCCAAGGCCGTTCCGAGCCTTTCCGTGTGGACCCCTGGCCGTGGCCGCAACCCCAGGGCTGGCTTCATCGCGTGCCTTTGCCCCCGCGCGCACAGGTGTATGGCTTGGGGCTACGGGCGCGCGCGGGGGATTTGCGCCCCGGTACCTATCGGCTGTGGAACCGAGACCCTGGCGGCTCGTATGGGCCGGGCGACGACCCTCTGTACTTGTCCATCCCCATCGTGTGGGTGGTGCAGCCGGCGCACTGGCCCTACCTGTGGTTCTACGAAAACCCCGCGCGTGGCACGGTGACCGTGGGCCGCGATTTGGCCTTCACCTTCGAGGGCGGCCCGGCCGAGGCCGTGCTGTTCGTGGGGCCGCCGCGGCGTTTGGCCCAGCGCTGGGCTCAATATGCTGGCTCCCCGGCTTTGCCACCCCGTTGGGCGTTGGGTTTTCACCAATCCCGCTGGGGTTACCGCACCCAAGAACATGTCGAGGCGGTCTTGGAGGGCTATCGCACCCATCGCTTGCCGTTGCACGCCCTGCATTTGGACATTGACCACATGGCCCGGCGGCGGGTGTTTACCGTCGATAGCGCTCGCTTCCCCGACCTGGCCGGGTTGGCGCGGCGGGCCGAGGCTCAAGGTGTGCGGTTGGTGCCCATCGTCGACCCCGGCGTGCCGGCAGACCCGGCGCATCCCACCTATCGCGCGGGCCGCGACGGCAGGCACTTCCTCACCGACGCGAAGGGCAATGAAGTGCACGCGCCGGTTTGGCCGGGTTGGTGCGCGTTTCCGGATTTCAGTCGGGCGGCCACCCGAGAGTGGTGGGCGGGGGAATACGCTCCGCTTTGGCAGTGGGGCGCCGCGGGCCTTTGGCACGACATGAACGAGCCCGCCACTTTCGCGGTCGTGGGCGACCCGACGCTGCCCGACGATACGCAACACCGCGGCGACGCCTGCCCCGGGGATCATCGGCTGTATCACAATTTGTATGGCTTGCACATGAACATGGCCGGCGAGGCCGCGCTGCGACGCGCACACCCGCGGCGGCGCCCCTGGCTGCTCAGCCGTTCGGGTTGGGCCGGTGTGCAACGCCACGCGTGGAATTGGAGCGCGGATCTGGAGAGTACGTGGGACGCGCTGAATCTGGTCATAGGCCAGACGCTCCACCTGAGCCTGAGCGGGCAACCCTATTCAGGGCCCGACATCGGCGGCTTCTCGGGGGAGCCTTCGCCTGCGCTGTTCCGCCACTGGTTCGCGTTGGCGGCATGGTTGCCCTTTTTCCGGCTGCATTCGGCCATTGCCGTGGGCCCGCGCGAGCCATGGCGTTGGCCCGAGGAGGTGCAACGCACCGTGCGCGCGGCCTTGGCGCGGCGGGTGCGTTGGTTGCCTTATTGGTACACTTTGGCTTGGCAAGCCGCGCGTTTTGGATGGCCTTTGGTGCGGCCGTGGTTTTGGCTGCGTCCTACGCGCCCGCGCGGGCTGCCCATACCGCCGCCGTTCTTGGTGGGCGATGGGGTTCTGGTCTGGCCCGCGTGGGGCCCCCAACCGCCCGAACCTGGGTGGCTGCGGGCGTGGGTACCGTTGCCCGCGCCCGACTCCGCGCCTGAGGTGGCCGTGTATGGCCGTTGCGGCCACGCGTTGCCGGTGGCCGAGCACGACGCGCTGGTCTGGCTGCTGGCCTGGCCTTGCTCGCGCGGCCGTGGTCAGGGGGTGGCCTACTTCGACGCCGGCGACGGCGATGGCCCGTCTTTGGTCGTCAGTCTCAAGATTCGCCAGCACGGCTCGCGGCTGCGCTTGCGCTGGAAGACGCGCGGCGCGTATCCCTTCCCCTACGCGCGACATTGGCTGCGCTTGGTGGGCCCCCAAGGGGTGGTGGCCGAACATCCGCTGCCCATCCTCGCCCCCCAGGAGCGGCAGGTGGTGGAGGTTCCCGTCCCATGAGATGGCCGCCGTTGGTGCCTGCGGTGTTCGTGCAGCGGGACAACCGCTTTCGGGCTACCGTGCGCCTGAAAGACGGCCGCCTCGTCGCGGCCCACGTGCCCAACTCGGGGCGTCTGCATGATTTGTTCGTGCCCGGCCGGCCCGTGTGGGTGCATCCTGCGCCGCGGCCTGGGCGCAAGACCCCCTATGACTTGCTGTTGGTGCAAATGCCTACTGCCCTGGTCTCGGTGGATGCGCGCTTGCCTAATCCGCTTTTTCGCGAGGCTTGGCAGGCTGGCCTGTTCGCGGATTGGCTGCCCGCGGCCGAACCCTGGCAGGTGCGGGCTGAGCCAGCATCCCCAGGCGGGCGTTTGGACTTTTGCCTGCGGCACGCGCGCACGGGCCAGCGGGTGTGGGTGGAGACCAAGTCTGTCACCTTGGTCGAACGCGGAGTGGCGATGTTCCCCGATGCGCCCACGGCGCGCGGACGCCGCCATTTGGAAGAACTCGCCCAGCGCGTGGCCCAGGGGGAACGGGCCGCGGTGGTCTTCGTGGTCCAACGAGAGGACGCGCACGCGTTTCGGCCACACCCTACCGCGGACGTCGCGTTTCCTGACGCGCTGCGCGCGGCTGCACGGGCTGGGGTCGAGGTCTACGCGTACGCCTGTCAGGTGACTTTGGCCGAGATCACCATCCACCGCCGCATTGCCGTGTTGGATTTGGACTGAGGCCCCGGCCTCACGGTTGTTCGTCCACCCGATAGGTTTGCAGCACTTTGTCAAAACAAGACTCGGCCATGGGCCACAGCGCGGGTTTGGCCAACCCTGTGATCAGTACCAGTTCGTTGTCGTGGATGGCCGCCAACGTGGCGGCTTGAATGCCCGGCGGTGTGGCCTCCCAGTTGAGAATCCAGCGACCCTCCATGTCCCGGTGCTGGTGGGCCAGCGTGAACGCGCCAGGGTCGAAATGGAAGACGCTGGTGAGGGTGTCCAACGCATCTTGGCGCAAGGTGTCGGCGCTGAAACTCGGGTGACCAATATAAACGCTCAGGCCGAAGTAGCCGTCGGGCGACATGGCCAGCGCGTAACTGTAGTAGTAATCTTCACGCACTTCGGAGGTTTGATTCAAGCGCCAGCCCAGCGGGATGGGGACCTTGAGGTACGGGCCAGTTTCGGGGTGGTTGGCGTGCAAGGGGAACACGGCATCGCGGCGGTAGCCGTAAAGGGGCAGGCGCGCGGCTTGGGCGGGGGCGAGTTGGGCGTGCTCCCAGAGGGCGTCTTGGAGGCTTCGGAGGGCGCCGCGTGCTGTTGAGGCCGCGATCAGCGCATAGACCACCGAACCGGTTTGGCGAAAGTTCAGACGGATGTGCAATGCATCTTGCCCGTTGCGTTCGTAGCGGGTGCCAATGGCGAGTTCGGTGCCTGTTTGCTTGTCAAAGCGGGTGCTGTACACTTCACATGCGCCCGGTACGGGACAATAATCTTGCGCGAACTGACGGCCAAAAGTGCGGAGCGTGTCGGGCTCGAAGGGCTCGCCAGTGTAAATTGCCACCATTTCAATCCAACGCACAGTGCTGGGCGTGTTGGCATCGGGTTCGAACCGTACGCCGACCTCGGTTTCGCGCGCCACGTGCCAGCCTTCCGGCACGGGCAGCGTGAAAGCGGCGCTGGGATGCGTGTATCGCGTCGGTGATAGGGTAACAGTCTCGGTGAGTTGCGGCGTGGGCGTTGCCGTGGGAGAAGCCGGCGCGGCCGTACACGCGGGGAGCCAGAAGAGGCCCAACAGGCTGAGCCACCACCATATCTTGTGCCGTGCAGAAAACGAAAAGCGCATAAGGGCCCTCGCACAAAAAAGATTGTCGGTGAACTTCACCGACCCCCGTGGTGCGTTGCAGTGCCAGAGTGGGGGAAGCCAGGAAACGGGGAATCCCGATTTGAGGCCGGCCCATTCTAACATGAGAGGCTTTTTTGCAAGGCCTTTTTTGTCAAATTCGGAGATTTTAATCTTTTGAGGCACTGGGGGCGTAGTTTGTCTTTTTGGGTAGATAGCGTCGTGAATAACTGTGGAAGTTCGCAGATTTAGGCTCTTGTGGGCCCTTGCGCGGAGGACGGCGGGCGTTTTGGGCTTGGCGGGCGCGCGCTTCGTGGCGCGCGTGTGCAAGGCGCGCGTCAGGCGCGCGCTGCCCTGGGGGAGGCTGAAAGAACATGTCCCGGCCGCGATGTTCTGCGCACAAACAAGGCGACCGGCAAGTGAGGCGCGCGGCCGCGGCCTGACCTGGGCCGTGCGGGGAGGCCGTGGCGCGCGTGAGCCGCGCCGCGTGGGGGCGGGGCGCTGACCGCGTGGGGCGCGCGGCCGCGGCCTGACCTGGGCCGGGCGGGGAGGCTGTGGCGCGCGAGCCGCGCCGCGTGGGGGCGGGGCGCTGACCGCGTGGCGCGCGTGGTCGCGGCCTGACCTGGGCCGGGCGGGGAGGCCGTGGCGCGCGCGAGCCGCCGCGCGCGAGGGTGGGCGTTGATCGCGCGGGGCGCGTGGCCGCGGTCTGGCCTGGGCTGTGTGGGGAGGCCGTGGCGCGCGCGAGCCGCCGCGCGCGAGGGCGGGCGTTGACCGCGTGGGGCGCGTGGCCGCGGCCTGACCTGGGCCGGGCGGGGCTGTGGCGCGCGCGAGCCGCGCCACGTGGGGGCGGGGCGCTGACCGCGTGGCGCGCGTGGCCGCGGCCTGACCTGGGCTGTGTGGGGAGGCCGTGGCGCACGAGCCGCGCCGCGTGGGGGCGGGGCGCTGACCGCGTGGCGCGCGTGGTCGCGGCCTGACCTGGGCCGGGCGGGGAGGCCGTGGCGCGCGCGAGCCGCGCCGCGTGGGGGTGGGGCGCTGACCGCGTGGGGGTGATAGGGCCGGCTCCGCCCCGTCCGTACTCTCTGCGAGTCGAGGGGGTGTGAATCTGGTTGGAGGTAATATACTCAGAGGTACTAATGAACTTTCAGTACTCTCTGCGAGTCGAGGGGGTGTGAATC
>CAYUOX010000075.1:0-120110 GCA_964446575.1 uncultured Anaerolineaceae bacterium | reverse complement strand
TCGGCAAGACGTTGGCCGAGGCCGACATTCGGGCCCGCAGCGGCGCGAACGTGCTGGCCATTGCCCGAGGCGACCGTCAGGTGGATTGGTCGCCGCAGTTGCGCATCCAGGCTGGCGACGTGCTCATCGTCTTAGGCCGTCGTGAGCAGTTGTTGGCGCTGGCCCGTCAGGCGGGCGACGAGCGCTTGGTCCGGCTGCTCAGCCAGAGCAGCGAGGCTCGCTGGGCCCGGCGCTTCCCGCTGGATGCGCGCGGCTTGTTTCGCCGGCGTTGAGCAGGGCCGGTGCGGACGTCAGGCCGCGCCCCAGGCCTGCCAGCATCGGTCCGCTTTCCAAACGCCGAACGACGCACACCCGCGGGCGAAACACGGGCTTCGTCAAGGGGGCTGCGCCATCGGACGGACGCGAGCGCTCCTCGACCGTGGCGCGCCGTTTCTGGCGTGCGCCTTGGGGGCATGAACGCCTTTGTCGTGGTCGCGCCCGCATTGTGCCTTTCGGCGTTTCGCGCCCCCCGACATTTGTGGGGGTGGGGCTGCACTTGCAGCCCCGCGCGCCGGCCTTGACGCAACGCGCGGCCTATGTTACCATAAGAGTCGAAAATTATAGCACATCGGGCCGGTTGGCCTGCCAGATGCTCGGTCTAAACCGAGGCGAGGAGGCTTTATGAACCAGCGGCGTATTTTTGCTTTGGCCATCGCCGTATTCGTGTTGGTTGCCTTGGCGTGCACCCGCTCGGCCAGTGGGCCCATGCCCGAGGTCGCGGGGGGTGGCGCCGCGGCCCTACCAACCGAGGTGGCGCTGCAGGAACAACAGGTGCAGGTCCAAGTGGCCGAGGCGCCTGCCGCGGCGGGTGAGCCCACCGCGGTGCCGAGCATAGCCGTGCCCACGGCGACGCCCACGGCGTTGCCCACCCCCATGCCTACGCCGGTGCCCACGTTGGCGCCGCCGCCTTCGCCCACGGCTATGCCCATGCCGACACCGGTGCCGACCCAGCCCCCGCGCGCGGGCGAACGGCCCATCCCCACGGAATACGTGCTGCACGAGGGTGAATTCCCTTATTGCATTGCCCGACGGTTCAACATCCACCCCGACGACTTGTTGAACGCCAACGGCATTGCGCCTTGGCAATATTACTTCGCGCCGGGCACGCGCTTGCGCATCCCGCAGAACGCACGGCCGTTCACCGACTTCGCGCCGCGCGCGCTGCGCCCGCATCCCACCACATATACCGTGACCGCGGGGGAGACCCTCTACAGCATCGCGTGCAAATTCGGCGATGTCTGGCCCGAGGACATCGCCCAGGCCAATGGCCTGCCCCTTAGCGATGCGCCGTTGCCGCCCGGCACGGTGCTGCACATCCCGTAGTCCTGTGGCCGTTCGGCCCTGGGCCGCGAGCACCAGCCGCGGCCCACACATCGCCCTGGCGAGGAGCCATCGTCATGCCTCTCCCCATACAGCGCTCCGAGGTCGTCTTTCGCGGGCGCGTGTTTCGCGTGCGTCGTGACTGGGTGCAGCGGGCCGACGGCCGCGTGGTGACGTGGGATGTTGTCGAGCACCACGGCGCGGTCACGATGGTGCCGGTGGACGAGGACGGCCAAGTATGGTTCGTGCGGCAATATCGCCACGCGGTGGGCGAGACCATTTTGGAATTCCCCGCCGGCACTTTGGAGCCCGGTGAAGCGCCTTTGGCGTGCGCGCAGCGAGAATTGGCCGAGGAAATCGGCCGCGCCGCCGCGCGCTGGACGCGCCTGGGCGCATTCTATTTGGCCCCAGGATATTCGACGGAGCACATGGTCGTTTTTCTGGCGCGCGACTTGCGTCCCGCTCAAGCCGCGTTGGACGCGGACGAGATTCTGCGGCCAGAGCGTTACCCCATCGCCGAGGTGGATCAATGGATGCGCGACGGCCGCATTCGCGATGCGAAAACGCTGGCCGCGTGGTTGTTGGCGCGGCCGCACTTGGGCCTCGATTGACCCGCGGCCTCAGGCAGGCCGCAATCTATCTCGCGCCGCGCGGCCCGGACGGTCGCGCGGCGCCATCTCAGCGCGAGGGAGCGCGATGAGCATCCATTTCGGCACCGACGGCTGGCGAGCCGTCATCTCTGAGACTTTCACCTTCCACAATTTGCGTTTGGTCTCGCAGGCCATTGCCGATGCTTTGCGCGACCATGGTTCGGGTTCCATGGCCGCGGTGGTGGTCGGTTTCGACACTCGCTTTTTGTCGGATCGCTACGCGCGTGAAGTGGCGCGGGTGCTCGCGGCCAACGGCTATCGCGTTGATTTGACCCGAGCCGACGCGCCTACGCCCGTGGTCTCGTACGCGGTCAAGGCCCAAGCCGCAATCGCGGGGGTGATGATTACAGCCTCGCACAATCCCCCGCGTTATAACGGCGTCAAACTCAAGGCCGCGTATGGTGGGCCCGCGCCCAAGAACCTGACTCGGCAGGTCGAGGCCGCACTGCTGGACAACGAGCGCCGCGCGCGCGGGCCCAATCTGATGGACTTCGACCAGGCCCTCGCCGAGGGGCGCATTCGGCCCTTCAACCCCCTGCCCGCGTATGAAGCCCACTTGACCCGCTTGCTGGATTTCGACGCCCTGGCCGACGCGGGTTTTTCGGTGGTGGTGGATTCCATGTACGGTTCGGGCCGGGGCGTCCTTCGCCATCTGTTGCGCGGCAGTCGCATCGAGGTGCGTGAGATCCGCGACGAGCGCAACCCTGGCTTTGGCGGCATCCATCCTGAGCCTATCCCCAAATATCTGCACGCGCTGTTTGCCGCGTTGGCCCACGGCATGGGGCAGGTGGGACTGGCCACCGATGGCGACGCGGATCGCATCGCCGCGGTGGACGAAAAGGGCCGCTTCGTTGACCCGCATCGCATCTTCGCCCTGGCTGTGGACTATTTGGCCGCGTCCAAGGGCTGGCGCGGCGCGGTCGTGCGCACCGTCTCCACCACCCGCATGATCGACCGCTTGGCTCAGCGTTATGGCCTGCCCGTCCACGAGACCCCCGTGGGCTTCGACCACATCGCGGCTTACATGCTGCAAGAGCCGGTGCTGATGGGCGGCGAAGAATCGGGCGGAATGTCCATCTTGGGCCATATTCCCGAGGGCGACGGCGTGCTCATGGGCCTGCTGTTGCTGGAGATGATGGCCACGCGCGGCGCGTCCTTGGCCGATCTGGTGGACGACCTGCTGCAACGGGTTGGGCCCGCGCATTATCGGCGGGTGGATTTGCGCCTGCGGCGGGCTGTGGACAAGGCCGCGGTCACCCAGCAACTCGCGGACCAAGCCCCTGCGTCCATCGGCGGCCAAGCCGTGGTGGAGGTCAACACGCGCGATGGCTGCAAATACCTCCTCGCGGATGACTCGTGGCTGCTCATTCGGCCCTCGGGTACAGAGCCCGTGTTGCGGGTTTATGCCGAGGCGCGTACGCCTGAGATGTTGGACGCGCTGTTGGCCCATGGCCGCGCGGTGGCCGAGGGCCTGCTGTAGACACGGCCGTTGAGGCGCGCGTCGACCGCGGCTGCGGCCGGCCGTTCGCGGAGCCGTTCCCCATCGACCCCTGCTTTGGAGGTGGCCATGAAGGCGGTGTATTTGACCCAGCATGGTGGCCCCGAGGTGTTGCAGTTCGGTGAATTGCCCACGCCTCAACCCGGCCGCGGGGAGGTTCGGGTGCGTTTGCATTATGCCGCGCTCAATCGTTTGGATTTATGGGTGCGTGAGGGCTGGCCGGGGCTGCGGCTGTCGTACCCCCATGTGCTGGGCGCGGATGGTGCTGGCGTGGTCGATGCCGTGGGCCCTGATGTGGACCCGGCCTGGGTGGGGCGGCGGGTGGTGCTCAACCCTAACATCGGCTGCGGAAAGTGCGACTTTTGTTTGGCCGGGCAGGATCATATGTGCGCGCACTGGCAACTGCTGGGCGAAACCCGCAGCGGTACTTATGCCGAGCAGGTGGTGGTGCCCGAGCGTAATGTGTGGCCCGTGCCCGAGGGCTTTGATTTGGCGCAGGCCGCGGCCGCGGCTTTGGTGTTCCAAACCGCGTGGCATTCGTTGATCACGCGCGGCGGGCTGCGCCCGGGGGAATGGGTGCTGGTCGTGGGGGCATCGGGCGGCGTGAACACGGCCAGTATTCAAATCGCCAAACTCGCCGGTGCGACCGTGATTGTGGTGGGCTCCAACGCGCGCAAGTTGGCCCTGGCCCGCGACTTGGGCGCGGATTACCTCATCGACCGCTCGCAAACGCCGGCGTGGCACAAAGAAGTGCGTCGCATAACCCAGCGCCGAGGGGTCGATGTGGTGGTGGACAATGTGGGTACGACCTTCCCCCTGAGTTTCAAGGCCGCGCGCAAAGGGGGGCGCATTCTCACGGTGGGCAATACGGGCGGCCCGGTGTTTGAGATCGACAACCGCTATATTTTTGGCAAGCACCTGAGCGTGCTTGGCTCCACCATGTCGCCGCAAGCCGATTTTCGCACGGTGATGGGCCTGGTCTTTGCCGGCCGTCTGCGCGCGGTGGTGGACCGGGTGTTCCCCTTGGCTGAGGCGCGCGCGGCGCACGAGTATTTGGCGCGCGGTGAGCAGTTGGGCAAGGTGGTGCTGGCCATCCCCCACGCGTAGGGCCGGGCCGCCCTTTTCGTCCAGGCTGGGGCGCGGTGGAGCGTGTCAGCACAGGCCTTTGTACGAGCCACCTTCCACGGGCAACAGCACCCCCGTGAGGTAAGAGGCCGCGGGCGAGAGCAAGAACGCGACCGCGCGGCCCAACTCGGGCGGTTCGCCCATGCGCCCCAGGGGGCTGTCTTGGGCCTGGGCCGCGAGTTCTTCTTCCACGGTGGTGCCTTTTTGACGGGCGCGGTAGGCCAGCAGTTCAGTCACCCGCTCGGTACGGGTCCAGCCGGGCAGCACCGCGTTGAACCGCAGGCCTTCGGGGCCCAGTTCCAAGGCCAGGCTTTTGATCAACGCCACAGCCGCCGCGCGCATGGTGTTGGACAGGATCAGGTTAGGGATGGGCTGCTTGGCCGAGATGGATGTGATGGCGACAACGCTGCCCAGCGTCGACGCGCGCAGCGCGGGCAGCGCGGCGCGAATGAGGCGCACGTGGAAGAGAAAGGCCAGGTCAAAGGCCTGGTACCAAGCCGCGTCGTCGAAGTCCTCAAAGCGGCCAGGTGGGGGCCCACCGGCGTTGGTCACCAACCCATCCAAGCCGCCCAGCGCGTCCTGGGCCGCGCGCACCACTTGGACCGCGCCTTGGGCTTGGCTCACATCGCCCACGACCGTGTGCACTTCCGCGCGCGTAGTGGCGCGCAGGCGTTCGGCCGCGGCTTGCAGCGAGTCCGCATGCCGCGCGTTGATGACCACGCGCGCGCCTTCTTCGGCTAAGACTTGGGCCACCGCGTAGCCCAAGCCCCGACTCGCGCCGGTGATCAGAATCCGTCGGTCGCGTAATTGCAGGTCCATGAGCGGCCTCCTGGGTGTGGAATCGGGCGGCGTCCGCTCCCCTCAATCCAAATCTGCGACCAAGTCGGTGAGGTCCCGTTCGCGCAGGGCCCGCCGTTTCCAGCGTTGGATGTGGGGCGCGACGTAGGGCAACAGGCGCAGGCTGTAGTAGGGCGGCAGCACAGGCAGGCCCAGCATATCGCCGAAGACGATGAACATGAACAGGTCTTCTAACTCGCCCCGCTGCTTGCGGAAGGTCTTCTCAAAGTCATACAGCAGCAGGCCGTACAAAAAACCGCGGACCCAATCCCGAATTCGAACCAGACGAGCGTGCCAGTGGGCGCGGGCCATGGGAACGGTCTCCTGGGCTAAGGATTGTACCCGGTTTTGGGGCCAGTGGCTTTACCAAGGCACGCGAATCTCCAGCAAAGTAGGCTGGTCGACGTGCCACAAGCGGGCCAGCGCGGTCGGCAGTTGGGGGTCGTGCAGGTCATAGTGGCGATAACGCCAGCCGAACCCTTGGGCCGGGCCCGCGAAATCCACATCCAAGGGCACCCGAAAGGCTCGCGTAAAGGGTGGTTCGTGGGCGGCGATGGGCAAGCGCTGGAAGATGCGCCCGCCGTTGTTGTTGAGCACGACCGCGGCCAGCGGCACACCCAAGCGCGGCGCGAGCCACAGGCTGTTCAGGTCGTGATACAACGCCAGGTCGCCGATGAGCAGCACGGTTGGCCGTTGAGCCGCCAGCGCCATGCCCGTGGCCGTGGCCAAGACGCCATCGATGCCACTGAGCCCGCGGTTGGCCGCGGCTTCCAGCCGCGCGATGCGGGGGCGCGTCCATTCGTCCAAATGCCGAACGGGCAGGCTGTTGGAGGCCACCAAGAGCGCGTCGGGGGGCGCGCTGGCGCTCAGATGCCAGGCGATCGGTCCTTCGTCAGGCAGCGGCTGGGGAGGGCGCGGCGGCCAGGCTTGGGCTTCGGCCTGCAGCCAGGCCTGGGCCCAGGGGTTGGGGGACGGCTCCGCGGGGGGCAGGGCGGCCTGAACAGCGGATAGCCATAACTCGGGCGCGGCCCAAAAGCGCCAACCCGGCCGAAATTCTGGATCATTCCACTGCCCATACGCGGTGACCGCAATCGCGCGCGTGGTGGGTGGCAGCGCGGCCAAGTAGCGCAGCGGTCCGAAGCCCACGGGAGGCGCGCCCAGGTGCACCACCACCTGCGGCGGTTGGGGAGGCTGCCAGCCCGCGCTCAGCGCGCGGCTTATGCCGCCCAGCACCAGCCCTGAAGCCACCGCGGGGCCGTAGCGCGCGCCCGAGAGGGGGTCGGCCAAGATAGGATAGCCCAGCGCCTGCGCCAGCGCTGCCAGCGCGGTCGCGGCCTCGGGCGTTGGGCACGCGCCAGGCCCGGCCACGATGAGCCCGCGCGGGTGCGCGCGCAGCCATGCGGCCAGTTCGGCCACGGCCGCGGCATCGGGCGCGGGCGGGCGGGGTGGGACCAAGCGCACATAAGGTTCGGCCTCGGCTTGTCGCGCGTCCGCGCGCGCCAACCCGGCCGCGCGGGCCGCCTCCGCGGCTCGGTCTTCGGGCACGGGCGTGGGCTCCAAGGGCTTGCGGAAGGGCAAGTTCAGATGCACCGGCCCCGGCGGCGCGGCCCAACCCAGGGCATGGGCCAGACTGCGCGCGGCCAAGGCCCGCAAGTAGCGCAGCAGAAGCGGCCGCGCGGCTGCTTCGGGCGCGGCCACTTGATGAAACCAGCGGACCGCGGAGCCGTAGAGTTTGACTTGGTCGGCCGTTTGATTGGCGCCGCTGGCCTGCAACTCGGCCGGCCGGTCCGCGGTGAGCACCAGCAGGGGCACGTGGCTGTGGTGCGCTTCGAACACCGCGGGGTGTAGGTTGGCCGTGGCCGTGCCCGAGGTTGTGACCACGGCCACCACGGACCGCGCGGCTTTGGCCAGGCCCAGGGCAAAGAACCCCGCGGCCCGTTCGTCGGGGAGGACATACACCGGCACGCGCGCCCGGCTAAAGGCCACGGCCAAGGGCGTGGAGCGCGAGCCCGGCGCGAGGACCGCGGCATACAGCCCGGCCCGCTGCCACTCTTCCACCAATAGCGAGGCCCACAAGGTGTTGCGGTTGCTGAGGTCGAGGTCCATGGCTTCGTCGTTGCCGTGTTGGGGGCGGGCTTACCCGTGGCCGCCGGCTTCGCCCACGGCTTGCAGCGTGCGCACCAGGGCCTCGCGCAAGCGGGCCTCGTCTTCGGGGGTGCGCACCCGGCCCTCGATGCGCGCCGCGCGCAGCGCGCGTAGCACTTGACCGTAGAGCGGGCCTGGGGGCAAGCCCAGGGCTCGCAAATCGTGGCCTGTGGTCACGGGGCGCCGATGGCGCCAATCTTGGGCAAAGGCATCCAGCCGTTGGCGCAGGTCGGCGTTGTCGGTGAGCAAGGCCACGGCCAGCACCGCCTCCAACGGAAAGCGTTCCAAGAAGAAGGTGAGCCCGGCGGGGCTGTAGCCTGCCCACTGATGGCGACGACGCCACAGATACGCGGCTGCTCGGGTGACTTCGCGCAGGTGATTGGGCGCGTGCACTCGCTGGGCCACCGCGCGCACCGCGGCTTGGCCCAAGGTGGCCCACCATAGCGCGTACCGCACCACGCGGGGCAAGGCCGCGCGCGCGGACGCGGTCAGTCCCCAGGCGTGGGCCCGCGCGCGCGCGGCGGGGGTAAGACCGCGCGCCACCCGGCGGGCCGCGGCCGCGCCGCCCGGCAAGCGCGGGTGCACGGCTGTGGCCAATCCCCGTTGCCCCATTTCGCGAATCATGCGCGGGGCTTGGGGCTCGTCGAGCACCCGGTCCAACTCGTGGCGCACCCGATCGCCCGAGAGCGCGGCCACATGGGCCAATCCCACCGACCATTGGGCCGCGGTCTCAGGGCTCAGGCATAAACGATAGCGCACACGATAGCGCACCGCGCGGAACAAGCGAGTAGGATCGTCGCGGAACGAAGCGCGATGCAGCACCCGCAGCACCCCGGCCTGCAAGTCCGCCTTCCCGCCGAAGGGGTCGTGGAACACGCCCAAGTGGGGGGTGAGTTCCACGGCCATGGCGTTGATGGTGAAGTCGCGGCGTTGGAGATCCGCGCGCAAATCCGCAGGCTGCACTTGGGGTAGCGCGGCCGGGTGGGGATAATACTCCGAGCGGGCTGTGACGAAGTCCAAATGGGCTGGCAATGCGTCCGCGGGGGGCGGCTGGGGCAAACCCAGCCGCGCGGCCAAACGCTCCGGCGCAGGAAGCCACCACTTGGCCGTGCGAAACGCCCGATGTTCGACCACTTCGCCTCCCAGGGCGTGGGCCACCGCGCGCGCCAGCCGCGGGGCTGGCCCTTCGACGACCAAGTCGAGATCTAAACTCGGCCGCCCCAAGAGCCAGTCGCGCACGAAGCCGCCCACGATGTGCACAGGCTGACTGCGCGCGGCTGCCAGCGAGCGGATGACTTGCAGCACGGCCCACACGGCCGGCGGCAGGGCCCGTTGTAATGCAGCCGCGTTGGCGCTTGGCTCGGCGGGGTGTACCACAAGGTCAGGCATGGGTCAAGGCGCGGTGCGGGCCGCGCTGCGGCGGTAGAACCACATCAACACGGCCAACCCCAAGGTCAGCAACGAGCCGCCGATCGCGGCCAGGGTGAACCACACCTGCTGGCGTACGGGGGGCGGCTGCCAAGCGACCTCCATGGGCCGAGGTTCTTGCACGGCCAAGCGCCGATGGACGCTCTCGACAAACGCGTCGTCGGCCTCCACCGGCACCAAGCCTGAGGCCAGCCAGGTCTCCAATTCGCGCAAATCGGTGCCAAGGGTGCTGCGATCTCGCGGCATGGGATGTCTTCTCCTCCTCAAGCGTCGGGCCGCGCGGGATACGCCACCAACCCTACTGTGCCGGGGCCCAGGTGCGCGGTAAGCGCGGCCGAGATGGCGCCTTGGACGACTTCGTGCAGCCGGAGTTGCGCCCGCGCCTGTTGCAGCAGGCGTTGGGCCCGGTCAGGAGCCAGCGCGTGCATCACGGCCAAGTGCAGAGGCTGCGAGCCAAAGCGTTGGGCAATGAGACGCACTGAGGCTTCCAGCGCGCGGCGGCCCGAACGCACCTTCGCGGCCACCACCAAGCGGCCTTGGTCTAATGTCAGCACGGGGTAGAGGCGCAGCAGCGACGCCAGCGCCGCGGCCAACGATCCCACCCGCCCGCTGTGGCGGATGAACTCCAGGCTGCCCAATGTGAGCACTACGGCGATGCGTTCTCGCAGCGCGCGCAGGCGTTCGAGGGTGGCGGTGAGATCGAGCCCTTGAGCCCGCGCTTCGGCCGCGGCGCGCGCCAGAAACCCCATGCTCATGGAGCCCCCTTGCGAATCAAAGGGGACTACGCGAGGCCCGCCTTGCGCGGCCAACTCTCGGGCCGCGGCCACCGCGCCCTCGTAGGTGCCCGAGAGATGGCGGCTGACATGGATAGACAGCACGGCCTCGCCCGGACGGGCGATCCCCCGATAGAATTGCAGATATTGGCCCAACGAGGGCTGCGAAGTGCGGGGGTAATGGCCCGTCTCGCGTACCAGCCGCACCAGCGTGGCCGCGTCCATGTCGGTGTCGTCACGATACGTGCGCGCGCCAAAAATGATGTTCACGGGCAGAATGTGGATGGCGTATTGTTGGGCCCAGGTGGCGGGCAAATCGCCGACGCTGTCCATGGCGATGTGAAAACTCATGCCCCGTTCTCCTCGGTCGAGCCGCGGCGCGGCTCTTCGCGTTCCAAGCGCTCCAATTCTCGGCGAAGGGCCAGCAGCGTGCGGTGGTACAGGCTCTTGATCGCGCCTTCGGTGCGGCCCATGATTTGCCCGATCTCCGCGTTGGACAGGCGCTCGACGAATTTGAGGATGAGCAGTTGCTGCCGATCAGGGGGCAAACGCCGAATGACCGTCATCAAACGCTCATACTCTTCGTTGCGCAGCAGGGTGACCTCGGGCGCAGGGCTGTCGTCTTGTAGGGCCCAGAGCGCGTCCAGAGGAATTTCCGCGCGGCGTTGGTTGTCTCGATGCCAGTTGGCCACCACATTGTGCGCGATGCGATACAGGTAGGCCGAGAAGGGAAGCCCCCGATCTTCGTAGCGGTGAATGTTGCGCAACACCCGATAGAACACCCGGGCTGTCAAGTCTTCGGCGTCGTGGGGATTGCCCACGCGATAATAAATGTAATTGTAAATGCGCTGCACATAGCGCCGGTACAGTTCGCCAAAGGCTTCGCGGTCGCCTTGAATGGCCCGGGCCAGGATTTGGTCGTCGGGGAGTTCCTTCACGGCGCGACCTCCTGCACTGGAGCCGGGCATAATCTACAACCCGCCGCGAGGCGAAAAGTTGCACGACCTGCCACGGCCTCGGCTCGTAGGATGAACCCGCACCGCGGGCGCTGGCTCATGGTTTTTCGATCACGACCCATGCTCGCCAACCATCTTTTTCAATCTGGGCCCGCGCCTGGGGGAAGTGCGCGGCCAGGGCTTCGGGTGTTTGAAAGCGGCTGGGCATGCCCAGCAAACGCTCACCAATGGCAATGGCTCGCCCTACTGGGTGGGCTGGGTTGGGCTCCTCCAGGATCAAGCGTCCGCCCGGGGCCAGCACGCGCCAGGCTTCTTGCAGGGCCTGCTTCTGCCCGCGCATGTGGTGGAGCGCGTCGACGATGATGACGCGGTCAAAGGCCTGAGCCGGGAAAGGCAAACGTTCGGCAAAACCTCGCACTGGGCGCAACCGGGGCCGTTTGCGGGCTTCGGCCAGCATGAAGGGCGACGCGTCCAAAATCACCACTTGCCGGGCGTGCTCCATGTAACGCGCGGTACGCCCTGCACCGCCGCCGACATCCAGCACTCGATGGGAGGCCGCGACCTGGGCCAGCCGCAACAGGGTGCGCGGGGGCGCGGTCTGCCCGCGGCGCGAGAGGTGCCCATACACCCAAGGCACGATGAGGTCAAAGTGGGGGTCGTATCCGCGCGGGGTGGTGAAGTAGGCCACCACCGGACCGATGACCGCGGCCAGCAGGGCCCACCAGGCTTCGGCCGCGGCTGCCCCGGGGTTGGCCATCTGCCAGGCGTGCAGGGCCCACACCAAAGCCACTGCCACCAGCGCGCGTCCCCATGTGAAGCGTGCCGCGGGCCAGGTGGTGGCCCACGCCAAGAGCGTATAGCCCAGCATGCGCAGCCAGGGCGTTGCTGGGCCCGAGATGGGCACGAACACCGCGGCCGCACCGGCCAGCGCAGCCAAGGCGATGAGCCAAGCGCGTCTCATGTCTCCTCCGCGGCGGTGGGGTCCAACGTCTCACCCAGCAATGTTTGGGCCAGCAGTTGCACATCGCGCAGCAGATCCACGCCGGGCGGTAGTTGGAAGTTGGTGTCTACCTTCATGAGCAGGTGGGACAAGGCCAGGCGGGTGGGGCCAGAAATCTCAGGGCGTTTCCACAAGTCTTGCAAGATGCGCAGCGCGTTTTGGCCGTGGGGGTTGGGCACCCCTTGACGGCGCAGATATTCGGCGGCCAACGCGCCCGCGATGCGTCGGGCGCGCACGCGCGCGCGGCCTTCATTGCCGCGGGCCCGGTCTGCGTAGGCCGCGGCCAATTCGGCACGCGCCCAAGCCAAGGGATCAGGCTCCATCATGGCGTCTCCTCCGACGTCATGGCAGGCCGAAAGGCCGCGGTGCGGCGTTCGTACTCTTCCATCCAGTCACGCACCAAGGTGAGCAGCCCGCGCAGCCGCTGGGCGATCAGGTCGTCGGTGAGTTCCAGTTGATCGTCCAATGTTGTGACACGAGCCTCCAGTTGGTCCAAGTCCTTGCGTAAGGCCTCGAGCAGGCGCTGCATTTCGCGCTGCTGCTCCTCTTGGGCCAGCAGGTAGTTGGTCCACCGTTTTTGGTCGTCGGCCTTGAAGGTCATCCATTCTTGGCGGAAGCGCTCTTCGGCCAAACGCTGCATTTCGGTAACCTCGTGGATGCGCCGCTCCAACCGTTCGTAGGCCTCTTCGAAAGTTTGCTGGGCTTGGCGCACATCGCGGGCCAAGTTGAACATGGTCTGGACTTGCTTCTCGGCGCGCTCGCGCACTTCGTCCAAGGCCTGAAAGCGGGCTTCCCACTCCTTCCAAGTTCGTTCGTATTCGGCTTGACGGCGGGCCAGGCTTTCGAGGAACTCCCGTTGCTCACGACGGCGTTCGTCTTCCGCGGCTTGCAAGGCCTGCAATTGCTTTTCCAATTTGCGCAGGCTCTCTTGCAGCAGGGTGTGGCCGGTGGCGTGCTCTTCCAAGCGTTTGCGCAAGGCGCTCACTTCGCCTTGCAGGTCGATGAGGCGTTTGGTGGTGCGTTCGCGGTCCTCTTGGAGCAGACGCAGGGCCTCCAAGCGCTCGTGTAGGCGGCGTTCCAACTCTTCGAGGCGCAGGCGCACTTGGGTGGTTTGTCGCCGCAGCGCATCTTCTTGCCGCACGCGCTCCTCCATTTGCTCTTCCAAAGGGCCAATGCGGCTCAGTTGGCTGTCCAGCGCGTGCAAGCGAGCCTGCAACTCTGACAAGCCAGCCCGCAATTCGTCTTTGACTTGGTCGAGACGCTGACCAAATTCGGCGATCCAGGCCTCCAAGTCTTGCCGCGCGGCCTGGCGCGCTTGACTTAGGGCCTCTTCCAGGGTGTCGAAGCGCTGCAACATGCCGGCCACGCGCGCGATCTCCGAACTCAAGGCCTTCAGTTGCGCGTCCAACTGCTCGTGCTGGCCTTCAACTTCCACCAAGCGCTGCTGCAAGGTCATGAGCAAGGCCCGGTCTTTGCGGCGCTCTTGGTCAAGCCATTGCAGGCGTTGGAGGACTTCGTCATGTTCGGTCATGGCACACTCTCCGGGGAAGACTCCACTTCGGCCTGGGCGCTATGGGATCCACCCGCGCGCGGCCGTGGCCCAAGCGTACCACAAGCCGGGCGTAAACGCCACCGTCAGCCACACCACCAACCACGCGCCCACCCAAACCCGATCCCGCCATGTTTCGGGCAGGTTGGGTTGCGGTTCGGTGGGGGCTACGAAGAACGTTTCGGCCCAACGGCGGGCCGCCCAGGTCACGCTGCCAAAGGCCAGCGCCAAGGCCACCCACGCGGCCCAGGGCAAGGGCGTGGGCAAGGCCACGTGGGTGAGCAGGCCGGCCAGCCCCAAGCCGGGCCAAGGCGCCCATGCCCCCAGGCCGATCACCACCAGCAAGGCCGTCCAGGGCGCGGCTCGTCCGCGGCCGCGCAAGTGCGACACGGTGAACCCATCCTGGGGCAAGCCCAGCACGCCCAAGGCCCAGGTCCAGCCCAGCCACAGCAGCGCGCGAGGCCACGCCAAGGCCAGGAAGACGACCGGGCCGTGCTCCAGCCCTTGGCCCAGCGCCAACCACGACCAGCCCGTGTTGAGCAAAGCCACGTAGCCCGTGACCCGGCCGAGATCGCGCTGTGCCAACACCAGCACCCCGGCCAGGGCTACGGTGCCTATGCCCAACCCTTGCAGTCCGGTTTGCAGCAGTGGATTGTCGCGCAGCCATACAAACGAGGGGGCCCAATGTAGCACGGCCACGACCAGCGCGAAGTGGGTAAACCACCACCCGAACCCCAGCCGATAGGGATGCACCTCTTGCCCCAGCAAAGGGTAAGCCGTGTGAAAAGGAAACGCGCCGGCCCAGAGGGCGAGTCCCAGCCCCAAAAGCAGGCCCACTTGTTGAACCGCGGGGGTTTGCGGTGGTGCGGTTTCCAAGCCCGGAAGTTGGGCCAAAGCCAACAACAGCAAGGGCAACCCCAACACGGCAAAGGTCAGAAACCGCATCACGCCAAGGCCCCGAGGCGTGTGGTGGGGCGGGGTCCACAAAAAAGCCAGGCCCAAGTAGGCCAAGCCCAGCACCAGCACCGTGTACAGGAAGTCCTGCGCGGCCAGGGCCAAGGTGAGCACCGCAGGAAGGGCCAGGCTCCAAGATGGAAAGTCGGGTGCGATGCGGGCTTCGGCCGACACCCAGGCCCAGAGGCCGGCCCACCCATACAGGGCGATCAACCACCCGCGCGCGGCGTTGTTCAATTCGAAAACCCGGCCCAACAACTGCCATTGCGGGTGGACGGTCCAAGTCCAGCGGTACCCCAACAGGGGCAGCGGCTGGCCGATGGGCATTTTCCAGGCCAAGAAGGCCAACAGCATGGCCGTGGTCAGCGCGACCCAACGCTTGCGCCGGGTGGGCGCGGAGGGCCACAGGCTCAGTCCGCCCGCGGTCAGCAAGGGCAACGCGACCCAAAGCAAACCCGCGTTCACAGTGCTTCTTCTCCGGCCAAGGTTTGGTGGATGAGGTAACTTCCGGCCCAAGCCAGCAGGACGTGGAACATCGCCAGCAGGCCGGTCAACAGCAGCCCTTGCTGCTGCCACGCGTACAGGGCTAAAAAGCCTCCCAGCGCGGTGAGCAGCCCCACGGTCAAGCGCAGGGGGTGCCGGCTCCACGCGGCCTGGATCAAGCCCAGCAAGGCCACGGCCGCACCGCCTAAACGCGCGGCCCCCGGCACCGCGGGCCACAGACGTGCCAACGCGGGTGCGCTGCTCAGTACCAAGGCCAAAGCCAACACACCGGCCAACAGGCGCACGAAGCGGCCGGTGAGGGGTGGGGGCAGGCTCTGTTGCCGGGCGCGTAGGTTTTGCGCAATGGCCAACATGGCCCCAGCCAACCAACCGGCGATCAATTGAGTGGCGGCCAAGGGCAAGGGCCAGGCCTGCAGCAGCACCGCAACCAGCGCGACCTCCAGCGCGGCCAGGCCCGCGATCAGCCCTCGCCAGTCGTGCACGACCAGCAACAGCAGGGCCAAGCCGGTCATCAGCCACGCGGCCCATTGGGCCCATGCGGTGGTCAACACGGGCTCATCCTCCCTTCCACGCCAGTAAGGCCAAGGCCAGGGCCACCAGCGCCCAGAACAAGCCGCCTTCACCTTCCAACAGGCCCACGACGAAGAGCAGAGTGCTCTCCGCGCGCTGAACCAAGCCGCCGAAGGCCCAGCGAACCCAATCCTCAGGGCGGGGCAGGCGATTGGCCTGGGGTGCCGGGGTGTTGCTTGGCCGCGCGCGGAGGCCGTGCGCCAAGGCACCGGCTACGGCGGCCAGCACGGGCCCCGCGATCCAGGGCAACCAGCCCGGTCCGTGGTCGGGCGGGGTCAGCCAACCCAGGCGCAAGCCCACGCCCCACAACGCGGCCGGTTGCGCGAGCAAGCCTGTCGCGACCAGGATTTGCGTGCCCCGGGGGGCTGTGCTCAAGGTTTCAGTGCCGCGCGGCCAATGACGCCAAGCCAGGGCCAGCAAGGCCGCGTACAGGCTGGCCAGGGCCAGGGATAGGCCGGCTGGTGGCCATGGCCACGCGGCCAGTACGGTGGCGGTGGGGGTAAAGGGCCACAGCAGCGCGGGGCCGGCCAGCATGACAGCCACGCCGCCCGACAGCCACGGGTCGGGCACGCGCTGCAGGCTGCTCAAACTCAATCCAGCCACGGCCAAAAACAACCACCAGGCGCGGGCAGCGTCCACGTCCTGCGGGGCGGCCAGCAAGGTCAGCGCGGCGGCTGCGGTCATCCACCCGCGCGAACGCAGTGCGGGGTCGGTGGTGCGCCAACCGCGACTGATGGCAGCCAGGCCGATGAGGGTCACCAGGCCCTGGCCCCAGGGGGATAAGGGCGGGTGAGGTGCGTGTAGCCAAGGAACGAAGGATACCGCCCAGGGCAGCCAGAAAATCCAACGCCCGCTGCGCGCGAAGACCGTGCGCGCGGGCTGGCCCGCGCGCGGGCTGGCCCAGGCACGCACCAGCAAAGCCGTGGCCCATGCCGCGCGCTGCCAAGGGGTGGGAAGATAGGCGGCCGCCAGGGGCACGGCCCAAAACAGGGCCCGAACGGCCGTGCGTTGCCACGCGCCGCGACGGGCCCGCGCCGTGGTGTGACCGTACCACTCGACCCCCAGCACAGCCACGTCGACCGCGGCCCAAGCCACGGCCGTGGCCCAGCCTTCTGTCGCGGTCAAGGCGGTCAGCCCTCCCACGGCCAACAACAGCCACGCACTCCACGGCCGCGGGTCGATCACCGGCCCGGCAGGCAATTGGTGCGCGGTCAAGGCCAACCCGGCCCAAGCCGCGGTCAGCCAGACCAGGCCCGCGGCCCAAGTCCACGGCGTGAGATGGCTGCCCGGTGGGCTCAGCGCGGGGGCCCACGCGCCGGGCCATACCAACACCCGCGGCGTCGATGGGTAAGCCGCGGCCCACAACAAGGCCATCAGCAGGCCCACCACCAAGGCCAGCCACCAAGCGGCCTTGAGTTGGGGCCGGACGATGGCCAGGGTGATCATGCCAATGCCGGCCAGCAGCGCGACGATCCACAGCCAAAACAGCATGTTCATACGCGGCGATTATACCAGGGCCCGACTTCGTCGCCACGGCACCCGGGCTGGGTTCGCGCGTGGGGCGCCAGGGCCTCGGGTTTGGTGTCTTGGCAGGGCTTGGGCCGGGGCGAGCGGACCTGGCCGGCCAAGCCCCGGCGCGTGGTCGCAGGGGCTTTGGTCCCCCCAGCGGGGTCGAGGTTGGCCGCCCCCGTGCGCGTTTGCCTGCCCTTGGCAGGGCAACGCTCCCTTTGCCCCATCGCGGGCGATGCGGGCCGGTGCGGCATCGCCCTCACCCGCGGGCGTGGCCCCGCTTGCGGCACCAGGCTTGGCGAATCGGCCTCACGGGCGCGCGAATCGGGCCACCGGGCGATTGCGCGTTCCCGTAGCCATGGAACGCGTTACAATCCATGCCAGAACCCGTTGCGCGGCTCGCGCCCACCAGGAGTTTGCCTATGCCCACCCATACCACCGAAGCCTTGGACGCGGTAACCCGCCAAGTGCGCGAACTCATCCGCCAAGGGCGTTATGCCGAGGCGGCGGAGCATTTGCGGCGTCTGCATCCCGCGGATCGCGCGGAAGTGGTGACCCACTTGCCGGCCGCGGAGCGCGAAGATTTGGTCGCCCATTTGGATGTGGAAACCGCGGCTGAACTGTTCGAAGAGTTGGACGAGGAACTGGCCGCGGACTTGGCCGATGACATCCATCCCGAGCGGCTGGCCGACATTCTCGACGAGATGGAGCCCGACGACGCCGCGGACTTGTTGGGCGATCTGCCGCCTGAATTGGTCGAAACCCTGCTGGCCGAAATGGAGGAGTCGGACGAGGTCGCGCCGCTGCTGCAATACCCCGATGAGACCGCGGGCGGCCTGATGACCACCGCGTTCGTCGCGTTGCAGCAAGACGCCACCGTCGACGATGTCATCGCTTTCTTGCGCGCCCTCAAGCAGCAGGACGAAGACGAAGATGTGGACATCCCCTTCTACCTTTTCGTCATCGATGACCACCAACGCTTGGTCGGGGTGGTGGATCTGCGCGAGTTGGTCTCGGCCCCCCCAGGCACCCGCATCGCGGACTTGATGGACCCCCAGGTCATCGCGGTAGACGCTTGGACTGATCAAGAAGAAGTGGCCCGGGTGATGAAAAAGTACGACCTCGCGGCCGTGCCGGTGATCGACGAGCACAAGCACCTGTTGGGGGTGGTGACCTACGACGACATCATGCACGTGCTGGAAGAAGAGGCCAGCGAAGACATTTTGCACTTGGGCGGTGTGGAAAGCGAGCCGCTGGCCGAGAAGCCTTATTGGGAGCAAAAACTCACCGAGGTCTTTCGGTCGCGTTTTCCGTGGTTGTTGTTGCTGTTCGTCGCAGGCAGTTACACGGGTTCGGTGCTGCGTATGTTCGACGCGGACTTGCGGCGCGTCATCAGCCTTTCCATTTTCATCCCCCTGATCATCGGCACCGGCGGCAACGTGGGCAGTCAGACCGTCGCGACCGTCATCCGCGCGTTGGTGCTGAAAGAAATGCGCCCGCGGGATGCGCTGCGCGCTTGGTGGCGTGAGGTGCGGGTCGCCGCGCTGTTGGGGGTTTCCATTGGCGCGGTGGGCTTTTTGCGCGCCGAACTGTGGGGCGTGGACCCGCACGTGGCGTGGGCCGTGTCGCTCACCATCTTCGCGGTCATTCTCTGGGCCAGCACCGTGGCCACTTTCGTCCCGCTGGTGGCCTCGGCCTTGGGCATCGATCCCACTCATATCAGTGGCCCGCTGATGAGCACGCTGATCGACGGCACGGGGCTGCTCATCTACTTCCTCATCGCGCGGCTGGTTATTCCTGAGTTGTAAAGCGCGCTTTGGTATACTGGCGGCCATGGACACGCGGCCTGACGCGCGACCTTGGGCGCAACTGCTCTTCGCGGGATGGTTGTTGGGGGTGGGCGTGCCTTTGTTGGTCGGCCAGGGGTTGGCCTTTGGCCGCGGCTTCACTGTCGCACGCACGCTGGCCCTCAGCGTTGCACTGCTGCCCTGGCTGGCTTGGCGTTATTTGAAGGACGGCCTACCGGTTGGGCCCGCGCCGCGCGTGGCTGCGCGCGGTTTACGCACGGCCTTGCTTGGCTTGGCCGCGCTGCTGTGGGCCTTGGTCGTGCTCCCTGTGGCGCTGTGGCCGCGCACCGCGTTGGGCGGCTTTTTGGGCGGCACCATCGCTTGGGATGTGGTGTACTACCACTTGCCCAAAGCCGTGGACGTGCTGCAAACCCGCGGGATGTGGAATTTGACCGTGCCGTACGGCCAGTATCCGGTGGGATGGGAGATTTTGTTGGCCTTGTCGGTGGGTATCGGACGCAGCGCGGAGGGTTTGGGGCCCGCGGCTGGGGTGGCTTTAGGGGGCTTTTTGCTGGCCTGTCTGGTGCTGCTGCAGCGCGAGACCGGTTGGCCCACGGCTTGGGGCGCGGTGCTGGTCGGGGGCATGACCTTCAGTTTCTATGTGCCGATGCCCAATAATCCGTGGCGTGAGTTTGGCCGGGTGGTGCATTACACCAGCGGCATTGGCAAGAACGACGTGTTGGCCGCGGCGCTGTTGCTGGCCGTCTTGGTGCATTTGCCGCTGAGCCGCGACCCCGCGCGGCGGCGTTGGCATCCAACGGGCGTGGGCCTAAGCCTGGCCGCCGCGCTGGCGGTCAAGCCCCATGTGGGGCTGTTGGCCTTGGCCCTGGTCGGCGGAACTTGGCTGTGGTTGCGGCCACGGCCCACCGCGCGCACCGCGCTGGCGTGGCTGGGGGCCGCGATGGTGGGCAGTTTGTGGATGGCGCGCAATCTCGTCCTGATGGGACGCCTGTTCAGCCCGGTGGCCTCGTTGTTGGCTCGCCGCGCGTTGGTGCGTGTGCTGCCCGAGCCGGCTTTTTGGCAGAGTGGGCCAAAGACCTGGTTGCTGGTGACAGCCGCGCTGCTGGTCGGCACGGCTTGGGCCTGGCGGCGGCCCTCTTGGCGCGCGCCCGTGGCTGCCGCGTGGGTGTTGTACGCGGGCTTTTTGGTCACCCCCGCAGGGGTGCAGCCGCGCGGCCCGCGTTGGCATGTGGCTTGGCGTTTGGGTTTGGCACTGCTGGCCTGGGTGTGGACCTTGCTGTGGGCCGGACTGGCCGAGGTCAGCGATCGGCGCGTGCGCTGGATCTGGTCGGGGCGGTGGGCGGGCAGATTCGCCTGTGCATTGGCCTTGGCCGCGACCCTCGCCCTCGGGTTGCGCGAGGGCCATCGCCTGCGCGTGGAGCCGGAACACGCTTGGATTCTCTATGATCCGTTCCCCCACGCGGTGGGAACGCGCGGCTATTACAGCGTCTTCGATTATCTGCATCGCGCATTGCGCGGCGCCACTGTCGAGTTTGACGGCGCACCGCCCTGGTATGTGTACGACCCCGCGTTGACCCATCGCGCGGTGCGACCGGGGCATTATCCAGGTGGTTTGCCCGCGGCCGTGCCCCAGCCTCGGCCTGACCATTGGCTTTTCTGCGCCGCGGAGTGGCAACCTCATGGCCGCGTCACAGACCCCGACGCGGTGCGCGCCCAAGTGGCTCGCTGGCAAGCCCAGGGCTGGACCGTGCTCTATGCCGACTCGGCATGTGCGCTGGCCCGCGCGGAGCCTTTATCCCCCGCTTCTGGAAGCCTGCCATGAGACAACGAGGTGTGCTATACGCGTTGAGCGCGTATGTGCTATGGGGTTTGTCGCCTTTGTATTGGAAGTTTTTGACCGCGCTGCCACCCGACCAGATCATTGCGCATCGCATTTGGTGGTCGTGGGTGCTGCTCGCGTTGTGGGGGCTGGTGGTAGGGCGTCGGTGGTGGGTCCGTTGGCGTGAGCCGCGAGTGCGCGGGGTTTATGGGTTGGCCGCGGTGCTGCTGGCGGCCAATTGGTTGACCTACATTTGGGCTGTGCAAAACGAGCATTTGGTCGAGGCCAGCCTGGGGTATTTCATCAATCCGCTGGTGAGTGTGCTGTTGGGGTTGTTGTTTTTGCGGGAACGGCTCCGCGTGGGGCAGTGGCTGGCCGTAGGTTTGGCCACTGTCGGGGTGACCTACTTGACTTGGAATTACGGCCGGGTGCCGTGGGTGGCGTTCGTGCTGGCCGGCTCGTTTGGGTTGTATGGGCTGCTGACCAAGATTGCGCCTTTGGACGCGTTAGAGGCGTTGACCCTGGAGACCGGGTTTTTGGCGGGCCCGGCCCTCGCGTATCTTCTTTGGCACGAGGTTCAGGGCCAAGGGCTGGTGGCTCATGGCTTTGCGCCGGGGTTGTGGGGTTTGGTGTTGGCAACTGGGCCGGTGACAGCCACGCCTCTGGCGCTGTTTGGTTTGGCCGCCCGCCAGGTGCCCCTGTCGGTGGTTGGCTTGTTGCAATACCTCGCGCCGACTTTGCAATTTTTGTTGGGCGTGTTGCTCTATCAGGAGCCTTTTACTCGTGCGGACGCGTGGGGTTACGGGGCCGTGTGGGTGGCGCTGCTGGTCTTGTGGGGCGAAGGGGTGTGGGCGGCCCGTCGCGCATGGCAACAACGTCGGGCCGCGGCAACGGCGCAGCCGTCTCCGGGGCCTGTGGACGCGCCTTCACCTTGAGACGCGACAAGGGCGGCCCACCGCTGCAGACCGCCCCTGGAGTGGGTGGCGTCGCCTCGCGCGTGATCACAGGCGTTCGACGATATATTGCACCGCTTCACCCACGGTGGTGATGCTCTGCGCGTCCTCGTCCGAGATCTCCGCCCCGAATTTGTCTTCCAAGGCCATGATCAGTTCCACCAAATCCAAGGAATCGGCCTCCAAATCTTCCCGAAAGCGGGCGTCCATGGTCACTTGCGACGCATCCACGCCCAGCAAGTCCACGATGATTTCCTTGATCTGCTCGAAGACTTCCTGTTCCTTGCTCATGCTATCCTCCTTTGGGGAAGGAAAATGGGGGTGTCCAAATTGTATCACAGGGTGGCCTACCCTTATGGTAAGATACACCCGCCTGGCCGCGCCCGCGGCCGCGCGGGGCCGGTCGTAAGGCATCCGTAGGAAGGAAACACCCGCCTATGTCAAAAGTTACGCCCACCGGACAGCGAAAGGACGAGCACCTGCGCATCAATTTGGAGCACGACGTGCGCTCCAATTTGAGCGCTGGATTCGAGCATTATCGTTTCATCCATCGGGCATTGCCCGAATTGGATTTGTCCCAAGTGCGCACCACCGTGACGGTGTTTGGTCGCCGTCTGGCCGCCCCCCTGCTCATTTCTTCGATGACCGGCGGCACCCCCGAAACCGCGCGCATCAACCGGCATCTGGCCGAAGCCGCCCAAGCGATGCGCGTGGCGTTGGGCGTGGGGTCGCAGCGGGCCGCGCTGGAAGATCCCACGGTGGCGGACACGTTTCGGGTGCGTGCGTACGCGCCGGATGTCTTGCTGTTCGCCAATTTGGGCGCGGTGCAGTTGAACTACGGCTATGGGGTGGAACACTGTCGTCGGGCCGTCGACATGATCGAGGCCGACGCCTTGATTTTGCACCTCAATCCCCTCCAAGAGGCGCTGCAGCCCGAGGGCGATACGCGTTTTGCTGGGCTGTTGCGCAAAATCGAAGCCCTCACCCGCGCGCTGGAAGTGCCCGTGGTGGTGAAGGAAGTGGGCTGGGGCATTGGCCCGCGGGTGGCCCGGCAACTGGCCGATGCCGGGGTGGCAGCCATTGATGTGGCCGGCGCGGGCGGCACGTCGTGGAGCCAGGTCGAAATGCACCGCGCGCCCGACGACCATCACCGGCGCTTGGCCGCGGCCTTCGCGGCGTGGGGCATCCCCACCGCGGAGAGTTTGCGCTACGTGCGCGCGGCCGCGCCTGAGGTGTTGGTCTTCGCGTCGGGCGGTATGCGCACCGGCGTTGACGCGGCCAAGGCCTTGGCCTTAGGGGCCTCCCTGGTCGGGTTCGCCGGCCCGCTGTTGCGGGCCGCGGCGCGTTCTGCGCAAGCCGTGGCCGCGGAACTGCGCCTGCTGCACGCTCAGTTGCGGGTAACCATGTTCGCGGTGGGCGCGGCCGACGTGGACGCGTTGCGCCGCGTGCCCTTGGTGTATGGTCCCCCCGGCGCGGCGGGCCCTTTGCCCCCGCTCCCCCCGATTTGAGGTGTGCCATGACCTCCACCCAATGGCTGCAACATTACCGTCAGGTCATGCTTCCCGCGTTGGAAGAGGCGCTCCAGGCGTATGTGCACGCGCACATCCAACCGCCGGCCCTGGCCCGCATGGTGGCCTATCACATGGGCTGGGAAGGGCCGGGCGCGGGTCCTCAGGTTCGGGGCAAGCGCGTGCGGCCGTTGCTCACCCTGCTCACCGCGCAAGCCGCGGGCGGCCGCTGGCAAGACGCCCTGCCCGCCGCGGCCGCGGTGGAGTTCATCCACAACTTTTCCCTGCTGCACGACGACATTCAAGACCGCAGCCGTCTGCGCCGCGGTCGGCCTACCGTGTGGTATCTGTGGGGCGTGGCCCAGGCCATCAACGCGGGCGATGCCCTGTTCGCGTTGGCCTTTCGCGCGCTGGCCGATTTACACACCGCGGCCGCGGGTTGGCCTGAGCCCCCCGCGGCTTTGCTGGCCACCGCGTGCTTGCACTTGACCCGAGGCCAATATCTGGACTTGGCCTATGAGGGCCGGGCTGATCTGGACGAGGCTGCCTATTGGCCTATGGTCGAGGGCAAAACCGCGGCCTTGCTGGAGACCGCGGTCGTCTTGGGCGCGTACAGCGCGGGCTTGACGCACGACGCGGCACAGCCCTATCGCACGTTCGGTCACGCGTTGGGCCTGGCTTTTCAGGTGTGGGACGACTATTTGGGCATTTGGGGCGACCCCGCGCGCACGGGCAAGTCGGTCGCCAGTGACTTGGTCGCCCGCAAGAACAGCCTGCCGGTGCTCTATGGCCTGGCCCAGCGTGATTCGGCCTTCGCCCGTCGTTGGGCGCACGCGAGGCCCATTACCGAAGAGGAAGCGCCCGCCCTGGCCGCGCATCTGGCCGACACGGGCGCGCGCCACTACACCCAGACCCAGGCCGAACAATGGACCGCGCAGGCACGCGCGGCTTTGGCCTCGGCCCCAGTCGGTGACGAACAGGCTCATCGTGCGCTTCAGGCTTTGGCCGAAAATTTGTTGCGCCGCGAAGCCTAACGGCCGTGGCCGGCCCCTTCACGGTCCAAAGACATACCCTGCCTCGCAAGCCACAGACCCCAAATCTACGGGCACGAAGCGCTGCGTGCGTTCTAAGTCGAGATGCCACGCTTGCACGACGCGCGCCGATACGCGCGTGTCCAGGTTATACGTGCTCGGCATAGGCCCACCTTGGGCTTGAATCAGCGCGAGCAAAGGCCGCGGCAGGGGCGTGACGCATGTCAGCCCTAACACCGCGCCCATCTGGGCGCGCGGGTCTTCAGGGCGGCCAGGCGCCCAAAACCGGCGTTGGTAGTCATAGAGGCCAGGGCCCAAGACCACGGCCTGTTGCGCGGTCGGATAGGGTACGACCAGCACATCGGTGACTTCCCACGCGGGCCGGTCGCCGTCACGACAGACTTGCCGCTGGAGGAAAAAGACCAAGTGGTCCGGTTCCACCGCTTCGTACACTTCGATGCTGAATCCGCTTCGCCCGCCATACTCGGGCCCCAGCAAAAAGCCCCCTCGCGGGCCGTGGTCGATGTCCAGGATCCAATCTGTGGTCACGTAGCCGCGGTAAGCATCCCAATCGCCCGGCGTGGGCGCGGGGGAGGAAGGACGCCATCCCGCGGCACAGGGGCCTGGGTTGGGCGTGGGCGGCCATGTCGGGGTCGGAGCCTGAGTGGGGGTGCTGGTGGGGCTGGAGAGGGTGGGAGGGGACCACGTCTGTGGGGGCTGAATGACCGTGGGCGCCAGCGCGGTCTGGGTCAGGGCCAAGGCCACGTGGGTGGCGACCAAGTTTTGCGCCCCAGACGCAGGGGTGGGTGGCCCACTGGGCCAGGTGCACGCGGCCAACCAGCCAGCCAACAGGAGCATCCATCCTCTACGCGCCCTCCTTTGCCACCGGGCCAAAACGCGGGACGCCATGATGCACCTCCGAATAGGGAAATGGACGCGGATGCCCATCCGCGGGTGGTCGTCCCGCGCTCGTGCGGGAAGGCTTAGCCGGTGCCGAATTGCCGGTCACCTGCGTCGCCCAGGCCGGGCAGAATGTAGCCATGCTCGTTGAGGGCGCGATCCACCGCGGCCAGGTAGATCGACACCTCAGGGTGGGCTTCCCGCACGCGGGCGATGCCTTCAGGCGCGGCCAAGACTCCCACGAATTTGACTTGTCGGGCGCCGTGGCGTTTCAGTTCGGTGATGGCCGCCACCGCGGATCCTCCGGTGGCCAACATGGGGTCGAGCAGGATCATGACCTCGGGCAACGGGCGTTGCCCCAAAGGGCTGTAATACTTCACCGGCTGCAAGGTCGTTTCGTCGCGGTAAAAGCCCAAGTGCCAGACTTCGGCCTCGGGGAGCACGGTCAGGGCTGCGTCGACCATGCCCAAGCCGGCGCGCAAAATGGGCGCGAAGCCCACGCGAGCGTTGAGGGTGAGCCCCTCGGCGCTCTCCAGGGGTGTTTGCACGATGATCTTGCGGGTGGGCAGGTCGGCCGTGGCGGCTTGCAACAACAGCAGGCTCACGCGGTGCAGCGCGGCGCGAAACGCGACTGGGCCTGTGGTGCGGTCGCGCAAGATGCTGAGATCGTGCAAGACCAACGGATGGGTGGAGACGAAAATTTCACTCATGCCATAGCCTCCTCCAGAGATGTGAGGGCGAAGAGAAAAACGGCCTCTCGCCCCTAAGTGGACGAGAGGCCGCCCTGGGCCTCGTGCGAGGTCTTAGGCCGGCGTGGCCTCCTGCGCGGGCTGCGCGTCGTTGGGTGGTTCGTGCTCTGCGGTATCGTTCGTTTCGGTGGCTGGGGCTTTGCGCCGCAAAATCAGCCGCGCTTCGTCCTCGCCAGGTTCCACGTCCACCACAATGGTGTCACCCGCCTTGAACTTGCCAGCCAGAATTCCGTCGGAGATGGGCTCTTCGACCTTTTGCTGGATGACCCGACGCAACGGACGAGCCCCCATCTCGGGGTCATAGCCCAAACGGGCCAACTCTTGGACCGCCTCGGGTGTGGCTTCCAGGTCCATGCCGTGCTCGGTCAGGCGCTCGCGCACCTTGTTGAGCTCCAGATGGACGATGCGGCGGATGTGTTCCGGCGAGAGCGCGTGGAACACGATGACCGCGTCCACCCGGTTGAGGAACTCGGGCCGGAAGACCCGCTTGAGCGCGTCGAGCAGTTTCTTGCGCATTTCTTTGTACTGGAGCCGCTCTTCGGTTTGTTGGTCCCGCTTGAGCGCGAACCCCAGGCCGCCTTGGCGCTTGATCATGTCCGCGCCCACGTTGCTGGTCATGATGATGATGGTGTTGCGGAAGTCGACCTTTTGGCCTTTGGCGTCGGTGAGGTGGCCCTCTTCAAGAATCTGCAGCAGCATGTTGTGGACTTCGGGATGGGCTTTCTCGATCTCGTCGAAGACCACGATGGAATAGGGTCGACGCCGCACGGCCTCGGTGAGTTGGCCGGCTTCCTCGTAACCTACATAGCCCGGAGGAGCGCCCACCAGGCGGCTGACCGTGTGCCGCTCCATGAATTCGCTCATGTCGATTTGAATGAGCGCGTCTTCGCTGCCAAAGAGGAAGCGGGCCAAGGCTTTGGCCAGTTCTGTCTTGCCCACGCCGGTGGGGCCCAAGAAGATGAACGAGCCAATGGGGCGCCGCGGGTCTTTGAGCCCCGCGCGCGCCCGGCGCACCGCCTTGGCAATGGCCTGGATCGCCTCCTCTTGGCCCACGATGACCTTTTGCAACTCTTCTTCCATCTTCAGCAGACGCTCCGATTCGCTCTCGGAGATCTGCGACACCGGGATGCCTGTCCACATAGAGACCACTTCCGCGATGTCTTCCGCGGTCACCACCGGGCTGGAGGAGCGATCCCAGCCTGTGCGCAGGGCTTCCAACTGCTGTTGGAGTTCTTGCTCTTCGTATTGCAAGCGCTGGACCTCTTCTTGGCGGTTGTTTTCCAAGGCCAGCGCGTACTCCGCGCGCACTTTGCGGAGTTTGTCCACGATTTCTTTGGACTTGCGCGCCGCGGGGCTTTTGTACATGCGGACGCGCGACGCGGCTTCGTCGATGAGGTCGATGGCCTTATCGGGCAGGTAGCGGTCGGTCACATAGCGCGACGAGAGTTTGACCGCGGCTTCCACAGCCTCGTCAGAGATGGTCAAGTGATGATGCTCTTCGTAGGCCGAGCGAATGCCCTTGAGGATGGCCACAGCCTCCTCTTCGGTGGGCTCGTCGACATACACGGGCTGGAAGCGGCGCTCCAGCGCGGCGTCGCTTTCAATGTACTTGCGATATTCGTCCAGCGTGGTCGCGCCAATGACCTGGATCTCACCGCGAGCCAGCGCGGGCTTGAAAATGTTCGCCGCGTCCACGGCCGATCCGGCCGCGCCTGCGCCCACCAGCATGTGCATTTCGTCGATGAACAGAATCGCGTCCGAAGCCTTGAGTTCATCGATGATGCGCTTGAGGCGCTCTTCGAATTGGCCGCGATACATGGTGCCCGCCACCAACGAGCCCACATCCAGCCGCAGCACGCGCTTGCCCAGCAGGGGCGCGGGCACGTTGCCCTCGACAATGCGCTGGGCCAGCCCTTCCACAATGGCCGTCTTGCCAACGCCCGGTTCGCCAATCAGCGCGGGGTTGTTCTTGGTGCGTCGGGCCAAAATTTGGATGACCCGCTCGATCTCTTTCTCCCGGCCGATGACGGGGTCCAACTTGCCTTCTTCGGCCAGGGCGGTTAAGTCGGTTGCCAATTGGTCGATCAACGGCGTCTTGCGGCCCTTCTCTTGGCGTCGGCTGCCCGCCCCCGCGGTCGTGCGTTCAGGCCGGGGTCGCGCGCCTTCGTGCAAAATGCGCCGGGTTTGACGCCGAATTTGCTCTTTGGTGATGCCCAAGCGCGCCAACACCCGCAGCGCCATGCCCTCTTCGTAGCGGAGCAGGCCCAGCAGCAAGTGTTCGGTTCCGACATAGGAGTGGCCCATCCGCTGGGCCTCGTCCAGCGCGAATTCCAGCACGCGCTTGGTGCCTTTGGACAGTTCCAAACGGCCTTCGCCCGAGCCCCGTCCGGGCCCCGACAAGCGTTGCACGATGTCACGCGTGCGATCCAAATCGACACCCAAGGCCCGCAGCACCCGCCCGGCCACACCGCCTTCTTCGCGAATGAGGCCCAGCAGCAGGTGCTCGGTGCCGATGTGCTGATGGCGCATGCGTTCGGCCTCTTCGTGGGCCAGCGCCAGCACTCGTTTCGCTCGTTGCGTAAAGCGTTCCATACCGGCCACGATTCACACTCCTTCGCAATCGTCCGTCCTCTGGGTCGTCTACGGCGTCCCTCCGTGCATGTTGCGCGCCCAAAGCGACAGAGACTCATTCTCATTTTACCAAAAACCGGCTTCCAACTTTTGCTTGCGCGCGGCCTTGGCTGTGAGTTCATAGATTTCTTTAATAAAGCCTCGGCGCAGGGAGACTTCCCTGCGCCCCGAGCCCTTAGCCACCGTAAAACCAACCCGTATCCCACATGACCAGGGGCTTGGCCTCAGGGTCGCGTACCCCCGCGTTGATGACTTCGGCCACGAACACGGTGTGGTCCCCGCGTTGGACCGTGTCGGTCACGCGCGCCTCCAACCACGCGGGCGCGGCCAACAGCAGAGGCGCGCCGGTGCGCGGGCCGGGCTCAAAGGGCTGCCCGTTGATGCGCCCGTCTTCCACTTGCGTGGGGCGGAAGAACGCCGCGGCCAAATCTTTGTGCCCCGCGGCCAGAATGTTGACCGCGAATTGCCCCGCTGCAGTCACGATTTCGTGCAGACGAGAGTCGCGCTTGATGCCCACCATGAGCAGCGGCGGTTCGAACGATGCTTGCGACAGCCAGTTGACCGTGCCGGCCGCAATTTGACCTTCGTGCGCGGCCGTGAGCACATACAGGCCATAAGTGATTTGTCGCAACGCGTGCTTCTTGGCAGCCGGGCCCATGCTGGCACCTCCGAGAGGGGTTTGGGGGACGTCCCCTGGGTGGGCCGGCTATCATGCTACAAGCAAGTCGCGCGCTCGTCAAGGGCGCGCTTAAAAGCCACGGCCCCGGTCGCGACCGGAGCCGGCAGTGCCCCCACGGGGATTCGAACCCCGGTTACCGCCTTGAGAGGGCGGCGTCCTAGGCCTCTAGACGATGGGGGCCCATGCGGCCCGTATTGTAGCACAAGCCGCGCGGCGCGTCAATGCTTTCGCGGGGCTGTTCGTCAATTTGAGCCGGGTGCGCATGGGGCGCCGCGGGGTGTGCATCCTTGGGCAGAGCCAAATTCTTGTGCCCGCGCGAGGTGGGCGCTCGGCTCAGGGCCCAGCCGGATGGCGCGACGAGCGCACATCGAAAATGAGCACTTCGTCGCGTTGTACCAACAACGGATACGCCCTCAAGGCCGCGCGCAACGCGGGGCGGCGCTCCCACGCCCGTAGGTCGGTGACCACAAAGCAGTCGTAGCCGGCCAGATGCTGCTGCACCGCCTGGTCGGCCGCGGCCTCGCGACCGCGTAAGCGCGCCAGGGCTTGATCCGCCGCGGTGGGCCAAGGGTCAACATCGCGCTGCCCAAAATAAGCCAGGCCATACCCGTAGTATTCCACCAGCCCCACGCAACGCCCGGCGGGCATCAGGGCCGCGGCTCGCGCCCAGCGCTCGGCTTGCTCGTGATAGTCGTTGTCGCGCAAGTGGTCGTACACATCCCCAGCCGCGTACAGCGCCGCGAAGCCACCCACCAACAGCGCGGCCGCCCAAGCCCCCTTGCGGGCCGGCAAGGCCTGGATCGCCCGCGCGGCCACCGGCGCCACAGTCCACGCCCACAAGGGCATCAGGGCCAGATGATAGTACGAGTGGGTCATCATCTGATAAGGCACGGTCAGGCCATAGATGCCGTAACCCACAGCCCAGGCCAGCGCCAGACCGCGCGCCCGGGGCGGCAGCAGCAGCACACCGAGCGCAGCGGCCAGCAGCCAGCCGCCGCCGTAGATTTCCACCAGCAGTTCCGTCCAGCGGGCATAGAGGCGCTTGCTCAGCCATAGACCGCGCAAGTCCCACACCCAAGCGTGCCAATACGCGCCCACCGTTTCGGCTCGGCTTCCGGCGTAGAACGCCAGCGCGGGCAGCAGCACCAGCAGCAACCCGAGCCACACCCGCGGGACGCGCCAGGCTTGGCGCCCGTACACTGCCCAGCCCGCGTAAAGCAGCATGAGCACGGCCGCGGGCAAGGCGAAAACCTTGATCCAGCCGGCCAGGGCCAACAGGGCCACGGCCGCGGCCCCGCGGCGCGCGGTGGGACGCTGCATCCAACGCCACAAGGCCCACGCCCCGCCGACCAAAGCCGCGGCCATGAGGGGATCGGGCTGAAAGGCCCGCGTGGCCCGCACGGCAAAGGGATGCACGGCCAATACGCCGACCGTGACCCACGCGCCCGCGGGATGCGGCGCGGTCGCGCGGGCCAGATGATACGTAGCCCACGCGGCCAAGAGCCAGAACAGGCTGCTGTACACGCGCGCCACCCACCACACCTCCCGGCCCAATCCATAGTACGTGGCCGCGACCAACGTCTCCAACACCGGCGGCTCATAGCGCCCCATGCGCGCCACCGCGTGCTCCAACTCGGCTCGCTGCTCGGGCGTCGCAACTTGCGAATTCCAACGCCAATAGCGCTCACGCGCCAACAACATGCCGCGCAATTGCCGGGTAGGGTGGAAATCCAACGGCGGGTCGGTGAGGTCGCTTAGGCGGACAGCCAAACCCAACGCCAACAACAGCACCACCGGAACGGCAGACCAACGAAACGAAACAAATGTCATGCTCTCCCCCAAGGTCGTGCACGGATGAAGATTGTCAGTACAAAGATTGTACCGCGAACGCGCGGCAGAGCCGATGCCTGGTATACTTGCTGCACTTTTGGGAACGGAGGTCGGCCGATGAACCGGGTGCCTTGGTTGCGCGTTTGGTGGTTCGGGTTGGGGTGGATTTTGCTGTTGGGGCTGAGCGGTTGCAACCGCGCGGCCCAGCCGGCCGCGGCCACGGCCACTACCGAGGCCCAATTGGCCACCCTGGTCGCGGAGGTGTATCGCGCGTTGACGGCCACGGCCCAACCGCCCGCGGCGACGGCGACCCCCTTCGCGAACGCGGATCAAGGGACGACTGCCGCGGACCACGCGCCTGCACGCGCGGCCACGGCCACCGCGGTCGTCACGGGGCAACCATCCGCGCCCGCGTCGCCAACCCGCGTGGTCCCGGCGACGGCTCCGCCTCCGTCCGCAACGGCCTTCGTGACGGCCTCGCCCACGTGGCCGCCTACCGCGACCCCTGCGTGGCCCACAGCCACGCCGCAACCGCCCACCGCGACCTCTGCGTGGCCCACGGCCACCCCGCAACCGCCCACCGCGACCCCTGCGTGGCCCACGGCCACGCCGCAACCGCCCACCGCGACCCCTGCGTGGCCCACAGCCACCCCGCAGCCGCCCACCGCGACCTCTGTGCCGCCCACAGCCACCCCGCAGCCGCCCACCGCGACCCCTGTGCCGCCCACGGCCACGCCGGCAGGTTGCACTCCAAGCGCCAACGCTGGCTACGAAAGCCAGGTCGTCGCGCTCATCAACCAGGAACGCCAAGCCCAGGGCTTGCCCGCGCTTCAGGTCCACGCGTCGTTGCAGGCCGCCGCGCGCGCCCATTCGGCCGACATGATCTGCAACGACTTCTTCTCGCACACCGGCTCAGACGGCTCTCAGCCTTGGGATCGGGCCACGCGCTACGGTTACAGTTGGACTTGGATCGGCGAGAACTTGTTCATGGGCACGGGCATTTCGCCGTCCACCGTGGTGCAGGGTTGGATGAACAGCAGCGGCCATCGGGCCAACATCTTGGCATCCGAAGCCGTACACATTGGGGTGGGCTACCTCTACGATGCGGCCGAGGGCGCGTGGTATGTGACCGCGTTGTTCGGGCGTCCTTGACGCGCAAGGAAAGGATGATGCCTGAGGCGCGCGTGTTTCGCGGGTGGCTGTGGCTCGCCGTTGTGCTGCTGCTGTGGGGCAGCGGGTGCCAGCGCATGTCGCCCACCGCGACGCGGACACCCTCGCCCACGGCCACGCCCACCGCGACGCGGACACCTTCGCCCACGGCCCCGCCCACCGCGACGCGAACACCCTCGCCCACGGCCCCGCCCACCGCGACGCCAACGCGCCCTCCGTGTCGGCCGGCCGGGGCTGCCGCGGTCGAGTCGCTGGTTTTGTCGTTGGTCAACGGTGAGCGCACGCGCCGCGGCTTACCACCGCTGACGCGCCACCCCGCGCTGGAGGCCGCAGCACAGGCCCACGCGCGCGACATGGCGTGCCACAACTTCCTGAGCCATACGGGTTCGGATGGCTCTTCGGTGCGTGAGCGCATGGCGCGCTACGGCTACCAGCCCATCGTGCGTTGGAGCGAAAACATCTTCATGGGCATGGACGGCTACAACGACCCGATTTTGGCGGTGAATTGGTGGATGGACAGCGAAGTGCATCGGCGGGCCATCTTGTCGGCCGATTTGGTGCACATTGGGGTGGGGTACGCCTACGCCCCCGCGCGTGACGCGGGATATTATGTGTTGGTCTTCGGCCGCAATTCCCGATAGCCGGGGCGGAGACGCGCGTGGCCTGGTCCCCGGTCCCCGGCCCCCTCTCGGAGAAGTTCCCCCAAGCAAAACGCCCGGGGCGCGCCCCGGGCTCGACGGTGGGCTCAGGCCTCGGCATCCAAGCGGCGGGCAATGGCTTGCACGCCGTACATGCCCATCGCGTCCCAGACCAAGGCCATGGTCTTCTGGGCCTCTTCGCGCATGCGGCGGGTGCCTTCGACCAGAATGTCTTCGATGAAATCTGGGCGTTGTTGATAGTAGGCTCGACGCTCGCGGATGGGATCCAAGAACGCGTTGAGCGCGCGAGCCAAGCGCTTTTTGACCTCAACGTCGCCCACTTTGCCCTGGCGGTAGCGCTCTTTCAACTCGGCCACCTCGTCCTTGTCGGGGTTGAAGATGTCGTGAAATCGAAAGACGACATTGGTGGGCTTGTCGGGGTCGGCGGGAATGTCGGGGCGCACGCGCGTGGGGTCGGTGTGCATACGGCGCACTTTGGCCTCGACTTCTTCGGGGCTGTCGGAGAGGAAAATGGCGTTGTTCAGGCTTTTGCTCATCTTGGCCTTGCCGTAGATGCCCAACAGGGTCGGCACTTCGCCAATGAGCGCCTTGGGGAGGGGGAAGACCTCGCCATACAAACGGTTGAAACGGCGGGCGATCTCGCGGGTGATCTCCACATGGGCCTGGTTGTCTTTGCCCACAGGCACCAGGTGGGCGCGCGGCAGCAAAATATCGGCGGCCTGCAGCACTGGGTAACCCACCAGCCCGAAGGGGATGGCTTCGTCATCCATGTTGGCCGCGCGGGCCATGTCTTTGATGCTGGGCAAGCGGGTCAGCCGGGGCAGGGTGACCAGCATCTCAAAAATCAGATTGAGTTGGTAAGTCTCGGGCACGGCCGACTGCACGAAAATCACACTCTTCTCGGGGTCGATGCCCACGGCCAGATAATCCAGCACCATTTCGCGGATGTTGTCTCGCAAACGGGCGATGTCGTCTTTGGTGGGCTTCGTGGTCAAGGTGTGCAAATCCGCGATGATAAAAAAGCATTCATACTCGTCTTGCAGGGCCACCCGGGCCTTGAGGCTGCCGACATAGTGGCCCAAGTGCAATTTGCCCGTAGGGCGGTCGCCGGTGAGGATGCGCAGGCGTTGTTTCGGGGCCGAAGATGGGGTTGCCATAAGCCTCTCCTTTTGGGAAAAGATGTTGTGGGCCGGGCCCGTGGGGATGGGCCGCGCGTCTGCCGGCGAGCGAGGCGGATGGGGTGCGGCGACACAAAACGCCCGCCCCACCTCGGGGACGGGCGCATCACGCGCGCGCGGTGCCACCCCGCTTGACCGCGCGGCCCAAGGCCGCGGTCCGCTTCAGCCCGGTAACGGTGGGCCACCGTGCCGCCCTACTGACCGCGTGGGTCACGGCGTTGGGGCGGCCGACTCCCGGGGCCATTCGCCGGCGGCGGTGCTATCGCGGGTCGCAGCCTGGGCCCGTCGACTCTCTGCAGCCCACTCGCCGGGTACTCGTCCCGTTCCGCGTCGTTCGGTATGGCGATGTGCAGGTAGTTTAGTCAAAAGCCCGGTTCGCGTCAAGGGCTGCTGGCGGCGCAGCCCAAGCAGAGCCTTGGGCGTTGCGCGCGTCCGGGGCCTCAGGGTGGCCCTGCATTCGCTGGGCGAGCGACGCGCGAATGGCGCTTACGAAGATGGTACACTTGAGACAAGGCGCTCTCTGGGGCCAAACGATGAAGACCGCGATTGTCGAACTGCAAACGTACGACGATGTGCCCACTTTGCAAGACAAACTGCTGTGGGCACGCGCGCCGCGCATTCTGCTGGTGTGGCCTGAGGCGGGCCGCCCGCGTTTGCGCGGGCCGGTCGACTTGGTGCTGCTGCGCCGTTATGCGGCCCGCCTGGGCGCGCGGCTGGCCTTGGTCACCCGCGACCCACAAGTGCTCGCGTGGGCCCAACAGGCCCGGGTGCTGGTCTTCCCTGACGTGGAGACCGCCCAACGGCGACCGTGGCGTACGCCGCGGCGCCGGGTCGTGCGCCCCGCGCGCCGCGTGGACACGCTGCCTCGGCCCCAACGCGGCATGGCGCCGGCGGGACGAGGCTGGACGCGCGCGCTCGCGGCCTTGGTCGGCATTGCCGCGGTGGGGGCTTTGTTGGCCTTTTTGCTGCCCGCCGCGCGGGTGGAACTCCTCGTGCCGGGGGAGACGCAGCAGGCGACGCTGACGGTGGTGGCGCGTGTGGGTGGGGGGGAAGCCGCGCTACCACTGCAGCGGATAACCGTGACCGTGGCAGGCGAATATCGGCGCCCGGTCCAAGGCACGCGGCTCTGGCCGGCCCAGCCCGCCACCGGTCAGGTGGTGTTTACCAACTTGGGCGCCACCGCGGTCGACTTGCCCGCGGGGCTGCGCATTGCCTCCTACACCGACCCTACGGTGGTGTTCGAACTGACGCGCTCGGGCCGTTTGCCGCCGGGGGTGGGACAGCAACTACGCCTGCCCGTGCGCGCCTTGCGCCCCGGCACTGTGGGCAACCGGCCCGCGCACGACTTGCGCGTGCTCCCCGCGCCCTGGGACTTGCGCGTGACCGTGACCAACCCTGAGCCCACCCACGGGGGGCAGGATTTGCGCGTGCCCTGGCCCACGGACGCGGACTATGCCGCGCTGCGGCGTCACGCAGAAACGGCCTTGCGCGAGCAAGCCGCGCGTGAATTGCGCGCCCGCGGGTGGCCGTGGATTCCCGCGAGTTTGCAGGTGGTCGAGACGAGAAGCGAGGCGTTCACCCCGGCGCAGCCTGCGGCCACGGCTGAGTTGCGGTTGCGCTTAGAGCAGCGCTACCAGGCCTGGGCCTTGGATCCCGCGACTGTGGAAACGTGGCTGCAGCAGGCCTTGGACGCGCGTTTGGGCGCGGGTTGGCAAGCGCGCGCGGATTCGCTGCAATGGACGTTGGCCGCCGCGGAGCCGGTTCCCCACGATGAGGGGTGGGCCTGGACGGTGCACGCCACGCGGTTGGTGTATCCGGCGCCGAACACAGCCCAGGTAGCGGCTTGGGTGCGAGGACGCACGCCAGCGCAAGCCCAGGCCGTGTTGCAAGCCCACTTCGCCGGACGCGAGCCCCCGCGGGTGCGCGTGTGGCCTGGGTTTTGGCCGTGGCTGCCTTGGTGGGACGCACGCTTGCAGGTGGTGGTCGTCCCGCCTGTGGCGGGCTCGTCGGATGCGCGATGAGGGTCAGGCACGCAGGCGCTGCTCTTTCCAAACGTCGGCTTCGTTGTGATAGCCGGCTCGTTCCCAAAAGCCGGGCTGGTCTACGGGGCTGAACTCCAGCCCGCGCAGCCATTTGGCCCCCTTCCAGAAGTAGGTGGTCTTGAGTTCGGGGCGGTCGGGCAGCACGCCAATGACCGCGCGCAGCGGATAGCCATGCTCGGGGGTGAGGGGCTGGCCGTCGTAGTGGGTGGCCAGCAAAAAGTTGTCTTGCAGCACGATGTCGAGGGGCAGGTTGGCGGTAAACCCATATTCCGCGTGCAGAATGACAAAGCGGGCCGTGGGCTTGAGGCGCACAAAGCCTTGCTCAACCAAGGTCCGCACAGAAACCCCTTCCCAGCGGGTGTCGAACTTGCTCCAGCGCGTGACGCAGTGAATGTCCATGACCACGGTCGTGCGGGGTAGTTGCTGGAACTGGTCCCACGTCCAGGTGCGGGGCTCGTGCACTTCGCCCCAAATGCGAAAATCCCATGTGGCCGGGTTGAAGGGCGGGATAGGCCCGTAGTGCAACACCGGGAACTTGTCGGTCAACGACTGGCCGGGGGGCAGACGCCCGGCTTGGCGCATTTGCTGTTCTCGTTCGCGGCGTGTCGTCATGGCAGGTACCTCCTGCGAAGCAAGGGGGGATGCGCGCCTTGGCGGGCTCCGTCGGCCGCGGGTGCGCGCGGCGGGGTCTCACGAGCCTTCGCGGCCTCGCGCGCGCTCGTCGTAGGCGATGGGCGCGACATCACGACGCCGCGTGGGGGTGGGGCGTTGCCAGCCACGGGGGTAATAGAACGTCTGGCGCAACTGATCCGTGAGGGGCTGGCCCGCCAGCCGATAACCTTGATACGTGCCCCAAAATTGCCACCACCGAAATTGCACCACCTCCCACGCGACCCGGGACCACCGGCCTTGTTGCCACGCGTGCCACCAATCGCTGAGCACATTGCTGACGAAGAGGCGCACCAAGTCGCGAAGGCCGAAGTGGGCCTCGGGGTAAATGCGTTTGAAGGCCATGGCCTCGCGGCGATAGCGGTTGAAGATTTGGGGCCAACTTTCGTCGTGCACGTGCACGATTTCGGCTTCGGGCACATACACAACCCGGTAACCTTGCGCCATGGCCCACTTGGCCCAGGCCAAATCTTCCAGGCCGGGCAATGTCTCGTCGTAGGGGTGTTGCTGCCACAACGCGCGGCGAATGGCCGCGTTGGCGTTGTTGCAGAAGGGGTGGTTCTGGACGACGGGCCCCTCGCGGTCGGGGAACCAGGTGGCAAAGATTTGATGCTCAGAGAATTTGCTGGTGCTCGCGCCCCGTTGCTTGCCATAGGTGACCGCGACTTGAGGGTCGGCGAAGGGCTCTAACAGCCGCTCCAGCCAATCGGGGTAGACAGGGTACACGTGCGCGCTGGCGTTGACGATGAGCGGGCCGCGCGCGTGCCGAATGCCCACATTCAGCGCTCGGCCGAAGGTGAAGTCCTCTGGGCGAATGTGCACCACCCGCACGGGATAGCGCCGGGCAATGGCCACGGTCGCGTCGGTGGAGCCCGAGTCCACCAAGATGATTTCGGGCTGCACGGTCTGGTGCATGAGGCCTTCGAGCAAGCGCCCGATGTGCTGTTCTTCGTTGTAGGCCCGGATGATCACCGAGCAGCAAGGCCGTTCACCAGTCATGATTCGCCTCATAACCCAGCCGAATGAGCAAATCACCGGTGACTTCTTTGAACAAGGCCTTGAGGGCCGGGGTGAAATGCTCGCGCCACGCGCCTGGTTGGCCGCGGCGAAAGGTGCCCGATTTGCGCGGTTGGATGGCGGCTTGCAGCGCGTCCAGGGCCTGGGGTTCGGGCACGGCCAAGGGCCAAGCGCCCCGGGCTTGCACGAAATGCAGGATGCGGCGCAGGGTGGGCCGGGGCTGTTGACGCAAGTCTTCGAAGCGTACGACCAACACGCCGGGCTGATCGAGCCAGCCCAAATAACTTTCGTAGCGTGAGCGGATGTCCTCGAACACCAAGTCGCCTTCTCGATGGCCCGCGATGATGATGCGCAATCGGCTTTCCATGTCGGTGGCGACGGTGTTGAAATACGCGTGCCATTCGTGCTCGGTTTGCATATCGGCAATGTAGAACGCGTGCGAGACGGCCACATCGCGCGGGTCGCGCAGAATGTGCACCGTGGCCCAACCCGCTCGGCTCAGCCAACTGAGATAAGGCTCCCGGCCAGGCAAATAGCCGTAGGCCACATCTCCGCTGCGCAGTTCGCGCAAGCGGGCTTGGATGGCTGCAGGGGACAGTTTGCGGTTGGCTTCGTCGCGATTGACCGGCGGCAGGCCGGGGTTGACGAAGGGGCCGATGGCTGTGAAGCCCCGCAGCACTTGGTAGAGCAGATGCGAGCCTGATTTGGTTTGGGCGTTGCCGAACAAGCGTGGGGCCGCCGCGAGGGCCGTGGTGCCAAAACGCCGGGCCACGCGCCAGCGCCGCCAGCGCCAACGCACGCGCTTGGCGACCGCGCGGGCTCGGGCTTCCCAAGGGTGCATCGCGTCCTCCTGCAGGGCGCCGGGGCCGCGACCGAGAGGCGACAGCGCGCCACACGCCCGGCCGCGGCGCGAAAAAGCCGAGCCCGACAAGCGCCGGGCCCGGCTTGGCGGCTCAGCCTGAGGCCGACGGACTACCCACCGGGGTTCCAACCGGTGTCAATGGTGCCGTCCATCAAGCCTTTGCGGATTTCGTCCAACTTGTCCTTGACCTCTTGCGGCACATCGTCTTCGAAGTCATGGAAGGGCGCCAGGCCCACATCGCCGAAGTAGTTGCCGCCGGGGAAGTTGCCCTCTTTGGCCAACTTGATGAGGTCGAACACGCCGTCCGTGATCAGTTTCATCGCGCTGGTGATCAGGCACGGCCGCGCCTCGGGCACCGTGTACCACTGGTCGGTGTCGACGCCGATGCAGTACACCCGCTCGCCCGCCTTGGCCCGACCCGCGACCTCGATGAGACCACCGTTGCCGGTCTTACCGCCGGCCGCGAAGATCACATCCGCGCCTTGGTCCATGGCCTGCTTAGCCGTGGCCGCACCCCACTCCGGATCGGTGAAGGCCACATCCAGACCGCCGGGGTGGTAGGTCATCAGCACTTCCACATCGGGGTTGACATATTTGGCGCCGTTCTCATAGCCGGTGCCAAAGGCCACCACCGGCGGGACCAAGTCGGTGCCCAGCACCGCGGCGACCTTGTTGGTCTCGGTCATCATGCCCGCCAGCGCGCCGGCCAAGAAGCCCGCCTGATCTTCGTGGAAGATCAACCCCGCCACGTTGGCCTTGGTGTCGGGTTGGAATTGGTCAACGCCGATGAACATGACATTGGGATAGCGGTCGGCCATGGTGCGGGTGGCCTCACCCAACGCGAAGCCCACGGTGACGATGACATCGTAGCCCTGCTCCGCGAAGAGTTGGATGTTGGCCTCGTAGTCCTTGGCATCCTTGGTCTCGATGTAGTCGATCTTGTCCGCTACGCCCTCGTCCAGCGCCTTTTGCACACCTTCCCAGGCCGACTGGTTGAAGGACTTGTCGTCAATTTCGCCCACATCGGTGACCAGGCCCACGCAGAACACGTCCGGGCTCTTGCAGTCCACCTCGGCCGCGGCCTCGGTGGCCTCGCCTTCGGTCTGTCCGCCACCGCAGGCGGCCAAAGCCAGGGCCAAAACGGCCAACACGGCGAGCAGCCAATGCCACTTCTTCATAACCTTCTCCTCCGAGGTTGAGGGATTTTGCACGGTTGGGCCGTGCAAAGCGCGAATACCGACATCCAAAGTATACCCGAGGGATCAGAGATGAGCAACCCCTGCCCCGACCACGACGGCCGCCTGGGGCTCACGGCCCTTGCCCTTGGACCGCGACCTGGCCCGTGCGGAGCCGTTCCACCAACTGCTGCACCAACCGCACGCGGCCAGGGGAGAACGCGGCCTCGCGATGCACTTCAACCACCCACCGCGGCCAGACCACGGCTTCATGTTCGCCTTGCAGCCACGCGGTCAGCGCTGCAGCATCCCACACACCCCAGGGATCGGGGTACACACTCACATCCGCGTCGGGGTTGGCGCGGCCGTCCCAGATGATGGTGACCCCGCGCTCGCGGAACAGGTCAATGGTGGCAGCCGCGGGTTCGCCGCGCAGGTAGACGGCCTCCAGGGGGGCCTGGGCCAAGAGGTTGCGCGCCGCGTCTTGCCAGGCCGTGGGGTCGTCGACGCCGGGCGGCACCTCCACCGCGAAGGGGTAGGCGACCATGGGCGGGTACGCGGGCACGCACGGGCCGCACCAATAGGACGCGCCGCGAGCGAACGCGGCCGCCAAGGTCTGCGCGGCATAACCGGGCGGCGAGGTGTAGAGCAAACCCGCGCGCCAGTGGGTGGTGGCCAGCGTGGTGGTATATCCGGCCAAGAAGAAGCGCTGCTCCCAGCCCAAGGGTGTGCTCACCACCACGCTCATGTTGGGGGGCAGGGCTTCTGCGGAGGGCACGGCCTCGGGGTCGGGGGCCCAGGTCAAGACGCGCGCGTCCGCGTGGGCCGCGGCCCAACTTTGTACGGCATCCAAGTCCGTGGGGGGCAGGGCGACCAGCGCGGCCACGGGGGCCTCAGCCGTGGCCGCGTCCAGGTCGGGCACCACGACCCAACGCAGGCCCGCGGCCGCGGCCACCGCGCGCGTGGTCTCAGCCCAGGCGCGCGCGGCTTCGGGCGCGTCCGCGGGCTGCACGACCACCCAGGCCGCGGGAGGCGTGGTCGCGGTGGGGGTTTCGATGGGCGTGGGTGAGGCCGCGTGGTTGGGCGCGGCTTCGAGGGCCACGGGCGTGGGTAAGGTCGTCGGCCCTGCGTCCGCGCGCGGCCCGCACGCGGCGAGCACGGCGGCCACGCTGGCCAGCAGCCCCAATTTACGGATAAATGTCGTCCAGAACCGGCTCATAGAAGCACCGGCAGCCGCGGGGGTTGGAGCAATCTTCCACGGGCAGCAAAGGCGCCTCGTCTGGCGCGTAGGTGCCCTCATAGGCCCGGCAGGCTGGGCATGCGTCCGCGGCAACGATGACGCGCACGGCAACCACGGCAGGATCTCGGCGCATGAACGCCAAGGCTTCACGCGGGGTGATGGTAGGGGGCAAGGCTTTCATTCCACGACCTCCGAAGAAGCGCGCGCCAAGGCCGCGCGGCGCTGGGCAATGCGCTCGCGGGCCAGGGCCGCGTAAGTGGGCGAAATCTCGAAGCCGACGAAACGGCGTCCGGTTCGCAGGGCGGCCAACGCGGTTTGGCCGCTGCCCATGAAGGGGTCTAACACCACTTCGCCGGCAAAAGTGTACAACTGGATGCAGCGATAGGGCAGTTCTTCGGGAAAAGGCGCGGGGTGCCCGATGCGTCGCGCGGACGCGGACGGAAAGCGCCAAATGCTCTTGGTGAAGGTTAAGAACTCTTCGCGCGTGATAGTGGCCGCGCGACCTTGGGGGTTGGCCCGCCGAAACGTGTCCTTGCTGAAGACCAAAATGTATTCGTGCACATCGCGCAAGGTCGGGTTGGTGGGCGACATCCAACTGCCCCACGCGGTCGAGACGCCCGCGCTGGCGTCTTTGTCCCAAATGACCTCGCCGCGCATCAAAAAGCCCACGGCCTGCATATCTTCCACAATATACGCGTGCAGGGGGACATAAGGCTTGCGGCCCAGGTTGGCGATGTTGATGCACGCGCGCCCACCGGGCACCAGCACCCGATGCACTTCAGCCCACACGCGCTTTAAAAAAGCCCGATATTCGGCCAAGGTTAGGTCCGCGTCGTATTCTTTGCCCACATTGTAGGGCGGTGAGGTCACCATCAGGTGGACACTGGCGTCGGGCAAAGGCCGCATGTCTTCGGCCGATTGTTCCAAAATGACATCGGTCAGTTCAGGCGGCAAGGGTTGTTCGGCATAGGGAACCCGAGGGTTGGCCTGGGGCACATCCGCGTACAGGCGAGAAGCATAAAAAGGGCGCGCATCGTGGGCTTCGCGGCCGGTGACGCCAAAGGAACTGGTGCGGGTGCGACGCTTGCGACGGCTCATGGCGAATTTTACACGGCCAAGCCCGCGATTTGGCGCAGGGTCTTGAGCACGATGAGCGCCAGGCGCAGCCCTTGGCGGGCATCCAAAGGCACGCGCGTCGCGCTGGGGTCACGTTCATGGGCCTGCTGCCAAAGCAGGTGCGCGGCCACCGCGCCCAGTGCCGCGCCAATGAGCGCGCCGGCGATCAGCATGCGCGTGTGCGCTTGGCGGGCCAATTCGGCCGAATCGGACGATGCGGACATGCGAGCCACCTCATGGCAAAAGGATGGGCCGGGGCGCGGCATCGACCCGCCTCAAGTATACCATGGGGCACGCGGGGACCTTGACGCTCTCCTGACGGGTCGCTGCTATCCAACAGACAGCGCGCGACGCGTGGCGATGACCGGATAACGGCCAAAGGAGGCATCCATGTCCTCTTCTCGTCTCTCCCTCTCTTCGCGTCTCAAGTGGTTCGCCGGAGCCGGCCTGCTGTTGTTGCTGGCCCTGGCGTGTCAAGTTTCCTTAGGGCCCCAAGGCGTGATTGTCAACACCGCGGCCACGGCCGCGCCTGCGGCGCCCGGCAGCAACGCCTTGGGCGCCACCGCGGCGCCTCCCTTCGATTTCACCGGCGCGCCGCCCATCGTGCGCCCCGACTTGGCACCACGCACGGTGACGGGTCAAACGGCCACGGCGACACCCGGCGCAAACACCGGCAACCAAGGCTCGACCGCGCGCGGGCCGGTGGTGGCTTCCGAGATTTGGGACTTCCCCACGGGGGCATACACCCAGGCCCAAGGCGGGATCTACTACGCGGCTGGGGGTGATGTGTACGCGTTCAATCTTTACGAACGGCCCTTTGCCGAGCAAACCCAAGATCATTTCTACCCCGACTTAGACATCCGCTACGCGCGCTTGGTGCGCATGGGCGATTGGTTCTTCGTCGCGCTGCGGCTGCACGGCTTGGCCCAAGGCGCCGACGCCCCCACCGGCGACTATGGCGTGGAATTGGACACGGACTTGGACGGCCGGGGCGAATATTTGGTCTGGGCCCAAGGCCCTGTGCCCACGGCCTGGACCCCTAAGGCCGTGCAGGTTTTCCAAGACCAGCGGCCCGATGTGGAAGGTCCGCGGACGTGCACCAGCGACGCGCCGCTCCAAGGGGATGGCTACGAGCGGGTGCGTTACACCGCCGATGCGACCACGGGCTTGGCCTGGCAAATGTGGGGTTGGGAATCGGAAGGCCGTCAGCGGTATCCTACCGTGTACATCGCGTTCCATCGCAGTCTGTTGGACGGCCAAGACGAGCAAATGCTGTGGCAGGCTTGGGCCGACGGGGGCCTGCGCGCGCCAGGCCAAATGACCTATCACGACCGCTACACCCGGGCCCAGGCCGGTTCGCCCTATCGCGGCGACCCTGACTTTCCCATCCGCTCCGTGGCCCGCGTCGACAACACTTGTCGGGCCGCGTTTGGGTTCGAGCCTACCGGCGTCGAGCCCTGCTTGTGCGAGTCATCCACCACGGTGCAATTGTGCCCCGCGCCCCAAGAGCCCCCAGCGCCGGGGTGTTACCCCGATGGGCCCAATACATGGTCGTGTCCTTTTCAGGCCTTCACTGGCGCGGGCGTGACCGCCGCACCTCAGGGTGAGCAGTTCTATTGCGTGTGGGATGCCGAACTCTGCCGATGGTCGTGTCGTACGGAGCGCATTTGCCTGCCCCCAGGCAAGGACGAGGCCGGCGCGTGGCTGCGCCCGCTCTTCCCGCCAGGGAACCCCGGCGCACCCGAAGGCGACCCGGACACCTTGCTGCCCGCATATTGCTACTTCGCACCCCGTCCGGAATGCACGCAGAGCCTCAACCCCGGTGGCCCGGTTCTGCCCAACCCGCCCACCCCGCCCGTGGGCCCGGTGATGCCGCCCCCACCCACGCCGCCCTCAGGTGCCGATTCGGCCGATGTGCCCACTTTGCCCACCGATTTGGGCCCGGGCGGCCTAACCGTGCGCCAAGGCGAAAACTCGCGCGTTTGCGTTTGGGATGAAAACCTGTGCCGCTGGCAGTGCCGCGATGAAACGTGCGTCTTGCCTGACCCAGGCCCCAACTGCCAACCTCAAGCCGACGGTACATACAAGTGCACCACCGAGGGCGAAATTTCTCTCACGTACATCTGCCGCGCCGACCAAGAAACCTGCCGCTGGGATTGCCGCCCCGAGGGCCAAGTGTGCCCCGCGCCTTCGGACGGCCCGTCCGCGGGCTGTCAGGACCTGGGGGATGGGCGCTGGTCATGTGCCTCGGAGATCGGCGCGTTCGTGTGCACTTGGGACGAGGAACAGTGCGAATGGGGCTGTGAGACGGATCAGTGCACCGTGCCCAACCAAGATTGCGCGTTCGACGAAGCCACCGAACGGTGGATCTGCCCTGGCAAAGGTGAGTTCGCCGGCTGCGAATGGAGCGCGGACGCGTGCCGCTGGAAGTGTTGGGACCCAATTCGACCCAAGCCCCAGCCCGGCGATGAACCAGGGCAGTGCCAATCTGAGGACTTCTGCTCATTGGACGGGGATTTGTGGTACTGCCACGACGGTGGGATCTACAGCAGTTGCCAATACGACGGCTGTGTTTGGAGTTGCGATTAGCCCTTGCCGTTGCCCCTCTCACGGCCCCCGCGACCATGCGGGGGCTGTTTTTCTTTTCGCGCCCCCGCGGCCGCGCGCCCGGGCTTAGGAACGCCGCGCGCGGCGCGGTTTCAGGCGTTGCAGCAGGGCCCGCCCTTGGGCCCAGCGCACGCGCGGGGCAATGACCCACTGGGCCACCCGATCGCTGAGCGCCTGCACCCGTTGCGCCCAACGCGCCTGGGCCCGTGCCACGCGCGCGGTGTAGCGGGGCACCGCGCGATAGGCGCGCGGCCAGGCCCACACGGCCCAAATCAGCCCGGCCAGCACTGGCAGCCCCAAGAGCAGCAGGACGCCAGCCCCACAAGCCACCAACAAGGCCGCCCCTTGGGCCACGGTGGACGCGGGCGCGCGCACCACCAGCACGGCCAACGCGAGCGCCAGCGCCAGCCCCACCAGCATGGGCGCAAGAATGTACCACCAGCGTTGCTTACGGTGCGCATCGGGCATGAGATTTCCCTCCCTGCGTGGGGCCGAACCGATGAGGGCATTATACCATCCGCGGTACAATACTCGATGCGGCAGGGCCGCATGATCTCTTTTCCTGGAGCGGTGCCCATGAGCGAGCGTTCTTCCCCTGACCTGCCCATCCCCCAAGATTTGTTGGAGATTTTGCGCTGCCCCGCGTGCGCGCCCGAAGGCCGTGAAGGAGAGTTGGATTTGGTCCACAATGCCTGGTTGGTGTGCCGTGAGTGCGGGCGCAAATACCCCATTCGCGAAGGCATTCCTGTGATGCTGGTCGAGGAAGGCGACAAGTGGCAGAACACGCGCGTCGACGACCTGCCCGTGCCGCCGCCCGAGGCCTGACGCTGGACGCCGCGCGGGCCGCGCTGGAGACGGCTTTGGCTCGCGACGACGATGAAGCCGCGGAGCAGGCCGCGCGCGCGTTGGCCGCGCATGGCCGCGCGGCCTGGCACGTCGTACAACCGTGGCTGCGCGCGGCCGACCCTGACCGTCGCTGGTGGGCCATTCGGGTCGCCGCGGCCCTGTCAGACCCGCCACCCGAGGTGAGCACCGCGTTCGCAGCCGCGTTGGACGACCCGGACCCTGCCGTACGCCAGGCCGCGGCCTTGGCCCTGCGACATCATCCAACACCGCAGGCGCGCCCCGCGTTGCTGCGCTGGCTGGCCGCGGGGGATCCTTTGACCGCGAGTTTGGCCGCCGATGCCTTGGCCGCACTGGGGGGCGACGCGGTGCCGGCCTTGATGCAAGTGTTGCGCGACGGGCCACCCCAGGCCCGCCGCGAAGCCGCGCGCGCGTTGGCCCTCATCCGCGACCCGCGCGCGATCCCCGCGCTGTACGCCGCGCTGGACGATCCATCGCCTCACGTGACGGCCTGGGCCGAAGAGGCCCTCCAGCGCCTGGGGATAGGCATGGTGTTCTGGACCTTTTGACCCGGCCGCAAACGGTTTGTCCCCCAACCGCGAGGCAATCGCATGGCCCAGCCTTTGGTCTCCATCGTCACCCCTTCGTACAACCAGGCCGAGTATTTGGCCCAGACCTTGCAGTCGGTGTTGGGGCAAGATTATCCACACATTGAATACATTGTGGTGGACGGCGGATCGACCGACGGCACGGTGGACTTGTTGCAACGGTACGCGCCCTGCTTGGGGTGGTGGGTGTCGGAGCCCGACCGCGGCCAGACCGACGCGCTGAACAAGGGCTTCGGCCGCGCGCGTGGTCAAATCCTGGGCTGGATCAACGCGGACGACCTCTACGCGCCTTACGCCGTGCGCGAGGCCGTGGCCTATTTGACTGCGCATCCCGAAGTGGGGTTGGTTTATGGCGACGCGGCCTATATCGATGAGGAAGGGCGCATTCTGGGCCGCTATCGGGCTGGTCCGGCCGATTATGCCACGCTGCTGCGTGGCCGCGTGCCCATTCCGCAGCAGGCCGCGTTCTTTCGGGCCGCGCTGTGGCATCAAGTGGGGCCTTTGAACCCCGATTTCTACTTCGCCATGGACTACGACCTGTGGGTGCGCTTGGCCAAAATCACACGCTTGGCTTACGTGCCCCGCTTGTGGGGGTACTATCGCCTGCACTTGAGCGCCAAAACCTTTGCTGCGGGAGACCGCTGCTGGCCCGAGATGATGCAGGTGTTTTGGCGCGAAGGCGGGCGGCCCTGGCAGCGCATGGCCTTGAAGTACGCGCTGCGGCGGGCCGTCGAGCCGTTGTGGAACCTGCGCTGGCGTTGGTGGCTGCGCCGGGCCCAAGCCCGAGCCACCCAGCGGGTGCGCGTGCCCCAGGTCCCGCCAGAAGCCTGCCGTCCGCCCGCGCCCGCGTGAGCACGGCGACCGCGCGCTTTCGAGGACGGTCATGCCCACCCTGCTTTTCAACAAGCCGTATGGCGTGCTCTCCCAGTTCACCGACCCTGAAGGCCGACCGACCCTCAAGGATTACATCCCCGTGCCGCGGGTCTACCCGGCCGGGCGGCTGGATTTGCGCTCCGAGGGGTTGTTGGTGCTCACCGACGACCCGACTTTGGCCCACGGTCTGACCCACCCCCGGCACAAATTGCCCAAGGAATATTGGGTGCAAGTCGCGGGGCGCCCGACGCCCGCGCATGTGCGGCGGTTGCTGGCAGGGGTGTGGGTGGACGGCCGCCTGGCTCGGGCTGTGCGCGCGGGGCTGATGCCACCCCCGCGGCTGTGGCCGCGCACACCGCGGGTGCGCGAGACCGAAACCGGCTGGTTGCGCGTGGTGCTGCACGAAGGCCGCAAACACCAAGTTCGCAAGATGACGGCCGCGGTCGGGTTGCCCACGCTGCGCCTGGTGCGCTGGGCCGTGGGCCCGCTGACCTTGCACGGCCTGCAACCCGGCCAATGGCGTTATCTCACCCCCAGCGAAGAGGCACGGCTGCGCCGGATGCTGCGCCAAGCCCGTGCCCGGAGGCGACGCCCGTGAGACGACCGTGCCGCGCCTTTGGCGGAGCCCTGTTCGCGGCTGCGCTGGTCCTCACCGGGGCCTTGGGCGCACGCGTGCCGTGGCTGCGCGGGGCCGCGTTTTCCGATTACATCGTGGCTCACGCGCCCCAAATCGCGTTCGTGCGCCGAGCCTGGGAGGCTTGGCACACGGTGCCCCTGTGGTCGCCCGTGTACAACGCCGGTTACCCCCTTTACGCCAACCCCTTGGCCAGCCCGGCTTACCCACCCGGTTGGTTGGCCTATTTGCTGCCCGTCCCCTGGGGGCTCAACTTGACCTTGCTGCTTCATTTGGCCTGGGGGGTTTTGGGCTGGGGGTGTTGGGCGCGGGGGAAAGGGCTCCGCGCGTGGCCGTGGTTCGGGCTGGTGGCCGGGTTGTTACCTCGGACCTTGGCCTATTTCTTGGGTGGCCATGTCACCTTGGTCTACGCGCTGGCATGGTTCCCGTGGATGTTGTGGGGCGTGGATGCGCGCCCGCGATGGATGCCGGCCGGCGCATTGGCTTTGATCGTGCTGGCCGACCCCCGCGCCGCGGTTCTGGCTGCGCCGCTGCTGGCCGTGGCCGCGTGGCAAAAGGCCGGGCGTCGCGCCTGGCAGGATCTGGCGCGTTGGGCCGTGTTGGCGGGCTTAGGCGCGGCACCGCTCTGGTTGCCGCTGCTCGTGTTCACCATGCACAGTGCCCGCGGGCGCATGACCTTTGCCGACCGTACCCTCTTTTCCACCCCCTGGTACTTGGCCTTGGATCTATGGGCCCCGCTGCCTTATCCGCCCAACCTGGGCGTGGAATTCCGAGCCTATGTGCCTTGGAGCATTGCGTTGCTGGCCCTGAGCGGCTGGCGAGATCGTACCGTCCGCGGCTGGTTGGCCCTGGCCGGCCTGGGCGTCATGCTGGCCTTGGGGCGCTATGGGCCGTTAGCCCTGCTGTGGCGGCTTCCGGGGCTCACTTGGCTGCGGGTGCCGGCGCGTTTCTGGTGGCTCACCGCGTTCGCGGGGCTCATCGCGGCCGGTCTCGTCGCGGCTCGAGGCGAGGCCCCACCCACGACGCACGGCTATCGCCGGGGATGGTGGTTCTGGGGCGTGGGTGGCTTGCTCCTGCGCGGGTTGGGGTGGCCGCTGCTTTTCAGCGCGCACATCGTGCCTTGGGCCTATGCCTTCGCCAGCGCGGCCGATGCCCTCGCGTGGTGGCGCCTGCGCCCTGGCCGAGGACGCGTGACCGGGTGGGCGCCGTGGGCCTTGGCCTTGCTGGCGGGCTTGGCCACTTTGGGACCCTACGCGAGCGCGCGTGACCTGGCCTCCATTGAGGCCACGGATGTGCGCGTGGCCCAGCGCGTCCTGCGGGCCGCGGGCACCGCGCCCCATCCGTGGGGACGACGCTGGATCGGGCCGCGCGTGTATTCGCCTTCCTACAGCATCGGCCAGTGGACCGCGGCGCGGCTGGGGGTGCCCCTGGCCTATGGCGTCGATCCCCTGTATACCGCGGCTTGGGCCTCTTGGCTGCAGCGCGCCAGCCGCGTGCCTATGGTCGGCTACAGCGTCGTATTGCCGCCTTTGGCCAACGGCGACCCCGACACGGCCAACAAGGCCCATCGTCCCTCGGCCGAGCGGCTGGCCGAAGCGCGCGTGCGCTACGCGGTTGCGGCGTTCCCCCAAGACGCGCGGGGGTGGGTGCTGCGCTGGTCGTGGGCCGGGCTATGGGTGTATGAGAACGCGCATCGTTGCCCCCCAGCCTGGGTTGAAGACCCCGCGCGACCCGGATGCTCGGCCGCGCGGCCCGCGTCCGTGGTGCATTGGTCGCCGCATCGGGTGGTGCTGGTGGTGCAGGGGCCGGGCCGGGTGGTGCTCAGCGAAGGGGCTTACCCCACCTGGCAGGTGCGGGTGGACGGCCTTCGGGTGGCGGCCGTGCCCCGTGGACCGTGGCGCGCGGTCGATGTGCCCGCCGGCGCCCACCGGGTGGAGTGGCGCTTGTGGCCGTGGGACTTGGCCTTGGGTTGGGCCTTGGCCGGGTTGGGGTTGGCCATGGTCGGGGTCGACCAGTGTTGGCTTTCGCTGCGCCGCGACCATGGCCGAAGCGCAGCGCTTACTCAAGGAGGCTGATGCCATGATTCGCCGTATCGGGTCGATGATCGTGGGATTGTTTTTATTGGCCTGGGGCCTCAGTCTGCTGGGGGTCCCGGCATTTGCCCAAGTGGGCGATTTCATGGCCTGGTTGTCGCGCCTTTGGCCGTTGATTCTGATCGCTTGGGGCGCGCATCGTGCCTACCATGGCTTGCTGGGGCCTCCACAGCGACGGGGGCATGGCCTCGTCTTCGGCCTGGCTGTGCTGGGCTTGGGTGCGGTGTTGCTGGCCGACAATATCGGCCTGACGGCAGGGGGCGCGTGGTCCCCCTTCGCTGGCCTGCTGGTGGGCGCGGGCTTAGGCTTTTTGCTGCGGGCCGTCGTACGCCCATAAGGCTCATACGTACCACGTCATGCCCGTCTTCCAGTCCACAACCGGCCGGTAGCCCAGTTCCTCGCGAGCGCGCTGGGTGCGGTAGCGCCGGGGCAGGGTGAAGAAGGCCAGTTCGAAGCGGGTCATGGGGAAGGGCGTGCCGCGCAGGCGCAGGGCTCGCCAGAGCGCCTCGCTCAGGGTGACCATCGCGGACACCAGCCATACGGGCAGGCGCCGGGTGGGGATGGGGTATCCCAGGGCCTGGATGGTGGTGCCCAGAAAAGAGCCCAGCGTGTGCGGATGCTCATCGGTGATGAAATACGCCCTGCCCGGACGCCCTCGATCTAAAGCCAGGGCGAGCGCGGTGACCGCGTTGTCGACTTGCAAGGCCTCGATGGGCATGTCGGGGTCGCCGACCCAAACGAAGCGCCCTTGGCGCAGTTGCTCTTGCAGCGCGTGCAAGAACTTGGTGCCTTCGCCCCACACGAAGGGAAAGCGCAAAATAATGGCCTCGGTGGCGGCAGATGTGGCGCGCAAATAGCGTTCGACCATCTGCTTGGCGCGGCTGTAGTGAGAATAAGGCCGTTGGGCAAAGGGGGCGTTCTCGTCGATGTTGAGGAGCGCGTGCACGTCATAGCCCCAGTGCACGGTTTCGGAACTGGCGTAGATGAAACGCCCGACCTGATAGCGGGCTGCGGCTTCGTATAGCCGTTGGGTCGCCACCACCATTTGGGTGTAGAACATGTCCCACGGGCCCCACACCACCACGGGGGCCGCCAAGTGAATGACAGCATCGTGCCCGGCCAGCGCCGGCAACCAAGGTTCAGGTTGTTCCAGGCGACCGGGCACGATGTCATGGGCGCCCAAGGCGCGTAGTTGTTCGGGCGAGGACGGCTCACCGGCCAACGCAGTGATATGGTGGCCTTTGGCCCGCAAATAGGGTAGCAGATGGCGTCCAATGAAGCCGTCGCCGCCAGTGACGAAGATGCGCACGATACACTCCCACCCGTCGGAATTCCGATGGCTTCGGATGGGCCTATTATACCCGCATTTCTCATCCCTGATGCCGAATGATTGCCGGCGCGCCGCGCAACATGCGCAAGCCGTTGCCGATGACAACAAACTCGCTGATTTCGTGGCCGATCACGGCCGCGGGCAAGCCCAACGCGCCGGTGATCGCGGCCAGCATCAGGCCCGCGGTGACGGCCAGCGAGAGCACGATGTTTTGCCACACAATGCGTTGCGCGCGGCGGGCCAAGGTCAGAGCCGCGGGCAGTTTGGTCAAATCGTCGCCCATGAGGGCGACATCCGCGGTTTCTAAGGCCACATCGGTGCCGGCCGCGCCCATGGCAATGCCCACCGAGGCCGCGGCCAGCGCGGGCGCGTCGTTGAGGCCGTCACCTACCATGGCCACATGTCCATGACGCTGGGTAAGTTCGCGCACGCGCGCGACTTTGTCCTCAGGGCGCAGGTCCGCGTAGACCTGATCCAGCCCCAGTTCTTGGGCCAAGGCCTGCGCGGTGCGAGGGTGATCGCCGGTGAGCATCACCAAGGGGCGCACGCCCAGGCGCCGCAGTCCTCCGAGCGCGGGCCGAGCGTGAGGACGGGGTTCGTCGCGAAAGGCCAGCAGCCCCAACGGCCGCCAGGTTTGCCCTGCGCGCTGGGCCAGCACAGCCACGGTTTTGCCCTGCGCGCGCCATTGGGCAACGTGCGGGTACGCGGTCGCCTCGGGCACCCTTTCGGGGCGCAGCACGGCCAGCACGAGTTCGCCCACGGTGGCTTGGACCCCCGTGCCAGGCAGGGCTTGAAAGTCGCGCGCCGCGGGCGGTGTCACGCCGTGGGCTTGGGCGGCCAGTACCACCGCGCGCGCCAGCGGGTGCTCGCTGCCTTGTTCGACGGCCGCGGCCCACGCCAGCACGCGAGCCGCATCCCAGCCGGGGGCCAGAGGGTGCACGTCGGTGACTTGCGGCTGCCCCAACGTCAGGGTCCCCGTCTTGTCAAAGGCCATGGCCCGCGTGCGGGCCAGTTCTTCGACAAAGACGCCGCCTTTGATAAGCACGCCTTGACGGGCCGCGGTGCCCAAGGTCGCCACCATGGTGATGGGCACCGACATGACCAACGCACACGGCGCGGCCGCGACAACGAACACTGTGGCCCGCTCGAGCCACAGTGCCCAGGGCCCGAGCCCGAGCATGGGCGGCCCTACCGCCATCAGCATCGCCGCCAGCAGCACCGCAGGGCTGTAGCGCCGGCCAAAGGCTTCGATCCAACGCTGTTGGCGGCCTTTGCGCTCTTGGGCCTCTTCCACCATGTGGATGATGCGCTGCAAGGTGTTCTCCGCGTAGGGCTTGGTGGCCCGCACGACCAGCAGCCCTTGCTGGTTGATGCTGGCCGCAAACACCCGATCCCCAGGGCCCTTGTCGACGGGTACCGACTCGCCGGTGATGGGCGATTGGTCGACGCTGGAGCGTCCCTCAAGGACGATGCCGTCGGTGGGGACGGCCTGACCGGGCTTGACCACGAAAACATCGCCCTCCCGCACCTGTTCCGCGGGGATCTCAACTTCGCGGCCTTGGCGCCGCACCAAAGCCGTCTTGGGGGCCAGTTTCATCAGCGCGCGTACGGCCGCGCGGGTTTTGGCTTCGGTGTAGCCTTCCAGGGCTTCGGAGATGCTGTAAAGGAACACCAGCATGGCCCCCTCGGAGGCTTGTCCCAAAAAGACCGCCACCACCGCGGCCACGCCCATGAGCAGTTCGATGCCCACTTGGCGTTCGTACCAGAGCATCTGCCAGGCTTCGCGGCCAAAATAGTAACCGCCGATGACGATGGCGGCCAAGTGCAAGCCCAAGCCCACCGCGGACGGCGCGCCCAGCGCGGCCGTGAGCATTCCTAAGGCCCACAGCACGCCCGCGGCCGCGGAGGTCAACACTTTGGGGTTGCGCCACAGGGGTGGCAGTTCGACGGCTCCGGCCTGCTCGTGGGGCGGAAAGCCCAAGCGGACCAGGTGCGCCTTCAGGTCTTCCTCGCGCAAGCGCGCGGCATCGTAAGTGAGCCGCACTTTGCCACTGCGCGGATACACCTTGACCTCGTCCAGACCGGGGAGGGGGGCCAACCCGCGGCGCAAGGCCGCGGCGTCGTGTTCACAGTCCAGATTGGCGACGCGAAGTTCGATGACACGCGGTTCGGGCATGATGCACACACTCCTGGTGGCGAAATGGCGCCGTGAGGGCGCGAGGTCGAGGGCGCGACGCGCGCAACTCAGCCGTGCAAGACATGGTCCAAGCCCATGCGGAACAAGGCGGCCACATGGTCGTCGTCCAGGGCGTACCACACATGACGGCCGGCGCGGCGGGCGCGTACCAGGCGCATCTGGCGCAGCCCGCGCAATTGGTGCGAGGCCGCGGATTCGCTGATGCCCACGCGCTCGGCCAATTGCCCCACGGTGGCTTCGCCAGCGGCCAGCAATTCGGCGATGATGCGCAAGCGGGTGGGGTCGGCCAGGGCTCGGAACAGTTCGGCCAAGTCCTGCGCGGTCGCGAGGTCCAACTCGGGTTTGAGGGTGGTCATCGCACCTTCCTCCGTCTCGCGGACAAACATATGAACTATGGTTCAACTATGATAAGGAAGATCTGGCCGCCTGTCAAGGGGGGCAGGGGCGCGGCTCCGACAGCGTCGGTGGGTGGGGGCCAGTTCGGTCGCGCGGCCGAAGGATCGGGGCAACCGCACGCCCGCAAAGGGGGCATGGGCGAGCCGTCGCAGGGGGCGCTGGAGGGCGGCCGCGGCCGCGTTCGACGCGTCGGGCGCCCCCTGGCCCCGCCGCAGACCCTCCGGCACGCGCGGCCCTTTCGGCGTCGAATGGGCTGCGCGTGTCGCCCCCGTCCCGCGCCCGACGGCCGGAAGATGTGTACCTTGCCATTCTGGGGCTCTTGTGCTATGGTAAAAAGTAGTACGGAGGTGAAGCGATGCGCCATGCTGCACGAAGTGAGGTTTTGCGGGCGTTCATCGCCGCGGATTTGACCCCTGCGGTGCGGGAGGCCGTGGCCGAGGTGAGCGCCCGTTTGCAGCGAGAATTGGCTGGCTTGCCTTTGCGTTGGGTCGCGCCCGAGAACATGCATTTGACGCTGAAGTTCTTGGGAGATGTTTCCGCGCGCAATTTGCGCTTGCTGGAAGAAATGTTGGCCGGCGAAGCGCAACAGCACTCCGCGTTTGAGTTCGGCGTGGGCACGTTGGGCGCGTTTCCCAATGAGCGGCACCCGCGGGTTTTGTGGGTTGGCGTGAGCGGTCCTGACGCGCTCATGCGCTTGCACCAAGGCATTGAGAACGCGATGGCCCGTCTGGGGTACCCGCGCGAGCAGCGGCCTTATCAGCCTCACTTGACCTTGGCGCGCGTCGCGCGCAACGCGCCAGCCCAGGTCATTCGCCAGGTAAGCCAGGTGTTGCGCCAAGAGACTGTGGGCTATCTGGGCAGCGTGCGGGTCGAAGCCGTGCACCTCTATCGCAGCGACCTGTCCCCCGCGGGCCCGCGTTACACCAAACTGTTCACCGCGCGCTTGGCCACCGAGCGCGCGGCTTTGTGAGATTCGTCCCCGCGATTCCCAACGCTTTGTTCGGAGGTGATCTCCGTGAGTTCAACCGACGCCTTGCGTTTGACGCACACCATCGTCGAAGCCTTGGAGGAGAAGAAAGGAGAGGACATCCTGGTCTTGGACATCTCGCAACTTTCGCCCATCGCTGATTATTTCGTTTTGGTCTCGGGGTTGAGCGATCGCATGTTAGAGACCCTGGTCGAAGCCGCGCACGAGCGCGCCAAGCAGCAATGGGGGGTTGTTGGGCGCGTTGAGGGCACGGCCCGCTCAGGCTGGGTTTTGGTGGACTTTGGGGATGTGATTCTGCACGCGTTCGCGCCCGATGTGCGTTCCTATTATGATTTGGAAGGGCTTTGGGCCGACGCGCGGGTGGTGCTGCACATTCAGTAACCCGCGTTTTTGGCGTGGGTCTGGCCCGCGCGCGGGTCAATGCTGCGCGGCCGCGCGCAGCAGGGCCTCGATCGCGTCGTAGTTGGGCAAAAGCACTTGGCCGCCGCCGGGCGTAACCCAGGGCCGCACATGCACCTGGGTCATCGGATAGTGATACACGCGGTTGGGGTCGGCTTTGCTCAGCGCGGGCAGCCAACGCAAAAGGGTGTCCAAGCCGATGTTGGTCTCGGTGACCAACCCGCGCAGCCGCGCGTACATCTCGGGCGCACGACGCAGGCCGTCCAGACTGAAGAGGCGCTCGATGATCGCCGTGACCACCTCTTGTTGGCGGCGGTTGCGATCCAAGTCGTTGGAGTTCTTGCGGGCGCGCGCGTACCACAGGGCCACATCGGGGTTCATGGTGACCCGCCCCGGGCCGACGCACAACCAACGGCCGTCGGTGTACCAGTCGCAGTAAGGCCGGGCGACTTGGACTTCCAGGTCGCCCAGGGTTTCCAGGATGGCCTTGAATTGACCGCGCTTGACCAAAATGTAATATTGCGGACGCAGGCCAAAGTGCTGTTCCAACGTCGCGGCCAGGGTGTCAAAGCCGCCGTAGAACATGGCGGTGTTGATGCGGTTGGGCCCGACGCCGGGGATGTCCACATACAGATCCCGCGGGAAGGAGATCAGGCTGGTCGCGCCGGTGGCTGGGTTGTAGGAAACCAACAGGATGGTGTCGGTGCGGAAGCCCCACTCCCAGGGGCGTTGGTCGGAGCCCAACAGCAACACGTTGATGCGCCCGCGATAGAGTTCGGCGATGGACGGCAAGGGTGTTGGCGTGGGCGTTGGGGAGGGGGTGGGGGTGAAGGTGGGGGTAGGCTCCCAGGTACCGGTGGGGCGCAACGGTTGAAAGGGGGTGGGCGTTGGGGTGCCCGCGGCCATGGTGGGGTGGGGGGCCTCGTAGCGGGGCAGGGGCCCAGGGGGATGCCCGTGCGCGGTGGCGGCGTTCAGGCAACCGCCCAACCACCACAGGCTGAACCAGATCCACAGCCAATTACGCTTGAAGGGCGACATGGGTGGCATCCCGCGAGGCGGGGGCGTTTTCGTCCGCGTCGGTGCGGCGGGTGGGCACCAAGACCGCGATGGTGGAGCCTTCGCCCGAGCGCGACGAGGTCACCCACAGGCTGCCCTGGACGGCCAGCAATTGGCGTCGCGCCAAGCGCAAGCCCAGGTCTGCCCCCATGGCCTCGGCCCGTTCTTCCAAGGTGGCGCTCTCTTCGGTGGCGAAGAAGATGCGCACTTGGTCCTCTTCGCTCAATGTCGGGCCGCGATCGGAGATTTCCAACATCACGCCCAGCCCGCCGGGTTCCATGTTCACGACCTGGCCGTGCACCAGCACCTCGCTGCGCGAGGGCGAGACCCACAACGCGCGAGCCAGCACAAAATACAAGGCGTTGTACGCGGCCTCTTCAGGTGCGCTCCAGGTGAAGATTTCGTCGGGCAGGGCCAGCACCAGCACTTGATCTTTGCTCTGCGCGAATGTGCCCATGTCTTGCAGCACACGGTTCCAGATGTGGGCCCACGGCATCCAGGCGCTGGAGGTCGGCTCGCGCTGGGCCGCGACTTCCAACGCGCGCTGATGGAACCGGGCCACCGCGTCCAAGCGCAGCAGGGCGTCGCGCTGCGAGGGCGGCAACGCGCGCCAAACCGTCGCGCTGGAGAGGCTGTGCAAGGTGTGCTGCAGGGTGCGCAGGGTGTCCGCGAAGGCTTGCCAGAAGGGGTAGCCCCCGCGTTCACACCAGTCTTGGCTGACCCCGCGGCTTACGGGCAAGGTGCTGGCGCGCAAGGTGTTGGCTTCGGCCTCCAGTTCTTCGATGCGGGCGCGCGCGGCTTGCAGGCGTTTTTCCAGCGCGTGCACCCGCTCTTGCCAGCGCGCGCGCGCCAAGCGCCAGGCGGAGTGCACCTCGGGCCACCACAGCAGCAGGGGATAGACGGCCAGTTCGGCCAGCCGGGCCGCGCCCCGCCATTCGCCCCCCGCGGTCAGATCGGCCGCGAAGCCCAATGTGAGCAGCGCGGCCGTGACGATCAGCCAAGCCGCGTTGTCGGGGCGCACCAACAGGGTGCCGATGAACGCGCCGGCCCCTACCATCACGCCCAGGCCCAACCAGCCCAGTTCCAGCGCGGGCCAGCGCCCGGGGCCCAGGGCGTGCAGCACAAACGAGCCGGGCAGGCCGACCAAGCCGATCAGGGCCAACAGGCCGCGATACCATTCCAACTCCTTGCGCCCGTCCAAGGGCGCGCTCCAGGCCCAGATGAGAAAGTAGGCCGCGATGACCTGCGGCGCGCGCAACAGCCACCAGGGCGTGTAGCGACCGTGTTGGTTGAAGACCGCGGCCGCGGCCAACAAGCCCGCGACCAGGGCCACGCTCAGGCCCCCGGCCGGCACAAACCAGAAGCGCACACGCGCGGCCAGCCGTCGCGCATGGTATGCCCACCACAGCGCGACCAACAGCAACCACGCCTGGACGAGCAAGTAGGGCGCGGGGCGATAGAGAAAGTCGGTCAAAGCATGCCACAGAGCCCAGAACATGGACGCGGCCTCGCGGTCAGATATCTAAATTGCGCACTTCTTTCGCGTGGCGTTGAATGAAACTGCGCCGTGGGGGTACCGATGGCCCCATCAGCATGTCGAAGGTGCGGTCCGCTTCCGCGGCGTCTTCCACCGTGACCTGGAGCAAGGTGCGCTGTTCAGGGTCCATGGTCGTTTCCCACAGTTGTTGCGGGTTCATCTCGCCCAGACCTTTGTACCGTTGAATGCGCACTTTGTCGGCGGGCGCGTTCAAGCGTTGCAAGATGCGCTCTTTCTCTTCCTCGGAGTACGCGTAGTGCACCTTCTTTTTGTATTCGATGCGGTACAACGGCGGCTGGGCGATGTAGAGGTGCCCGGCTTCGATGAGAGGCAGCATGTAACGGAAGAAGAACGTGAGCAGCAGCGTGCGAATGTGGCTGCCGTCGACGTCCGCGTCGGTGTTGTGAACCGCGACCCCGCCCAAGCCGCAGAAGAAGTTCCCCGCGCCTTCGACGGTGAGGTCGTAGACCCATGGCGTGCTGGGCTCCACCGTACGCACTTCGCGCACGGGCACCGCGATGAGGTTCCCGCGATAAGGTTGCAAGGGGCGGTTGATGCCCCCGCGGCCTTGGCCGGCCAAGCGGCGGCGCACCTTGTGCGCGGAAGGATGATCGCGCCACATCTGCGACAATTGGGCCAAATAGTCCTTGGCCGCGATGCCGATCATGTAGACCGTGCTCAGGCCATTGCGCCGCCGCACCTGCCGCATGGTCAGCGAGGCGACCACGCCCAACGAGGCCAGCACATACAGCAATTGGTTGGCCAAGGGCTCCGACGCGGTGCTCAGGTGAATGCCGGTCAGCGAGATGGCCCCATCGCCCAAGAAGTAGCCGCGCAAAAAGGCCAAGCGCAGTTCGGGCGTGACGTTGAACACCAAGTTGGGCAGGCTTTGCTGCGGCCCTTGGTCGGGGGGGTAGCCGGCCCACGCCATCACCCGTTGGCGCAAGTCAGGCCCTTCGACCAGCAAGACCTGGCCGCGATCGGCCCGCTCCGAGAGGACGCGCGGCTCGACCCCGAACGTCGCGCGAGCCGCGGCCGCGAGTTCCTCGACCACAGCACGATTTTGGCGGCCCAGCGCAATGCGAAAGCCCGTTTCGGTCCATGAACCGTCCGCGGTCAAGAAGCCCAGCAGGGTCATGGCCTCGGGGGTCAGGGGGAAGGGCTCCGCGGGGGGCCGGCTGGGTAGGTCGAGGCGGTCGAGCGTCAGCACCCAATCGTCGGGTCGGACTTGGTCCCCGCGCACCAGGTGCAATTGCCGGCCGCGCAGCACAAAGACGCTGTGGGATGCGGTCACCCGCACCCGACGGCCATAGGCGGTGACCAATTCGTACAGGGGTTCGGCGATCGTGTGCCGCAACACTTTGACCAGGGGCCGGAACGCGGCCTGCCCGGTTTCGGGGTCAAAGGCCAACACCCGATACCCCTCGACGGCGGCTTCGTCGCCCTCCGCGATCAGGCCGTCCACCAGGTCGGCCACGCGCATGGTCTGCACCCAACCGTCGGGGCCTTGCACCAGCACCATCTCAGCACCGTCGACGCTCATGATGATCACCCGGCCGTAACGCAGGTTGTCCAGGTTGAACTGTTCGCCGATGCCCGTGCCCAGCGCGGAGATCAGGGCTTTGATCTCGCTGTTGGAGAGGATCTTGTCTAACCGGGCCCGCTCGGTGTTGAGGATCTTGCCCCGCAAGGGCAGCACGGCCTGAAAGTGTCGATCCCGCCCCTGTTTGGCCGAGCCGCCTGCAGACACGCCCTCGACGATGTACAGTTCGGTCTTTTCGGGGTCGCGCGACGAGCAGTCGGCCAACTTGCCAGGCAGGGTGAGGCTTTCCAGCGCGGATTTGCGGATCACCAAATCGCGGGCCTTGCGGGCTGCGGCTCGGGCGCGCGCGGAGGTCAGACACTTTTGGATGATCGCCCGCGCGGCCGAAGGGTTTTCTTCCAAAAACGTGCTCAAGGCCTCGCTGGTGACCTGTTGCACGTACGTTTGCACTTCAGGGTTCATCAATTTGACTTTGGTCTGGCTCTCGAATTGGGGGTCGGGGTGTTTGACGCTGACGACTGCGGTCAGGCCTTCCCGGGTGTCGTCGCCGGTGAAATTGGGGTCTGAATCTTTCAAGAACCCGTGCTTGCGCGCGTAGTCGTTGAGGGTGCGGGTAATGGCTGTGCGCAAACCCGTCAGGTGCGTGCCACCGTCGACGGTGTGGATGGTGTTGGCGAACGCGTACACCGATTCGGTGAACGCGTCGGTGTATTGGATGGCAATTTCTACCGCGACTTGGTCGATGTCTTTTTCCGCGTAGATGACGGGGTGCAGGGCCTTGCGATGGCGGTTGAGGTAGCGCACGAAAGACCGAATGCCGCCTTCGAAGTAAAAGTTCATCTCGCGGCGGATGCGTTCGTCCACGAAGCGGATCCACACCCCGCGGGTGACAAAGGCCATTTCGCGAAAGCGCTGCACCAGGGTTTCGAAGCGGTAATCGATGTCGGTGCCGAAGATTTCGGGGTCAAAGCGGAACGTGGTGCGGGTGCCCGTATCGTCGGCTGTGGTAGTGCCGATGACTTCGACGGGGGTGACGGGCCGACCGCGTTCGTAGCGCTGGCGATAGATTTTGCCTTCCCGCTTGACCACCACCTCGCACCAGGCCGACAGCGCGTTGACCGCGGAAACGCCCACGCCGTGCAACCCGCCCGAGACCTTGTAGCCACCACCGCCGAATTTGGCCCCCGCGTGCAGGGTGGTCATGACCACTTCCAGCGCGGATTTGCCCGTCTGCGGGTGAATGTCCACCGGGATGCCGCGACCGTTGTCTTCCACGGTCACGCTGCGGTCGGGGTGAATGGTGATCTCGATGCGGTCGCACGCGCCAGCCAAGGCCTCGTCGATGGAGTTGTCCACCACTTCGTAGATCAAATGGTGCAGCGCGCGAATGTCCGTGCCGCCGACATACATGCCCGGCCGACGCCGCACGGCCTCCAACCCTTCCAACACTTGGATGTCAGAAGCATCGTAGTGGAGTTCGTCCATTCGTTGTGCGCTCACAGAGCCTCCTTCCCGGCTATCGTCCAGGTCGGAACAGGCCCCGCCCACTGGATAGACGGGGCCGGAGCATCCTCCGACCGGCGTAGAGGAGTCCACCAAAGTCTGGGTGCAGGATGCTTTATTTTACCACGAAATGCCCCGACGCGGGGCCGTTTGGCTTGCCCTGCGGGCCGCGGGAGTATAATGCACCAGCGTGTAACGGCCGCCCAGCGGTCCCCCTGAGGTTGGAGTGGCATCTTGGACCCCTTGACCGACGCCCCGGCGACGACAAGGGCCGCGTGCAGCCAAACCCTGTGGCGCGGCTACCCGCCCCAGTTCGCGCTGCTGGTGGGCGGGATGTTTTTGTCCTCTGCAGGCACCAGCATGGTGTGGCCGTTTTTGGCCTTGTATCTCAGCCGGCGTTTAGATGTGCCTTTGGCGCAAGTGGGGATGTTGATCACCTTGCAAGCCTTGGCCGGCGTGGTCGGCACGGTGCTGGCCGGTCCGGTGGTGGATCGGGTGGGACGCAAGGCGGGCATTGTGCTCAGTTTGGTGGGCATGGCCGTGGGCTATGTGGGGTTGGGCTGGGCCAGCCGTTGGATCGAGTTCGCGGGCTTTATGGCTTTGGGGGGCTTCTTCGCGCCGGCTTATCGCATCGGTGGCGATGCCATGACCGCGGACATGATCCCGCCGCGCGATCGAGATCGGGCCTATGCGGTGTTGCGCACGGCCACCAATGCGGGCATTGCGGTCGGCCCCGCGATCGGCGGTTGGTTGCTGGTGCATGCCTACCGGCGGGCCTTTGTCGCGGCCGCGGTCTCGTTGGTGGCCTATGCCCTGCTGTTGGCCGTGTTGGCGCGCGAAACGCGCCCCGCCGCGAGTTCCGCGGAGGAAGCCACGCTGTGGCAAGGGCTGCAGGCGATGGCCCGTGATCGGCGGCTGCTGGCCTTCTTGGCCGCCGCGTTGTTCGCTTGGATGGCGGCCGGGCTGATGTGGATCTACTTGGGGGTCTACATGCGCGACCACTACGGCTTGGCCGAAGACCGCTATCGGTGGCTTATCACCACCAACGCGGTGATGGTGACCTTGTTTCAATATGGCGTTACCGGCCTGATGCGACGATTCCCTTTGTCCGCGTCGTTAGTGGGTGGGTCATTGCTCTATGCGCTGGCCGTAGGGGGTGTGCTGGTCGCGCGCACGTTTTGGCAATTTTGGGCGTTGATGGTGGTGATGACTGTGGGCGAAATGATGCTCGTGCCTGCGGCCTCGACTTGGGTGGCCAACCTGGCCCCACGGCATTTGCGCGGTCGCTACATGGCGACTTTGGCGTTCATGTGGGCCTTGGGCGCGGGGCTGATCAGCCCTTTGGGGGGTTGGCTGAACGATGCCTTTTCCCCGCGCGCACCGTGGCTGGTGGGTGCCCTGTTGGCCCTTTTGGGCGCGTGGCTGTTTGGTGTGCAAACCCCGCCTCCGGTGGAAGCCTCCGCGGAGGCGGGGTAGTTGGTCATGGTCGGAAGGACAAAGTCCGCTCGAAGCAAGTGCCGTTCAAATTGTCCTCAGTGCAGGCTTTGGCATACACTGTAATCGCGCGCGTACGCAAGTCCTCCGTGCCCGTGGGTACGGTGATCCACACGCTGCGACCGGGTTGGATGGTGTGCGCGGAGCCTTTGCGGTTGCAATCCAGCCACCACTGGAATTGCAGCCCCGCGCTCACTCGATAAGATGTGCCCTGGATCTCGATGTAAGCCGACTCAATGGGCACTGGCCCGCGGTTGACGAGTTCGAATGTCAGCCCCCGATTGGCGCCACACTCCGCGGCATCGATATAAAACAGCGAAAAGGCCGCGTCGGGCGCGGGTGGTGGCGTTGCCAGGGGCAGCGCGGCCGCGTTGCCTTGCAGCGTCGCGTAGCGGTCCCACGCCCAACATGTGCGGCCGTCGGGGAGTTGCACCAGCCAATACCCCTCCACCGCGTCGGTGCGGGCCAAGACGGGCACGGTTTGTCCCGCGGCCACCACGCCGACTTGTGGATAATACACCCCCGGGCCTTGGCGGCAACGGGTGTTGGCCGTGGCTGTGAAAGTGACCTCGGGCCGTGGTGTGGCGGTGGGGGGCGGTGGTTGCGGTGTGGCCGTGGGCAAAGGCGGGGGCGTGGCCGTGGCTGTGGGCGACACGGCTGTGGGGGGCAACGGCGAAGGCGCCGCCGCGGTCGCGGGTGCCTCTTCTTGGGCTGTGGTTTGGGCTTGGATGGTTTGCGCGGCAATGGCCGCTGCGGTGGCGGCCAAGTCGGCTGTGGGGGTGGTTTCGTCCCCAAACGAAAACGTGACGCGGCTGCAAGCCAGCGTGAGCGTTAGGCCCATGAGCCCCAACCCCAGGCCCCGAAGCCAAAAGCGAAAGCGAGACATGACCGTCCTCCTGCGAGATGGCAAAGATGGGCCTGGGCGCCGCGCGCGTGGCCCCAGGTTCGGCGCGCGGCGTGATCCTCCATTTTCCATTGTAGAATGGCTTGGCGCCCTCGTCAACCGGGCGCGCGGCTGTTCGAAAATCCCCTTTCTGCTCGCCTCCCCTCTGTGCTCTCCGTGTCCCTGTGCGAAATTTGCGAACACCCCCGCCGGGCGCGCGGGTTCGTCGCCAGGCGGTGTTTTATTGGGTCGCGAAAGGCTGCGGCCTGCCCCTTGATCCCCGTGCTGGGACCGAGGCCCAGGTAGTCGTGAGACCCAAGAAGATGCGTGCGGCGCGGCTGGCCGAAGCGCGAGGGCTGCGGCGCGTGAGGGGCTTGGCCTTCGCCCGCATGGGGCCGTTGCCAAACGCCCTTTCCCGCACCCTGACGCGCGAGAACGGGGCCGCGGCCGTGCTCGAGCCGCGTTGCCGCGCCTTGGCAGGCCTTGGCAGGAGGGCTGCCGCGCGTGTGCGGCCGTTCGGCGTGGTCGAGGCCCAAAATCGCTTTTCGGGGGCGGCCGTGGTCGCGATTCCCCTGGTTTGTCGGGAGAATGGGCGTTTTTTCGAGAAGGGGGTGGCGTGCCGTGCGGCCCGGATGCTGTCAGATCGAGGGTTTTCTATGGGCGTTTTTCTGTTCGATTTTCCTCCCAGAAAAGAGCACTCTGACGACAAAGGGACCGGATGGAAACGCAGGCCCGCGGCCCGGAAGCCGCGAAAGAGCGTGAAAAATCCCGCGCACTTGACGCCATTCGGTTTTCGCGTACAATAGGGGCACCACCCAATGGGTGGAATTCCAAGTCGGAGGAGAAGAGATGAGCAAGAAACATTGGCTCATCGTGTTGGCGTTAGTGGCCATGCTGGCCCTGGCGCTGGCGGCGTGTGGTGGCGCGCAAGAAGGCGGCGAAGCCGCGGCCACCGAGGCGCCGAAAGAAGAAATGGCCACCGAGGCCCCCAAGGAGGAAATGGCCACCGAGGAGGCCAAGGAAGAGGGTGGCCAAGAGATGGCTGAAGCCACCTGTGAAGACGAGTGGGGTTGCGTTGAAATCGCGCCCGACGAGCCGATTCAGATCGGCGTGATGCAGGTGCTGAGCGGTGGCGCGGCCAACTATGGCGAGGCTGGCTTGGGCGGCGTGCGGGTCGCGCAGGCTGAGCGGCCCGAGGTGCTGGGCCACAAGGTGGAACTGGTGGTCGAAGACTCCCAGTGCAACGCCGAAGGCGGTCAAATTGCGGCCCAGAAGCTGACCTCCAACGACAAGATCGTGGGCATCATCGGTGCCAACTGCTCCAGCGCCTGCACCCCCGCGGCGCAAATCGTCACCGATGCCAACATGTTCATGATCTCCAACTCGTGCACCGCGCCGGCCCTGACCGCGCCCGATACCCACAAACTGGGCTTCCTGCGCACCGTGTACAACGACGCCTATCAGGGCGCGGTGGTGGCTGAGTTCGTGTACAACGTGCTGGGCCTCAAGAAGATGGCCACCATCCACGACGGCACGCCTTACCCGCAACAGCTGCAAGAAGTGGCTTGCCAGCGCTTTGAGGAGCTGGGCGGCGAATGCGTGGCCCAAGAAGCCATCAACCCCGACGACACCGATATGCGCCCGGTGCTGACCCGCATCGCGGAGAAGCAGCCCGAGGTGCTGTTCTTCCCGCTGTATCCTGAGGCCGGTGGCCATGTGGCTCGCCAGGCCAAGGAAGTTGAGGGCTTCGAGAACGTGGTGCTCATCGGCGCCGACGGCCTGAAGGTGGACAAGTTCCTCGAGGCCGCGGGCGATGCCGCCAAGGGCATGTGGTTCACCGGCCCCGAAGTGCCGCAGAACGAAGAATATGCCAAGAAGTATGTCGAGATCAACGGCTCTAAGCCGCCCGCGCCCTTCGGCGAACAGGCCTATGACGCGTACAACATCATCTTGAACGCCATCGAGCAGGTGGCCATCAAGAAGGCCGACGGCGGGCTGTTGATCCCGCGCAAGGCCCTGCTGGATGCGCTGTACGCCACCAAGGACTACCAGGGCCTGACCGGCACCCTGTCGGCCAACGAATACGGCGACTTCACCAGCCCCGAGACCACCAAGATCGTGATCTACATGGCCGAAGAGGTGGACGGCGAGCTGGACTTCGTGCCGAAGTACACCTACTTCAACGGCGAGTTCACCGAGGTCAAGTGATCACCCCCTGTTGACTCGTCCGTGATGGATGGAGGATGCCGGGGGTGCGCCCCCCGGCATCCTCCTATGTGTGCTCTTGCCTTAAGGCCCAGGCAGGTCGGCGCGTATCTCGCCAGGGCCGTGCGGACACCCACCACTTCACGCGCTGGAGGACCGCCGATGAACCAATGGCAGCGTCGTTTGGAGTATTGGCGCCGACGCTACGACATTACCGATGTCGTGGTCTGGCTGTTCGGCCTGGCCATTTTGGCTGTGGCCGTCTATGGTACGGTGCGCTCGTTGCAGACCACCACCTATGACGGCAAGCGTTGGGCTCAGTTCGTCGTGTACGGCATCTCCCAAGGGGGCGTCTACGCGCTCATTGCGTTGGGCTACACGTTGGTCTATGGCATTTTGTTCATGATCAACTTCGCCCACGGCGAGATCTTCATGTTCGGCGCCTTTGGCGCGCTGTTCACCGCGCTGGCCCTGGACAAGGCCGGATACTGGGAGCAGTATCCTGTCGTGTCCCTCATTGTGGTGTTGCTGGTGGCCATGATCACCTCATCACTCATCGCGGTGTTGGTCGAACGCGTGGCCTACCGCCCCTTGCGCAAGGCGCCGCGGCTGGTGCCCTTGATCACGGCCATTGGCGCGTCCTTCACATTGCAATATACCGCCCGTTCGTTCTTTGGCTCGGGTTTGCGGGCCTTCCCTGAAATGGACATGCTCAAGGGATCGGTGAACGTGCTGGGCCTGGAAATCGGCAAGTCCCACGCGTTGACCATCGTGGTTTCGCTGCTGATGATGGTCGGCCTTTACTGGTATGTGCAGAAAACCAAAACCGGTAAAGCCATGCGCGCCGTCGCCGAAAACAAAGACGTGGCCGCGCTGATGGGCATTGATGTGGATCAAATCATCGTCCGCACTTTCATCCTGGGCGCGTCCATGGCGGGCGTGGCGGGCGTGCTTTATTCCCTCATCTTCTTCCAGGTCAAATTCTTCATGGGCTTCGTGCCCGGCATCAAAGCCTTTACCGCGGCGGTGCTGGGTGGTATCGGCAACATCCCTGGCGCGATGTTGGGCGGCTATTTCTTGGGGATTTTTGAATCCTTGGGGCCGGCTTTGATTTTGGAAGGCCTGGGCATCCCTGCGCCCTCCCAACTTAAGGACGTCATCGCCTTCACGATGTTGGTGATGGTGCTCATCTTCCGGCCGACGGGCATTTTGGGCGAAGCCGTGTCCGAGAAGCGGGCATAGAGGAGGCCGATCATGAATCAAACCTGGCGTGACACCATCAAACTGGGTCTACTCACAGGCGTCATCGTTGTGTACGTCGCCTTGACCGGCATGATCCTCAGCCTGAGCCAACGGCCCGTCATCGACAAACTTTCCTTGGGCCATGTGGTCTACATGCTGGTTTTCGCGGGCATGGGCTATCTCACGGCCTCCCGCAGCCCCTGGCGGCACGAACGCCCGGCCTTGGTGCCCGTCCAAGGGATGGTGGTGGGCGGTATTGGGGCCGCGGTGCTGGCTTTGTTGCCCATGATCGGCGGCAAGGTGGATTTGAGTTGGATTTTCGTCACGGCCAAGCCCAACTTGTACAAGTTCTTGCTCTTCAACCAAGAAAGCACGGTTCAGGGTGTGCTTTACTTGATTTTGACCGGCGCGGCGTTGGGCGGGGCCACCAGTGTGTTGCCCATTTTGCCCTCGGTTGTGCATACAGCCTTGCTGGGCGGCGCGAGCACCACGCTGCTGATGGGCGTGTTGGCCGAACTGGTGCAGCGCACCGTGCTCAAAAAAGTGCTGGGCCCCCTGTTCGCATACAAGGGCCTCAAACCCCACGGCGCGCTCATCTTGTTCGGCGTGTTGACGGTGCTGTGGGGCTTGTACGCCTGGTGGCGCGAAAAGTACCCCCAGGGAGTCAAAACCCTGGAACAGTTGGAAAGCGAAGAAGTTGCGAGTTGGAGTGCCTACACCAAGATCGCCGCGATTTTGCTTTTTGCCATCCTTCTACCCACTTGGGTTTTCAACAAAGACACTTATCTCAACAGCGTGCTCAACCTGGTGGGGTTGTATATCATCATGGGGTTGGGTTTGAACATCGTGGTGGGTTTTGCAGGTTTGTTGGACCTGGGTTATGTGGCGTTCTTCGCCATTGGCGCCTATACCGTAGCCTTGATGACGTCCACGGGGCCGTTGGGGCACGGTTACACCTTCTGGGAAGCCTTGCCCGTGGCCGTGATCCTTTCCCTCATGGCCGGGGAGATTTTGGGCATCCCCGTGTTGCGTATGCGAGGCGATTATTTGGCCATTGTGACCCTGGGCTTTGGGGAAATCATTCGCATCTTGGCCAACTCGGACTGGTTCAAGCCTTTCATGGGCGGGGCTCTGGGGGTGTTGGACATTCCCAAGCCGTACATTGGCAGTTGGGTGCTGAAAGAAGAATACCAGTTGTACTACCTGATCTTGGCTGGCATCCTGCTGACCTGGTTCGTGGCTGATCGTCTTTACCACTCGCGGGTGGGGCGGGCCTGGCAAGCCTTGCGGGAAGATGAGGACGTAGCCGAGGCCATGGGCATTCACCTGGTGACCACCAAATTGCTGGCCTTTGGCTTTGGGGCGGCTTTTTCGGGTTTGAGCGGCGCGATCTTCGCGGCTAAGGTCGGTTCGGTCTATCCCCACACGTTCAACCTCATCATTTCCATCAACGTGCTGTCGCTGATCATCGTGGGCGGCATTGGCAGCCTGCCCGGCGTGGTCGTTGGCGCGTTGGCTTTGGTGGGGTTGCCCGAACTGCTGCGGGAATTCTCCGAGTACCGGATGCTTTTCTACGGCATCGCGTTGATCGCCATGATGCTGGTCAAACCCGAAGGCTTCTGGCCTAAGCGGTTGAACGTGTATCCGCGGCCGCAGCAGGAAACGGAAGACACGCCCCCGGCCCCTTGAGGAGGCAACCATGGCACCCATTCTTGTGGCACGCAAAGTCACCAAACGCTTTGGCGGCCTGGTCGCCGTCAACGAGTTGGACTTCGAGATCGAAGAACATGCCATCGCCAGCGTCATCGGCCCCAATGGCGCGGGCAAGACTACCTTCTTCAACTGCATCACCGGCTTTTATGTACCCGAAGAAGGCGTCATCGAATTCGAGGGCAAGGAAATCCAGGGCCTACGGCCGGACAAAATCACCAGCATGGGCATTGCCCGCACCTATCAGAACATCCGCCTTTTCGGCAAGATGAGCGCCATCGAAAACGTGATGGTGGGTATGCACCCGCGCCTGGGCTTGCACTGGTGGGATGCCGTGCTTCACACCCCCGCGTTCGTACGCGAAGAGCGCAAGGTGCTGCGCCGCGCGTGGGAGTTGTTGGAGTACATCGGCCTGACCGAATGGGCCAATCACCAGGCCGACAGCCTGCCTTATGGCGCGCAGCGGCGGTTGGAAATCGCCCGCGCCCTGGCCAGTGAGCCCAAACTGCTCTTGCTCGACGAACCCACCGCGGGTATGAACCCCCAAGAAACCGCGGAGATGATCGAGTTCATCCGCAAGTTGCGCGACGACTGGAACTTGACCATTCTGCTCATTGAGCATGACATGAAAGTGGTGATGACCATCAGCGAAAAGATCACCGTGCTGGACTTCGGTACCAAAATCGCGGAAGGCAAACCCGAAGAGATTCAGCGCAACCCGCGGGTGATCGAAGCGTATTTGGGCCGCGGCGCGGCCTCGGGCCTGTCCGAAGCCGAGGCCACGGCTCAGGCCGCGTGAGGGAGGTCGTCATGGCTCTGTTGGAATTGCACAACGTGCACGCTTACTACGGCAACATCCACGCGCTTAAGGGCATCTCGCTCACGGTGGACGAAGGCGAAATCGTGACCCTCATCGGCGCCAATGGCGCGGGCAAGACCACCACCTTGCGGGTCATTACCATGTTGTTGCCCCCGCGCGAGGGCAAGGTCATCTTGAACGGCGAAGATCTCTCCCAATATCGCACCCACGAGATCGTGCTCAAAGGCGTCTCCATGGTGCCCGAGGGTCGCGGGGTGTTTGCGCGCCTGACCGTCTTGGAGAACCTGGAACTCGGGGCCTACACGCGCGATGACCGCCAAGGCATTGCCGAAGACTTGGAGCGGGTGTTCACCCTCTTTCCGCGGTTGAAAGAGCGTCAGGGCCAGGCCGCGGGCACCCTGTCGGGCGGTGAACAGCAGATGTTGGCCATCGGCCGCGCGCTGATGAGCCGCCCCAAGATTTTGCTGTTGGACGAACCCTCTATGGGCCTGGCGCCGATTCTGGTCGAGAGCATCTTCGACATCATCCAAGAGATCAATCGTCAAGGGACCACCATCCTGTTGGTGGAGCAGAACGCGCTCATGGCCCTGCAAATTGCCCATCGCGGCTATGTGTTGCGCACCGGCGAGATCGTGCTCGCGGACACGGCCGAGAACTTGCGTAACAACGAGATGGTGCAGAAGACCTATCTGGGCATGGAATAACCCTCGAGCGGCTCGGGTCTGAAATGCGGCGGGGCCGGTCAGGCCCCGTCGTGTTTTTGCGGCTACCCTGGGGGCGCGAGCCGCGGTACAATGATCCGGGTGCCCACAGGGTGGGCCTTGGCCAGGGAGGTGGCAATGACTTGGTGGCAGGCCTTGATTTTGGGCGTGGTGCAAGGGTTGACCGAGTTCCTGCCCATCTCCAGCAGCGCGCACTTGGTGCTGGTGCCCCACGCGTTGGGCTGGTCCCTTGACCCTGACCAGGCCTTTATCTTCGATGTGTTGGTGCAGTTGGGCACTTTGGTCGCGGTGCTGGTGTATTTTCGCCGCGATTGGGTGGCCATGGCGCGCGCGTTGTGGCGGGCGCGACGCTCACCTGGGGCGCTGACGCGAGATCCGCAGGTGCGTTTGCTTTTGGCCGTGGCCCTCGCGACGGTGCCCGCGGCCGTTGCGGGCGCGCTGTTCAAGGCGCGCATTGCGGCCGTGTTCTCGGCCCCACGGCTGGTGGGCGGCTTTTTGCTGTTCACCGCGGCTTGGATGGCCGGGGGCGAATGGCTCGGCCGCTCACGACGCACCCTGCACGATTTGACCTGGCGCGACGCGCTCTGGATCGGCGCGGGGCAGGCGTTGGCTTTGCTTCCTGGCGTGTCGCGCTCGGGCGCGACCATTGCCGCGGGGATGGCGCGCGATTTGCAGCGCCCGGCCGCGGCGCGTTTCTCTTTTCTCATGGCTGTGCCCATCATGTTGGGCGCGGGGGCCTTGGCCCTGCGCGATTGGGCCGCGTTGCCCGCGAGCGGCGAGTTCGGCGCCGCGTTGCTCGTGGGGTTCGCCGCGGCCGTGGTGTCGGGGTATGGCGCGATTCGGGCGCTGTTGGGTTTTTTGGCCCGGCACAGTTTGTGGCCTTTTGTTGTCTATTGCGCGGCGTTGGGGGCCTGGGTGTGGACGCACGCGTGACGTCGCGGCGGCCCCTGGCCCCCTCTCGGAGTTTTTTCCCATCCTCATGATCAAGCCGTGAGGGGACGTATGAGCGACAAGCCCTTGGTCATCTTGACGCATCCTTTGCCCGCGGCGTGGATTGCGCCGCTGCCCGAGCGGGTGCGTTTGGTGGTGGGCCCCGCGGATGTGGCCGGCGTGGCGCCCGAACTGGAGCCCTATTTGGCCGAGGCCGAAGGGCTGCTCACTTGGCTTACGGATCGGGTGGATGCGGCCCTGCTGGCCCGTATGCCACGGCTACGGGTTGTCAGCAATTACGCGGTGGGGGTGGACAATATTGATGTGGCCGAGTGCACTCGCCGCGGCATCCCCGTGGGGCACACGCCGGGCGTGCTCACCGACGCGGTCGCCGATTTGACTTGGGCGCTGCTGTTGGCCGTGGCCCGCGGGGTGTTTACGGCCGCGGAGGACGCGCGCGCGGGCCGCTGGGGTTTGTGGTCGGCCACACGCTGGCTGGGCGCGGACCTGGCCGGCCGCACGTTGGGCATTGTGGGCTTTGGCGCGATTGGCCAGGCCGTGGCTCGCCGCGCGCGCGGCTTTGGAATGCGCATCCTCTACACCAGCCGCAGCCCCAAGCCGCAGGCCGAAATCGCGCTGGCCGCGCGACGGGTGCCTTTGGCCCAGTTGCTGCAAGAGAGCGACTTCGTCAGCCTGCACGTGCCCCTGACCCCCGCGACCCGCGGGCTCATCCGCGAAGCCGAGTTGCGGCGCATGAAGCCCAGCGCGTATTTGGTGAACATGGCCCGCGGCCCGGTGGTGGACACCGACGCGTTGGTGCACGCGCTGCGCCAAGGTTGGATTGCCGGCGCGGCGCTGGATGTCACCGACCCTGAGCCGTTGCCGCCCAGCCACCCGCTGTATCACCTGCCCAATGTGATCATCACGCCGCACATTGGCTCGGCCACCTACGGCACGCGCGAGCGTATGGCCCGTTTGGCCGTGGCCAATTTGCTGGCCGGGCTGGAGGGGCGTCCCTTGCCCCACGCGGTGAACCCCGAGGTGTTCCGTGGCGCGCGTGCGGCTTGATCCCCGTGGGGGCTGGGGGCGGACATGGCGTTGGTGGGCCGCAGGGCTCGCGGTCGGGTTGGGGCTCTTGGCCTTGGGCTGGATGCTGTCTCGGGCCTGGGCCGCGGCCCGACCGCCCGCGCCAACCTTGCCCTACGCGCCGCAGCCTTCGGCCACCGTCGATGTGGCCGCGTTCCTGACCGCGCTCCCCCCCATTGCGGTGGGTCAAGCCACGCCCGAGCCCTGGGATGGGCATTCGCCGATTTTCATCTTGCTGCTGGGGGTGGATGACCGTCCCTGGGTGCAGAACTGGGGCCCGCCCCGCAGCGATACGCTGCTGGTGTTGGCTTATCATCCTGAGCAGCAGGCCGTGGGTGTGCTTTCGTTGCCTCGGGACTTGAAGGTGGATGTGCCCGAATGGCCCGCGTACCCGCAGAAGTTGAACATGGCCTTTGCGGCCGGGTTTGCCCAGGCTGGGCCCCACGGCGGCGCGCGCTACGCGCTGCGGGTGGTCAGCGACTTGTTGGATTTGGACATTCGGCATTACGCGGTGGTCAACTACGCCGCGTTCGTCACGGCCATTGACGCATTGGGGGGGGTGGTCGTAGAGGTACCCGAACCCGTGGTCATCGGCCTTCATGATCCGCGCACCGGCGCGTATCGGCCAGTGCGGCTCAAGCCCGAGCGGCAAACCCTCAACGGCGAGATGGCTTTAGGATACGTGCGTTTTCGGGCCGATGCCAATGGCGATTTCGGACGCATGGCCCGGCAACAGCAGGTGCTGTGGGGCGTGTATGAACGGCTGAAGCACCCGCAAACATGGGAGCGGCTGCTGCCGCAACTCCCTGCTTTGTACAATCAAGTGCGCCATGGGGTTTGGACCAATCTCGCTTTGAGCGACGCTGTGAACCTGGCTTGGCAATTGCGCCAAGTGCCGACCACGCACATTCGTTTCGCGGTGGTGACGCAAGACCAGGCCCCTGCGCAGATGATTAACGGCGTGTATGTGCTGTTGCCCCAGCCCGAGGCTTTGCGCGCGCTGCGAGATGAGGTCCTCTTGCACCCCGGGCCTGCGGAGCCGACGGCCACGCCTGTGCCGGTGTGGCGCACGCCCGCGCGGCCAACGCCTACCTTACGGCCCAGCCCGACCCCGACGCCCGATTGGTGGCCTGTGGCGCGGCAAGAAATGGCGCGCATTGCCTTGTACAACGCGGCCGGCGAGCCTGGTTTGGCTTGCCGCACCGCGCAGTATTTACGCACGTATGGCTTTTGGGTGGTGCACACCGGCAACGCGGACGCTTATCGCGAACGTACCGCCATCGTCAACGCGGCCAACAAGCCCGCGACGCTGGCCTTGTTGCAGCAAATGCTGCGCGTGCCCCCTGAAGCCGTAGTGCACACCGCCTTGGCTGCCACACCCGACGCGGCCGCGGCTGAGATCGCGGTGTATTTGGGCGCGGACTGGGCCGCGGACAACCCATTGCCCGCCTACGCGGACGAGTGCCCCTGAGTGCGCAATGTGCCCGCGTCACAGGCCAGGCAACAGCAGGGCCACCACTGGCACCAGCAGCAGCAACAAAGGCAATCCCACCCGAACGTAGTCGCGCGGGCGATAGCCGCCCGGCCCCATCACCAGCAGATTGACCGCGTGCCCTGTGGGGAGGACGAAGGCCATGGACGCGCCCACAGCCACGGCCATGCTCAGGCCATACACGCTCAGGCCGCGGCTCTCGGCCAGCGAGATCGCCAGCGGCGCGAGCACCAACGCGGCCACCTGGCCGCTCATGACCTGGGCCAAGGCCGCGGCCAGCAGCACCATGAGCGCACCGAACACGCGCGGTGGCGCGTGCTGCAAAGGCGCGAACACGGCTTGCACCAAACGCGCGGCCGCGCCAGTGCGGGTGAGGGCCAAACTCAGTGGGAACACCCCCGCGATGAGAAAAATCGCCCGCCACGGCACCGCGCGATAGGCCTCTTCGGGCTGGACAATGCCCAGACCCAACACCACCGCCGCGGCGACGATGGCCGCGATGGGCAGCGGGAAGATCTGCGCCGCGGTCAACCCCAACGCCAACAGCATGGCCCCCGCCGCAACCCACGGATGCCACCGCGGGCGGGCGCGCCGGGTCCGCGGCCGACGCAACAGCAGCCAGTCGGGGTCGTGTTCCAACAACGCCAGCCGCGCGGGCGGCCCCAAGAGCAAAAGCACATCCCCCAAGCGCAGGGGCAGACGATGCAGGCCGTGGTGGATGGCGCGGCCTTCGCGCCACACGGCCAACACCAACGCGCCGTACTTCTCGCGCAAACGCAGGGCTTGCGGCGTTTGGCCCACGGCTTCCCCGCGGGGGTGGGGGACTACTTCGGCCAGCCCATCCTGATGCTGCAGCGCGGGCCATACATCCGGGTCGGTGGTGGGGTGCAAGTCATACTCGGCCCACTGCTGAGGGTCCTCTTGGCCGATGACCACCAAAATGTCGCCGGGTTGCAGCGGCAGGTCGCGCGCGGTCAGGTCGGGCATCAACCGCCATTGCCCCAAGCGCTTGACGCCCACGGGGGTCAGCCCCAACGCGCGTGCCAGGTGCGGCCGTCGGGGCGGGCGGCCCACCAAGGGTGAATTGGGGCCGACCCGCAACACGTGCACACCGCGCTGCAAGTCATAGGCCCGCAGCATTTCCGCCAAGGCCTTTTGGTGGGGGATGTGCTCCGCGGAGGCCGGCCCCCGTGGCAACAACCGTCGGCCCCAGAGGACCATGTACCCAATGCCCACCACCGTAGCCGGAAGGCCGATAGGCAAAAAGTCCAACACGCCAAAGGGGCGGTAGCCGTGACTCTCGAGGGCTGCGCTAACGACCAAGTTGGCCGTGGTCAGCAGCGTGGCCATACCGCCCAGCAGCGCGGCATAGGCCAAGGGCAACAGCAAGCGCGCGGGCGCGAAGTTTTGACGGCGGGCCAGTTCCAAAGCCGAAGGCAGCACCACCGCAGCCGCGGCCGCGGTGTTCATGAACAACGAAAGCAGCGCGGTCGCGGCCATCACCACCACCAGGGCCCGGCTCTCACTGGCGCCGGTATAGCCTTCCAGTCGCGCGGCCAACGCGTCGGCCACGCCCGAGGCTTCCAAACTCTGGGCCAAGATGAAAATGAAGATCAGGGCTACCACCGCGGGCGAGGCAAAACCCTCCAGCGCGCCCGCGGGGGGCAACAGCCCCAGCCCGACCACGGCCACCAATGTCAGCAGGCCGACTACCTCGGCCCGCAACCGGCCGCTGAGCAACAGCACCACCAGCAAGCCGGTCAGGACCAAGGTTTGCGTAGCCGGGTCCCAGGTCGTGAACATGGGGCGACGTCGTGCGCGGGGTTAGCGGCGCTGCTCCCACAGCCGCGCGGCTTCGCGAATCAGGGCTCGAATTTCCGCATCGGGGATGTCGTCGACATGCTCGTAGCGCTCCGCGTCCACATGGATGAACAATTGCATCACATCGGCGGCATAGCGCAACGACACCCGATGCGGGATGCCGCGCTGCTGGATCAGGTTTTGCAGCACCTGGTCAATCTCTTCGTACATGCCGACCACCGCGGCCGTGGACAACCGGGTGGACGTTGTGCCACGCCGCGGCGCGGCGCGGTCGGCTGCCTCGCCGCCAGGATGGTCGAACCAGCGGATGAGGCGGTGCAGATACCGCTGAAATTCGTAGCGGGTCTTGTCGTCCAGGTCCCACGAGCGTTTGTAGGCCCGCCCTTGGAAGTGCACCCGAATCTCGTGCTCCGCGTTGGGGTCCCACTGCACCACAAGCCCCTGGGCAGCCGCGGGTTCGGCTGCGGCGGGGGCGGGTGGGGCCGAGGCGGACGATGGGGGGTTTTGGTGCGCGTACCACCAGGCCACGGCGGCCCCCAGGGCCAGACCCAAGGCGAAAAACACGATCAGGGCGAAGAACCAACCCAGCACGGCTCACTCCGAAGGCAAGGGCTGACACCGCGGGCAAAAATGGGTGCTGCGTTGTGCGACCCGCACCCGTTGGATGCGTTCGCCACAAGTATAACAAACCTGCCCGCTGCGGCCATAGACGCGGAACTGGTTTTGGAAGGCGCCGCCTCGATACATCCAGTCGATGCTGGCGCCATTGAGGGCGAGGCCTTCTTGCAGCACTTGGCGCAGGGCGTGCCACAAGGCCGTGATCTCGTCGTGGGTGAGGGTGTGGGCTCGGCGCAGGGGGTGCAAGCCGGCCCGGTGCAAGGCTTCGTCCGCATAAATGTTGCCCACGCCTGCCAGCACGGTTTGATCCAACAGCAGGGCTTTGAGGCGCGCGCGGCGCCCTCGCAAGCGTTGCGCCAGCCGTTCGGGGGTGAAGGCAGGGTCCAAGGGTTCGGGCCCCAGGTGGCCCAGCACGGTTTGGGGGTCGGTGGTAAGCCACCAACGCCCAAATTTGCGCGGGTCGTCGAAGATCAGGCGCCGGCCGTCGTCCAGGTCCAGGTACAGGCGGGTGTGACGCGGTAGGGGGGCGGTCGCGGGCTGCACGAGCAGGTCGCCACTCATGCGCAGGTGCACCAGGGCTTGCCAGGCCGCGTCCACCTCGAGGCGCAGGAACTTGCCTCGGCGGGCGATGCCGGTGATGACCCGGCCGGGCCAATGGGCCTCGAAGGCGGCCACGTCGGGCATGGCAACGGTGCGCGGCCACAACACCCGCGCGGCGCGCACCCGCGCCCCAACGATGGGACGCGCACCACGGCCGCCTTGCCGCAGCGCGCGGGCGATGGTCTCGACTTCGGGCAGTTCAGGCATGGTCGCTCGCATCCTCGTGGGCCCCGCGCGGAGCCCGTCCCCCAACCTCAGCGGCCCCCGCTGAGCCAAGGCGCCAAGAAGCACAGCGGCCCTTGGCCGTCGGCCCCGCAGAGGGCCTCTTCCCACGAGTCGGGCGCTTGCTCCAGCAAGTCCAAATAGGGTTCAACGACCCGCTGCAGCCCCACAAAGGGCTCGTGCAACTCGGTTTCATTGAGCGGAATGGCCACGGGCACGTTCAACGTGACCGGAATGTCGGCTTGTACCGGAACGATGGTGTCGACCGGCACCACGATAGACAGGTGGATGGGCAATTCGGTGCCCGCGGGCAAGACGATGTCGGCCGGCGCGTTGGTGATGGTCAGACCGCCGGTGTACAAATCCACCCGCGCGCCGCGAATAAAGGTGTCTTCTGATAAGGTGACCGTGGTGGTGGTGTTCACGGGCAGGTCGAAGCGCACGGGCAAGTCGAAGTTGATGGGAATGGTGTCGTTGACCGTGACTTCGGTGCGGATGACCGCGGCATCCATCTTTTGGAAGTTGGTCGCCAAGCCACCCAAGACTTGGTCTTGAAGCAGGGCCTTGAGGGTGAACAACTCGCGCGCCAGCACCAACAAAGTCACGATGAGAACGATGTTCAACACCACCGACAGCACGGCGCCGATGGTCCAAAAGGCGGGTCCGATTTTGCCTTGCCACAGCCACCGTGGCGTGCGCCGGGTCGGTTTGGGGGCTACGGCCGCGGGGGGCAAGGCCTGGTCCGCGGGCGGCAGCACTTCGTCCGCGGGGGGCAGCGCGTCGGCAGCCTGCGGTTGCGGGTGGGTCGAGTCAGCCATGCGGGCACCTCCCTCTATTCGTTGAACAACGCGCCAACACTGCGGCCTTCGTGCACGCGACGAATGACCTCGCCCAACATTTGGGCGATGGTGAGCACTTCCAGGCGATCGCGCAGGGGCTCCCGCTTGTGCGGCGGGATGGGCACCGTGTCGGTGGTAATGATGCGCTTGAAGTCCAAGCGGCTCAAGCGCTCGACCGCGGGGTCCGAAAAGACGGGATGGACGAAGGCCAGATACACATCCCGCGCGCCGTGGGCTTTGACCGCGTGATAAGCGTTGACCATGGAGCCGCCGGTGTCGACTTCGTCATCCACCAAGATGACATCGCGGTCGTGCACATCCCCCACGACGCTGAGCACATGGGTTTGCTTGCCGTCGGGGTCGCGGCGCTTTTCGACGAACGCGATGGGCAAGCCCAGGGCGGCTGCGAAGTTGCGGCCTTTTTTGGCAAAGCCCAGGTCGGCGGTTACTACCACGGGCCGATGCAGGTGTGGGATCAGCCGCTGCGTATAGTCAATGAGCAGGTGGAACGCGGTGAGCACATCGCCGGGGATGGAGAAGAAGCCCTGAATCTGCCCCGCGTGCAGGTCGAAGGTGATGTACCGGTCTGCGCCAGCCACTTGGATCATGTCGGCCACCAACCGCGCGGTGATGGGTACCCGCGGTTGGTCTTTCTTGTCGGAACGCGCGTAACACAAGTAGGGGATGACTGCGGTCACCCGGGCCGCGGAGTCTAAACGCACGGTTTGCAGCAAAATGAGCAACTCCATCAAGTTGCGGTGCACGGGCGCGGACGTGGTCTGGATGATGTACACGTCTTGCCCGCGCACGCTGCGATGCAGGCGGGCAAACAGATTTTCGTTGGGGAACTCGATGAGGTCCACCCCTTCCAGAGGGATGCCTAAATAGCGCGCGACTTTCTCGGCCAGTTCGGGCGTCGAACTACCGGCGAAGAGTTTGATGTCACCGTACATGGCCCCACCTCGGCTCCGGGGGATGCAGCAGGGAGCGGCTCGCTTCGTAGATTATACCAGGGATGAACCGCGCCGGGTGGGCCAAGGCGCGAGGCTGGTGAACCCGCGCTTGTCTCACGGCCCGGGGCTGTGCACCAACGGGCATTGTTGCCCTTTGGGGCCGAGGTCTTGCCTGCCCTCGGGGCACGCATGGCGCCGGGCGGGCCGGGCACTCATGGCGTGGCCTCGCCCGTCAAGGTCGCGACGCGGGCGCACGCCGCGCGTGGTTCAGTCGCGCGCGCGGCGCACTGGGGCCAGCGCCCACGCGCGAGCGCGCGGCGCCCACTGTCCGACCCGCAACCCCCGCCCCACGCGCCACGCGGCCGCGGCCAACATGAGCCCGCCCGCAGCCCACAGGTGGGGTTCCAGCACGCGCACCCAGTTGTAGCCGCGAATCCAGTGGCTGGGTCCGGCCCACCAGGGCGTGCCCCACACCAGCAGGCCGCCCAGGATGAGCAGCAGGGTCACACCGGCCGCGGAGCCCGAACCCGAAGCCGGGCCGGCCGCGGAGCCGTTCCCCCCAGATGGGACCCGACGACCCCAAAGCAGCCAGGCCACCAAGGTGACGATGGTCAGGTAAAAGCGCATGTTGGTGGGCGCGGTGCTGCCCCGCAGCCGCGCCGAGAAGAACATCTTGGTGCCCGCGGTCAGCAGGCCCAGCACCAACGCGGCCAAGGCCAGGCGATAGGCCCAAGGTTTGCCCCGCAGCCAGCCGATCAGCGCGGTCAGCCCCAGCCCCCCGGCGACAAAGGTGAAGATGGTCGCGGTTTGGTACACTGGCTTGTAAGGCACCAGCGCGGGGAAGTCGTATTGCTCGGGAAACCACGAAATGCAAATCGACCCCACCGCGCCCAAAACGGTCATGATGACCGTGAGCCCCAGCAAAATCAGCGCGATGCCGCGCGTCACTTTCGCCATGGTCAACCTCCTGTGGAGAGATACGCGCTGCCCGTTCATTTTCATCGTATCGTATGCCCAAAGCGCGCGACAAGTGAGGAATGGGACATCCGCGCGGCCGTGGCATCCGGCTGGGGGCTTGGGGGATCCATCTCCGATGGGGCCGGGCGCTTCCCTCAGGGCCGGGCTTCGGGGTACAATGAGGCCATGAGCGTTCCCTTGGTGAGCGTGGTCACGCCGTCGTACAATCAGGCCGCGTATCTGGAGTACACGCTGCGTTCGGTTCTGGGTCAAGATTACCCGCGCGTGGAATACATTGTCGTGGATGGGGGCTCGACCGACGGCAGCGTGGATCTGCTGCGGCGTTACGCGGATCGGTTAGCGTGGTGGGTGTCGGAACCCGACGCGGGGCAGGCCGATGCCTTGCGGAAGGGCTTCGCGCGGGCCCGCGGCGAGATTTTGGCTTGGCTGAACTCCGACGACATGTACGCGCCCGGCGCCATCGCGGCCGCGGTGCGGGCGCTGCTGCAGCACCCCGACGCGGGCTGGGTGGTAGGCGACGCGCTGTCGGTGGACGCGACAGGGCGCCCTTTTCACCATCATCGCGGCGGGCCGTGGGGCCTGGCTGAACTGATGACCTTGCACATTTTGCCCCAGCCCGCGGTGTTCTTCCGCCGCACGTGGTATGCGCGCGTCGGCGGGGTGGACCCTTCGTTTCGCTATTTGATGGACCACCATCTCTGGCTGCGCTTGGCGCGCGCGGCCGGGCCACCGGTGTATGTGCCTCAGGTGTGGGCCTTTGCCCGTTACCATCCGCAGGCCAAGAACCTGGCCCAGGCCGCCGGCTTCGGCGCGGAAGCCTTGCGCTTGGCGCGCTGGCTGAGTCAGGACCCAGCCTACGCGGCTGAGTACGCGTCGCGGCGCCGCGCGGTGTGGGCTGCGGCCTATCGCTTTTCGGCCCGCTATTTGTTGGACGGCGGGCACCCCTGGCGCGCGCTGGCGCACTATCTGCGGGCTTGGGCGTGGCATCCGCGCGTCGCGGCTCGCGAGGCGCATCGCGCGCTGTATGCGCTGTTGGCCGGGCTGGGGCTTTCGGCCGTGGGGCGTTGGTATTTGCGCCGCAAGCGGGCCGCGGTGCCGGCTGTGGCGGCCCGGCACGGCTGGTTCAATGTCCATACGTGGGTCGACGCCGTGGCTGCGCCCCCTCCGGCGACCGAGCGCGCGGCAGCCAACCGCGCTCGGCGCCCCGCGCCTGACCGAAGCGCACCCCCTGCCACGGAGGGCCAACCATGAGCGGCTATATCGACATCTCCTTGCCTTTGTCGTCCCAATTGCCCGTGTGGCCTGGCGACCCGCCTTTGGTGGTGGAGCGGTTTGTCTTTATGGACCAAGGCGCGGCCGCCAATGTCAGCCGCCTGAGCGGCACGGTGCACATTGGCACGCACATCGACGCCCCCGACCACTTTCTCAACGATGGCCGCACCGTGGCCCAGGTGGACCTGGACGCGTGCTTGGGGCCGGCCTGGGTGTTGGACCTGACCCAGGTGGCGCAGATCGACCGGCCCGCGCTGGAAGCGGCTTGGCCCGAGGCCACGGTGACCCGGGTGCTGCTCAAGACCCGCAACAGCCAATGGTGGGCCCAAGGGCACACCCGCTTTCGAGAAGACTATGTGGCCCTTCTGCCCGACGCCGCGGCGTTCTTGGTGGCCCAAGGCGTGCGCTTAGTGGGCATTGATTATCTGTCCATCGCACCCTACGCGGACCCGACGCCCACGCACCGGGTTCTGTTGCAGGCTGGCGTGGTCATCCTCGAGGGCTTACGGTTGGACCGGGCCGTGCCCGGCCCCTATACGCTGTATTGCCTGCCGCTGAACATCCCCGAGGCCGAGGGCGCCCCCGCGCGGGCCGTGCTGGTGCCGCGAGCGAACGCACCCGCATGACCCCCGCATGACCTGGCCGCGCGAGCGCGCGGCTTCCCCGCCGCGGTGAGGTGACCGCGCGGCCGTGGGCCAAGTGGCAGTGGCGGTGGCCTCGCGGCCGCAGCGGCTTTCGGCGCGCGATCTTCGCCCGCGCGCTCGGCGCGCGCGGTGGCCCGGCTGGCCCCGCGGACGAGCAGCCCCACCTTGGGCCTGGGCGGGCCTGAGCGCGCGGGTCCCAGGGATGATGCGCGCCAGCCTCGCGGCTCGCGTTCGGCCCGTGCGGCGTGCGATGTCGCGGCCAGGGGCGGCCTCGCGCGCAAGACTTTGTTATGCCCCTTTCTCATTCTGGTATAATATCAAGCGGCCGACCGCCAAGGCCGGTACTTTGGATGCAGGAGTGGGCTTATGTCCGCATCTCGTTTGACCTGGCTGGCGGCGGCGCTGCTTTTGGCCGTGTTGTTGGCCGCCTGTAGTGCGGGGGCACCGCCCCCCAGGGCCACCGCGACCTCGGCTCCGCCGACCGCGACCGTCCCGTCTCCTACGGCTTCGTTGACACCCTCACCCATCCCATCGCCGACCTCTACCCTTCCCCCGCCCAGCCCGACCCCGGCCCCACCCACAGCCACGGTCCCACCCCCCGAACCCGAACCCGGCGCGACCCGCGTTTGGCCCGTTGACGGCATGGTGCAGGTGTATGTGCCCGCGGGCGCGTTCATCATGGGCTCTGAAGACATCGAAGCCAAGCGCAGCGAAGCCGGCGGACGAGCCTATCCGGAGGTGCCACAACACACCGCGTATACCGACGCCTTTTGGATCGACAAATATGAGGTCACCAATGCCCAATATGCCCAGTGCTTGAACGCGGGGGTGTGCCCGCCCTTGCACTTGAACAGTTCCGAGACGCGCGAGCATTACTTTGACAATCCCGAGTATGCCGATTATCCTGTTATTTGGGTCAGTTGGTACATGGCCAAAACTTACTGCGAGTGGGCTGGGCGGCGTTTGCCCACCGAAGCCGAGTGGGAAAAGGCGGCTCGGGGCACCGATGGCCGCAAATATCCGTGGGGCAACGACCCCATCGACGGCACCCGTGCCAACTTTTGCGACCGCCGTTGCCCGCGGCAGGCCTTGGCCAACGGCCTGTACGACGACGGCTACGCGGACACCGCGCCGGTGGGCAGTTACCCCGCGGGGGCCAGCCCCTATGGCGTGATGGACATGGCCGGCAACGTTTGGGAATGGACCAGCACCATCGTCATGCCCTATCCCTACGATCCCGACGACGGCCGCGAAGACCCTGAGGTCTACGCGGAGCGGGTGTGGCGCGGCGGCACCTGGAGCAATGGCATCTGGTGGTTGCGCGCTTCGGTGCGTTATCGGTCCATTCCAACCTATTGGAATGTCAATTTGGGCTTTCGCTGCGCGGTGTCGGCCGATGTGCCGCTACCCACCCCTGGCCCTTGAGGGTGGGGGATGCCATCTCCGGTGGTGGCCGGGGGCCGCCGCGCGGCGAGGCCCCGTGGTTGGGCCCGCGCGACGGCCCGAGGGAGCGACGATGGCCAAAATACGAGCCGACCAACTTTTGGTGCAACAGGGCTTGGTGCCCACGCGCGCGCAGGCGCGGCGTTTGATTCAAGCCGGCCGCGTGCGGGCCGATGGGCAGATCGTGGTCAAGCCCGGCACGCTGTTGGCGCCCGAGGCACGGCTGGAGTTGATCGCACCGCCGCGCTTTGTCTCGCGCGGGGGCGAAAAACTGGCCGCGGCCTTGGAGGCCTTCCCGGTGGAGGTGCGCGATGTTGTGGCCGCGGACGTGGGCGCGTCCACGGGCGGATTCACCGACTGCTTGCTGCAACACGGCGCGCGGCGGGTGTACGCGATCGATGTAGGGCGCGGGCAACTGCACTGGAAGTTGCGCCAAGACCCCCGGGTGGTGGTCATGGAAGGCGTCAACGCGCGCTACTTGGAGCGCTTGCCCGAACCCGTGTCGCTGATCACTACCGATGTCTCGTTCATCTCGTTGACCAAGTTGTGGCCGGTGCTGAAAGGATGGCTGGGCCCGCGCGGAGGCGAGGGCATCGCACTGATCAAGCCGCAATTTGAAGTCGGTCGGCGGGCCGCGGCCAAGGGCAAAGGCGTTATTCGCGATCCCGCGCTGTGGCGCGCGGCGTTGGAGGCCGTGTTGACCGCGGCTTATGCGCAAGGTTATGCCGCGCGCGGGCTGCGGGTTTCGCCCGTGCTGGGCCCCAAGGGCAACGTCGAGTTCTTGCTGCATTGGCAATACCCCGGCACTGCGCGGTTGCCCGAGGCCGCGCTGATGGCCGCGCTGGAAACCGCGCGCGCCCGCCGTAATGCGCGCGCTCGCGCGGCCGATGACGCCAAAGCGGGGCCCTAAGTTCAAATCCTCTGAAAATTGCGTATGTCACGCCCGCGCTTTGCCGTTATAATGGAGGGGAAATCTCGCCCGGTTTCGCTTGCCGCGCGAGCCCTTAGGATTTGGTTCGTGTGGGGCCGGCCTGCTGGGAGGTAGTCCTCATGACCCGCAAAACCCTGGAAACGCACTTGCGCGAACTGCGCTCAGAGTTGCAAGATTTGGGCGCTTGGGTGGTGCAGGCCGCCCAAAACGCGATGGACGCGTTGAAACGGCAGGACTTAGACGCGGCGCGGCGCGTCTATGACCATGACCAGGTCATCAATGCCAAGCGGTACGCCATTGAGCAACAGGCGCTGATCACCATTGCGACGCAGCAGCCCATGGCGCACGATTTGCGTTTTTTGGCTTCGGTGCTTGACATCGCGGGCGAACTGGAGCGCATGGGCGACTACGCCAAGGGCATTGCCAAAATCACGTTGCTTCTGGGGCACCAGCCTTTGATCAAGCCGCTGATCGATTTGCCCCGCATGACCGACTTGGCCACCGACATGCTGCAGCGCGCTTTGACCGCGTTTTTGGAAGGGGACGTGGAGGCCGCGCGGCGCATCCCGCGCGAGGATGATCTGGTCGATCAACTTTACAATCAGATTTATCGAGAACTCATCGCCATCATGCTGCAGCGGCCCCAGACCATCGACCAGGCCAATTTCTTGATCTGGGCCGCGCACAACATCGAACGCTTCGCAGATCGGGTGACCAACATCTGCGAGCGCACCATTTTCACGGTCACCGGCGAAATGGTGGAATTGGACATTTCCGACGACGCTAAGCCGGATGTCGCGTAGGAGGCGTTCATGGGCGTGTTCCGCTGGGTACGGCGAGGTGTGGATGGTATCGTCCGGCTGGCCGATATCCTGACTCGACCCGCGGCCGATGTGCCGAACAACGAGCAGCAACTGCAGGCGCGACTGACCTCGGCCAGCCTGCTCATTTGGATTGCCGCGTTCATTGCCGAGTTCGTGTGGTGGGTGATGTCGGGGCAGTCTTTCCCGCTGACCCACTTGCTGTATGTCATGCCCTTGTTGGTGGCGTTGTATTTTCTGAGCCGCACCCGATATTTCTTGTGGGCTGGTTTGAGCAGCGTCGTTGGTCTGACCGCGCTGCCGCATCTGTTCTTCTACGCTACGTGGTCTCAGCCCCACACCGCGATCACCATGCTGGTGACGCCCGCGCGCTACATCATCCTCGCGCAACTGATTTGGCTGATCTTCCCCTTGCTGTTGGCCGCGATGTTGCTGCCCACGCTGTGGGATTTGGTGGGCATCTTGTTCATCATCCATAGTGTGTGGTGGATTCCGCGGGTGTTGCATGTGCCCGCGAAAGAAGTCGCGCTGCTGTATGGCCTGCTGTGGGGCATTGGCGGGCCGATTTGGCTCATGGCGGCCATCCAAAAGCGCCACTGGCAACGGCTGCTGAGTTTGCAAAACGCGCTTACCGAGCAGCGCGACTTTCTGCAAACGGTCATCAACTCGGTGGATGCGCCCTTCTACGTCATTGACGCGCAGACTTACGAGGTGGTCTTGGCCAACCACCGGGCGCGCGAGTTGGGCATCGAGCAGCAGGTCAGCACGTGCTACGCGCTCACGCACCGGCGCACCAGCCCGTGCGATGGCCTGGAGCATCCTTGCCCGCTGCAATACGTCAAGGCCCACAAAGAGCCGTTTACGGTGGAGCACATTCACTTTACCCCGGAGGGGCGTCCTTATTATGTCGAAGTGCACGGCTACCCCATTTTGGACGAGCGGGGTGAGGTGCGCTTCATGATCGAATACAGTTTGGACATTACAGCCCGCAAAAAAGCCGAAGAAGAACTGCGCAAACTGTGGCGCGCCATCGAGCACAGCGCGCACGGCATTGTGATTACCGATGCCCAAGGCGTGATCGAGTATGTGAACCCGGCTTTTTCACGCACTACGGGTTATAGCCCTGAAGAAGCCATTGGGCAGACGCCGCGGCTGTTGCGCTCGGGTTATCACGACGACGCCTTTTATGAGGAGTTGTGGCGCACCATCAAAGCAGGCCAAGTATGGCATGGCGAGTTCATCAACCGCCGCAAAGATGGTAGCCTCTACTATGAAGAGCAAACCATCGCGCCCGTGCGTGATCAAGACGGGCGCATCACCCACTTCATCGCGGTCAAGCAAGATGTGACCGAGCGCAAGCGGTTGATTCGAGAACTCAAGGAGGCCAAGGCCCAAGCCGAGCAAGCCTTGGCGTTCAAGTCGGCTTTGCTGGCCACCATTAGCCACGACTTGCGCACGCCCCTGGGCGCGATCGTGGGCTATACCGATATGCTGCAGCAGGGCGTGTTCGGGCCGCTGAACGAGGAGCAAAAGGAGCGTTTGGACGCCATCCTCTCGTCCGCGCATTATATGCGCGAACTGATCGCCATGCTGCTGTTGCACGCGGAAATGGAGTCTGACTCGCTCAAGATCGAGCGCAAGATCGTGCCGCTGCGCAAATTGCTGTCCACCGTGCGCGAAGGCTTGTGGGTGCTGGCCCAGAAGCGAGGCCTGAGCCTGGAGGTCCACATGGACCCCGACGCGCCGGAAAAGGTGTATATGGACCCGCGCTTGCTGCGCAGCGTGATCACCAACTTGGTTAGCAATGCGCTGAAGTTCACCAAAGAGGGTGGGGTGACCATTCGGGTGCATCGGGTGGATGACGCCCATTGGGCCGTGGCCGTCAGTGATACGGGCGTGGGCATGGGCGAAGAAGAGCGGCGACGCATTTTCGACCCCTTCTACACCCGCAGCCATGTGAAAATGTCGGGCGCGCCGGGCTTGGGGTTGGGGCTCTACATTGTGCGCTCCTTGGTGGAGCGCATGAACGGCCGAATCGAGGTGTGGAGCGAAGAAGGCAAAGGCTCGGTCTTCACGGTCATCTTCGCGGATGCCGACACCATGCCACCGAGCCCCACCGCGGAGGCGGTCCATCCCTCGTCGCCGCAGGAGGTAACCGAAAGATGAGCACTTACTCGGCCCTCATCGTGGAAGACGATGTGTTTCAGACCGAAATTTTCGTCAAGGCCGTCGAAGCCGCGGGCTTCACACCTGTGGACGTCGCCTCGGACGGCCAAGAGGCGCTGGACTATCTGCAACAGCACACCCCCGCGTTGGTCGTGTTAGATCTGCACCTGCCCGGTGCCTTGGGCGACGACATTTTGGCCTATATTCGCCGCGAGCCCCGGCTGGCCGCCACGCGGGTTATTTTGGCCACAGGCAATCCGCACATGGCCGACCCATTGCAAGAAGACAGCGACTTGGTGTTGCTCAAGCCGGTGAGTTTCACCCAATTGCGCGATTTGGCCATGCGTCTGCGGCGGGCCATTGCCGCGGAGCGGGGCGATCCCTGCCCCGACTGAGTCGCTCAGGGCTGCCGCGGTGGCTCGTCCACACGCACCACGCCGCCCGCGACCACCAAGTATGCCGCGTCCGAAGCCGCGCGCACCGTCTGGTTGGCCCAACCTAACACATCCCGATACGTGCGGGCCAGTTCATTCGCTGGGACAATGCCCATCCCCACCTCGTTGGTGACCACCAACAGGGTGCCTTGCCATGAGCGCCAGGCATCCAGCAGGGCGGTGACCTCGGCTTGCACGGCCGCGGGTCCTTCGTCCATCAACGCGTTGGCGACCAAGAGGGTCAAGCAATCCAGCACGGCCACGGGGTGGTGGACTTGTTCCAGGGCCTGCCCGACGCGACGCGGGGCTTCGATGGTCGTCCACAGCGGCGGACGTTGGGCCCGGTGCGCGGCGATGCGCTGCCGCATGTCCTCGTCCTCGGCGCGGGCCGTGGCCAGAAAGGTCACTTGGTCTTGGCCTAAGGCATAGGCCCAGCGCACGGCCAACGCGCTTTTGCCACTGCGCGCGCCTCCCACGAGCAAAATCAGCCGGGCAGGCATGGGGACCTCCGCGAGAAAAGCAATGGGCCCGCGCCAGGCGGGCCCACCGGGTTGCCGTAGAACCGCTTAGACGATTTCCACCGTCGCGCCGGCCTCTTCCAATTTGGCCTTGGCCGCCTCGGCCTCTTCCTTGCTCACGCCCTCGAGGATCTTGGAGCCGGGCGTCTCGGCCACCTGCTTGGCCTCTTTGAGGCCCAGGTTGGTCAGTTGGCGAATGGCCTTGATGACCTGAATCTTCTTGGGGCCCGTGTCTTTGAGCACCACATCGAATTCGGTCTTCTCTTCTTTGGCCTCTTCAGCCGCCGCGCCGGGGGCGCCGGCCACCGCGGCCACCGCCACGGGCGCGGCCGCGGACACGCCCCACTTTTCTTCCAGCATCTTGACAAGTTCCGCGGCTTCCATGACGGTGAGTTGGCTGAGTTCTTCAACCAGTTTTTCCAGATCGGCCATGACAAATCCTCCTGCGGGTTATCGCACCGGGGTTGTTCCTGCGAACATCGACATCCACGACCGGGCTATGCCGCGGTCGCTTCGGCTTGAGCGCCGTCTTTTTCGCTGTAAGCCCGAAGCACAGCCGCCAATTGGCGGGCGGGCTCGGCCAGCAACCGCGCCAACTGCGACGCGGGGGCCATGATGGTGCCCAGCACCTGGGCCCGAAGCACCGGCAGCGGCGGCAGGCTGGCCAGTTGCCGCACCTGCTCGGCCGTCACGGGCTCGGTGCCCAAATAGCCGGCCTTGATGCGCAAGGACGCCTCGTGCTCCTTGGCAAAGTCCGCGACGGCTTTGGCCGTGGCAGCCGGGTCTTGCAGCGCGAAGGCCACCATGGTGGTGCCTTCGAAGACGGACGCGTCCTCGGGCAGGGCGTAGCCGCTCTCGCGCAGCGCGATCTTGACCAGGGTGTTTTTCACCACCATCAAGCGGCCGCCCGATTCCCGCACCGCGTGGCGGAGTTGCTCGGTCTCCGCGACGCTCAAGCCATGAAAGGACGCGATGACCAGGGCCTGGCTGTTTTGCAGCAGTTCCTGGTACAGCGCGACCAATTCACGCTTGCGGGCTTTGGTGATAGCCAAGGCGTCCACCTCCTGATGTGTGCGGGCCCAAAAACAAAAGCGCCTTCGCCGCCGAGGGGAAGGCACGCGCGCATCCACCCCCGTGGGGGTGCGCTTCGAGTCCTCGCCTCGGCAGGCGGTTTAAGCCCTTGTCGGGCCCCTGCGGTCTACGGCGAATCTTCGGTTGTTCCGAAGCGGGCCGCATTGTACCTCAAACGCCCCGGTTTGTCCAGGGTAGGACGATTTGCCGTGGCCATGAGGCCGGGTGTGCGGCCCGCTTCGTTCGCCCATGGCCGCGTCCGGCCGGGCGCGGCTATTCATCGCGCGCTTCATACGCGCCCAGGTCGGGTCGGTCGTCTCGGGGGTGGCCGTCCAGGTCGTGATCCACATGGGTGGGCACGCCGGCATCGCGCGCGGGGCTGCTCGGCCGCAAGTGATAGTCCCCCTCTTGCCCCCATGCCGGCTGCACAAACGCGGGGTCGTGGCACATCAAGCCTGGCCCCAACTGGGCCAGGTCGTCGCAGGTGTAAACCTGTTCGCCGTGTTGCCCCACCGCAAGGCTTTGGGGGAAGAAGAACAACACGGCCTGGGCATCCAAAGTGACGGCCGGGGCCAGATAGATGCGGGCTTCAGGACCGCGCGCGCTCAAGATGACGTTGCGCCAGGTCAGATGCACGGGCACTTGGGGGTGGTCATACTGCACATAGAGCAGATAGTTGTGCCCTAAGGCATCGTCCAGGGTCACGTGAGTGAGGGTGAAGTGGGCCCCTGGCGTGGTGGTATCGATGACCAACCCGGCCCACGGGGTCACCGTCGCGTCGCCGTCTCCGCGGCCGTAGATGAGCACGTTCTCCAAGTGCCCTTCCCGGCCCCATAGTTTGACCCCGTCGCATGTGTTGTTGGCCACGATGCTATCACGAATCACCGTCACTTGGGCCTTGCTGTCCAGGCCGTCGCCGTAGTTGTGCTCGGCTCGCACCCGCTCCAACACGATGGGCCCGGCCGAGGGCTCGATGCCCAGCCCATCTGGCCGGTCATAGGGCCGGTTGTGGCCGTCGCCGCCCTGGTAATAATGGCCGCTGTAGGCCAAGCGGGTGTCGCGGATCGTGACCTGCTCCCAGCCATGGTGCGCGCCAGGGGGGCCACCCAACGCGCCGAAACCGGCATACAGAATACGGGTGTTGACGATGAGCAGGTCGCGCACATCTTGCAGGTTCATGCCGAATTCATCCACATGGTGGATGTACAGGTCGGCCAGCACCACGTGCGCAGCCGGTTGGCCTTGCACGAGAATGCCGTCGCGCACGCGCGGGTCCGCGGCTTGGGGGTCGTGGGTCATTTCGATGTGCTCGAGCCAGACGTACTGCACGCCGCTGAGGTCGACCAACGCGGCCAGATTATCTCGCCCGGCCAAGACAGGGTAAGGTTGACCGGGCTCCCCGCGCAGGACGATCCAGGCGTCCGGCTGGCCCGAGGGTGGGCGCAGGATATCGCGTTCGTAGTCGGCCAGAGGGTAGGTGCCCGGTAGCAGCACCAGGGTATCGCCGGCCTTGAGGCGGCTCACGGCCACGGCGGGGCTTCGCCATGGCGCGGTGCGGGTGCCGGGTTGGGCGTCGTCGCCGTCGGGCGCGACATAGAACACCTGCCCCGGGGTCGGGGGTTGGGGGACGGGCTCCGCGGGGGCCCGCGGCGTGGGCGCGGGCCGCGTCGTGCGGGGGACCGTGGCCGTGGGCTGGGGCGTTGCAGGGCCTTGGCACGCCGCGAGGACCAGCAGCACCGCCGGCCAGGCGCGCGTCAACCAGTGTCGGGTGGTCATGACTACCTCCTCGAGGTGGGTGGGCGAAAGCAGAGTAGATTATACCAGGCCTTGCCCTTCCCTTCCCTGGGGGAGTTGGTATAATCCCGGCACCGTATTCGCGCGTACCCCATCTTCACGAGGACGCGTCCATGGATGCTCATGCGACTCTGGCCTTTGCCCTGGCCTTAGGGCTCATCATCGCGGCCGCGAAAGTGGGCGGCTATCTCAGCGCGCGCTTGGGGCAGCCCACGGTATTGGGCGAAATCCTGAGCGGGTTGTTGCTGGGCCCCTCGCTGCTCAACATGCTGCACTGGCCCGTGTTCGAACACGGCCTGCATTTGGATGTGGTGCTGGAACATCTGGCCTTTTTGGGCGTGGCTTTTCTCATGTTTTTGGCGGGTTTGGAAGTCGAACTGGAGGCCTTGGCTCGTGCGGGGCGGCCTGCCGTGTGGACGGGCGTGCTGGGCGTGTTGACCCCCGTGCTTTTGGCGTGGGTGGTGATGGACGCGCTGGGCTACTCAGGCGAAGCCGGCTTGTTCATCGGCCTGGTCATGGCCGCCACCAGCGTCAGCATCTCGGCCCAAACCCTCATGGAACTGGGCGTGTTGCGTTCCGCGGTCGGTTTGGCGTTGCTGGGCGCGGCCGTCGTCGACGATGTGCTGGTCATTCTGCTGTTGTCGGTCTTTCAGGCTTTCACCTTGGGCGAGGGCGGTGGCGCGCTCATGGTTTTGGGCATGTTGGCCCGCATGGTCCTGTTTTTGGCAGGGGCCTGGGTGCTGGGAGTGCGCTTGGTGCCGCGTTTGGGGCGGGTGGTCGACCGGTTGCCCATCAGCGAAGGGCTGCTGACCTTCGCGGTAGTGCTCACCCTGCTCTACGCGTGGGCCGCAGAGGCGCTGGGCGGCATTGCCTCCATCACCGGCGCGTTCGTGGCCGGGCTGGCCTTTGGCCGCAGCCCGTGGCGACGGCACATCATGCAAGGGATGCACAAACTGGCCTATGCGCTGTTGGTGCCCATCTTCTTCGTCAACATCGGCCTGCAAACCGATGTGCGTTTGGCGTTGCGGCCCGAGGGCTTGCCCATCGCCTTGACCTTGGTGGTGTTGGCCGTGATTTCCAAGGCCTTGGGGTGCACTTTGGGCGGGCGCCTGGGCGGTTTGTCGTGGAAGGACTCGGTGCGGTTGGGCACCGGCATGACCAGCCGGGGCGAAGTGGGCTTGATTGTCGCCTCGGTGGGCATGCAGTTCGGTTGGGTGGACGACACCGTGTTCGCCGGCGTGGTGCTCATGGTGCTGGTGACCACCCTCATCACACCTATTGCCTTGCGGGCGTTGTATCCTAAGCCTCAGGCCGAAGATGCCTCGGCCGCCTGAGCCCGGGGCATTCCCTCCAAAAGGAGCGAGCCAGCGATGGCCTATCTCGTGGTTTTGGTACTCGACGACATCCAACAGTGCCCCGCGGTCATGGAAGCCTGGCAAAAGGCGGGCGCGGGGGGCGCCACCATCTTGGAAAGTTCGGGCCTGCATCGCCAACGAGGGATGCGCGACGACCTGGGCCTCATGCCCTCGCTGCAAAGCCTGTTGGCCCGCCAAGAATACCATCATCGGACCCTGTTCACCGTGGTGCCCGATGAGGCCACGGTGGAGCGGGTCATCCGCGCCACCGAGGAAATCGTCGGCGACTTGCACGAGCCCTACACGGGCATTCTCTTCGTCGTGCCGGTCGTGCGGGTGGTCGGCCTGCCCAAGAAAACGATGGACGCCGAGGACGCCTAAATGGATCTGGATTGGATCCGTCGCGTGCAGCAGGCCGGCGGGTTGTCAGACACATCCCGCGCCCAAGACGCGGCAGCCTCGCCGCGCGAGCCGCGCGCGCGTTACTTGGTGGTTGGCCTGGGCAACCCTGGCCGCGAATTTGCCGCCACCCGCCACAACGCGGGCTTCATGATCGTGGACGCGCTGGCCCGCCGCCTGGGCGTGGCCTTTCGCGGGCCGCGGCATCAGGCCCTGCTCGCGGACGCGCGTTTGGGCCCCGCGCGCGTGGTTTTGGCCAAGCCCCAAACCTACATGAACCTCTCGGGGCGGGCCGTGCGGCCGTTGCTGCGCGCGTATGAGGTGCCGTTGTCGCACCTGCTGGTGGTGTACGACGACTTAGACTTGCCCTTCGGCACTGTGCGCCTGCGCCCCCAAGGCGGCCATGGCGGCCATAAAGGGATGAAATCCATCATCGACGCCCTGGGCGGGCGCCGCGACTTCCCCCGTTTGCGCATCGGCATTGGGCGCCCACCCGGGCGTATGGACCCGGCTGACTATGTGCTGCGCCCCTTCTCGCGCGCGGAGCGCGAACAATGGCCTTGGATCGAAGCGCGAGCCGTCGAGGGCATTCTCTTGTGGATTGAACAGGGCCTGCCCGCGGCTATGAACCGCCTCAACGCGGGATCGGTTTTGCCCACCCGCTGATCTCAATTCTTCGGAAACTTTTAAGTACCTTTCACCCTCTTTTAAGCCAACCGTGTTAATCTAAGGCCGGCGAGCGCGAGAGCGTAATTGGACCGGCATAGCCCCCTCCTCCACTTACACCTCCTCTCCTCCCTCCTCGTAGATTGGCCCCGCGAGCCCCTCGCGGGGCCTCGCTTTTTGGGGCAGATGCCCTGGCCCGCGGCCAGGTCCGCGCTTATGCGCTGGCGCTGGTTGCCGGGGGCGCGAAGGGCGGGGCCACGCCCCACCCGCCCCAGCCGATGATCGCAGCATAAGGCTTGCGTTGCCGCGGCTTCGCGTGGGGGTCCGCATCCGGTGCCGGGTACCCCAGCGCGATGACCGTCCAGGGCTTATACGCCGCGGGGATGCCAAAAGCCGCCCGCGCCGCGTCTTTGTCGAACCCCGCAATAAAGCGTGTTGCCAACCCCTCGGCCACGGCCTGCAACGCGAGAAACCCGCTGGCCAACCCCAAATCGTGTTCTGCATAGCGATTGGGGCCGCGCTCGTCTTCGATTTGCGCGCAGCCCAAAATCAGCACCGGCGCCCGTTGCGCCCAGCGCTGGTTATAAGCGCTCAGCGTGCGCAGCAGGCGCGTGTAACCCTCTTGCCCGCGGCGGGTGACCACAAAATACCACGGTTGACGGTTATAGGACGACGGAGCCCAGCGCGCGGCCTCCAGCACCCGCTGCAGGGTCGCGTCGTCGACCATGCGCTCCGCGTATTGCGTGGGACTGTACCGAGCCGCGATCAGGGCATGCACCGCGGCCGCCACCGGATTGACCGGCCGTGGCTGGGAAGATGCCGCCATGGGTCGACCTCCTGAGCAGATGATTTGAGGATATTGTACCAGAGGGGCCGGCCGCAGGCTCAATCCCAGAAGGTGTGTTTTGCGCCGTCGACGCGAGCGTGGGGCCAAGTGGCCCGGGGCAACGCGGCCGCGCGTGTTTGCACCTCGTCCAGGGTGTCGCCACCCACCTTTTCCAGCAGCGCATCGGCCAGCACGAAAGCCACCATGGCTTCGACCACGGGCACCGCGCGCGGCACTGGGCAGAAATCCGAACGCTCATAGCGGGTTTCGGTCTCGGCACCTGTGGCCAGGTCCACCGTGGGTTGGGGGGTCAGGGTGCTGGCAATGGGCTTCATAGCCGCGCGCACCACAATGGGCTGGCCGTTGCTGATGCCAGCCTCGACGCCACCGGCCCGGTTGGTAGGACGCACCAGGGCATCGCCTTGGCGGCGGATGGCATCGTGGGCCTGGGTGCCGCGCTGTTGGGCTTGCTCCCACGCCGCGCCGAGGGCCACACCCTTGATCGCGGGGATGCTCATCACCGCCGCGGCCAGGCGCGCGTCCAGGCGGCGGTCCCAATGCACGTGGCTGCCCAGGCCAGGGGGCACATTCAACGCCACCACCTCGATGACACCGCCCAAGGTGTCCTTGTCCCGCTTCACTTGCTCGATGGCCTGTTGCATTGCCGCGGCGGCCGAGGGGTCGGGGCAACGCACCGGGTTGGCCTCGGCTTGTTGCCAACGGGTGGGGATGTCCTCCGGTAGGGCCGTGGCGCGCACCGGGCCAATGGCGATCACATACCCTTGCACCTGAATGCCCACGTGGGCCAGCAGTTGCTTGCACAGCGCGCCCACCGCCACCCGGGCGGCCGTTTCGCGCGCCGAGGCCCGCTCCAGGCCGGGCCGCAGATCGGGGTAGCCATACTTGAGGCGTGCGGCCAGATCGCCATGGCCGGGCCGGGGCGTGGTGAAGGGCGGTATCGCTCGACCGCGCCATTTGGCGTGGTCACGGTTGGCAATGGTGAGCGCAATGGGCGCGCCGGTGGTGCGTCCCTCCAACACGCCGCTCAAGATCTGCACGCGATCGCGTTCGATGGCCATGCGGGGGCCCGACCCCGCGCCTTTTTGGCGGCGGGCCAATTCGTGGTTGATGGCTTCCACATCCACCGGCAGCCCGGCCGGAAGCCCTTCCACCACAGCCACCAAGCCAGGGCCGTGCGATTCGCCCGCGGTGAGAAAACGCAAGGGCATGATCCGTCTCCTGCGGGGGATGGCGTGATTGTACCGCGGCTCACGGACGCACCCGAAAGACCCAATAGCCGCGGTCGTGAAAGGCCGGCTCCAGATAGGGCGCGGTGCGGGGATCCCACGCGCCCAGGGCGCGCTCACGCGGCCCCCACCACACCCACTCGACGCGCCAATCAGCCAGCCAGGCTTGGCGTTGCGCGTCGGTGGTGGTGGGCTGAAAGAAAGCGCGGGTTTGGGCGCGGCGCTCGGCCCAAGCCGGGCTTTCCACCGGATGCCCCAAAGGCGCGCGTACGGCCGCGGCGGCTGGCAGCAGCGTCGACGAGGGGTAGGACGCGAGCACGCCCGCGGCCAAGGGCGCTTGCTGACCCCAGGCTTGCATAGCGGCCAACTCCGCGCGCGGGCGAAAGAGGGGCTCGCTGGGCCGCGATGCCGCGTGCCAGGCCAGCCCCAGCAGCAAGGCTGGGCTGAGTGCGGTCAGGCCCAGTGGCGCCCACGCGAGCCAACGCCGTCCCTGGCCCAGCCCGCGATGCCACGCTGCCGCGGCTTTCACAGCCAGCAGGCCCCAGGCCCACCACACGCCCTCCAGCAGGCGCCGTTGCACCGACGTGGGCAGCCAGATTAAAAGCGCGACGGCCGCAAGCCAAAAGGCCAGCGCGCGCGCAGGGCCGGGATGCTCCTGCTGCAACAGGCGCCAACCGCGCGCGACCCACGGCAGCCACGGGCCATAGGCCAGCGCGAAGGCGGGCCAAGGCACCAGCCGGACGTTGTTCTGCGCGTCCCAGGCCTGCACGACGGGGTCGGTGGCTCGCGCCCAGAGCATGAAGGCCCAGTAGGCGGCCCACAGGCTGGTGGCCGCGGCTAAGGTGCGCCATTGGGCGGCCGCGGTGGGCCGGGTGTGTTGTCCCCATGCGGTGGCGCTCCACAGCAGGGCCAGGGGAACGATGTACAGGGGTTGGAAGAACAGCAGGGCGGTGGCAGCGGCGAAGGCTCGGCGGAGGTGTTGGTGGGCGAAGGCCCACCAAGCGTATAGCCAAAGCGCACGCGCCGCGGTGAGATGCGGCAGCCCCCACACGGCCAAGAAGCCAAAGGCCTCGGGCGAGTAGAAACTCAGTGGTGCCCAGCCCAGGCCGCGACCCAGTCCCAAGGGGTAAAGCAGCCAACCCAGGCCGCCGCCGAGCAGAGTCCACACCGCGACGGCGGCTTGCAGGCGGGGCCGCGCGGGCAGCAGCCAAGTGAGCACGCGATGCAACGCGACCATCAGGCCAGCCAGCGCGACCAGGCGAAACAGGTGAAAGAGGACCACGAACGCGCCATAAGGCGCGCGCGGCGGGAGTACATGTCCCAAGGCCAAGTACGCGGTAAACGCGGGCAAAGCCACCGTGGGCTCGGTGGTGTAAGGCGTGCGGAAGAGCCACGCGCCTTGCGCGCCGAGGCGCATCTTGGCGAGGTAACTGAGGCCGTCGTCGACCGCGAAGAGAAAGCCGGTGAAGGCCCAAGAGGCGTCCGCGTGTTGCCACGCGCGCACATACCCCGCGCTGGTGAGCAGCGCGACGCCCAGGCCGACCCACGCCGGCCAATGGTGCCAACCCCGCCCCAGGCGAAACGCACCCAGGGCCCGGGTCCATGCCGACCGGGGGGCGCGTCGGGGGCGATGGTTCACTCGCTTACCAAGGGGACATGAGGGTTGTACAGATGCTCACGGATGTTCATCACCCGCCGGCGAAAGTGGGCATCGCGCTCCAGCAGGTCGGCCACTTTGCGGGTGCCATGCATGATGGTGGAGTGGTCTCGGCCGCCCAAGAGTTCGCCGATGCGGGGCAACGAGAGCCCAGCCTCTTCGCGCAGCAAATACATGGCCACTTGGCGGGGCACGGCTACCCGCCGCGAGCGGCCCTTGGCCCGCAATTCGGCTACACTGACGCCATAGGCCTGGGCAACCGCCTCGAGCACTTTGTCGGCCACAATCTTGCGTCGGCGGGGCAGCAGGTCGGCCAAGGCCTCCGCGGCCGTGGCCTCGTTCAGCGGCTTCCCCCACAAGTCGTGGTAGGCCAAGACCCGGGTCAGCGCGCCTTCTAATTCGCGGATGTTGGAAGTCATGCGGCGGGCGATGAACTCCAGCACTTCGCGAGGCACGGGCCGGCCCATGCGGGTGGCCTTGAACTGCAAAATCGCCAGTCGGGTTTCCAGATCGGGGGGTTGAATGTCGGCCATCAGGCCCCATTCGAAGCGGGAGCGCAGGCGCTCTTCCAGCGTGGCCATGGCTTTGGGCGGGCGGTCCGAGGTGAGCACAATTTGGCGCCCTTGCCCGTGCAGCGCGTTGAAAGTGTGGAAGAATTCCTCTTGGGTGCTTTCTTTGCCGCTCAAGAATTGGACATCGTCCACCAAAAGCAGGTCAACCTGGCGGTATTTCTCACGAAAGGCCGCGGTGCGGCGTTCGCGAATGGCGGTGATGAGTTCGTTGACGAAATCCTCGGCCGACACATAGAGCACCCGCAGGCCCTTTTGCGCGGCCACGTGCCCGATGGCGTGCAGCAGGTGCGTCTTGCCCAACCCCACGCCGCCGTAGATAAAGAGCGGGTTGTATTGACGGCCGGGGTTATCGGCCACCGCACGACTGGCCGCGAAGGCCAAGCGGTTGTTGGGCCCTTCGACAAAGGTTTCAAAGGTATATTCGCTGCGCAGCCTGCTGGCGGGCGCGCGCAACGGCGTGGTGGGGGCTTCCGAAAGGTTTTGAACGGCCTCGGACGTTGTCGCGGGGCTCTCGCTCGGCTCGGGCTCCGCGACGGTGGCTGCGGCTTCCGCGGGGCCGTGGCCGTTGGGCTGCAGGACAAACTCCACGCGGGCCTCGGGCGCGTGGAGCAGCAGCCGAATCTTGGGCTCGACCAGCCCAGGGAGTCGCGCTTGCAGCCAATCGCGGGTGAACGCGTTGCGTACGCCCACGCGCAAGGTTTGGCCGTCCCAGGCGATGGCTTGGGTCTCCCGCACCCACGCGTCAAACGTCGCCCGGGGGATCTCATGTTGAAGTTGGCGCAAGACCACTTGCCAGATATGCTCCAGGTCGGGCTGGCCTTGCGCGGCCATCGCGGGCATGGATGCGGCCAAGGTCATCACGCGGCGCTCCTCGCTCGAGATTGGGGGCTCCCCTCAAGACGAGGGTTCGACAGCGACCCTCGTTGGGTTTGGCTCGTGAAGCGGCTCCTATTGTAGGCAGAGGGAGGCGGGGGCGCAAGGGCGTTTGGCCTGCCGAATCTTAAAAAACCTTCGTGATTTAAGGTTTGGAATGTTAAAGCGTTCTCGCCTTGCGGATAGCCCCGCGCTGCCCCCCAGGAGCGGGATATTTGGCCTCAAAGTGCGGGTTCTGTTCCATATATAGGGGATTTGAAATTCGCCTCTGGAGAGGTACAAACCCGCAAAGCGTAACTTTGCCCTGAGCGCCCCAAGTTTGCGCGCGCGGCCGCGCAAGTTATATGCACATCGGGGCCGCGCGCTGGCCGCGGAACGCAAGTTCTATTCATCTGCTGAGAAATTCGGGCGCACCTGGCGCAGCAAGCGGCGGAAGAGGGCCTCGTAGGCTTGGGCCGCGCGGTCGGGGCTGAAGCGTTGCCGCACAGCCTCGGGATCTCCCCGGTACGCGTCGGGGTGTTGCAATACCCGCAGGAGCGCTTGGGCCAAACTGTCGGGGTCGCCCACAGCCGCGATTTCGCCCATGCCGGTCATGCGCACGGGCTGCCGCACGCCGGGCAAGTCCGACGCCACCACGGGCACGCCGTTCATCATGGCCTCGATTTGCACCAAGCCAAAACTCTCGGTGGAGTTCAAACTGGGCAGTACCAGCACATCCAGGTTGGGGTAATAGGCGGCCATTTCTTGGGGCGAGAGCAGACCCAAGAATCGCCAATGGCCTTGGGCCTCCAGCGCTCGGGCCCGGGGCAACACGCGCTTTCGATAGGCCTCCTCGCCCAGCACGTTCTCATAGGGGCCGGCATACCACACCAACGCGTTGGGGAAGTGCTCCAGCACGCGCGGCAGGGCATCCAGCAGCACTTCCACGCCTTTTTCCGCGGCCAGCCGCGCGGCCATGCCGATGACCGGGCGCCGGCCTTGGGGGTTGAATCGCTGCCGCAGGGCAGCGATCGCGTCGGGCGTGGCCGGAGGCAGTTCCACCGGCGGCAAGATGGTGGTCAACTTGTGGCGATAGCGGCGCAAAAAGGGCGAATGGTCCGCGTAATCTTGCGTATAGGTAACCACTTGGTGGGCCCAGGTCGCGGCCAAGTGGTCCATGACGTGCACCACCGCGTTGGCCACCCGGTTGAACCAGCCCGGGGGCAGCAGCACGTCGCAGTGGTACGTGATCACCGCGGGCCGTCGAAACCACCGCCCGCGCAACGCCATGCCCGCGGCGTCAAATTGGGGCAAGTGCAGGTGGACCACGTCGTGGGCCAGAATCTGCCGCGTGGCTTCCAGGCCTAACGTGGGCTGCAGCACGCCTTTGCTCACGCGCGCCAGCACAGGCACGCGCACCACCCGAACGCCGTCCATGACTTCGTGCCGCGGCAACGCACGTTCATATTGCGAGGTCAGCACCGTGACCGTGTGCCCACGCGCGACCAAGGCCTTGGCCAAGCGTTCCGCGTAAATGGTCAAACCGCTGGTATGGGGCCGATAGTAGGTCAACGCTACCAGAATCTTCATGTCCAGCAACCTCCCGCGCAAGGTGCGAGCATTGTACTGTAAGACGCGGCCGGGGCCAAGGTCGAGGGGCAAGTCGCTTGCCAGACGCGAAAACCCTGCCTCTCGGCGCGCACGACCGCTCGGCTCGCCCCCTGTGCGGTTGCGCTGCGCCTGAGGTCGGGGGCTCCGTTGGGCATGATCGGGCCAGGGCGGGCATTGCCGCGGTTTCGCCCGACTCGGGGGTATAATGGCCCGCGCGCTGCGCAGGAGGTGGGTACCATGACCTTGACGGCCCGCTATGTCTTCCCAAAAGGGTTTTTGTGGGGCACGGCTACGGCCGCGCACCAAGTGGAAGGGGACAATACCGCCAACCAATGGTGGGCTTGGGAGCAGTCGGGGCGGGTGTTTCAAGGCCAAACTTCGGCCGCAGGCTGCGAATGGTGGCGCGGCCGTTGGAAGGAAGACTTCGCGCGCGCCGCGGAAGCCGGCCACAATGCCATTCGTTTTTCGCTGGAATGGAGTCGTATTCAGCCCGAGCCCAACCGCTGGGACGAGGACGCGCTGGAGCGCTATCGAACTTGGGCCCGCACCGCGCGCCAGATGGGGCTGGAGCCATTGGTCACGCTGCACCACTTCACCGATCCGCTCTGGCTGGCCGAACGCGGGGGATGGGAATCCGCGGAGGCGGTCGCGCACTTTCGGGATTATGCCGCGCGGGTGGTCACGGCCCTGCAAGAGTATGTCCGCTTGTGGGCAACCTTCAACGAGCCCAACATTTACGCGTATCGCGGGTATGTGGAGGGCGCGTTTCCGCCAGGGCGCACGCATGATTTAGCCGCCGCGTTTACGGTGATGGAGCACATGGCCCAGGCCCACGCCGCGGCGTATCAAGCGATCCACCGGGTGCAGCCCAACGCGCAGGTCGGCATTGTGGTGCACTATCGCGGCATGCGCCCGGCCCGGCCGTGGTTCCCCTTAGATCGTTGGATCACGCGCTTGCACCACCGTTGGCTCAACGATTTTTATTACGACGCGCTGGTGCATGGGCGCATCATCTATCCTGGCCGGCGTGCGCGGCCGGTGGCTGGTTTGCGCGGCACGTTGGATTATCTGGGTCTCAACTACTACACCGAAGATCGGGTGCGGTTTGTGCCCCGCGCAGCCGAGGTGTTTGGGGTGCATCGTTTGCCCCCCGACGCGCCTCTGAGCGCGCACGGCGAAATTGCACATGTGCCCACAGGGTTGTATCGTGCTTTGCGCTGGGCCCATGGCTTTGGTGTGCCTATTTACATCACCGAAAACGGCCTCGACGACGCCGACGACCGCCTACGCCCGCGGTATCTGCTGGAACATGTGCATCAAGTGTGGCGCGCGCTGATTAACAATTGGCCAGTGCGGGGATATTTGCACTGGAGTTTGATCGACAACTTCGAGTGGGAGTGGGGCTGGAGCCGGCACTTCGGCCTGTGGGCGTGCGATCCCCAAACCCAACGGCGCCGGCCGCGACCCAGCGCGCATTTGTTCGCGGCCATGGCCCAAGCGAACGGCATCGAGGCCGCGCTGGTCGATAAGTACGCACCGGCCGCGCGCGCGGCTTTGTTTCCCGACGCGGGGCTCCGCGCGTGGCGTGCTCCCTAAGGGCCTGGGCGGGGCGTGCCCTCGGGCCACGCGAGCGGGGCGCCCCGCCCAGCAGACGCGCGGGGCGTCGCGCGGTTACCCAATCATAAACATCACTTTGCCCGATTCCCCCGAGGCCATGGTGGCAAAGGCTTGCTCGTATTGCTCTAAGGTATAGCGGTGGGTGACCAGAGGGGTGAGGTCCACCGCCCCCGAGAACACCAAGCCCCGCATTTGATACCAGGTTTCCCACAGGCGACGGCCGGTGATGCCTTTGACTTCCGCGCCTTTGAAAACGATGCCGTGATCCCAGTCCAGCGTAAAGGGGCGCCCGACCACGCCCAAAATGGCGACCTGGCCCCCTGGGCGCAGCACTGCAAAGCCTTGCTCAATGGCCGCGGGCGCGCCCGACATCTCCAACCAGACGTCCACGCCATCGCCTTGGGTGATGTCCATCAAGGCTTCGACCACATTGGTGGTGCGGGCGTTCAAGGCCACATCCGCGCCCATGCGTTGCGCAAAGGCCACCCGGTAGTCGGTGATGTCAGTGGCATACACTGCCCGCGCGCCAATGGCCTTGAGCACCGCGATGGTCATCAGCCCCACGGGCCCTGCACCCGTGACCAGCACTTTTTTGGCGCGCACATCGAACGCGAACGCGGTGTGCACCGCGTTGCCGAAGTTCTCCAGCAGCACCGCCACTTCCAAGGGCAAATCAGGCGGATTCGGCCACGCGTTTTGCTCAGGCACGACAATGTATTCGGCATAGCCACCGTCGCGATCGACCCCTAACAACTGCGTGTTCGGGCACAAATGCCCTTGCCCCGTACGACAATAGCGACAAGTGTTGCAAATCACATGCGACTCCAGCGAAACGTAGTCGCCTACCTGGATGCGCTGCACCCCAGGGCCGCGATCCACCACTTCGCCGGTGATCTCGTGCCCCATGATAATGGGCGGCCGCACCCGGCTGGCCGCCCAGGGATCCCAACGGTAAATGTGCAGATCCGTGCCGCAAATGGACGCGGCTTTGACCTTCACCAACACCTCACCAGGGCCGGGCACCGGCAGCGGACGCTCCACCAACGCCACCCCCGGGCCGGCGTGGGTCTTGGTCAGGGCCAACATGGTGTCACTCATACGATGTTCTCCTTGATGGGATGGAAACGCTGCGAGGGCCAGGGAAAACCCCTTTTCATAAGCATTATACCGCCCGTGGGCGGGCTCCGCGGGTTGCCCAGGCCGAGTTTGGCGGACTGACACCTCGCGGCCGCGCGAGCGAATGGTAAAATACATCTGCATTGGGCAAAACCCTCGCCAAAAGGAGTTTGCATGGGCGAACAATTGACGGTTGTCATCCCTATGGCGGGCCGTGGCAAACGCCTGCGCCCGCTGACCTGGACCCGCCCCAAGCCGCTGGTCTACGTGGCCGGCGACGTAGTGTTGGGGCACGTGTTGCGTGCGTTCCAGGGCCTGGATCCGGCCCAAGTGCGGTTTGTCTTTATCGTGGGTTATTTGGGTGACCAGATTCGGGCTTACATGGCCCGCGCGCATCCGCATTGGCAGGCCGTGTATGTGGAGCAGCGCGAACTCTTGGGTCAGTCCCACGCGTTGTGGCAGGCTCGCGAATACTTGCACGGCCCGACGTTCGTGCTTTTCGTCGACACGGTGACCGATGCCGATTTCGCCGCGACGCTGTGGCCGCCGCCCTCAGAGGGGCTGTTGTGGGTGCGCGAGGTAGAAGACCCCCGGCGGTTTGGGGTGGTCTTCACCGACGACCAAGGTTGGGTGACGCGCATCGTGGAGAAGCCCGAGACAACCGAGCACAAATTGGCCGTGGTCGGCAGTTACTACTTCCCCCGCGGTGAAGACCTCGTCGCCGCGATCGAGGCGCAAATGCAGCGGGGGCTGCGCACCAAAGGGGAATATTACTTGGCCGATGCCATCAACCTGCTCATCGCGGAATATGGCCTGCGAATGCGGCCCGTCCCTGTGCAGACCTGGCTGGACGCGGGCACCCCTGAGACGGTGTTGGCCCTGAACCGCTATTTGTTGGACCACGGCCGTGGCAATACGGCTGACGCGTTGCGGCCCGGGGTGGTGGTGATTCCGCCGGTGTACATCCATCCTAAGGCCGTGGTGGAAGACGCGATCGTAGGGCCGTATGTGACGGTGGGCCCGAATGCGGTCGTGCGACGTAGTCGGGTGCAAGACAGCGTCTTGGAAGCAGAGGCGCATCTCGAGGACGCCCAAGTGCAGCACAGCCTGTTGGGCGCGCGCGCCCGCATCGTGGGCCTGCATGGTGTGTTTTATTTAGGGGATGATAGCGTCGCTGGCGCGGCGCTTTCTTAAAAAGCACAGCACACGCAGTCCTTTGCCCTTCGGGGCTTGCCTCATGGAGGTTTGAGCCATGATTGTCGGCGTTCCCAAGGAGATCAAAGACAACGAATATCGGGTCGCGCTCCCGCCAGGGGGCGTGGAGATGCTGGTCCATCACGGGCATCGGGTCCTGGTGCAAGCCGGCGCGGGCGAGGGCAGCGGGTTCACCGACGATGAGTATCGCCGGAGCGGAGCCGAGATCCTGCCCACCGCGGAGGCCGTGTGGACTCAGGCCGAGATGATCATGAAGGTCAAGGAGCCCCGTCCGCAGGAGTATCCCTTCTTGCGGGAGGGGTTGATTTTGTTCACCTATCTGCATTTGGCCGCGGAAGAGCGCTTGACCCACGAACTCATGAAGCGGGGCGTCGTGGCCATTGCTTATGAGACGGTGGAGTTGGAGGATGGGCGGTTGCCGTTGCTCACGCCCATGAGCGAGGTGGCCGGACGCATGGCCGTGCAGGTGGGCGCGCATTATCTGGAAAAGGCCCATGGCGGCCGGGGCAAGTTGTTGGGCGGCATTCCGGGGGTGCGGCCGGCCGATGTGCTCATCATCGGCGGCGGTACGGTGGGGTTCAACGCAGCCAAGATCGCGTTGGGCATGGGGGCCCACGTCATCATCATCGAAAAGAACCCGGATCGGATGCGCTATCTGGACGACGTGTTGCACGGCAATTTGACCACGCTGGCCTCGAACCCGCGCAACATCACCGATGCCGTGCGCATCGCGGATCTCATTATTGGCGCGGTGCTCATTCCTGGCGCGCGGGCGCCCAAGTTGATTCGGCGCGAGCACATCGATTTGATGAAGCCCGGCACGGTCATCGTCGATGTGGCCATTGACCAAGGGGGCTGCGTGGAGACCATGCGCCCCACCACCCACAGCGATCCGGTCTTCAAGGTCAACGAGGTCATCCACTATGGCGTGACCAACATGCCGGGCGCGGTGCCGCGTACCTCGACGTATGGTTTGTCGAACGCCACGTTGCCCTACGCCCTCAAGTTGGCCGACCTGGGCTTCGAAGAAGCCGTCAAGAGCGACCCCGCGTTGGCCAAAGGCGTCAACGTGTACAAGGGGCGGGTGACCTATCCTGCGGTGGCCGAGGCCTTTGGGCTGGAATACACGCCCTTGGAGGCGTTGCTCTGAGGCCAGCGGCGCGCGGCCTGATGGCGCGCCTCCCCGCGCGGGGAGGCGCGTTTTTTCGCGCGGCCATGCAGGGGGCGGGGCGACGAACGCGACGGCGAGCCGGCGCGCCTTGCCGCGGCCCGACAAAGGCGGCTGTCGCGAGCATACACAGCATCCGGCCTTAGGGCCGGGCGCTCGAGCCGGTGCTGCCCAGGGGCCGGGTTTGCCTTATCCTCGGGGCGGGGGCGGACGCGGCCGTGGGTCTGCCGCGCTTCAGCGCGCCTCAAGCCAAGGCAGCAAGGCTTCCAGCGTGGGGTCGATGGTGGGCAAATCGGCCGCGGCTTGGGCCAACACCGCGTCGGGGTCTTTGAGGCCATGGCCAGTGACCACCGCGACGATGGTCTTGCCGCGCGGATCCAACGCCCCGCGCTCGATTTCTGCAGCCAGGCCTGCCAGCCCGGCCGCAGAAGCCGGTTCCACCCACACCCCCTCGCTGGCCAACATGCGCTGCATGGCCAAGATAGCCTCGTCAGGCACCGCGATGATGCGTCCGCCCGACGCGCGCGCGGCGGCCAGGGCTTCTTCGCCGCGGGCGGGCTTGCCGATGCGAATCGCGGTGGCCACGGTCTCGGGCTGCTCGATAGGATGACCGACCACCAACGGCGCCGCGCCGGCCGCTTGGACGCCCAGCAAGCGCGGCAATCCTGTTCGCCGGCGGCGATGGTAGGCTTGAAAGCCCATCCAATACGCGGTGATGTTGCCAGCATTGCCTACGGGGATGGCCAACCAGTCGGGTGCGCGACCCAGCGCGTCCACCACCTCGAACGCGGCGGTTTGTTGCCCCTGCAGGCGGTAAGGGTTGATGGAATTGACCAAGGCGACGGGGTAGGCGGCCACGGCCTCGCGTACCAGCGCGAGCGCGTGGTCGAAAGAGCCACGCACCTGGACCACGTGCGCGCCATATGCCAGCGCGCCGGCCAGTTTGCCGCGGGCGATTTTGCCCTCGGGCACCAAAACCAAGGCGCGCACCCCCGCGCGGGCCGCGTACGCCGCGGTGGCCGCGGCTGTGTTTCCCGTGGACGCGCAAATGACCGTGCGGGCCCCGCGCCCCACGGCTTCGCCGACCGCGGCGGCCAGCCCACGGTCTTTGAACGAGCCGGTGGGGTTGAGCCCTTCGTATTTGACGAACAACTCGAAGCCGCCGCCCAGGGCCGCGGCCAAGCGGGGCATGGGGATGAGCGGGGTGTCGCCCTCGCTGAGCGATAGGGGGATGGTGTGGTCGGGCAGATCCAACCATGGACGATAACGGGCCAAAATGCCGGGTCGTAAAGGCATGGCGCACCTCAGGTGGGTGGGGTCGGCGCCCGCGCGGTGGATTATGGCGTGCGGGGGCCGAAGAAGAGTTGCCACCACCAATACCAGGGCGGACGCTCTGGTTCGGCCGTGGCCGGCCGCGCGGCCGCGCGCGTTTCGGGGCCGGGGGTGGCGGTGAGCGGCAACACGCGGACCGACTGCTCGCCCTCAGGCACCAGCCCCAAACTGGCCTTGGCCGTGGCGGCCCACGCCTCAGGGGGCAGGGTGGCCGACAATTGACGGGCCAGGGCTTGGTGGGTGGCGCTCAATTGGGCGTGTTCGGTGGCCGCGGCATCGCGCAGCACCCGCAACTGTTGTACCCGCAGCGCGTAGCGGGTCAGGGACGCCAACACGCCCACGGTGGCAATGAGCAAAAACACGGCCCAGCCCAAACGCCAACGCTCGTTCATGGGGCACCTCTGAGGGGCCATTCTACCACGCCGTTAACACGTCCTTTATTCGTCCCTGGTAGAATGTCGGACGATGGAAATTCGCGATGTTCCCCTCACCTTCTCGTCGCAAAAGCGTTCGCGGCCCAAATACGTGCTCGCGTATCTGCTGTTGATCGCGGCCGCGCTGGCTTTCGCGCGGCAGGTGTTCGCGGGCCAGGTGACGTTGGAGACTTTCATTCGGCCCACGCCCACGCCCACGCGCGCGCCGCGGTCGTGGATCGCGGAAGCGCGGGCCTTGTTCGAGGCCGGGGACTTGGAAGGAGCGGCCGAAGCCTATCGGCAGGCGCTGGCCATTCGCCCCCAAGATGGGCTGTTGTGGGCCGAGTTGGCCCGGGTGTTGGTGTATTCCAGCGCGCTCATGACCAACGACACTGAGCAGCACGCACGGCTGCAAGAGGCTGTGGCCGCCGCGGATCGCGCGGTCGAACTGGCGCCCGACGCGGCCGTCACCCACGCGGTGCGGGCCTTCGCCCTGGATTGGCTGGCCCTCAACCCCCTGGTCCCGCCCGACCAGCAAGACGCGCTGCTGGCCCAGGCCGAGAACGAAGCCGCCATTGCCCTGCGCTTAGAGCGCAACGACCCCCTCACCCTGGCCTTCTATGCTGAGATCCTGTTGGACCAACAGAACATCGTCCAGGCCTACGAATACGCGGCCAAGGCCGTGGAAGAAGGCCCTGATTTGATGGACACGCATCGCGTGTACGCGTTGGTGTTGGAGTCCAACGGCCGGTATGTATCGGCCATCGAGGAGTATCTGGCCGCGATTCAGCGCGCGCCGAACTTGACTTTCCTCTACTTGCGGGTGGGTTTCAACTATCGCTTCTTAGCCTCAAAAGCCCAAAGCAAAGCCGCACGCGACCAATACTACAACCTGGCCCTGGAATATTTCGACAAAGCCGCCAGCATCAACCAGCGCTTGGGCATTCCTGACCCAGTGCCCTACATTGCCATTTCCAAGACCTATGTGCAGCAAGGTGAGTTCTATGCGGCCGCGCGCAATGCCGAAAAGGCGCTGTGGCTCGACCCCACCGACCCCGCCACATATGCGCAACTGGCCGTGATCTATGTCAAGGCCCGCAACTACGAGGGGTCGCTGCCCGCGTTTCAATGCGCGGTCAAAGGATGCGGGCCCGAGGTCAGCGGCGAGATTTTGCGCGAGATCGCCAAAAAGTTCGGCTTGGACGAAGACGCGGTGCAAGGCGTGACGGTGGATCCCTTGCCGTTGACCAACATCACGGTGGCCTATTACTACTTGCAATACGCGTCGGTGTTGGCCGCGCTGAACATTTGCGACCAAGCCCTGCCCTTGTTGGATCAAGTGGAAAGTGCCTTTGGGGCCGACCCCAATGTGCGTGGCATCATTGTGGAAAATCGCAACATTTGCCGCATTTTGCAAGCCACCCCCACGCCAGTACCTACCCCCACGCCGATGCCGACCGCACCGGTGGGGGGCACCGGGCCAGGGCCGTGACGTTCGGGCCCACTGCCGCGCAACCCGACGGGGCACGACCAACCTGAGAGTTTTTGAGAGCCGCGCGGGGTCACAATGGGCCCCGGCTGGTTGGGCTTGGTGCATTTCGCTGCACTCCATGGAGGACGTTATGCCCGCAATTCAACCGTTACGCCCGCAACGCCCCGTGGGCATTGTGGGCTATGGTGCGTATATCCCGCGTTATCGTTTGCCCGCGGAAGAGATCCGTCGCATTTGGAGCCAAGGCAAAGGCGGCCTGCCCGTGAAAGAAAAGGCTGTGCCCGGGTTGGACGAGGACACCTTTACCATCGCGTTGGAAGCCGCGCGCAATGCGCTGGCCCGTGCCGGCATCGAACCCCAGGCGTTGCGCGCGGTGTGGGTGGGGTCCGAGAGTCATCCCTACGCGGTCAAGCCCACGGGCACCTTGGTGGCCGAGGCTTTGGGCGCGGCGCCCCATGTGCAAGCCGGCGATTGGGAGTTCGCGTGCAAGGCCGGCACCGAAGCCATGGTCGCGGCCATGGGCTTGGTAGGATCGGGCATGGCCGATTACGCGCTGGCCATTGGCGCGGACACGGCCCAAGGGCGCCCTGGCGACGCGCTGGAATACACCGCGGCCGCGGGGGGCGCCGCGTTCGTCTTGGGCCCCGCGCACGACGCGCTGGCCGTGATCGAAGCCACCTACTCCTATGTCACCGACACACCCGACTTTTGGCGACGCGAGCACGAGCGCTACCCTTCCCATGGTCAGCGCTTCACAGGTGAGCCCGCGTACTTCCACCACATCACCCACGCGGCGCAGGCCTTGCTCGAAGCCTTGGACTTGCAACCCCAAGACTTCGCGTACGCGGTCTTCCATCAGCCCAACACCAAGTTCCCCCAGCGGGTGGCCAAAATGTTGGGCTTTCGGCCCGAGCAAATCGAGCCTGGCCTGTTGGTGCCGCGCATCGGCAACACGTATTCGGGGTCAGCCCTGGTAGGCCTCACCGCGGTGTTGGACATCGCCCAGCCCGGGGAGCGCATTTTCGTGACCTCCTTTGGCTCGGGCGCGGGCTCTGACGCGATGGTGTTGACCGTAACGGAGGCCATCGAAACCCGGCGTGACTTGGCCCCCCGTACGGAGGATTATATCGCCCGGCGCACGGTCATCGACTATGGCCTCTATGTGCGCTATCGGGGCAAGTTGGCGGATTGACCTTCGCGGCCGGGCTTGCTCCCCGGCCTCCATCTCTTGTCCCCAAGGATGGCAACCATGGATGATGTGCTCATTGTGGGTATCGGACAAACCCGGGTGGCCGAACACTGGGAGCGCTCGCTGCGCGAGTTGGCCTTGGAGGCCGTGGAGGCCGCGCTGCACGAAGCAGGCCAGTTGCGGCCGCAGATGGTGTTTGTGGCCAACATGGCTGCGGCGCGGCTATCGCGGCAGACGCATTTGGGCGCCTTGGTCGCCGACTTTGCGGCCCTGACCCCCGCGGAAGCCTTTACCGTGGAAGCCGCGGGAGCGTCGGGCGCGGTGGCGTTGCGGCAGGCCTATCTGGCGCTGAAAGCCGGGGCTGCGGATGTGGCTCTGGTGGTCGGCGTTGAGAAGTTCACCGACCAGGTCGGCGCGGAGGTCGAGTCCGCGGTCGCGACCACGCTGGACGCGGACTATGAGGCCGAACACGGTCTCACGCCCACGGCCCAAGCCGCGCTGCTCATGCGGCTTTACCAACACACCTATCACGTGCCCGCGGACGCGCTGGGCGTCTTTCCGGTGCTGGCCCATCGCCACGCGGTGGGCAACCCTTACGCCATGTTCCGCCGAGCCATTGCCGAGGCGGTGTATGCCAAGGCGGGCAAGATCAGCGACCCACTCAACCTGTTCGACGCCGCGCCTTATGCCGACGGTGCGGCCGCGGTGGTGCTGGCGCGGGCGCAGGTTGTCCCGCGGCCTTGGACCCAGCCGCTGGTGCGCATCGCGGGCTCGGCCGCGGCCACCGATACTTTGGCCGTGCACGACCGCACCGACCCCCTGGCTTGGGAGGCCGCGCGCCTGGCCGCGGCGCGCGCAGCCGCGCAAGCCGGCATTGCCGTAACCGATGTCGACTTGGTCGAACTGTTCGACGCGTTCTCCATCTACGCCGCGTTGACCTTGGAAGCCTTGGGGTTGGCCCCCCGCGGCAAGGCCTGGGCAAAGGCCCAGGCCGGCGCGTTCGACTTGGATGGCGAAATGCCCATTTTGACCTTGGGGGGCCTCAAGGCCCGAGGGTATCCGGGCGGTGCGACGGGGGTGTATCAGGCCGTTGAGGCCGTGCTGCAACTGCAAGGCCGCGCGGGCGACAATCAAATCGTGGGCGCCCGCCGCGCGTTGATTCACGCGCTGGGCGGCCCGGCCGCGACCGCCGTCGCACACGTGTTGGAGCGGGTGGACTGAGCCGCGTCCAAGGCCTTGCCCGTGCCTCGCGCGCCGGCCCCGCCGGCGCGTTTTGTTTCGCGGCTGCGCGGCGGCCGCGTGCGCGCGGCTGCTCTGCCAAAAGCCCTCGCGGCACTGCCTTGCTCAGCCCCGGGGAAAGGACCCCGCCAGCGGCCCTGGTGCCTCTTCTTCGCGATGATTCTCATTTAGAATTAGGGTTGCAGTGGGACAATCAAAAGGTTCGGATGGCGTCTGCCCCCGGGCAAATCACGGGTAAGGAGTCGACATGGACTTGGCCAACACCTGGCGCCGCGCGCGTGAACGAGGAACCGCTTGGCGTGGCTGGGCCTCGTGGCTTTTGGTCGTGCTGTTGTTGCCGGGGCTGCTGCGTTTGCCTTGGCCTGCGATCGGGCACGTGCTGCGGGGGCTGACGCTGGACGCGTGGCTGGGGTTGGCCGCGTTGAACGCGCTGTTTTTAGGGGTGAGCACTTGGCGCTGGCGCGTGTTGTTGCACGCGGCCCATTCGACGCGCGCGGGGGTGGCGTGGACGCGGCTGTTGGTGTATCGTCTGGCTGGTTTTGCGGTCAGTTACTTTACGCCGGGCACGCAGTTCGGCGGTGAGCCGTTGCAAGTGTACGCGTTGCATCGCCGTGAGGGCGTACCGCTCGCGGCAGCCTGGGCCTCGGTGGGGTTGGATCGGCTGCTGGATTTGACCGCCAACACGGGTTTTGTACTGTTCGCGCTGGCTGGGATGCGCGTATGGTTGTCGCGCGGGCCCCTGCCCGAGATGCGGCTTTGGCTGCTGTTGGCCCTGGTTGGCGTGGTGGTCGCGGGGTGGGCTGGTCTGTGCGGGGTGCGTTGGTCGCCGCGCGCGGCCGGCTGGCGCGGCACGTTGGCCCAAGCCGCGCACTTGTGCCGGGCCCGACCGCGAGCGATGCTGGCCGCGGCGGGCTTGTCCTTGGCCGGGTGGGGCGTGCTGCTGGCCGAATATCATTGGATGCTGCGCGCCTTAGGCTTGCGTCCCACGTGGTCGCAAACGGTGACCATGATGTTGGCAGCCCGCTTGGCCTTCTTGGTGCCTGTGCCCGCGGGGGTCGGCGCGTTGGAAATGGGGCAGGTGTGGGCGGCCGCGTGGGTTGGGTGGCCCCGGGCCTATGGCGCGGCGTTGAGCCTGCTCATTCGGGCCCGCGATGGCATCATCGGGGGCTTGGGCTTGTTCTTCAGTCGGCGTTTGTGGTCGTCATCCGCACGGCCGCGCGCCCAATCTCATTCAGGAGGAGTGTCATGACCGCCGTAGTCGTCCGTCGTGAAGTGTGCGCTCGCATCCCCACCCCTGAAGGTGAGTTTCGGCTTTGTCTTTATTCCAACAACCGCGACGACAAAGAGCACTTGGCCTTGGTCATGGGGGATCCCTCCGGCGAGGCCGTGCCCGTGCGTTTGCACTCCGAGTGCTTCACGGGGGATGTGCTGGGCTCGTTGCGCTGCGATTGTGGCGAGCAATTACATTTGGCGATGGCTTACATTGCCCGTGAGGGACGAGGCGTGGTGGTCTATCTGCGCCAAGAGGGGCGAGGCATTGGCTTGTTGGACAAATTGCGGGCCTACAACTTGCAAGACGAAGGCTACGATACGGTAGAGGCGAATCTGCTTTTGGGGCACCAGGCTGATGAACGCAATTATGACATTGGCGTGGCCATTTTGCGCGATTTGGGCGTGCAATCGGTACGTCTGCTGACCAACAACCCCGACAAGGTGCAGGCGCTGGAGGCCGCGGGGCTGAAGGTGGTCGAGCGGGTGCCATTGGTGCCTACGGTGCACGACGAAAACCGTTTCTATTTGGAGACCAAGGTGCGGCGGATGCGGCACTTGCTGAATTTGGGTTCGTGGCAGGGGGTGAACGCGTCCGCGTCGCGTTCGACGACCGAGGCTACCGACGACGAGACCGCAGCATGAAGACGGTCACCCCGACCAAGGCGCCCACGCCCGCGGCTTGAACCGCGCGCTGCCAAGTTGCCCAATCCAGGGCCGCGGGGTTGGGTGTGGCAGACGCGCGCGTCGCGGGTGTGGGCCAAGGGGTGGGGCTGGGCGGGGCTGGCGTGGCTGTGGCCTCTGGGGCCGGTGGCCCGGCAACGGCTCCTGTGGTGGGGGTGGGCTGCGCGGGGCTGTGGTTGCGCACCTGGATGGGCAGCGCGTAGGTCAGTTGGCTGCCGTCATCCAACACCACCCGCAGGCGTAGCCAATAGGCGCCGTCGGCTACGGTGGTCGTGTCCCACGTCCATAGCGGGCCGGGGGCTGGCGGCGGCGCCCATTGCGCCAGGGTGAACCACGGCCCATCCGGGCTATAGCCCAACTCTAAGACCGCGTGGTTGGCGTGGGGCGCGCGCGGCCTGCCGTGGACGACGACCGTTCCCTGCAGCACGGCACCAAAGCCGGGGCTGGTGATGCCAATGGGCGCGTGGTGAGCCGGGGTGACCGTGGGCGTGGCCTCGGACCGCGGGGGTGCAGGGGGCAGCGCGGCCGCCCATCCGGGGCCCGGCCGTTCGCGGAGCCCAATCCCCAACCCCAAAAGCAACAACGCCCACCACAACCGTCGCCGCATCTCAACCCCGCTCGAAGACCCGCACGGTGGTGCCCAAGCGATGGCTGTAGGGCTTGTCCCACGGCACGTGGGGCGTGCTCCAGCGATAGAGCCACAAGGCCTCGTCGGTGCGCATGTTGACGCAGCCGTGGCTCATGGGCGCGCCGAAGTTGTCGTGCCAATAGGTGCCGTGAAAGGCCACGCCCCATTCGTGGAAGAAACTGACCCAGGGCACGCCGGGCAGTTCGTAGGCGTGGATGTCCGCGGTAATGCGGCCATCGCCCATGTGTCGGTTGGGGGTTTTGAGGTAAATGCGAAAGCGGCCGGTGGGCGTCTTGGTGGGGATGCCGTTGGTGCTTTTCAACGTGGCCAGGCCGGTCGAAACGGTGGTCTCGAACACGGGCTCGTCGCCTTCGTAGGCCGTGAGCCGCTGGTTGTCCAGGTCGACGACGATATGCTTGTCGCGCGCGGGTACGTCGGGCGAGATGGGCGTGACTTCGTCGGGTTCGATGAAGCGCACATGGGCCGCGGGCACACAATACTCGATGCGCATCCAGTCGTCGTATAGGCAATACCAGGGCTGGCCGTCAGGGCCGGTGCGCACGCCAGTGACCCAGTGAATGGAACCGTAGTACAGGCGATAAATTTTTTGCCAGCCGCCGCCCTTGAGGGGGCGATACGCGCGTGTATAGGGCACGGTGATTTCGCCCGGCCGGCCTTGGTCGGGGATGTCGGCTCGCAGGGGGTTGAAGCGGGTGCGCACGGGTTGGACGTACGCGCTGTACACGAACCCGCGGCCCAAGCGATACCATTTGGGGTTGTGCCGCGGCCCATAGGGCGAAGTGAGCACTTCGTCGAACGCGACCACCATATCTCGATAGAGGTTGCCCACGCGCGGGCTGCGCAGCGAGGGCTCCGCGAAGATGCCGATGCGTTCGACCGTGACCCGCCCCAAGAGGGCGTGGTCGTCGTCGGGGGAATAGTTGCCATCGTCGGGCCAGGGGAACCAGCGCCAGCCCACCACGCCTGTGGTGAGCAGCAGCAGTTTGAGGAAGTCCCTCCGGGTGAGGCGGTGCGTGTCGGTCATGGCCCTCAATACTCGCGCGACACCAACAGGAGTTCGCCCCACGTGGTGGGGTCGGTCAAATGCCGGAAAGGCGATGTTGAGGCCAACGATTGCTGCAATGCGCTGCCCGGGAGGTCGTTGTCGGAGATGGAGGCCGCAAAGCCCACATCCAACCCTGGGAAGGGCACCAGGTTGAGCCGATGCCAGGGCAGCGCGACCTCGACGGTATAGCCGGTGTTGGTCGCTTGGGCGGCCACGCGCGCGCCCAAGACTGGCCCGGCCAGGCTTTGGGGGTACCACATCCAGGCTTCGGGGTTCTGCCCCGGTGGGTTGCCGGGCGAGAATCCGATTTGGTAATCGTCAAAGTCCAAATAACGGGTGTAGAAGTCGTAGGCCAGGTTGGTGTCGACTAAGATCTCGACGCTGTCGCCTTCGTAGAGATACGCGCCGCGTTGGGTTTGGACGAACACGTCGTCGATGACTTCCCAGGCCAGGTAGAGGTAGTCTTGGTCCCACGCCACGCGCAGGCGGCCGCTGAGGTCGTGAGGGCCGCTGTAGTAAGCGTGGCCGTAGGTGACTTGGGTGATGTCGTACCACGGCAGGCCTGCCGGCCAGTCGGCCAGGTCACCATCCACCAGCACGGGCTGGCGCAGGGTGTAGGCCACCAACTGGGGGCCGGGGCGCAGGCTGGGCCGCGGCGTGGCGCTGGGCACGGCGGTTGGGGTCGCGGTGGGCTGAGGCGGGAGGGGGGACGATGGCGCCGTGGTCGCGGGCGGGGCCGCGGTGGGCGGGGCGGTTTGGGGCGCGGGGTTGCCCTCGAGGGGCGCCATCGCGGTGCGGGTGGGCGTCACCGTGGGCGGAACGCCGAACCCCGCCGCCGAGCCATAGATGGCATTGGCCGCGGTGGTCGGCTCTAACCACGGCAAAGTCGGGGTTGCTTGGCCGAGCACGAAGCCGCCGCACGACAGAATGAGCAGCAGCAACAGCACGCTCCAAGCCCAAGTCATCCAAGGACGCTTGCGCATCGTTTTCGCTCCTTACGGGTTACCATTATAGCAAACAAGAGCCATTTTGCTCGCCGTCATTGCCGCCGAGGCGCGGTTGGGCGCGCTTCCTCCACGCCTGGCGAGCGTCCCTGGTCGTCTTGGTTGGCGTCAAAGGATACGCCGCGATGGTGTGGGCCCTGCTGCCGGCCCAACGGTAGTCCATTCCCCCCAAGGAGGTGCTGTGATGCCCAAGGCCGATGCCCTGCACGGCGAAGTGTTCTTCCCCCCTGAGGAGGTGATCCGCCGGGCGCGGGTCAAAGATTGGGACGCGATGGCCCAACGGGCCCTGGAGGACATCGAGGCCTTTTGGGCCGCGGAAGCCGAAGAACTGGAGTGGTTCCGCCCCTGGGAGCGCGTGCTGGACGACAGCCAGGCGCCGTTCTACAAGTGGTTCCTGGGCGCGAAGACCAACATTGTGCACAACGCGCTGGATCGGCACATGAAGACCTGGCGTCGCAACAAAGTGGCCTTTTATTGGATCGGCGAGCCTGGCGACACGCGCACCCTCTCGTATCGTCAATTGTACAACGAAGTCAACCGTTTCGCGAATGTTCTGCGTGGTCTTGGGGTGGGCAAAGGCGACCGGGTGACCATCTACATGGGCCGGGTGCCCGAGATTGTGGTCGCGATGCTGGCCACGGCCAAGATCGGCGCCATGCACTCGGTGGTTTACGGCGGTTTTAGCGTCGAGGCCCTGCGCGAGCGCATTTTGGATTCGGAATCCAAGGTGGTGATCACCCAAGACGGCGGCTGGATGCGGGGCAAAGTGGTGCCCTTGAAAGACACGGTGGACGAGGCTGTCAAACTCACGCCCTCGGTCGAAAAGGTAGTGGTCGTGCAGCGCTTGGGCCCCGATGTCAAGCCAGTGACCATGGTCCCCGGCCGCGATTATTGGTATCACGAACTCATGGCCTCGCCGTTGGCCGAAGGCCCTTCCCCCACCGAGGTGATGGACGCGGAAGATCCCCTGTTCATCCTCTACACCTCGGGCACCACGGGCAAACCCAAGGCGATTTTGCACGTCCACGGCGGTTATATGGTGGGAACCTACGCCGCGCTCAAGTATGTGTTCGACTTGCACGATGACGATATCTGGTGGTGCGCGGCTGACCCAGGTTGGATTACGGGCCATTCGTTCATCGTGTATTCGCCCTTGGTGTTAGGGGTGACCTCGATTATGTACGAGGGCGCGCCCAATTACCCCGCGCCCGACCGCTGGTGGCAGATTGTGGAGCAATATGGCGTGACGGTGTTCTACACCGCGCCCACGGCCATCCGCGGCCTGATGCGCTTTGGCGAAGAGTGGGTCAAGCGCCACGATTTGTCGTCGCTGCGGCTGTTGGGGTCGGTGGGCGAGCCCATCAACCCTGAGGCGTGGAAGTGGTATCACCGCGTGGTGGGCGGCGGCAAAGCGCCCATCATGGACACGTGGTGGCAGACCGAGACTGGGCACTTCATGATTACGCCCGTGCCTACCGTGCCCCTCAAGCCGGGCTCCGCGTTCAAGCCTTTCTTCGGGCAGGTCGCCGAGGTGGTGGACGACGAAGGCAACCCCGTGCCGCCGAACACCGAGGGGTATTTGGTGCTCAAGAACCCGTGGCCAGCCATGCTGCGCACCCTGTACAAGGACCCCGAGCGCTATGTGCAGACCTATTGGAGCCGCTTCCCCGGCCGGTACTTCACCGGTGATTCGGCCAAGGTCGACGAGGATGGCTACTTCTGGATCATCGGCCGGGTCGACGACGTGATCAAGGTATCGGGCTACCGCTTGGGCACCGCGGAGATCGAGAGCGCGTTGGTGGCGCATCCCGACGTGGTCGAAGCCGCGGTCATCGGCGTGCCGCACGAGATCAAGGGCAATGCCATTCACGCGTATGTGGTGCTGCGGGCCGGAATGCAAGGCTCGCCGCAGTTGGAGAAAGAACTGATTGACTGGGTCGCGGAGCACATTGGCAAGATCGCCCGGCCTGAGAAGATCCACTTCGTGGAGAAACTGCCCAAGACCCGCTCGGGCAAAATCATGCGCCGCCTGCTGCGGGCTTGGACCCTGGGCCTGCCCGAAGGTGACACTTCGACGCTGGAAGACTGAACCGTCGCGCCTCGCGTCGGGTTCGAGACCATACCTTCCGCCCCGGCCGCGCGTCGGGGCGGAAGGCGTTTTTAGGGCCATGCTGACGCGCCGCGGAAAGCGCTTTTGGGGCCCTGTTGCCGCGGCGCGCCCGGCGTTCGGTCGAGGGCCGACCCCGCGCCGCGAACGGGGGCGTCCTCCCTCGCCGGGTTCAGCCCGCGCGCCAGCCACCCTTGCCACAAAAGGCCGTTCGCGGTTGGCCGGCTCCATCGCCTGCCCAGGCTGCCTCGGTCCGGCGCGCATCGCGGCCCCAGCCGGCCCCCCAGGGCGCCTGGTATAATCTTGAAGACGGCAGTCGCCGTTGACCTCACCGGCCTCGCGGCCGGCCAAGGAGCGCCCCATGACCACCTTCACCCCCATCGACTTGACCGTCTACCCCGAGCGCCGGGCGCGCGCCGCGCGCCGCGCGCGTGAACGTGGCATCTTGCTGCCCACCTTCGAGCAGATGATCCATCCTGAGCGCATTCCCGACGACATCAAAGCCGAATTGCGCCACTTGGGCTTGTGGGAGATCCACCCGCGCAACTTGTTCCGCATCACATGGCACAATGAGCCCGTCCCCCATGGCGGCTTGTTTGGGCCCGTGAATTACTTGGAGTTCCCGCCCGAACTCACCGGCGTGCCCGCGCGCATTGTCGCGCTGGTGGGTAAGTGGTTCCCCACGGGCGCGCACAAGGTTGGTGCGGCCTATGGCGTCTTGGTGCCCTACTTGGTCACCGGCCAGTTCGACCCCACCGTGCAAAAGGCCGCGTGGCCTTCCACGGGCAACTATTGCCGTGGCGGGGCGTTCGATTCGCGCCTGCTGGCCGTGCACTCCATCGCCATTTTGCCCGAGGGCATGAGCCAAGAGCGCTTCGAGTGGTTGAAAGGCGTGGCCGACGAAGTCATCAAGACCCCTGGCTCTGAGGCGAATGTCAAGGAAATCTTCGACAAGTGCAAAGAACTGCAGGCCTCGGGCGAAGACATCATGATTTTCAACCAATTCGACGAGTTCGGCAACTACCTGTGGCACTACGCGGTCACGGGCAAGGCCATGGAAGAGGTACTGGAGCGCGTCATGGGGCCCGAGGATGAGTTTCGGGGCGTGGCCCTGACCACGGGCTCCGCGGGCACCATCGCCAGCGGCGATTATCTCAAGCAACGCTTCCCAGGGGCCAAGATCGCCGCGGGCGAGGCCCTGCAAGTGCCCACCCTCATGGAGAACGGCTTTGGCGAGCACCGCATCGAGGGCATCGGCGACAAGCACGTGCCCTGGATCCACAACGTCCGCAACACCGACCTGATCATCGACGTGGACGACAACGCCGTGGTCAGCCTGGCGCGGTTGTTCAACGAACCCGAGGGTCGGGCCTATCTGGTGCAGCAAGGCGTGCCCGAAGACCTGGTCAGCCAGTTGGATTTGCTGGGCTTTTCGGGCATCGCCAACTTGATCATGAGCGTCAAGTTTGCCAAATACTACGAACTCGGCCCCAACGACGTGGTCATTACCGTGCTCACCGATTCGATGGAACTCTACCAAAGCCGCTTGCGCGAGATGCACGAGGCCTACGGCGAATACACTGCCCTGGATGCCGCGCGCGACTTTGCCCGCTATTTGCAAGCCGCGGACGTCGAGCACCTTCTGGAACTGCGCTATACGGACCGCCGGCGCATTCACAACCTCAAATATTTCACCTGGGTTGAACAGCAAGGCAAGGATGCCGATGAATTGCGGGCCCAGTGGTATGACAAGCATTATTGGACCCGCATTCAAGACTTGCTGCCGCAGATTGACGCGCTCATCGAAGAGTTCAACGCGTTGGTGCGGCAGGGGTGAGTCCTTCAGGGGGATGGGCTCCGCGAACGGCCGGGCTGGGTCGCGGTCCCATCTCCCCCTGCCCTCCTCGGAGAAAGTCCCCATGCCCTTGGCCCTCTTTGATGTGGACGGCACGTTGACCACCGAGCACACCTGGAAGGCCCTCATGGTCGGCTTTTCCCACCACGGCCTCAAGCGAGCGACGCATTGGTGGTTTTCGGCCGTGCACTATCCGCTGTATGCGCTGCACAAAGTGGGCTTCGTATCGCAAGAGCGCTTTCGCCGCGCGTGGGCTGGCGATTTGGCGTGGTATTTTCGGGGCCTCACGCCCGCGGCCTTGGCGCCAGTGCTGCAGACAGCCGCTGCCTTTTTGCAGCGCCATTGGCGGGCTGTGGGCGTGGCCCGGCTGCAGCAGCACTTGCAGCGTGGCGATCCGGTGGTGTTGGTGTCGGCCGCGCCTGAACCTTTGCTGCGGGCCATTGGCCAGGCCCTGGGGGTGGAGCACGTGGTCGGCACCCGGCCCGAAGTGCGCGCAGGCGTGTACACCGGGCGCAGCGAGCCGCCGGTGTGCATTGGCCGGCACAAAGCCGAACGGGCCCGCGCGTATGTCCAGGCCCAAGGCTGGGATGTTGATTGGCGCGCCGCGTACGCGTACGCGGACGCGATCTCAGACTTGCACCTGCTGGAGATGGCCGGGCACCCCGTGGCTATTGCCCCCGATCCCGCGTTGGCCGCTATCGCCCGGCAACGGGGCTGGGAGATCGTCCCCGCGGGGTGAGCCCGGCAGGGAGGGGCGGGATGACCGAACAGCCCGCGGCCGAGGATCTGGTGCTGGTGGCCATCGTCCCCCGGCCGCGCGACCTGGACATTGCCCGCACCTTGGGGTGGTATCGCATTCCCTTGGCCACCGCGCCTAAAATCGTGGCCGTGGATTGGCTGGCCTTTTATCAGCCCGCGGCCTTTGGCCCCGCGCATCGTTGGCGCGTCGAATATGTGGCCCGGGTGCTGGGGCACGAATTGGTCCGGCGGGTTGACTTGTTCCGCGACGAGCCTGAGCATCCCCGGGCGCACGAAGAGTATTTCAAGTTGCAGTTGGGGCCGTTGGTGCGGTTGCCGCGGCCCATCTTGGCGGGCAAGTGGCGGCGGGTGACCTTTTTCTACACCACGGGCGCGCGGCTAATGCAAGCCCGCACGCTGGCCGACCTGCGGGCTGATGCGTCGGAGCGGCGGGTGTTGTGGCGCGCGCTGCGGGAGCGGGCCGCGCGGCAAGAGGCCTATCGCGTGCGGCCGTTGCCCGAGGTGCCGCCCGAGGTCTGGCTGGCCCTGCTGGGGTGGCAAGGCCGCGAAGAGGGGTGATACCG
>CAYUOX010000074.1:0-51875 GCA_964446575.1 uncultured Anaerolineaceae bacterium | reverse complement strand
GGTCGTCGTCAGGCCTGCAGCCCAGGGGCAAGGTGCTGCAGGTGGTGCGGAACCAGGAGTTGCGTCGGTGGTGTGGCCGGCATGCCGACAAGCAAACGGCCAGTCCAACAGCGGCCCGTTCCCCTCGGCGAGCCCGTCACCGACACCGTCGCGACCCCGGCGCCTGGCTCCAGGCCCATGTGCCTTTCCTGCACGGGCCCCTTCCTACCGCCCCCTACCTCCTCCGCCTACGCCACATGATTGCACCTACTAAACTGAAATAGACTCCCGGGGGCTGTTCGAAAATTTCACCCGGGGACACGGAGAGCACGGAGGGAAGGAGAGCCAAAGGGAGGCGGATGCCCTCCAGGGTATGGAGGGCCGCTGGAAAAGCAAACCGGGGCGAATCTGCCGCGTTCTTTTTGCGCGTGATTCGGGGGGCGTCCTGCTCCGCGCTGCGGCTGGGCCCGGGAGGGCATGGGGCAAAACCAAGGTTCATGGCGACACGGCGATTTTTCGAACGCCCCCAGCCGCGCGCGGGGCGAAAAGCAAGCCCCGCGCGCATTCCCGGCCCGGGGGATGTCTTCGCGGCCTGGGTGATTCGCGCGCGCCGGAGCCTGTCACGGGGCCGTCGCGGCATTCTGCCCAGCAACGCTCGCTTGAGGGCGCGCCCCCTGGCCACGGCCGGCCGAGGCAAGAGTCGCGCCCCTTGAGGGCAGCCACCGCAGGCGCGCCACCGCGATGCGCCCCCGCGGCCAAGCCGCTTGACCAGGCCCCTTCGCCCCCGGCCTTTTCGCGGGCGGTGCGGTTGGCCCAGCCGCGCGTCGCGCGGCCAGGGCTACCGTAGGATGGCGGCTCATTGCCTTTTCGTGCACTTTTTGCTATAACCATAACGCTACAGGATCTCCCCCCATGCGCGAGGATGGTACACCATGCTGTTGGACAAACTGGATCGGCTGGAGCGTCGCTACGACGAAATCGAGCGCGAACTCTTGCAAGTGGGCGATGACTACAAAAAGGCGGCCGCGCTGGCCAAAGAGCGGGCCGAACTGGAGCCCATTGTGGCCAAGATCCGCGAATACCGCCGCGCGCGCGAACGCTTGGACGAAGCGCGCGCCCTGCTGGAAGAATCGTCCGACCCCGAACTGCGGGAGTTGGCCAAAGCCGAGTTGGATGAGGTCGAGCCTGAGGTGGAACGCCTGGAAACGGAGGTCAAGCGCCTGCTGTTGCCCAAGGACCCTCGCGACGAGCGCAACGTCATCATGGAAATCCGCGCCGGCGCGGGCGGCGAAGAGGCCGCCCTGTTCGCCGCGGACCTGTTTCGCATGTACACGCGCTACGCAGAGCGCCAAGGTTGGAAGGTCGAAGTGCTCTCCGCGAATCAGACCGGCCTGGACGGCTACAAAGAAATCGTGTTCTTGGTCAAGGGCAAGGGCGCGTACTCGCGCCTCAAGTACGAGTCGGGGGTGCATCGGGTGCAGCGGGTGCCTGTGACCGAGTCCCAAGGCCGCATTCACACTTCCACGGCCACGGTGGCTGTGCTGGCCGAGGCCGATGAGGTGGATATCCAAATCCCCGACAAGGACCTCAAAATCGAGGTCTACAAGGCCGGGGGCGCGGGGGGGCAGCATGTGCAAAAGAACGCCACCGCGGTGCGCATCACCCATTTGCCCACGGGCATTGTGGTGCAGTGCCAAGACGAGCGTTCGCAATTGCAGAACAAACTACGGGCCATGAGCATCTTGCGCGCCCGCCTGTACGAGATGGAAGAGGCCAAACGCCGGGCCGCGGAAGAGGCCGAGCGGCGGGCCCAAGTGGGCACGGGTGAACGGTCGGAGAAGATTCGCACCTACAACTTCCCTCAGTCGCGGGTCACCGACCATCGCATCCACATGTCCCTTTACAACTTGCCGGAAGTACTGGACGGCCATTTAGATCCCTTCATCGATGAACTGGCCTTGCGGGAAGAAACCGAGCGCTTGGCCGCGCTGGAGCGCGAGGAGCATTCGAACTGAGCCATGACGACGGTACGCGCCGCGTGGGCGCGTTTGCGGCAGGCTTTGCAGCCCCATTCCGAGACCGCGGCCCTGGACGCGGGCGTGGCCCTGGGCCGGGTGCTGGGGCGGCCCCGAGCGTGGGTGTTGGCCCACCCCGAGGCGCGGTTGACCCCTGAACAAGTCCGGCAGGTGGATGTTTTCGCCGCGCGGCTGGCCCAGGGTGAACCCTTGCCCTATGTGCTGGGGGAATGGGAATTTTGGGGCCGGCCTTTCTTTGTGTCGCCCGCGGTGCTCATCCCCCGGCCGGAGACGGAGGGGCTGGTGGAGCGGGCGTTGGCTTTGGCCCCCGCGCCCGGCCAAGCCTGGCGAGTGGCCGATGTGGGCACCGGCTCGGGCTGTTTGGCTGTGACCTTGGCCGCGGAGCACCCCACCGCGGTGGTCACGGCCATCGACCGCTCGTGGGCCGCGCTGCAGGTGGCGCGACGCAACGCCCAGCGGCACCGCGTGGCCCACCGGGTGCACGCGGTGCAGGCCGACGGCCTGCGCGGGGTGACCGGCCCCTTTGATCTGGTGGTGGCCAACCCGCCTTACATCCCGCGGGGCGCGTTGTCGGCGTTGGCCGTGGCCCGCTACGAGCCCCGTTTGGCTTTGGACGGTGGCCCCGACGGCCTGACCTGGGTGCGGGCATGGCTGCGCCAGGCCGCAACTCGGCTGGCCCCCCATGGCGCGGTCCTCATGGAAATTGGCGCGGATCAAGGGCCGGCCGCGCGGGCCCTGGCCCGGCAGGTCTTCCCCCAGGCCCATGTGCACATTCACCCCGACCTCGCGGGGCATGATCGCGTTTTAGAAGTGCGCCTGTGAGGCGCGGGCCTTCAAGGAGGTTTTCCCATGCGAGCCGTGGCGATTATCGAAAAAAAGCGCGATGGCGGTGAGCACACCCATGAGGAGTTGGAGTACTTCATCTTGGGTTACACCCGCGGCGAGATCCCCGACTATCAGGCGGCCGCGTGGGCCATGGCCGTGTTTTTTCAGGGCATGACCCCGCGTGAAACCGCGGATTTGACCTTAGTCATGGCCCATTCGGGGCAAATGCTCGACCTGTCGGACACGGTGGACATCGCGGTGGACAAGCATTCCACCGGTGGCGTAGGCGACAAGACTTCGCTGGTGGTGGTGCCCGCGGTGGCCGCGGCCGGGCTGCCCGTGGGCAAAATGTCGGGCCGGGGGCTGGGCTTCAGCGGTGGCACGCTGGACAAGTTGGAGTCCATCCCTGGCTATCGCACTGACCTGAGCGTGGCCGAGTTCAAACGCCAATTGCGCACCGTGGGCGCGGTGCTCACCGGCCAATCGCTGGACTTGGCCCCCGCGGACGGCAAACTGTACGCGCTGCGGGATGTGACCGGCACGGTGCCGTCCATCCCCCTCATTGCTTCGTCCATCATGAGCAAGAAGTTGGCCGCGGGCGCGCAGGCCATTGTGCTGGATGTCAAAGTCGGCTTGGGCGCGTTCATGCCCACTTTGGCCAAGGCGCGCGAATTGGCCACGCTGATGGTGGACATCGCGCGCCACACGGGCCGCCGCGCGCTGGCCCTGCTTTCGGACATGAACCAACCCTTGGGCCGGGCCGTGGGCAACGCGTTGGAAGTGCGCGAGGCCATCGCCACGCTGCACGGCCAGGGTCCAGAGGACTTCTATGAGCATTGCTTGACCGTGGCCGCGTACATGTTGCTCTTGGGTGGCCGGGTGCCCGATGTGGAAACCGGCCGGGCGCGCATCGCCGAGGTCATCGCCTCGGGCGCCGCGTGGCAGAAGTTCAAGGACTTGGTAGCCGCGCAAGGCGGTGATGTGGCCTATGTGGAGCATCCCGAGCGGTTGCCCCAAGCCCGTTTGGTCGAGACCCTGACCGCGGCGCGCGACGGCTATGTGGCCCAAGTGCACGCGCGGCAAGTGGGCGAGACCGCGGTGCTGTTGGGCGCGGGCCGCGAGAAGAAAGGCGATCCTATCGACCACGCGGTGGGCATCGAAGTGCATGTCAAGGTCGGCCAGCACGTCGCACGCGGCGCGCCTTTGTTCACCGTGCACGCCAACGACGCGGCGCGCTTGGCCCAGGCCAAAGCCGCGCTGCAGGCTGCCGTGACCTGGAGCGACGAGCCGGTGCCGCCCTTGCCATTGTTCTACGGCGTGGTGGGCGCGGATGCCGCAGGCGCTTAGGTTGTGGGCATTGGTGGTCAGCCTGGGGGCCTTGGTGGGGGCGTGTCAAGGCCGACCCGTGGTGGGGGAGCCTCAGACGCGCTTGTGGGCTCCCGAACCGGGGCGTGTGCATCCGGTGGGACATGGCTCGCAGATCGAGGTCGTAGCCGAGTTCCCGCAGCCCGTGCGCGCGGGCAAGGTCTTTTTCTATGTGGCGTGGCAGGGGCCCGATGGCGGTGGGCGGGCCCCTTTGCGCGCCTTAGATGCGGGCGAAACCCAGCGCGGGGTCGGGCGTTGGCCCCCGCGCGGCCGGCCCCTACCACCGGGGGACTATCAACTTTGGGCCGTGGCGTATCAGGGGGACGAGGAATACCCTTCGGGCCGGGCGCGCGTGGTGCTGCTGCCCGCGCCGCCCACGGCCACGGCGACCCACGCGCCGGCCACGGCCACGCCGCGGTCTACGCCCTCGCCGACGCCTCTGCCGACGACGCCAAGCCCCGAGGGAGGCGCAGAGCCTGCTGTGTGCTATCGGGCCGCGTTCCTGGCCGATGTGACCGTGCCCGACGGCAGCATCGTGCCCGTTGGCGAGCCCTTCGTCAAAGTATGGCGGCTGCGCAACGCGGGCGCGTGCGTGTGGGGGCCGGGCACGCGCGTCGTGCGGGTGCATGACGATGGCCTGCACGCGCCCGAGGAGTGGCTGCTGCCTCAGGCGCCCATCTTGCCCGGCGAAACGGTCGAGGTGCAAGTGACCCTGCAGGCCGCGCGGCCAGGGACGCTTCAGGCCGCGTTTTTGTTGCAAGCCGTGGACGGCACCCGCTTTGGCATTGGCCCCGAAGATGGCCCCTTTTGGGCCCAGGTCGAGGCCGTAGAGCCCTCACCTACGCCCACGCCGGGCCCCTCCCCAACGGCTACGCCAGGCTTTTGAATTCCGAAACAGAAAATCAAGAAAACGCAATCTCGGCTTGACAATTCGAAAGTGCGCTGCTATACTCTGAAGAGAAGTTCGAGCCGAGGTTTGAAGATTATGCATCCGTTGCCTGCGCGCTGCCCTTTCTGTCAAGGGCCTTTGGTGGTCACCCATCTGCATTGCGACCATTGTGATGTCACCATCCAAGGCCGATTTTCGCCCCATTTCGCGTCACCCTTGGCCCGGTTGACGCCCGAACAATTGCGCTTTGTGGAGGCTTTCTTGCGGGCCGAGGGCAAGTTTTCCCGGCTCGAGAAAGAATTGGGGCTGTCGTATCCCACCCTGCGCAATCGCCTGCGGGAGATTCTGCGCGCGCTGGGCTTTCGCCCGCCCGAGGACGAACACGGCCGCAAGCGGAGCGTATCCCCTGCCGAGCGCCAACGCATTTTGGACGACTTGGAAGCCGGCCGCATCACCCCCGCGGAAGCGGCCCGCCTGCTGCGCGGCGAACCGCTGGAGCCGGAGGCGTAGGATGAACTGGAGCAGGTTTTCCGTCTCGCTCCCCGTGGACCCGCAGCGCGTCGAGCCGGTGGCCTTGGAGGTCGCCGGGCCGCTCCAAGTGCGCGCCCACGACCAGGCCTCGGTGGTGGTCCGGGGTTGGCACCTGACGCAACCCGCGGAACGGCGGGTGCACGCGGCTGGGCTGGTCCGGGTGCGGGCCGCGCCTTACGCAGTTCTGCACTTGCTGAACGTCGCAGGCCCCGTGAATCTCGCGGGGTTGACCCAGGGCCAGGTGCGCCTGGAAAATGTGGCCGGGCCGGTGCGGGTGCAGCATGTGGCCGAAGTGTACATCGGTGAGGTGCAAGGGCCCCTGCGCGCGGTGGGCGTGAGGCAACATTTTCGCCTCGAGGAACTCGCGGGCTGGTTGACGGTGGAAGGCTTGCCCCAAGTGCTTCAAGCGCAAGTCGATGGTTGGGCGCGTTTGCGAGCCACCGCTTTGGCGGGCCAGCAAGTCCGTCTTCGCGCGGCCTGGTCGGTGCATGTGCAAATACCCGCGCAGGCAGCAGTGCAAGGCCGCATCGAGGCGCCGCAGATTTGGGTCGACTTGGACGCTCAAACCCACCGCGGCTCAGGGGTGCTGGTGTTGCGCGCGGCGAACCCCGACTTGGTCCTCGAGGTGTCCTCCGACCGCGCGGTGTACCTCGGCCCGCAGCCGTCTACCCTGCTGGACATGATGGGCAGGGGGGCCTTTCTGACTCGGCTGCGACGCTGGCTTGGCCGACGCTCTGGGGCTTCTGCCAAGGCCCCCGTCGATGTCTCTGCCAACGAACTTGCGCCGTCTTCACCCGCGTCGCCCGCTTCAGAAGACGATTGGGCCGCCGCGCGTCGCCGGGTTTTGGACCTGCTGGCCACGGGGCGGCTATCGGCCAAGGAGGCCGCGGCCTTGCTGGATGCGTTGGAGGAGCGCTGATGTCCGAGTCTGTTCGGGGTTTCGTCAATCGTGGTGACCGCAGTGGCGCATCCGTGCCACTGCGAGGGGTGTTGTTGCCCTACTTGTTCTGGAACGCGCTCAAGAAACAGTGGCGCATCATGCGCAGTTATGGCTTCAATTTCGTGTTGCAGGTCGCTTCGCTGGTGCTGTTCTTCGGCCTGATCTATTTTGGCGCCCGCGTTTTGGTCGGCCCCAATAGCGCGCGCTTCGGCCGCACCATCGAGGGCTTGCTCATCGGCTATTGGCTGTGGATCGGCGTCATCATGAGTTGGAGCGTTTTCGCGTGGTCTGTGATCCAATACGCGCAACAAGGCTTGCTGGAACAATTGTTTATGACACCGTGGGGGTTGCGGGGGATTTTGACCTTGGAGGCCGCGGCCAGTTTTGTGCTCGACCTACTCCTCAATCTGCTTTTGTTGGTCGTGTTCATGCTCATGTCGGGGCATTGGCTGCGCTTAGAGCCGGTCACGACCTTCCTGCTCTATGTGGCGACGTTGTTGCCGGGCTACGGCATCGGTTACGCGTTGGCCGGCCTGGCCATGCGTTTCAAGAACATCCAAAGCCTGTTCAACCTCATGCAATTCTTCGTTATTGGCTTGCAAGCCATGCCCGTGGACCGTTACCCCTGGCTGAATGTGTTCCCCTTTGCCCAATCCACGCGTATGCTCATCCAGCACGTGCGCATGGGCACCCTGTGGTGGGAGTTCTCTTGGCAAGTGTGGGCCATCGTCTTGGCCCAAGCCGCGGGGTACTTGGTCTTCGGCTTGTGGGTCTACGGCTGGCTGGAGCGCGCGGCCCGCGAGCGTGGCCTGTTGGCGCATTACTGATCGCCGCGCCATGACGCTCACGCGTGGGCATGGGTTCGGTCACGGGCTCTGGGGAGGTGGTATGCTCGCCTTAGAAGTGCAGGCTCTGCACAAAACGTATCCGACCAAGCCGCCGGTGGAGGCGGTCAAAGGCGTGTCCTTTGTGGTTCCCGAAGGGCAGATTGTGGCCCTGCTGGGCCCCAATGGCGCGGGCAAGACCACAACCCTCAAGTGCATTCTGAACTTGGTCCGCCCGAGCGGGGGCCAGGTGCGGGTGTACGGCCGTGACCACAACGATCTGCCCCATCTCTATCGGCATGTGGCTGCGGTGTTGGAGGGCAACCGCAACATTTTTTGGCGGTTGACCCCACGGCAAAATCTGGAGATTTTTGCCGCGTACGCGGGCGTGCCGCCCCGCCAGGCCCGCCAGGCCATCGACCGCTGGATGGCCTTTTTCGGGCTGGAGGATTTGCCACGCGAGACGCGCAACTTGTCGCGCGGGCAGCAACAAAAGGTGGCCCTGGCCGCCGCGTTGGTCAAGGAAACGCCCTTGCTGGCCTTGGACGAGCCCACTTTGGGCCTGGATGTGGAGGCCAAGCGCGAACTGGTGAACCTTATCCGCCGCTTGGCGCGCGACGAAGGCAAGACCATCCTGCTCACTTCGCACCAAATGGATGTGGTCGAGGCCCTGGCCGATCGGGTCATCATCATTCAAGATGGGCGGATCATTGTGGAGGACTCGCCGGAGGGCCTGCGTCGTTTGTTTGACATCCAGGCCTATCGCATCACGGTCCAGTTGGGCTCGGCGGAACTGCCACCCGCGTTTGTCTCCCGCTGGCACGCGCGGGTCGAACCACGCGTCAATGGCGAAATGGTGCTTCGGGTGACCTTGGCGCAGCCCCAAGCCCTCTACCGCTTGTTGGATGACCTCGAAGCCTTGGGCGCGCTTTTGCGCGCGGTTGAGCCCGACCTACCCGACCTGGAAGAGGCTTACTTGCGCCTGGTGCAAACCGCGCCTGCGGCAGCCTCAGAGCCCGGTACGTCGGTATCGTGAACGCGCGACGCATGAAGGAGGAGGTGCCTATGCCCAATCTGCAAGTCCACCGTTCGGTCACCGTGCCGCGTCGCGTGGCCTATGGCGTGGGGGTTTTGGTCGCGCTTCCCGTGCTGGCGCTGGCCGGCGCCGTCGCCTTCATGGGCGTCGCGATGGGCTTGGCCGTGGGCTGCTTGGCCGTGCTCTTGCCCCTGCTCGGCTTGGGGCTGTGGGGCCTGTGGGACCGGGTCTGGCTGGGCCTGCGTTTGCGCATCGTACAGTGGGAATTTGGGCTCAAGTTCCCTGTGCCCGTCAGTCTGCTGCGCTTTCAGCCCCTCCACACCAGCGTGGGGCGACAACTCGGGCGCGTCGACGCCTTCCCTTGGCGGGAACTGCGCGCGGTGTTGCGCGAGGAGCCCATTGTGCTGAGTGTGGAAGCCCCGAGCGATGACACCCACATCCAGATGGTGTTGGGGCCGCGCTGGGCTGTAGCCCGGCTTGCCAGCCTGACGGTGGACGAGCCACCCCATTCTGAAAAGTCGCCGGAGGTTACCCATGGACGATGAGCGCTTGCGCATTCTGAAGATGGTGGAGGAGGGCAAACTGTCGGCCGAAGATGCGGCGCGACTGTTGGATGCCCTGAAGGACGAGCCAGAGGCGCACCCCACGGCCATGGGGACGCGGCCGCGTTGGCTGCGCGTGCGGGTCACCGAGGCCGATGGAGGGCGGGTGCAGATCAACGTGCCGGTGCGTCTGTTGGATGTCGCCCTGCGCATTGCGGCCCGCACCGGCGCCTTGAAGGACGAAGACGAGCAGCAGATCTTGCAAGCCTTACAAGAAGCCTTGGACGCGGGCGAGATGGGGCGCATCGTCGAGGTTGTGGACGAGAGCGACGGGGACCGAGTGGAAATCTTTTTCGAGTAGGGGCTGCCGTCGCGCCGCGAGGTTGGGGCTCCCTGGCCTTGTGCGCGGGGCTGCCCTTGCGCGCTCCGCGCGCTATCCATCAGGCGCGCGGCCTCGCGCGTGCTTATCTCCCCTTGACCCCGACCGTGCCTTCCTCTAAAATACCTGCACGGCGGGGCCCCATGGCAAAGACCATATCCTCCGCTCCCCCTCGTCTTCATGCTGGGCAGGTCCAAGCGTGGGTTGGGCCCGCGGCCTATCGTCGCGGGCTGTGGTACCAACGCCAAGGGCGCGTGCGAGCCCCCCGCCGTCACGGCTGGGAACTGCGTGCCTTGTGCCAAGGACAAGCGCGCGAGCCCTATCGGGTGCGGGTCCGCCTGGGCCCCCATGGCGTGGCGCAGGCCTCGTGCACCTGCCCCGCCGGGCGAGAGGGGCGCTGCAAACATGTCGCGGCTGTGCTGCTGCACTGGGTCGCGACCCCTGACGCGTTCCCGCCCGTGCCCTCCGTAGCCCAACGCCTGGCCTCGTGGGATCGCGCCGCTTTGGTGCGGCTGATCGAGGCCATGGTGGATCGCGACCCCGAGTTGGAAGCCCTCATCGCCGTATATCAACCTACATCGACGGCCACGAACCCTGCCTCCAGCATGGACAAGGCCCCCGATTGTTGATATACTATTATGAGCATTTTTCGAGCCCGGCCAGCGGCGAGGCAAAGCGATGAGTGAAATCGGTTTACGCACCTACCTTCAGCAAATCGTGAACATGGTGCAGGATGAGCGCTACGAAGAAGCCATCCTCCACGCGCGCCACATCTTGCGCCATTACCCCAAATATCTGGCGGTATACCGGGTCTTGGGCGAAATCTATTTGAGCAACCGCCGCTTCCCAGAGGCCGCGGACCTGTTCCAACGCGTGTTGTCCGCGGTGCCCGACGACTTCTTGGCGCATTTTGGCATGGCCACCATTCGCGAAGAAGAGGGCAATCTGGACGCGGCCATTTGGCACATGGAACGGGCCTTTGAGGCCCAGCCCACGCATGTGGCTATCCAGGAAGAATTGCGGCGGCTTTACCGCGAGCGCGATGGCGTCGCGCCGCCGCGCATTCGGTTCACGCGCGTGGCCTTGGCGCGCATCTACTTGCACAGCGGTCTGTTCAATCAGAGCATCGTTGAACTGCAGGCGGTCTTGCAGCAAGACCCCCGCCGTTTGGACGCCCTCGCTCTGCTGGCCCAAGCCTATTACGAGGCCGGGCAATGGGTGCAGGCTGCTGACACCTGCAACCGCTTGCTGCAAAAATTGCCTTATTGCTTGCAGGCCAATCGCATCATGGCCAACATTCTGCGCGCCCAGGGTCAGGAGGAGAAGGCCCAACACTACTGGAGCCGGGTGCTGGAATTGGACCCCTACGAGGCCTTCGTCGGTCCCGAATACCCAACGGCCGAACGGGTGCCGGCCGACAAGGTCCAGGTCCCCCGGCTGGAGATGGAATATACCAGCGACTTGGACGCCTTGCCCTCGCCCGACGAGGCCGAAGTCCCCATGCTGGAAGAACTGGAAGCCGTGGCCCGGAACACGGGCTTGTTGGACGAGGAAGACGCAGGCCCGCCCGAAGACGAGATCTTCGCCCTGAGCGAAGAAGCGGGCGACGAAGAGGAGGCGCGAGCCTCGAGCGGGCCATATGTGCCGCCTGAGCAGGCCGAAAGTTTGATCCCCGAGTGGATGCAGCAGAGCGGCTGGGCACCGCGCGACCCGTCGGTGCCTTTGGACGCGGCACCGGCCGAGCCGTTGCCCGAAGACGAGGACGAGGAGGCGGAGGCCGAGTTGGTTGAGGGTGAAATTCCCGAATGGCTGCAGCAATTGCGCCAACAAATGCCCGAGGCCGCGGCACCCGAAGGCGAAGAGGAACCCCCCGCGGCCGAGGGCGAGGCCGATTGGCTCCCCGAAGCCGAAGCCCCCACTACCGCGTTGGATGATTTGGCCACGTGGTTGGAGAGCACGGTCGCCAGCGGCGAAGCCCCGACTGCGGAGCCCGCGTCCGCGGACGCCGCGGATTGGCTTTCGCAGGCCTTGGAGACGGCCGAAGAGCCCGCGGGGGAACCGCCCGCGGCCGAAGCCGCGGACTTGCCCGACTGGCTGCTGACCGAGCACGCCGAGGCTGAACCCTCCGCCCCTGCCGCAGACTCCGAGGCTGCCACGCTGCCCGATTGGCTGTTGGCGGCCGAGGCCGCGGAAGAGGAAGGTAGGGGCGAGGCGTTGCCTCGCGTCGAAGCCGAGGCGGAGGCCCCTGCGGAGGAGGCCGAACTGCCAGGCTGGCTGGCTGGTGCCGAGGCCGAAGGTCGGGGCGAGGCGCCGTCCCGCGGCGAAGCCGAGGCCGAGGCCGAGATACCTGGGGAGTTGTTGAGCGACGAAGAAGCCGCGTTGGCGTGGTTAGAGCAGTTAGCGGCCAAGCAAGGGGCGCGAACCGAGGAATTGCTGACCTTCCGGGAGCAGGCCGAGGCCGCGGAAGAGGAAGGTAGGGGCGAGGCGTTGCCTCGCCCAACGGCCGAGGCGGAGGCCCCTGCGGAGGAGGCCGAACTGCCGGGCTGGCTGGCCGGTGCCGAGGCCGAAGGCCAGGCCGAGGCGCCGTCCCGCGGCGAAGCCGAGGCGGAGGCCGAGGCCGAGATACCTGGGGAGTTGCTGAGCGACGAAGAAGCCGCGTTGGCGTGGTTAGAGCAGTTGGCGGCCAAGCAAGGGGCGCGGACTGAAGAGTTGCTGACCTTCCGGGAGCAGGCCGAAGCCGCGGAAGAGGAAGGTAGGGGCGAGGCGTTGCCTCGCCCAACGGCCGAGGCGTTGCCTCGCGTCGAGGCCGAGGCGGAGGCCCCTGCGGAGGAAGCCGAACTACCAGGCTGGCTGGCCGGTGCCGAGGCCGAAGGCCGGGGCGAGGCGGTGTCTCGCGGCGAAGCCGAGGCCGAGATACCTGGGGAGTTGCTGAGCGACGAAGAGGCCGCGTTGGCGTGGTTGGAGCAGTTGGCGGCGAAGCAAGGGGCGCGGACCGAGGAATTGCTGACCTTCCGGGAGCAGGCCGAGGCCGCGGAAGAGGAAGGTAGGGGCGAGGCGTTGCCTCGCCCAACGGCCGAGGCGGATGCCCCTGCGGAGGAGGCCGAACTGCCGGGCTGGCTGGCTGGTGCCGAGGCCGAAGGTCGGGCCGAGGCGGAGTCCCGCGGCGAAGCCGAGGCCGAGGCCCCTGCGGAGGAGGCCGAACTGCCGGGCTGGCTGACCGGTGCCGAGGCCGAAGGTCGGGCCGAGGCGGTGTCTCGCGGCGAGGCCGAGGCCGAGGCCCCTGCGGAGGAGGCCGAACTGCCGGGCTGGCTGGCCGGTGCCGAAGCCGAAGGCCGGGGCGAGGCGTTGCCTCGCGGCGAAGCCGAGGCGGAGGCCCCTGCGGAGGAGGCCGAACTGCCGGGCTGGCTGACCGGTGCCGAGGCCGAAGGTCGGGGCGAGGCGGGACCTCGCCCAGCGGCCGAAGCCGACCTGCGCGACATTCCCGAGTCCGCGGCCTTGGAAGACGCGATCGCCAATCTGGCCTGGATGGAAGCCCAAGCCGAGGCCGCGCGCGAGCGGGCTCGCCCTCCCGCACCCGCGGAGGATGAAGTCGAGTGGTTGCTGGAGCCCGAGACTTGGACCCTCACCCCGGCCGAGGCCGCGGGCCAGACCGAAGAAGCACCCCAAACCGCGGCGGCCGAAGCGGAGCCCGTCCCCCAAGAAACGCTGGAATGGGTGCAAGAAGTGACGGCCAGCGACGAGGAAGGCGTGGAAGTCACCCCGCCGGCTTGGGTGCCCACCCAGCACATCCCGCCGCCTGAGACCATGCCGCTGAAGCCTCTGCCCGAGGTGGAAGACCCTTACTTGGACGACTTGCGGCGCGCGCGGGAGGCTATTGCCAATTACGACTTGGAGACGGGGCTGCGGCTGTACCGGCGGCTCATCCGCCGGCGCAAGCACTTGAACGCGGTCATCGAAGACCTGCTTCAGGCCCAATACTACTATCCCATGAGCGTGGAGTTGCTGCAACTGCTGGGCGACGCGTTTTCGCGAGCCGGACGCTTGCAAGACGCGCTGGACACCTACCTCAAGGCCGAGGAGTTGCTCCGATAGCCCAAGCCGAGTACAATCAAAGGGCCCTGCGGGGCCCTTGATTTCGTTTGCATGGAGGAAATGCATGGAGCGCACGTTTGTCATGGTCAAGCCCGATGGCGTGCAGCGTGGGTTGATCGGCGAGGTGATTCGTCGTTTGGAAAATCGGGGGCTGCGTTTGGTTGCGGCCAAGTTCATGCAAGTGCCGCGCGCGCTGGCCGAGCGTCACTACGCGGTGCATCAAGGCAAACCCTTTTACGAGAGTTTGATCGCGTACATCACGTCAGGGCCGGTCATGGCGATGGTATGGGAAGGCCCGCACGCCATCGCCGCGGTGCGGCAAACCATGGGGGCCACGCGCCCCACCGAGGCCGCGCCCGGCACCATTCGCCATGACTTCGGCTTGGAGATCGGCCGCAATTTGACCCACGCCTCTGATAGCCCTGAGACCGCGGCCTTCGAGATCGACTTGTGGTTCCGTCCTGAGGAATTGGTCACTTGGCAACGTGACCTCGACCGCTGGATTTTTGAAGCATGACCCAGGCCGGCTCGCGGCCTGCCGCGCGGCCCCCGTCGGCGTTCGGCGGGGGCCGTTGTGTTAGGGGATGCGCTCCGCGCAGGGCTCGCGCCGCGACCGGAGGTCATCCTCACCCCTAAACCCACCTTGCCTTGGGCGGCCAAAGCCGTATACTGAAAAGTGAAGTCATTCGTGATGGCCTTCGTGAACGGGAGGAGCACCATGACCACGCGCGTCATCCCCCCCAAATCGGGTTCGACGCTGGGCGAGGTCTTAGATCAATTGACTCGCGCCGGCGAATTGTATGAAAAACTGGAGAACGACCAAGTGCGCTGCGTGGCTTGCGGCCATCGCTGCCTCATTCGGCCGGGGCGCCGAGGCATTTGTCAGGTGCGTTTCAACCGGGACGGGGTGCTGTATGTGCCTTGGGGGTATGTGGCGGCCCTGCAGGTGGATCCCATCGAAAAGAAGCCGTTTTATCATGTTTGGCCGGGCCACGACGCGCTCACCTTTGGCATGTTGGGCTGCGACTATCATTGCCCCTATTGCCAAAACTGGCTCACTTCACAGGCCTTGCGCGATCCAGCCAGCGACGCGTCGCTGCGGTTCATCCATCGCGTGCAGCCTGAGGATCTGTTGCGCTTGGCCCAGCGCGAGGGCGCGCGGGCCATCATCTCGTCGTACAACGAGCCTCTCATCACCAGCGAGTGGGCGATGGCCATCTTTCGCCCAGCCAAAGCCCAAGGCTTCATTACGGGGTACGTCTCCAACGGCAACGCGACGCGCGAGGCGTTGACCTACATTCGCCCCCACACCGACGCGTACAAAATCGACCTCAAGACCATGAGCGACAAAAAGTACCGCCAGTTGGGCGGAGTGCTTCAGCGCGTGTTAGACACCATTCGCATGGCGTACGAGATGGGCTTCTGGGTGGAGATCGTGACGTTGGTCGTGCCGGGTTGGAACGACGATGAGGACGAGTTGCGCGACGCGGCCCGCTTCATTGCCTCGGTTTCTAAGGACATCCCGTGGCATGTGACCGCGTTTCACCCCGACTATCAGATGCAAGATCCGCCGCCGACCACAGTGGCGCAATTGGTGCGCGCGGCCGAGATCGGCAAAGAAGAGGGGTTGCGTTTCGTGTACGCGGGCAACTTGCCCGGGCGAGTGGGCCCCTTTGAGCACACGTGGTGCCCGAATTGCGGCGAGTTGCTGATTAAGCGGTGGGGGTTCGTGGTGCAGGAATATCACCTGACGGGCCAGGGCACGTGCCCGAAGTGCGGCACGCGCATCCCCGGGCTGTGGCCTGAGCGCCCCGAGGACGTGCGTTTGGGCGGCCCGGGGTTACCGCGCGGGGTGTGGTGAAGCCCGGGGCTGTTCGAAAATTTCACCCGGGGGCACGGAGAGCCACGGAGGGAAGGCGAGCAGAAAAGGGATTTTCGGGCACGGAGGGGCGTTGGAAAAGCAAACCGGCGTGAACCTGCCGCTTTCTCGATTGGCGTGCGATCCCGGAGGGGCGTTCCGCTCCGCGCTGCGGATGGGCCTGGGAGGGCATGGGGCAAAACCGCGTCCCACGGCGATATCTCGATTTTTCGAACGCCCCCGGTGAAGCCCGCGCGGGCGTGGGTGATTCGTCGGCCGCGGCACCGCCAACCCGGCGGATGGTGCTGCCGAGCAGGGGTGTGGTGGCCCTGCCGTTGCCGCGCCGCGGGCGCGGTCATTTTTGGCCAACCTCTAACCTCGCCCCCACCTTTCCGCACGCTGTTTTTACATCACCTCGGGCGCGTCGATGCCCAGCAGGTACAGCGCGTTGGCCAAAGTCTGTTTGGTTGCCGCGACCAGCCGCAGCCGAAAGTCACGCACGTTGGGGTCAGACGCGGCCAACACCGGGCAGCGGTCGTAGAAGTCGTTGAAGGCCCGGGCCAGGCCAAACGCGGCGTTGGTGATGTGCAGCGGCTTGAATTCCTCGGCCGCGCGCTGCACCACGCGCGGGAAGTCGGCCAGCCGCGAGATCAACGCCACTTCGGCCGGGTGCAGATCGTGCTGCGGCCTGACCGATTGGGGTGGCGTGCCGCCGGCTTTGCGCAACAAACTGGCGCAGCGCACGTGCGCGTATTGGATGGTCGGCGACGCGTTGCCGTTGAAGTCCAGGGCTTGGTCCCAATCGAAGGTGAAGAAGCGGGTGTTTTCTCGGGCCAACATGCTGTATTTGAGCGCGCCCAGCGCCACTTGCCACGCGACGCGCTCTTTGGTGGCCTCGGGCAAGGCCGGGTTTTTCTCGTCCACAATGGCCCGCGCCCGCTGTCGCGCTTCGCGGAAGAGTTGGTCCAGCAGCACCGCGCCTTCGCGCGAACTGGCGGCTTTGGCCTGGGGCTGGGAGGATGAGGCTTGGGCCGGGGCCTCGGTTTCGGCTTCCAAGTCCACCTCCACCACCTCGCGTACCAAGTTGGCCGGCAGCAGCACCAACTCATAGGCCAGATGATAGAGGCGGTCCGCCCATTCGAAGCCCATGAGTTCCAGCGTCTTGAAGATTTGCTTCATGTACAGGGATTGACGCACGTCAATAACGTAAATGCTGCGCACCAAGTCGGGGTATTCGCGGAACTTCTGAATGGCCAGGGGCAAGTCTTTGGTGGCATACAGGCTGGTGCCGTCGGAACGGAGCACCACATAAGTGCGGTAGGTGGGTTTGTCCAGGCCCAGGAGTTCATCCAAGGGCACGATGACGGGCCCCTCGGGGCGCAGGTCGCGCGCCAACCCGCGGGCGATGAGTTCCTCGACCAGGGCTTTGCCGGGTTCTTCCATTTCGCTTTCGTAGTACACCCGGTCGAAGTGCACATCCAACAAGCGGTAGATTTCTTCGAAGCCTTCGATGGACCACTGGCGGGTGCGCTCCCACAGGGCGACCAGTTCAGGGTCGCGCGCCTCCCAACGGTGGAACAGGGCCCGCACTTGGGGTTCGAGTTCGGGGTTCTCTTTCAGGCGGCGGTTGGCTTCGATGTACAGTTGGCTGATCCACACGGTCTTGTCTTCGGCCGGAGGCTCTTCCCCCCGATGGTAGGTGAGGTAGTTCCACAGCCATTTGATGACATGCCAACCGATATCGCCCAAGTAGTTGGCCCGCACCACGTCGTAGCCCGCGGCGTCGAGGATGCGGCACACGGCCTCGCCCAGAATGACATTCCGCAGGTGGCCTACATGAAAGGCCTTGTGGGTATTGGGCTGGGAGAATTCAACCATCAGGCGTTGGCCGCGCCGGGGTGCGCGGCCATAGTGCGTGCCTTGCTGCAGGATCGAGTCAACCACCTGTTGGCCAAAGCGGTGCGGATCCACGTAGATGTTGAGATAGCCGCGCACAGCCTCGGCCCGCTGCACACCTTCCAAGGTTTGGACGGCGTGCGCCAAGGCCGTGGCCAACTCTTGGGCGCGTTGGGGCACTGGCGTGCGCAGGCCTTTGGCCCGTACCTCGGCCGCGGCCACCGGGAACAACGGCAGGCTGAAACCCCAAACGCCTTCGCCGGGCACGGGGGCAAAGCGCCATTCCTTGGGCTCGGGGATGTCGTGTTCGGCCAGATAGGCGCGCACCAGGTCCAGCACCTGGTTTTGCAACGCGTCCAGCATGGCGTTTCCTCCCGGCAGGTGGGCGGACGAAACAACAAAAACGGGAACCCGGCCCACGAGTTCCCGTCCGACCAAGCGAAGACGGGGCGATTAAGCCGCCTGGCCGGAAGCGCTTTGGGTTTCGAGGCGACGCAGATGTTTGAGCAAGCGGCTCTTGCGCCGAGCCGCGTTGTTCGGATGCAAAATGCCCTTGGCCGCGGCCTTGTCTAAGGCCTTGACGGCCAGTTGGGCGTAATAACGCGCCTGTTCCGCGTCGCCCCGTTCGATGGCCTGGCGGGTCTTTTTGATGAACGTCTTGGCTCGGCCACGGAACCAACGGTTGCGCAACCGGCGCTTTTCGTTTTGGCGTAAGCGTTTCTTGGCAGACCGAGTGTTCGGCAAGGCAAGCCTCCTGTCAGATACCCTGGCAACATGATGGGCGCGCACCACGCCCGCCCACGGCCTTGGGGCCTGGGCGGGGGCTATTCTACCCCAAGCGCGAGGGTTTGTCCAGCGCGGGGACAAACGCGACCCGGCACCACGATATGACGGCTGCGTTGGGGCGGGGCCGCGCCGCCGCGCGAAACCCGCGCTGGGGGGATGGGCCCTGGGGCCGGGCTCAGCCGCGCGGGCGCGCCAACAGGGAACCGGGCCCCGCGCCTGGCCGCGCAGTCGGGGCGTTCACCTCGCGGCCGCCAGGCCCCTGCTGCCCGGCCTTGCCCACTACCGCGCCGGCGGGCCTTCCACCGCGGTGGGGATGACGACCAGCCAGCCCTCGCCTTGGTACAGCCGCGCAAACGCGGGGCCGTAGAACGAGGGCAGCCATTGGTAGTTGTCCTGGGAGTGAATGTTCAGAACCATGGGCGGCGCGAGGGCTTCCTCCCAGCCGGCACCGTGCCAGCGGTAGGTGCGGCCAATGCTTTGCCCTTCGACAAAGGTCCAGGGCGATTGGCGATTGATGAACCAACCCCACTGCTGCAACTGCCCCGCCGCCAGCGGTGAGCCGTCTGAAGCCACATTCACCACCCAGACCTGCCCATGGAAGCAGTAGGGGACAAAAAAGCCGTGCGGCGTTGGCGGGGGAATGCGCTCCCAGCGGGACGCGCGCCAACGGGCCAGGTAGGCGAAGAAATCGGGCCCTTGGGTGCGAGCGATGCGCCAGGTCAGCGAAACCCAGATCGCATCACCGCAAGCGCGCGCCCAAAAGAACGACGCGTGTTCTTGGAACAGACGCGGGCCCAGATCCTGGTAGTAGTTGGCCACGGGCTCGGGGACCTGCGCGGGCAACGGCGGGAGGGCTTCCCAGGTGTCCTCTTGCCACACATAAAGGCGATCCGCCAGCCAGAATCCCGGTCCGACCAAGTAGCCCTGGCCGTCGGCGGGCAAAGGCAAGGGGTGCGCCTCGCCGACCTGCTCCCAGATCCAGGGGCGAAACGTGAGCCGCTTGTCTTGCACCGTGAACGCGCCCCACATCTCGAAGACCCCACGATGGTCGGCAAAGGCCACATCCGCGGGCTCGGCGCTGGGGATGACCAAGGCGCGGCCCAGGGCGTCAAACACATAGGCGCGTCGAAACGCATAGGGGAGGGTGTCCAAACGCCACGGCGAAGGCGCGTCGACGATCTCGAAGGTGACCTCGTGCACGGCGCGGCGGCGTTGGGCCTGGGCCTCCAGGCGCAGGGTGTGGCTTCCGGGCTCCAGGTCTTCGAGGATGGCGATGGTTTCGCGCGGGGCTTGGGCGGAACTCTGGACAATAGGCCGGCCATCCAACGTCACGACATACTCAGGCGTGCGAGAGGATGGGCCTGATTCGCTGAGCACCACTTGCTGACCGCGATATTCCACCCGCCATTGCACCACGACCCGATCGGACGCAATGCGCAACCCCGACGCGGGAAAGGTGATGCTCGCCACCAACAGCGCGGGGAAGGTGCACAGCCCGCACAAGCACAGCAGCAGGAGGAAGCCCAAGAGACCGCCGTCCATGAGCAGCCAACCTCTGAAGCCACGTGGTCGAGCGGACATGGTGGCACATCCTGTATGGACGCGGACAGGAACCCTTTGCTGATATTTCTGATTTTACCTTAAGGGTAAAGGGGTTGGGAAGGCGCGGGGCAGCGGCCGCGCGGCGCGGGGTGGATGGGCGTGCGGTGGCGCGGCCAACGGCCCCTGGGGGCGATGGGTGGGCGGTTGGCTGACGGCCGCGCAAGGACCGTGGACGCGGCTGGGGCTTTGGGTGTTCGCCAACCGCGCGCATGTCGCTTGACGCGACGGCCGTGTTGTCGTACAATGAGTCCAGCCCGACTGTCCGGTCAGTATCCTTTCGGCTTTGGGGGTGACGATGTGAACGCGCGCGCTTTCTTCGGCACCTTGCGTTGGTGGTGGCTCGGCCTGGTCGTGGGCTTGGCCTTGGTGCTGGGGGCCGCCGGCCAATGGTTCCAGAACCAACGTCGGCAACGCGTCGACTTGCCCCCGGAGTGGCGAACGCCCTTGCCCACTTTCTTGCCCAACTGGACGGCCACGGCGACCATCACGCCGACGCCCACCATCCCTCCAACCCCGACCCTCACCCCAACTTGGACGCCCTCGCCGACCCCAACCCTGGCCCCCACCGCGACCCCTACGCGCGCGGTTCTACCCTTGGTCGCCGAAGGGAACCTCTACTGCCGCGCCGGGCCCGCGCCCTTCTATGAGGCCATCGCCATCTTGCAACCCGGTGAGCGTGCCCTGGTCGTGGCTATGGCCCCCTTTGAAGATACCCGCTACTGGCTGGTTGCGCTGCCCGATACGCGTTTGTGCTGGGTGCCCGATACCCCGCGCTTTCTGGAATTCGAGGCCTCGGCCGAAGCCCTCGACCAAGTGGCCATCCTGCCCACGCCCCAGCCCCCCGAAATGGCCTTTACTGTGACCTTTGCTGGCCAAGCCGAATGCGGTAACCGGCACGGTTGGTTGTTCCAGATCACCAACTACGGCACGCGCGCCATCGAGTCCGCGCGTATCACCTTCGCACAGGGCGCGGGCGGCGAGCGCTGGGACACTTACCTCACCTGGTGGCGCGATTGCCAAACCCGCAGCGGTGCCCCTGCCATTCAGCCGGGCCGCAGCATGTTGGTCACCGTGCCCGACGTGGGCCCTGGCTATGGCCAAACCTTCACCGCCACCGTCCAGGCCTGCGCGCGCGACCATTTGCGGGAACCTTGCGCGACGCAAACCTTTTCGTTTCGCCCTTGAAAAGGTCCTCGTGTAGGAGGCACATGATGCGTTACCAACCCTCCGTGCGCCTGCTCCTTCAGGTCCTCTCCTTTATGTTGGTGGTCGGCTTGGTGGTGGGGTGTGAGACGGAAGTAATGGGCACGCTGTTAGAAGGCGTTTTAACCTTCCCTGGCCTTCGTGAAATTCGCTATTATCGCTATACCTCGCCGCCCGGCACCTGTACGCCGATACGCTTTTTCCCCCCTGCCATCGACTACAATCAGGGCGATTGGGAGGACAAGGCCCTGAAGGCGTATCAGACCGAGGGTATCCGGGTGGTCACCCCCACTGGCGTGTATCGGGCTCTGTATGTGACCGAGAAGGATGATACTGGCCAAACGAAGGCCACGAGGGCTCAACCGTCCATTACCCGCAGTCCGTACGAGGCGATCACCATCACCGGCGGGCAAATCCGGCCTCCCTGGGAACAAAGCGACGGCTTTGTTTGGGAACGAGCGGAGGGCGACCAATGGGTTCGCCTCAAGGAGCCTCCCGAGTTCGTCACGATTTTGCTCACAGTTGCGGATTTATCAGAAACAGACATAAAAAATAAAGATTCCCTACACGGGAGAAATATCCACTTTGAAAGGGGCATTTTGGAACTCTGGGACCCCGAATGCCGACCGCGCCATATTCCCACGCCCACGCCCATGGCCACGCCGACCTCCCGTAGGACGCCTTCCCCTTCGCCCTCACCCACCCCGTCCTGGATGGGGGTGGAGGCGACATGGACACCGACCGTCGTGATATCACCCACGCCCCCACTTAGCCAGGGGCAATGGCGGGATCTCGTCTTCTTCACCCGGCCCCAGGCGAACTTGCCGTGCACCAAAGTGCGCTTCCACATTCAGACTGACGAGCAGGGGCGCCCCGACCTGACCAAGCCGTTTCGCCTTTCCTACCACGGCCTGATGTATGAACTGGCCTTTTCACCCCAAGGCCTGAGGCGTTTGGAAAACGCGCTTTTTTTGGGCTCTGTGAGCGCTTCCAAGTTACGCGAAATGATCTCGTCCTCCCTTGAGACTGTGATGGGTTGGGATCCCATCTGGGGGTGGGGTGTCTTCACGGAGAATTTGCCTACCGATTCCCCCGTTGTAAATATACTGTCTCTGTTGCTGCGTCACCACATACTGGCCAGGGGAGAAGCCATGGTAACGGGAAGGGATGTGTATTGGCAGGAGTGGCACGACCCCGACTGTCACCCGCGGCCCACGCCTACGCGGCAACAGGCCCAAGCCGTGCCTACGGCCACATCCCCGGTTTACACCGCGGGCGGCCCCACGGCCACTCGCTCTCCCTGGCCGACGCCCACCCCCGGCGGGCCCGCGACCACGCCGCCGCCTCCCGCGCAACCCACCCCTACGCCTACATCATGCCCCTCCCACGCCGACCTGCGCCGCGATTTGGCGCAAGCCATGCAGGCCGCCATCAACGAGCGTCGTCAACAGTACGGTTTGCCGCCGCTGGCCGCGCAAGGAGCCCTGAACCGTGCCGCGGAGGCTCAAGCCCAATATATGGCCAGCACAGGCCAGGTCACCCACAGCGGATGCGGCGGCTCGACGCCGGCCCAACGCGCGGCGCAATATGGCTACGCGTTCGCCCTGTTGTTGGAAAATGTCGCCAATGGGCCTGAATCGGGTGCCTGGGTGGTGGACCAATGGATGGGGAGCGCGGGGCATCGGTGCAATATTCTGAACGAGAGCATTCAGCATGTCGGAGTCGGCGCCGCGTGCGCCGCGGGTGTTTGTTTCTATGTGGCCATGTTTGGCGCGCCCGCGGGCGCGGCCGCCTCAACCGCGTGCCCGGCCGCGCCGTAAATCTCTGCCGGGGGCGTAGGGGGCCCCTTGGGGGCAGGCCCGCGCCCCCGGCCTGCTCTGTTCACCACCCACGAGGGGATGCGCACGCCCCAGGCGCCCACGCGGGTCCAAGCCGCGCGGCCCGTTAGGCCGCGGGGGCCTCGTCGATTTGCAACGTTTCCCCCTCGCGCAAATACTTGCGCAAGCGCGTTTCCAGGTCAGGGCAAATGCGGGTTGACGCGCGCGGAAAGAGCACGCGCCAAGTTCGGCCATTCAAATGCAGTTGGAACACGAACTCATCCTGGCCGGGGAAGGCGATCAAGGTTTGATGCAAACGGCGCAGGCGGCGAATTTCTGCATCGGTGTTCTGGCCGGCCCGCAAGTGGAGTACCAAACGCCGCCGCGCGCGCGGTGGGGCCTCGGCCCGCGGGTGCCCGTTACCCCGGGGGGATGGAGCCGCGGGTGGGGCCGAACTGAGGGACGACGCCCACGGCTCGGGCGGTTCTTCGGGCGGTGGCGGCATCGTGGGCTCGGCGAAGGGCTGGTCGGGGGGCAAGTCGGCGTGCAAGGCTTCGTCTGCCAGGTCCGGCGCCGCGTTCGCGTCGCCGGCTTCTACAGGGCGTCGGTACGTCAGTCGCGTGGAGACTTCGTCGATCAACACGGTTGGCTCTTGGCGCTTGGCATCGATTTTGCCGCGAATCTTGACGATCTTGCCCACCGTAAGGAGATCTCGATAGGTTTTCCAGACTTGCGGGAAGGCTACCATCTCCACCCGCCCTTCCAGGTCTTCCAGGGTGACGAAGGCCATGGCTCTGCCGGTGCGTGTTGTGTGGGGGCGCACTTCGACAATAACGCCCACCAAGACGACCGGACGGTTGCGCTCGGCCTTGGCCAACTGGCGGGTGGTGTGGGTGCCGGCTTGGCTCAGCACCTCTGCCAGCCGCGCCAAGGGATGTTCGGAGAGATACACCCCCATGAGTTCCCGCTCCCAGGCCAGTTTATCGGCCAAGGCGGCGGTTTGGTCGGGGAGGTCCACCTGTATGGCCGGCTGGGGCGTGGCCGTCGCGCTCGTGCCACCGCCGAAGAGGGAAAGTTGGCCGGCGTCGCGGGCTCGCATGGCGCGCGCGTTCACGCTCATCAGCCGATCCAGCGCGGCCAGCAGCGCCGCCCGATCCGCGAAGCGATCCAGCGCGCCCACTTTGATGAGGCTTTCCAAGGAGCGTTTGCCCACCACCCGCAAATCCACCCGTTGGAGGAAGTCGCTGAGATCGGCAAAGGGGCCGCCCTCCGCGCGAGCCCGCAGAATTTCCTGCACCCCGTTGCGGCTGACATGTTTGATGGCCCCCAGGCCAAAGCGAATGCCCTCTTCGCCCGTCGCCGCGTCCACGGTCTCGATGGTGAACTCCCAGTGGCTGGCGTTGATGTCAGGCGGCAAAATCCGCAGGCCGTGTTGGCGCGCGTCCTCGACATAGCGGGCCACCTTGTCGGTGTTGTTGAGGGAGACGGTGAGCAGCGCGGTCATATATTCCAGCCGATAGTGGGCTTTGAGATAGGCGGTTTGCACCGCGATGACCGCGTAATCGGCCGCGTGGGATTTGTTGAAGCCATACTGGGCAAAGCGTCGCCAGTCGTGGAAGATGCGTTCGGCAACTTCCTGGTCGATGCCTTGGGCTACCGCGCCTTCGACAAACTTGCGATGGTGGCGTTGTACCTCTTTTTCTTTCTTCTTGGCGATGGCCCGGCGCAAATTGTCCGCCTCGGCACCGCTGTAACCGGCCAAGTCCATGGCCGCGCGCATGATTTGTTCTTGGTAGACCGTGATGCCGTACGTCTCGGACAGGATGGGCTCCAGCCGAGGGTGGTGGTAGGAAATCTCCTCCTTGCCGTGCATACGGGCGATGAATGTATCGATGAATGCCATGGGCCCTGGCCGATAAAGGGCCACCATGGCCACCACGTGCTTGAGTTCCCGCGGCTGCATCTTGATGAGTTGGCGGGTGAAACCGCTGCCTTCCACCTGAAACAAGCCGACGGTGTCGCCTTTGCGCAGCAGTTCGTAGGCCGCGGGGTCGTCGAGGGGGATGTTGTACAAATCCAGTTTGACGCCGTGGCGCTGCTCGATGAGTTGGCACGCGCGCGCCATCACGGTGAGGGTGGCCAGCCCCAAAAAGTCCACCTTGAGCAGGCCCATGGCCTCCAGGATGTTCATTTCGAACTGGGTCACGGCCCGGATGGGTGCTTCGTCGCTGCCCTCGTCGCGGTCGTCGCTTCGGCCCGAGTCGGAAGTTGGCCGATGCAAAGGCACATATTCGACCACGGGCTCGGGGGTGACCACCACGCCGGCCGCGTGGGTGCCCACGTGGCGCACCACGCCCTCCAGCGCGCGGGCGATGTCTAACAAGCGGCGGGTTTCTTCGTCTTTTTGGTATTCCTCTTGCAGGTCTTTGACCGGCACTTGGAAATCCTTGTTTTTTTCTTCGTTGGGTGAGCCGTCGGGGTTTTTGAAGCCTTCCAAGGCCGCTTCTAAGGTCACCGGCCGGCTGGGCACATTAGGAATCATCTTGGCCAGACGGTCCACCTTTTCGGGGTCGATTTCTAACACCCGCCCCACGTCTCGAATGGCCGCGCGGGCCTTCATGGAGCCGTAGGTGATGATTTGGGCCACGTTTTCCGCGCCGTACTTTTCTGAAATGTAGCGCAGCATCTCGTCCCGCCGGTCGTCTTGGAAATCCAAGTCGATGTCGGGCATGGTTTGGCGGCTGGGGTTGAGAAAACGCTCGAAGATGAGGCCGTGCTCCAGGGGATCCACCATGGTGATGCCCAGGCAGTAGGCCACCAGCGAGCCGGCCGCGGAGCCGCGCGCGTTGTACCAAATGCCTTGCTGCCGCGCGTAGTTCACCAAATCCCACACGATGAGGAAGTACGCGTCAAAACCCATGCGGTGGATAATGGCCAACTCGTGCTCGAAGCGCTCCCGCACTTCGGGCGCGTCGGCCCGTTCGCCGTAGCGGGCGCGCAAGCCTTGCTCGGCCAAATGGCGCAAAAACGACTGCGCGTCGTGCCCCTCGGGTACCGGGAAGGTTGGCAGATAATATGTGGGCTGGTCTTCGAATTCGTTGACGTGGATGTTGACATTGCACATTTCCGCGATGAGCAGGGTGTTCTCCAGCGCGCCGGGCACTTCGCCGAACAGGGCTTGCATCTCTTCGGGCGAGCGGAAGTAGTATGTCGGATCCTCCATGCGCAGGCGCTTGGGGTCGTGGAGTTTCTTACCTGTTTGGATGGCGATGAGCACGTCTTGCAATTTGTACTGGTCGGGGGTGATGTAGTGCACGTCGTTGGTGGCCACAAAGCGCGCGTTGTAGCGTTTGCCCAGTTCCAGCAAGGCCTTGTTCACTTCCCGCAGTTCGGGGATGTTGTGGTCTTGCAATTCGAAGAAAAACCGTTCTGGGCCGAAGACCTCGTAATACCAGTCCAGCCGTTCTTGGGCTTTTTGATAGTCGCCTCGTTTGAGCGCGCTGGGCACCTCGGCCGACAGGCAGCCGGTGGTGGCGATGAGACCTTCCGCGTGGCGGGCCAGGGTGTCGTAGTCGATGCGTGCTTTGTAGTAGAAGCCTTCCAATTGGGCGAACGTGGCCAACTTCATCAAGTTCTTCCAGCCTGTTTCGTTTTGAGCCAGCAAAAGCAAGTGAAAGGGCGAGCGATCCAACTTTGGGTTGCGTTTCCGCACATCGGGCACCAAATAGGCTTCCATGCCCAAAATGGGCTTGATGCCCGCCCGTCGGGCCGCGATGTAAAATTCCACCGCGCCGAACAGTACGCCGTGGTCTGTCAGCGCGACCGCGGGCATATTGTGCTTTTTGGCCGCAGCCACCAAGGCGTTGACCTTGCTCAGGCCGTCCAGCAGCGAATATTCGGAATGCACATGCAAATGGACGAAAGACATGGGTGCCCTCCTGGCGGAAGGTCAAACGGACGGGCCGGGGCGTCACGCGGCCCCGTACTTTTGCTGCCACCGATAGAGCAAGTTAAGCGCTTCGATGGGTGTGAGATTGTGGATGTCCAACGCGCGCAGTTCTTCCAACAGGGGGTTGGTTTCGGGGAACAGGCTCAATTGGACGCCCGTGGGCGGTGCGGCCTGCGGGGCTTCGCCGGGCGAACGCCCTTGGGCCTCCAGTTGCTGCAAAATCTCCCAGGCCCGTTGGATGACCGCTTTGGGCAAGCCGGCCAGTTCGGCCACATGAATGCCGTAGGAGCGGTCGGCCCGGCCGGGCACGATTTGGTGCAAGAAGACCACCTGCCCCCCTTGTTCGCTGACCGCCACATGGTAGTTGCGCACACCGGGCAGCAAATCGGCCAGTTGGGTCAACTCGTGGTAGTGGGTCGCGAACAGGGTCTTGCATCGCAGCCGCGGGTGGTTGTGGATGTACTCTACCACGGCCCAGGCAATGGCCAGGCCGTCGTAGGTGCTGGTGCCGCGGCCGATTTCATCCAGAATCACCAGGCTGCGGGGGGTCGCGTGGTGCAAGATGTTGGCCGTTTCCAGCATTTCGACCATGAAGGTTGACTGCCCCGCGTGGATCTCGTCTTGCGCACCGATGCGGGTGAAGATGCGGTCCACCACGCCGATGGTGGCCTCGCGCGCGGGCACGAAACTGCCCATTTGGGCCATGAGCACAATGAGCGCGGTTTGACGCAAAAAGGTACTCTTGCCGCTCATGTTGGGCCCGGTGAGGATGCGCACGATCTCGCCCTCTTCAAAGACCGTGTCGTTGGGCACGAAGCGGCCGTCCTCCAGGCCGCGCTCGACCACGGGGTGCCGGCCTTCGCGAATAGCCAGCACCGGCTCCTCCACCACCTCGGGCCGCACATAGTCGTTTTCCACCGCGGCTTCGGCCAGCGCGGCCAGCACATCCAGCACGGCCAACGCGCGTGCAGTGCCCAGCAGCCGGCCCCGCCAGCCGCTCAAACGTTGCAGCAGATCTTTGAACAGCCGCGCTTCCAGGTCTTTGATTTGCTCCTCCGCGTGCAGCACCAAGGCCTCATATTCCTTCATCTCGGGCGTGATGTAGCGCTCCGCGTTGACCAGGGTTTGCTTGCGGATGTAATGCTTGGGCACCAAGTGCGTGTTGGCCTTGGTGACCTCGATGTAATAGCCGAAGACCTTGTTATAGCCGACCTTGAGGCTTTTGATGCCCGTGCGTTCCCGCTCCACGGCTTCCAGGTTGGCGATCCACTCGCGCGCGTGCTGCGATTCACGCACGATGCGGTCCAACTCGGCCGAGAAACCGGGTCGAATGACGCCGGTGTGTTGCAGCGTAGCCGGCGGGTCTTCCGCCAGCGCCCGTTCCAACAGGTCCAGGGCCTCGGGCACCGGGTCCAGTTTGGCCAGCAGCGCGGCCAAGGGGTGGTCTTGGGGGATGGGCTCCGCGGGCGGGCCGGCCTCCGCGCCGTTGGCGCGCGCCTCCGCGGGCGGAGCGAGCAAATCGCGCAGCCGCGGCAGTTGGCGCAATGTCGCGCGCAGGGCCACCAAATCTCGGGGCTGGGCCGACCCCGCGGCGACGCGATTCACCAACCGCTCCAGGTCGGCCAAGGGCTTGAGGGCCGCGCGCACCTCGGCCCGCAGCAGCCCTTGCTGGTAGAAGAAGTCCACCCCTTCCAGCCGGCGGCGGATGCGCTCAACCTCGATCAAGGGCTGTTGCACCCACTGGCGGATCAAGCGGCGGCCCATGGGCGTGACCGTGCGATCCAGCACGCCCAACAGCGAGCCCTCTACTCGGCCTTCGCGCAGGGTTTCGGTGAGTTCCAGCCCGCGTCGGGTGGCCGCGTCCAGGGCCATGAAGTCGTGCAGGCTATATGTGCTCACTCGGGTGAGCAAGGGCAACACATCCGCGCGCGTCTCTTGCAAATATTGCACAATGGCCCCCGCGGCTCGCACGGCCAAGGGCTTGCCGCCCAGGCCAAAACCCTCCAGCCGGGCCACGCGCAAGTGGGTCTTGAGGGCCTCTTGCGCGCGGCTGTGCTCGAAGCGCCAATCGGGCCACGGCATGGGATGCCCAGGGGTGTCCGCGGGCGGGGGCGTGCTTTCGGGATGCAACACTTCCGCGGGCCGCAAGCGGAGCAATTCCGCCCGCACCAGATGCTCGATGGCCGGGCCGCGCAACTCGGTGGCCGCGAACTCGCCGGTGGTCACATCCGCGTACGCGATGCCGGCGCGGTCGCCTTGCACCACCACCGCGGCCAGGTAGTTGTTCGCGTCGCCGGGCAAGAGTTCGGGCTCCAACACCGTGCCTGGGGTGACCACCCGCACCACCTTGCGGGGCATGAGCCCGCGCACCGGTTGCTCGCCGATTTGCTCCGCGATGGCCACCCGATAGCCCTTCTCGATGAGCCGGGCCAGGTACGAATCCACCGCGTGGTAGGGCACGCCGGCCATGGGCACGCGCACCCCCTTGGCCACATTGCGCGAGGTCAGCACCAGGTCCAGTTCCCGGCTGACGATTTCCGCGTCTTCGTCAAAGGTCTCGTAAAAATCGCCCAGGCGGAAGAAGAGGATCGCGTCGGGATACTGGCGCTTGAGTTCCAAATATTGGCGGCGAACCGGGGTGACGCCGTCGGCGCTGCGTTTGGGCATGGTTTCCCTCTCGGGGGATGGGCTCCGCTCGGGCCGGACGCTATGTATTGTACCAAGGCCTGACCGCGTGGGGTACAATGGCTTGGCCTCGCTCGCGGCTGAAACTCTGTGCAGGAGAAGCCATCATGTCCCTTGGGCGCAAGGGCGTGCTGCTCGGCCTGTTGTTGGCGGGGATGGGAGGCATGGCCTGGCTCGGGTGGAACCTGGCCGCGTGGTTGGGGGACCGCCTCATGGCTGGGTCCACGGCCCCAGGGCCGGCTGTCGCGTTACCTCTGCCCGCGGCGTTCACGCTGACGCCGTCCCCGACCGCGCGGCCCTCACCCACCGCGACGCTCACGGCCCCGCCAACGGCCACGGCCACACCGCGGCCCAGCCCAACCCCCAGCCCTGAGCCGACCGCAACGCTGCCGCCCATCCCTGATGGCGGTTCGCTGGTCATTGGCTACTCGGTCGAAGGCCGGCCGCTGACGGTGTACCGCTTCGGACGCGGGCCGTGGCAGCGCATGATCCTCGCGGGCATTCACGGCGGCTATGAGTGGAACACGGTGGTCTTGGCCGAGACGCTGATTCGCTTGCTGCAGCAAGGCGAGATCACGGTGCCGCCCGAGGTCACGCTGTTCATCGTGCCCAACCTCAACCCCGACGGGTATGCACGGCACAAAGGCGTTTTGGGGCGGGCCAACGCGCGCGGGGTCGATCTGAACCGCAACTTCCCGTGGAACTGGCAGCCCGATTGGGACCGCCAAGGCTGTTGGAATTACGCGCCCATCACCGCGGGCGCGGGGCCGCTGTCGGAGCCCGAAACCCGCGCCTTGGCCATGTTTTTGCAGCGGCCCGATGTGCACCCGCAGGCCCTGGTCAGTTATCACAGCGCGGCGTTGGGCATCTTTCCCGCGGGGTGGCCCTACGCGCCCGGCCCGCGCTCGACCCAGTTGGCGCAAGATTTGGCCCAGGTCACCGGCTACCGCTACCCGCCGCTGGATTACGGCTGCCAACTCACCGGCCAGTTGGTGGATTGGACCGCGTTCGCGTTGGGCATCCCGTCGGTGGATGTGGAACTCTCGACCCACGAGGACATTGATTTGCGGCAAAATTTGGCCGCGTTGCGCCTGTTGTTGACTTGGCGTTTGCCCGCGACCCCGACGGCCACGCCCTCAGGGCCGTAGTTCGCGCGTGGGCAATGCCTCAAACCTGGGGCTCGGCCGCGGCGGAGCCCGGTTCCACCCGCGGCAACGAGAGCAGCAGCCCCGCGGCCAAGGCCATTCCGATCGCAGCCAGGGGGAACATGAGCGCGTAGGCGCCGGCGCGCCATTGGAGCAGCCATCCCATCGCAGGCGGGCCCAAGACCAAGGCCAGGTTGGAGGCGATGTAGTAGAGGCCGGTCATCAACCCGGCTTGACCCGGCGGGCCAAAGTCGTAGACCAGGGGCAACGCGTTGACATTGACCAAAGCCCACGCGGCGCCCAGCGCGGCCAGCAGCAAGGCCAACGCGGTGGGGGTGCGCACCAACAGGCCCAGGGCCAGCAACGGCACCAACAGCAGCAAGCCCACGGCAATCACCCGGCGACGGCCCCAGCGGGAGCCGGCCAGGCCCGCGGGCAAGGCCATGGCCACGAAGGCCAAGGGCAGCGCGGCGGTGAGCATGGCCACGCGCCCTTCGCTCAGGCCCAAGGTGAACTTCCCGAAGGATGAGAGCCACGCCTCTAAGATGCTGTAGGCCCAGAACCAAGCCACCAAAGCCAACAGCAGCCGACCGAAGCCGGGCGCCCAAGCGCGATGGCGGCCTCGCAGCGCGGCCCACACCGCGGCCCAATCGGCTTTGTCGCTTTCATCGGCCTGATGCGGCACGGCTGGCTCACGGATGCGCCACACGACAATGCCCGTGGCCAGCAGCAGCATGCCCGCGCCAAAGGCAAAGGGCGCGATTTGAGCCGCGGTCAGCCCCCAGCGGCTCAGCGCGGCCTCGTATAGTGCACCGCCCACTAAAAAGGCTAAAATCGCCCCCAAGCCGCCCATGAGGTTGATCACGCCGTTGGCCGTGCTGCGCTGTTCGGGCGGGTAGAGGTCGCCCAACAGTGCGATGGTGGGCGCGCGGAACAGCGAGAGCGCAAAATTGGCCGCGCCGATGGCCAGCATCATCAGCCCTACGGTGCGCGCCATGGGGATGCTGACAAAGGCCAGGGCGGCCAGGGGCGCGCCCACCATGAGCCAAGGCAAGCGCCGCCCCCAACGCGTGCGGGTGCGGTCTGAAAGCGCGCCGCTCAAGGGCTGCACAAAGATGTTGAAGTAGTTGTCCCATGTCATGATCACGCCGATGAGCGCGGGGGCCACGCCTCGCTCGGCCAAGAGCAAGGGGACGAAGTTGTTGAAGATGGGCCACACCAGGCTAATGCCGAAGAAGCCAAAGGCCAGGGCAAAGGTGCGCCCCCACGGAAAGCGGTGGTTGGGGTTCATGCTTCTGGCTCCTGGGACGAGGGTGAAGGCGCTGCCGCCGGCGGCTCGGTGTCCGCGTCCGCGGAGGGCGCGTCGTTTGCCGCGGTTTCCGCGGCCTCCGCGGTCGCGCGGCGTTGGGCTTCCCAGCGGGCGATGAGCGCGCGCTCTTCGGGGGTGAGTTCGGCCTGGGCCAGCAGGTCGGGGCGGCGCTCCCAGGTGCGGCGCAGGGCTTCGCGGCGCCGCCAGCGCGCGATCTCCGCGTGATGGCCCGAGAGCAGCACATCAGGCACCCGCCAGCCCCGAAACTCGGCCGGCCGGGTGTAGTGGGGATGCTCCAGCAGCCCCTGGCTGAAGGAATCTTTGCGCGGCGCGTCGGGGTCCCCCAACACGCCTGGCAGCAACCGCGCGACCGCGTCAATGAGCACCAGCGCGGGCAGTTCGCCGCCGGTGAGGACATAATCGCCAATGGAGATTTCGTCGGTGACCAAGTGTTGGCGCACCCGCTCGTCAATGCCCTCGTAGCGCCCGGCGATGAGGGCCAAGTGGGGGTGCCGCGACAACTCCCATGCCACGGCTTGGGTCAGAGGGCGGCCTTGGGGGGTGAGCAAGATGACGGGCACCTTCGGGGGCCGGCCCAGCACGTCTTCCACCGCGGCGAAGATAGGCTCGGGCTTCATCACCATGCCCCCGCCGCCGCCGTAGGGCTCGTCATCCACGGTTTTGTGCTTGTCGGTGGCCCAGTCGCGAATGTTGTGCAGGTGCACTTCCAGCAGGCCTTTTTGCCGGGCCCGGGCCAAAATGCTCAGGTTCAGATACGGCTCGAACACTTCTGGGAAGAGGGTAAACACATCCACACGCATGGTGGTATTGTACCAAGTCTGCGGGCTTTGCTGTATAATCCGCTTTGCGGCGGGGGAGGCTCCGCCGTTATCTTTTGTGGTGTGGAGCAAAGGCATGGCTGAATCGCCGTATCGTGATGAGGCCGCGGCGCGCGAGGCGGTTGCCGCGGTGGTGTTGGAATTGTTTCAGGCCCGGCTGATCACCTCCACGGGCGGGAATGTGTCGGTGCGCTTGGCCGCGGGTGATGTGCTCATCACGCCCACTCGCATGCACAAAGGGGGACTGACGCCAGAGGCCTTGGTGCGGGTGGATGGCCAAGGCCGGGCTTATCCGGGGCAGGGCAAGCCTTCGTCGGAGACGCCGCTGCACTTGGCAGTGTATCGTGCCTTTCCGCAGGTGCACGCGGTGGTGCACACCCACGCGCCCTATGCCACCGCGCTGGGGCTGATGGGCGAACGCATTCCGCCCATCATCGCCGACGCGCTGCCCTTCGAACACATGCGCGCGGTGTATTACGTGGTGCCCGGCGACCGGGAGGGCATCGCTCGCCTGGTGGAAGCGCTACGCGACGCGCCCGCGGTGTTGATGCAAAACCACGGCCTGCTTACGGTGGGCGCGGATTTGCGACAAGCGGCCAATTACGCGCTGGCCTTGGAAGAGGTCATCCACATTCTCACCGTGTGCCGCATTTGGGGCATCGAGCCGCGGCGTCTGCCGCCCGAGGACGCGGCCACCCTGCGCACGTTGGGGGTGGTGTAGTCGCCCGCAACCCCTGTGGAGTTGGTGGGTTGTAAAGGTGGAGCCACCGCGCGCAGGGCGGTGCAGCGCGTTGGGAGCAACCCCATTTCGGAGAGGCGAAAGTGGCGGTGTTACGCGTTTTGTGGTTGTTGGCAGTGGCCTATTTTTTGGGCGCCATCCCCTTTGGCTATATCATCGCCAAAATGACGCGCAACGTGGATGTGCGCCAAATCGAAAGCGGCCGCACAGGAGGAACGAACACCCTGCGGGCCGCGGGGTTTTGGGCCGGTCTGGCTACGGCCACGTTAGATATCTTGAAAGGCGCGACCACGGTGTGGTTGGCCAAGTTCGTGTTTCCGGATCTGCATTGGGTGCACGTGTTGGCCCCCATCGCGGCCATCATTGGCCATAATTATTCGTTGATTTTGGCCGAGCGTGACCCCGAGGGCAAAGTGCGGCTCTATGGTGGCGCGGGGGGCGCGCCGGCCGCGGGGGGCGCGCTGGGCTTGTGGGCGCCTTCGCTGCTGTATATTTTGGCCATTGGCGTGGTGCTGTTTTTCGTGGTCGGTTATGCCTCGGTCACGACGATGAGCGTTCCGCTGATCGCGGGGGCGGTGTTCGCGTATCAGGCCGCGCAGGGCAACCTGCCGTGGGTCTATGTGGCTTACGCGGTGCTGGCCGAGGCGCTGCTGCTGTGGGCGCTGCGGCCCAACATCCGGCGGCTGCTCAACGGCACCGAGCGCGTGGTCGGCCTGCGCGCGTGGTATGCCAAACGGCGGGCTGCCCAAAGCAAATCTTGAGCCCAAGCCCACCGTCACGGCCCGCCCTGGAGGGCTTCCACCAACGCTTGAACGTTGGCCCGCATCAGCCCAAGGTAGGTGTCGAGCGGCGGTGGGCCGCCCAAAGGCTCCATATAGACCACCCGCGCGCCGGTCTCGGCAGCCACCACTTGCGCGGCAGGGGGTGTGGGCTGCGTTTCAACGATGATCACGTGCACATCCTCTTGGCGCATGAGGTCGACCAGCGCGGCGATCTCCGCGGGTGAAGGCTCACGGCCGGGGGTGGTCTCGATCACGGCGACCACTTCCAGGCCATAGGCGTCGGCAAAGTAATCCCACGCCGCGTGCAGGGTGACCACTTTGCGGGAAGGCACTTGGGCCAGCGCCTCCCGAATCTCCCTGTCCAGGCGCTCCAATTCGGCCTGATAGACGCCCGCGCGCTCCCGGTAATACGTGGCGTTGTCAGGATCGATCTCGGCCAGAGCCGCGGCCACTTTGTCCGCGAAGCGCATCATGTAGCGCGGGTTGAGCCACAAATGGGGGTTGCGCCCCATCATGGGCAATCCCTCGGCCAACTCCAGCACTTTCAGGTTCGGGTTCTCCGCGGCTTGGATCACATCTTCAGCCCAGTGCTCCAACCCCGCGCCGTTGAGTACCAGAAGTTGGGCTTGTGAAACGGCTTGCATTTGCGCGGGCGTGGGTTCGAAGGTGTGCGGGTTGCTGCCTAAGGGTACCATTTGGGTGACGGCCACGCGCGGCCCGCCCACCTCACGCACCAGATCGGCCAGCGGCGCAATGCTGGCCACGACGGCAATTTGGTCCGCGGTGGCGGTGTGCGTGCTCGTGACCTCGCGACCGCAACTCACGACCAAGACAAGCAACGCGACAACAACACCCCCCAACCACCACCAACGCCGGAATGTGTTCATTGTGCCACCTCCATGCTGTCGACCATGTGTTCCATTGTATCCGATGCATGAACAGGGCCAAAAGTTACATGCCAAGACGCGGCGCGCTCCAGCAATTGTCGAAAATCCTCACGATTGTCCGGTTGAGACGCGCCTGCCGCGCGACTGCCCGGTGCTGGGGTATAATGTGGGCATATTGATCCAGGAGTCAGCCTCATGCCCCAAATGCAAATCTTGTGCCCGCAGTGCAAGCAACCCTTCGTGGCCGAAATTCGTCAATTGTTCGATGTCGGACAAGACCCGGCTGCCAAGCAAGAAATCCTCAGTGGTTTGTTCAACATCGTTCACTGCCCACATTGCGGCTATCAAGGGCCTTATCCCGCGCCGTTGGTGTATCACGACCCAGATAAGGAACTGCTGCTGGTGTTCGTGCCCGCGGAATTGGGCTTGAGCCAGCATGAACAAGAGAAGTTCATCGGCCCGCTGGTGCAGCAAATCATGCGCCACTTGCCGGCTGAAAAGCGCAAAGCCTACCTGCTCAACCCACAGCAGGTGCTTACCCTGCGCTCGCTGCAAGAACGCATCTTGGAGGCCGATGGCGTCACCAAGGAAATGCTGGAAGCCGAAGAACGGCGAGTCAAGTTGTTGCAACGCCTGTTGGGCGCTTCGGACGACCAACTGGTCGACATCCTCAAGCAAGAAGACGCGACGGTGGATGTGCGCTTCTTCCAGGCCGTGAGCCAACTCATCGACGCGGCCCGGACGGGCAACGATGAGGTCTCGGCCCAGCGGTTGGAGAAAATCTTGGGACTGGCCTTGGAACACACCACCGCGGGCCGCGAACAGCGAGCGGTCATCGACGCGCTCCAAGATTTGGAAAAGCGCTTGGCCGCGCTGGGGCCGCGCCCCCCGGTGGGCCAATTGCGCGCCACGTTGATCGATTGGTTGGCCGAAGACCCATCAGAGCCGCGGCTGCAGGCTTTGGTCGCGCTGGCCATGCCTTTTTTGGATTATGCCTTCTACCAGGCCCTCACGGAACGCATTGACCAAGCACCCGAAGCGCAAAGAGCCGCGCTGGAAAAGGCCCGCGAGCGGCTGCTGGAACTCAGCAAGCAAGTTGAAGAAGCCGTGCACAAGGCCGTGCAGGCTCTGCGCGAGGCTGTGGAGCGCTTGTCAAAGGCTCAAGATGTGCGCAAGGCCGTGCAAGAGGCGCTGCCGTGGATCGACCAAGATTTCCTCAGCGTGCTGGCCGAAGAGTTGGACAAAGCCCGCCGAAGCGGCGATGACACGCGCGCACGGCGCTTGCAACGCTTGTGGGACGCCGTCCAAGAGGCGCTGGCCCCGCCGCCCGAGGTCCAACTGTTGGATCGCTTGCTTGCGGCCCGAGATCAAGCCGAGCGCGAGCGGCTTATGGAGGAGCACGCGGACCTCATCACCCCAGAATTCCTGCAGACGGTCACCCAGTTGGTCATGCAGGCCGAACAAGGCGCCCTGCCGCCTGAACTGAAGCCCTTGGTGCAAACGGTGTACAATGAACTCACCCGTTTTTCGATGTTGCGCCGGCTGAAGGGTGACCAAGGTCAAAACGCATAGGAGGCGCGCCATGAGCGAGGCATATCAACCGCGGGGCCGCTATTTTGAAGAGTTTCAGGTCGGCGAGCGCATCGTCACCGCGGCTCGCACGGTCACCGAGGCTGACGTTGTGGCTTTCGCGGGCCTCTCGGGCGACTACAACCCCATTCACACCGACGCCGAGTTCGCGGCCCAAACGCCCTTTGGACGACGCATTGCCCATGGCCTGCTGGTGACTTCCATCGCGTCGGGCCTGGCCATGCAAACGGGCTTTCTCGAGGGCACGACGCTGGCTTTCCGCGAAATCCGCGAATGGAAGTTCGTCAAACCCGTGTTCATCGGCGACACGGTGCACGTGGTCATCACGGTGGAAAAGACGCGCGCCATGCGCCGTTTGGGCGGTGGTGCAGTGGATTTTCGCTTGGAGGTGCGCAACCAGCACGGCGATACGGTGATGAAAGGCGTATGGACCGTGTTGGTTTTGTCGCGCCCTGAGCAGCAGGAATGAAACGATGACGACGGACGAACCGCGCGTGCCGCGCCCTGAATCGGAGGATCGGACCAACGCCGCACCTCAAGCGGGCGATACGGCGCGCGCGGGCTCCTCGCGCGAACTCCCCCCGCTGGACGCGGTCTTGCCCACCCAGGCCGTGCCTTTGCCCGAGGGCGAGGGCCACCCCCTCCCCCCTGGCCCCTCCCGCCCCGAGGGGGAAGGGGAGGCACGCGCCGCGAGCCGCGCGTCCGCCCCCTCTGAGGGCGCGAGCGCGGGGTTGCCCGACGCGGCCGATGATGAGGCGCCTCCCACTTGGGCCCAGCGTCCGGCGCCGGGCGAGCCGCCGCCCACCCAGGCCGTGCCTTTGCCCGAGGGCGAGGACCACCCCCTCCCCCCTGGCCCCTCCCGCCCCGAGGGGGAAGGGGAGGCACGCGCCGCGAGCCGCGCGTCCGCTCCCTCTGAGGGCGCGGGCGCGGGGTTGCCCGACGCGGCCGATGATGAGGCCACCCGCGCGGTGCCGCCCGAGGCCCTGGCGCGCACTCGGCCTGCTGGCCGCCCGCGGCCCAAAGCCCGAGTCATTGCCATGCCGCGGCCCAGCACCGAGCCCACCCGCCCTGCGCCGCCACCCGAGGCAGGCCATGGGCGTTTGCGCCCGCCGCGCACGCTGGATGAGCATGGCTTCCCGGTGACGGAAAAGCAGGTGCGGGTGCCCGGCCATGTGACGCCCCCGCCCTCCCGAGACGCAGGCACGACCCCACCGCCACGCGGGACCATTGGCCATGGAAGCGGATGCGGTTGTGGCTGCTTGGGACGGTTGGCCTTGCTTTTGGCGGGAGGCTTGCTGTTGGCTGTGGCTCTGTTGGCGGCTTGGGGCGTCTACCAGTATGCCCGCATCGCCGCCACATTGCCTGATGTGGATAATCTGCGGGCCCATGCTTCGCAATTCGAGACCACCCGCATTTTGGATCGCGAAGGGCAGGTTCTGTATGAAATTTTGGACCCCCAAGCGGGGCGCCGTCGCTATCGTCCCTTGGATGAAATCTCGCCCTACATGATCGCGGCCACCATCGCCACGGAGGACAAGAACTTCTACGCCAATCCTGGCTTCGATCCTTTTGCCATTGTGCGGGCGTTTTGGCAGAACTACACCACGGGCGAGGTGGTCTCAGGCGCGTCGACCATTACCCAGCAGTTGGCCCGGGCGTTGCTCTTTTCCCCTGAAGAACGCAGCGCACGCACTTATGAGCGTAAAATTCGTGAGATCATTTTGGCCGCCGAGATCACTCGGCGCTACAGCAAAGACGAAATTTTGGAACTGTACCTCAACGAGGTGTATTACGGCAACTTGGCCTACGGCGTTGAGGCCGCGGCCCAAACCTATTTCCACACCACCGCGGACAAGTTGACCTTGCCCCAAGCCGCCTTCTTAGCCGGTTTGCCCCAGGCGCCCGCGGTGTATGACATCTACACCAACCGCGAAGCCACCCTCACCCGCGCGCGGCAGGTCTTGGCCTTGATGTATGAGGTCAGCCAAGAGCAGGGCTGCATTGAGGTCAGCGTGTCGCCGCACCCGGTGTGCGTCACCGCGGACGACATCGCCCGCGCGGCCGCGGAATTGGAGGTGTACGACTTCCCTGAGCCGACCTTTGACATGCGTTACCCCCATTGGGTGATGTATGTGCGCCAATTGCTGGAAGAACGCTATGGCGCGCAGGCCCTGTATCGCTCGGGCTTCACCGTGTACACCACCTTGGACCCTCAACTGCAAGACGCGGCCCAAGCCGCGGCGCGCGAACAAGTTCAGGCCTTGGCCGCGGAGCATCATGTGACCAACGCCGCGGTGGTCGTCCTGCGCCCCACCACGGGCGAGATTTTGGCCATGGTGGGTTCGGTGGACTTTTACGATGAGGCCATCGATGGCCAGGTGAACATGGCCGTGGCTCCGCGTCAGCCCGGTTCCACCATGAAGCCCTTCACATACACCGCGGCCTTTGAAAAGGGCTGGACGCCGGCCACGCTCATTTGGGATGTCCCATCGGAATTTCCGCCCTCGGGCGACCCCAACGACCCGCGGCCGCCCTATAAGCCGGTGAACTACGACGGCCGGTTCCACGGGCCAGTGACGGTGCGCTACGCCTTGGCCAACTCGTACAATGTGCCCGCGGTCAAGGCCTTGGCCTTCGTGGGCATCTACGACAACCCCGACACGCCCTACGAAGACGGGCTCATCGCGTTCACCCGTCGGCTGGGCATCACCACCTTGACCCGGCCCGATTATGGCCTCTCGCTGACTTTGGGCGGCGGCGAGGTCTCGCTGCTGGAGATGACCGCGGCCTATGCCGTGTATGCCAACTTGGGCCGACGGATTCCTCCGGTGGCTATTCTGCGCATCGAAGACAGCGCAGGCAATGTGGTCTACACCTACGAGCCGCCGACCGGGGAACAAGTCATCCGGCCCGAGCACGCGTTCCTCATCACCGACATCTTGAGCGACAACGCGGCGCGCACCCCCGCGTTTGGCCCCAATTCGCCGCTGAATTTGCCTTTCCCTGCCGCGGCCAAGACGGGCACCACCAACGACTTTCGAGACAACTGGACCTTGGGCTATACCCCCGATGTGGCCGTGGGCGTTTGGGTCGGCAACGCCGACAACAGCCCCATGGTGAACACCAGCGGCCTTACCGGCGCGGCCCCCATTTGGAACCAGGTCATGCGCGCGGCCGTGCAGCGCCTTACGGGTGGCAATCCGCGGCCCTTCCCGCGGCCGGCCAGCATCGACGAAGCCGTGATTTGCGCGGTGTCGGGAACACGGCCCTCCAAGTGGTGCCCCGAGACCCGGGTGGAATTGTTCGCCGCGGACCAACCCCCCTTGCCCGCCAGCGAAGACTTGTGGCAAGAAGTCACCCTCGACACCTGGAGCCTTTTGTTCCCTTCAGGCGTGTGCGGCCAAGACTTCGTCGATACCTTCTTGACCATCAAGGTGGACGACCCTTGGGCGCGGCGCTGGCTGGAAGACGCGCCCGAAGGCCGTAAGTGGGCCAAAAAGATGGGCTTTGACCCCCTGTACTTCTACCCCGACCGCGAGTGCCAGGCCGATGACCCGCGGCCTTCGTTGCGCATCGTTTCGCCGGCCGATGGCCAGACCCTGCACGAGCCCTTGGTTGAGATTCGCATCGTGGCCGACGCGCCCTTGTTCCGCCGCTATCGTTTGTGGGTCGAGGCCCCTGGCCAAGACGAGCGCTTAGAGTTGCTCGTGCGCGAACAGCCCGTGCCCGAACCCACGGTGGTGTATACCTGGAACGTGTTGGAAACCTGGGATTGGGCGACGTTGCCCACCGACCCCCTGCGGTTGGTCCTGCAAATGGAAGGCACCGATCACCGCTACGCGCGACGGGCCATCACCCTGCGCTTCGCCCTGCCCACCCCTACGCCCACGCCGACCACGACGCCCACGCCCACCGCCACGCCCACCCTCACGCCCACGGTGACGCCTACGCCGTCGCCCACGCCCAGCGCCACGCCCAGCCTCACGCCGAGCCTCACCCCGACGCCGTCTCCTACCCTCGCGGCCACCCCCGCGCCGACATCGACCCCGTCCCCCACACCGACGCCCACACCATCCCCCACCCCATAGCCCGCGGAGGACCCGATGCCATTACCGCCGCCCATCCCTGAATCCTTGGTCGGCCAATATCCCGTCTGGCTGCCCGTGCAGGTGCGCTATCGGGATCTGGACGCGTTGGCGCATGTCAACAACGCGGTCTATCTGTCGTACCTGGAGATGGCCCGGGTGACCTATGTGGAACGGCGCATTGGCCATGTTCCGCCGCAGGAATACACCTTCGTCATCGCGCGGCTGGAGATAGACTTCTTGGCCCCCTTGCATTTGGGGGATGAGCCCGCGGTGGGCATCAAACCGTTGCGCGTGGGGCGCTCGTCGTTCACCTTTGGTTATTGCGTGGTGGAAACCCGCTCCGCGCGGGCCGTGGCGCGCGCGCAAAGCGTCCAGGTCTACATCGACCCGGCGACCGGTCAGGCGGTCCCATTGCCCGACGCGTGGCGCGGGCCGCTGCAAGCCGACTTGCAGCACTTTGGGGCCGAAGTGCCGTGTGACGCGCCGCGCGCTTAGTTCGCCGTCGCCCGCGCGTTCCCGCCAAGTTCCAAAGCCACCAAGGGGTGGTCCTTGACAAAGGCCTCGAGGAATGCCGTGCTCGCCATGTCGGGCGTCAACGGCTGGCCCAACAGCCATTGACCCAGGTGCCGGGCTGCGGTTGGGTGCTGCTGGATGTACGCGCGCAGCACCTGCGCCCCTTGCTCGGGGGGCACGAACCGGGCGCGCGCGGGATAAGAATGCCACCCCCAGGTGATCTCGGTCGTGGGGTGCGCCTGCAGGTTGCGATACCAATCGCTGCCTGGGCCAAAGCCGGCCACGATGTACAGCGTGTTGGCCGCGGAATCGTAATGCACCACCTCGACCACCGTGTGATAACGGCGCCCCGAGCGACGGCCGTAGTGGGTCAAGCGCACAAAGCGACGCCCTAACAGCCCACCCAAGCCCCAACGATAGAGCAACAACGGCGCGCGCGCCACCCAGCGCCACAGCCCGCGACGCAATCGCTCACGGCTCAGCCCGCGGCGCGGGCGTTGTCGAGAAGTCATGGGAACCTCCCGTTGTGTGGGCATAGGCCAGGGCGCGTTGCACCACGCGCGGCACCCCCGGCCCCACGTCGGGGCGCGTCAATTCGTCCAGCGGGAACCAGCGGGCCGCGGTCGCATCATCGGCCGCGCGCGGTTCGACCGAGCCATGCACGCGCAGCAGGACCTCGACGATGACATAGTGATAGCGCACCCGCTCCGCCCCATCGCGTTCGATGTATTCATACACATCGACCACCGCGATGGGCTCGGCCTGCAAGCCTGTTTCCTCCGCGAGTTCACGCTGGGCCGCGGCCAGCACGGTTTCGCCCAGGCGCACCACCCCGCCGGGGAAGGCCCACACCCCTTGCCCCGGTGGCCGGCCCCGGCGCACCAAGAGCACCCGCCCTTGATGGAGCACCACCGCCCCCACCCCGACCCACGGCCGTCGGGGATAACGTCGGCTGTCGTGGCCGCGCCTGGCCATTGCGCCTCATCCGAACAAGCCGCCCAGGCCTTTCTGCAAGATGTCGCCCAAGTCAGGGCCATCGCCCTGCAGCAAGGCATCCACCTGCTGGGCCAGGCCCTCGGGTAAGCGCTGCTTGAGGGCCTCAATCACCACTTCAACCACTTGTCGGGCCACCTCTTCGCTCAGCCCGGTCTTTTCCGCGACCAACTTGACCAGTTCGTCCATCGTGACCTCCGTGCAAAAAGATCCGCGGCCGGCTGGGAGCCGGGCGGGTATGGTCTATTGTACCCTGACCGCGCGTTCGTTCGCCAGCAGGGTATAATCAAAACATGCGCGCCTCTTCGACTTCTCGCGAACGCGCCGCGCCGGCCCCGCTCCAATGGTCCCTCACGGGCTGGTTGGTGCGGGGCGGCCTAATGGCCTTGGCCTTGGCGCTCTTCTTTGTGGGCTGGACCCCGCGCCAACTCGCGGCCTGGGGCCGTGCTTGGCTGGCGCCTGGCGATGACGAGGCCGCGTTTTTGGCCGCGCTGCAAGCCGCGCCGACCTGGGCTCCCCCGCCGCCCGCGGCCATCGGCATTGTAGCCGGCCATTCGGGCACCCAGGGCGACCCCGGCGCGGTGTGCCCCGACGGCGTTACCGAGGCCCAAGTCAATCGCGCCATCGCGCTGTTGGTACAGGCCCGGCTGCGGGCCCTGGGCTACGACGCGGTGGTGCTGGACGAATTCGACCCCCGTCTCCAGGGCTTTCGGGGTCCCGCGTTGGTGTCCATCCACGCGGACGCGTGCGTCCGCCGGGAGGATTTGACCGGCTTCAAGGTCGCGGTTTCGGCCGCGTTGCAACGCAACGCAGATGTGGCCGCGCTGGCGCAGGCCAATCGACTCAAAGCCTGCCTGGTCGAGGCTTACCGCCAAGCCACGGGCCTGCCCTATCACCCCTACACGGTCACGCGCGACATGACCGAATACCACGCCTTTGCCGAGATCGCGGCCTCGACCCCCGCGGTCATCATCGAAGTCGGGTTTTTGGGCCAAGACTACGATTTGTTGGTGCAGCAGCCCGAGCGGGTGGCCCAAGGCATTGTTGACGGCTTGCTTTGCTTCCTTGAGGGGAATTGAGCATGAACGGCCCGCGGCGTCGCGCCTGGCAAGCGTTGAAATACGCGCAGGCCGCATTGCGCCGTGGCGATCGCGCAACGGCTCGCGCTTGGGCCCGTCGTGCCGTGCAACTGGCCCCCACTTGGGATGTGGCATGGGTGTGGCTGGGCTCGCTCAGCCGTGACCCTCGGGCGCGCATCGCGTATTGGCAACACGCGCTGCGCCTCAACCCGGCCAACCGCCAAGCCGCCGCGTTTTTGGCTCGGGCTCGTGCCCAAGCCCGGACCGCCCAGGCCGCTGCACGCGCGCGGCGCACCGCCCCCGCGGGGCGTGCCACGCGCCCTAAGGCAAGCCGAAGCCCACGCCGCGCGTGGTGGCTGGTGGCCGCGTGGGCCTGGTCTGCTGTGGTGCTGCTCTTGGTGCTGGCAGGATGGGCTTGGGCGCGCACCGCGCCGCCCCAAATTCGGGCTGTGGCCCCGGCCGTCTCGGCCACGGTCAGCCCGACACCATGGCAACCGGCCACGGCCACGCCCACACCCACAGCATCGCCCACCCCAACGCCCTCGCCCACCCCCACTCTAACGCCGTCACCCACGCCCACGCCCTCGCCAACACCGACGCCCACGCCAACCCCCACGGCCTTGCCCTGGTCCCGTCCCCCCGAGGTGGCCCCAGGCGAGCGGTGGATCTTGGTCGACTTGAGCGAGCAACGCCTGTACGCGCTGGAGGGAGACCACTTGGTGCGCGCGTTCGTGGTCTCAACTGGGCGATGGAACACGCCCACCGTGGTGGGCACGTTTCGGATCTGGATCAAACTCGAACGCGCCGATATGAGCGGCCCCGGCTATTTTTTGCCCAATGTGCCTTATACCATGTATTTTTACAAAGGCTATGGCATTCACGGCACTTATTGGCATAATAACTTTGGGCAACCTATGAGCCACGGATGCGTGAACATGCGCACTGACGAGGCCCGTTGGCTCTTCCATTGGGCGGACGTCGGTACCGTGGTGCAGGTGATCCCATAGCGGAGGTGAACATGCGCAAGGCGGTTTTCGAGGGCCTGGTTTACGATGAAGCCGGTCGGCCCGTCGAGGTCGCCTGGGTCGGCACCGAGCCGCACTATGTGGTCGAAGAGCAGGGCATGAAATTTCACGTGCCCACCGAGCAGGTGGATCGGCAAATTTTGGCCATGTTCCAAGAACTGGCGGTTAGTCACCAAGACCAAATCAGCCGCGCGATGGCCCACTTGTGGGGGCAAGACGATCCGTTCACTCAGGCGGCCATTGCCACGCATCTGCGGCATCTGGATCAGCACTTCGATGAGTTGCTGCGCATCGGTCTCCCGGAGGATCTGCGTCTGTGGATGGGGATGATGGGCTTTCGGGTGGTCATCAACTTTCGGGGCGAAGTGTTGGATGTGCATTTTCCGGCCGCGGGTCAGGCCCCCGACGACGATTGGGGGCCGGAGATGTAGGAGGTGGACATGAACGTCGCGGTCTTTGGCGCGTCGGCCCCGCGGCCGGGCGAACCAGCCTATCAAGAGGCCTATGCCCTGGGACGGGCTTTGGCTCAGGCCGGGCATACGGTGCTCAACGGCGGCTACATCGGCACGATGGAGGCGGTCTCACGCGGTGCGGCCGAGGCCGGCGGCCGGGTCATTGGGGTGACATGTGAGGCCATTGAACGCTGGCGCGCGGTAGGCCCAAACCCCTGGCTGAGCGAAGCATGGCGCACCACCACCCTGATGGAACGCCTGAGCCGCTTTCTTGAAGCCGCTCACGCGGCCGTGGTCTTGCCCGGCGGCGTGGGCACTTGGACGGAATTGTTGTTGTGGTGGAATCACTTGGTCATCGCGGCCCAGCCCCCAAAGCCCTTATTGCTTTATGGGCCGCGTTGGCGCGCGGTGTGGCAAAGTATCTTTGACCAAATGGGCGACTATTTCCTACCCGAGCATCGGCGTTGGTTGACGTTTGTCCAATCGCCCGAAGAAGTTGTGGCGGTGTTGGCGCGAGCGCGCCGCGGGCCGCCCGCGGCGTTCGGTCCCCCAAAGGAGGGCAGGATATCATGAACGCACGACGTTGGTGGTGGGGCTTGGGGTTGGCGCTTTTGTTTGGCAGCGTGTGGGCTGCTTGCGCGAGCCCGGCCGGCCTGCTGGCCGAGGCTACGCCCGACGCGGAAGCGGCTTTGGCCACCGCGGTGGTGGGCACGCTGCAAGCCCAGGGCGTGACCGTCTTGCCACCGGCCGCGGCCGCGGGCGCGACCACGCCCGCGGCGTCCCCCGGCCCTGCCGGGAGCGCTTCCCCCACCCCCAGACGCACGGCCACCCCGCAACCTTCGCCCACGCCGCAGGCATCCCCCACCCTCGCGGCCACGGGCATTGAGGGGCGGGTGTGTTTCCCGTCCAGCCATATTCCGGCCATGACCGTGTACATCCAGCCCGTGGGCGAAGAGCGGGTGTACGAAGTGCCCATCGCGGAAGGACAAAGCACCTATCGGGCTGAGGTGCCGCCAGGGCAGTATTATGTGTACGCCTGGCTGCCCGACTTCAGCCTGGCCGGGTCATATTCTCAGGCCGTGGTGTGTGGCCTGACCGCGGCCTGCCAAGATCACACCTTGCTGCCCGTGCGCGTGGAAGCCGGCCAAACGGCCACGGGCATCGATGTGTGCGACTGGTACCATGGCCCCTTTGATGTCCCCTACCCGCCCAATGTGGATGTCGCCCAGGCCACGGGCGCGATCAGCGGGGCATTGTCTTATCCAAGCGAGGGCATCCCGCCGCTGCAGGTGGTGGCCTTCAATTTAGACACGGGCTATTGGTATTGGGTGGGCACGGCCCAGAATCAAACCTCGTATGTGCTCACCGACCTGCCACCGGGGCGCTATCATGTGGTCGCGTATGTGTATGGCGACGATTACGGTGGCGGCTATACGGCCGATGTCGTGTACAACAACGGCGATCACAGCCTGTTGGAAGTTGTCGTGCGGCCGGGGCAAACAACCACGGGCATCAATCTGTTCGACTGGTACGCGCCGGCCGGCACCTTCCCGCCGAACCCGGCCAAATAGGCGGCTTTCGTTCGCGCCTCATTTATGGCCCTACAAAACGGTCTAAAATCGCCTGTACGCTGCCCAAATAGGCCGTCCCAAACAAGTTGAGATGGTTGAGCAAGTGATAGAGGTTGTAGAGCGGAAAGCGCTCCCGATAGCCCGGCTCTAAAGGCCGGGCTTCTTCATAGGCCCGATAGAACGCGTCGGGGAACGCGCCGAACAGCGCGGTCATGGCCAGGTCGGCCTCGGCCCAGCCGTAATACGCGGCTGGGTCCACGATGGCGGGCCGGCCCGCCGCGTCGGTGAGCGCGTTGCCGCTCCATAGATCGCCATGCAGCAGCGAGGCCGGCTGCGGGGGAATCCATTCCGGCAGGCGCTCGGCCAGGCGCTCCACCCGCGCCCGATCCGCGGCCGAGAGCAGCCCTCGGCGGTGGGCCCGCGCGGCCTGATAGCCCAGGCGATGCTGCGCGAAAAACGCGTAGCCGTCGTCGGTCCAAGGGTTGGGTTGGGGCGTCAGGCCGATGTAGTTGTCGTGGGCAAACCCAAACTGGGGCCCGATGTGGTGGTGCAAGGCGGCCAGACGCCGGCCAAACTCGGGCCAATATTCCGGCCGGCGCGGGCCCGGCCGCAGATCTTCCATAAGAATGAAACGCGCCCCCCAGACGAAAGGCTCGGGCACCACGGGCCCGTCGGGCACGCGCAGGGCTTGCAAACCCTCGGCTTCGCGCGCGAACATGTCCGGCGGCGGGTCGGCGTGGGTCTTGAGGAAGAAGGAAACCCCTTGGGCCGTGTGCACCCGCCAGGCTTGGTTGATGTCACCACCGGCTACGGCTTGCACGCGCGCCACGGTGTAGCCGCGGTGGGCCAGCCAGGCGCGTACCTCGGGGGGCAAGGGGTGGGTCATGCGTCTTCCTCCGTGGATGCGTCGCCCTCGAGGGGCACGCGTGCCTCCTCCAGCGCGTCGAGCAGCCCGCGCACCGAGCGGTCGATGACCTCATACACGCGCTCGAAGCCCTCCATGCCCCCGTAATAGGGGTCAGGCACCTCGGCGCGTGGTCCGCCTTGGGGGTCGAACTCGCGCAGAAAGCGAATTTTGCGGTGGAACTCAGGCCGGCCCGCGGCCAGCGCCATCAAATGCGCCCAATTGTCGTGGTCCATAACCAGAATGAGATCGAAGGTCTCGAAATCACGCGGATGAAATTGCCGCGCGCGATGGTCGTAACGGATGCCGTGCCGGGCCGCGACGCGCAGCATACGCGGGTCTGGGCCTTCGCCAACGTGCCAGGCGCCGGTGCCGGCCGAGTCGGCTGTGTATTTGTGCGTCAGGCCGCGTTGCTGCACATAATGGCGGAACAAAGCCTCAGCCAGAGGGCTGCGCACAATGTTGCCCAAGCACACGAACAGTACCCGAAGCGGGCGTCGCGAGGTGGTGGGAGTTGTGCTTTCCATATCTGCTCCTGCCACAGGAAGGGATGAAGGCAATGCTACCATGGGAGCGCGTCGTGTGCCAAGCGCGCGAGAACGAGATTCGCAACATGTTGGGGGGGGGATTGCCCCGCCGCGGCGTGGCGTGTGGGCGGCTTCAACGCTGGCGCGCAGACACACGGCCCGCGGGGCTTTTCCCGCGTCCAAGGCCCGCCCTATGGGGGCCCTGGGCGACGCTGGGGGCGCGCGCGTTGGCTGCTCTGTGAGGGCCGTAACCGGCTCGGGCGGCCCAGAACGGCGGGCAAATCAGCCCGAGCCCGCGCCTCGGCTGACCGAATTTGTACGCAGCGCCGGTTATAACCAGATAAAGCGCCCTTTTCTGAGATGTAGATATGTATTTTTCTTTCTCTATATGCGCTGGTCTCAAGATAACAAAATGCGTGGATTGTCTTCTATGCCGGCATATGCCGGTAAGGATGAGGATTTTTAGAGTCTCTCTTGACAAAATCTGAGCCACAGATTAGAATGCCTCGCAAATCTGTACTCCCTCGAGCGAGGGAGGTAGCGCCCGATACGATAAACTCGCCCGAGGGAGGGAGGAGCGAAAGCCATGACACGACAAGTGCTGCCAGGGGGCCGGGCCTCGCGTTCTCGGCAGTGGCGTTTTCACGACAGCCGCGGGGGAAGCGCCCTGCTGGTACACGTGCGCCCCGGTAGCCCCAAGACCCGCATCCACGCCATCCAACAAGAGTCGGTGGTCGAGATCCACCTGGTGGGGGACGACAACCCTTGGCACACCAACCAAGAATTGGTGCGTTTCCTCAGCCAAATTTTGGGAGTGCCCGAGGCGCACATCGAGATCGTGGCCGGGCTTTATGGACGAGGCAAAGTGATCACCGTGGAAGGCCTCTCGGCGGAGGAGGCCAGCCGCCGCTTGCGAAACGCGCTGGAGAACGACTGTTCCCCAGAAGTCGTCTCACAAAACGGGCGCTAAAGACGCACAAACGCCCTCGCCGACGCGAGGGCGTTTGTTGATGAGGGGTGGCCGAGGGGACTTGAACCCCCAACCACCTGATCCACAGTCAGGTGCTCTGCCATTGAGCTACGGCCACCACAAAACCACCCGCCTTGGGGGCGGGCGTGTGCGCTCTTAGTATACCATCAAGCCCAGACCTTGCCAAGACGCAATTTTGAGGCCCGCGTTCTATCACCTAAAATGTTACCGAGGAGGTATGGTTCTTCCAAAAGAAAATGTTACTGGAGGGAACCATCTCCCCCGATGAGCCGATGGCCATCGACGAACGACGGAAGTACCTGCGCCAGATGCACCCCGCTTCTTCATTTCGTACCCATTCCCTTCCCACGGCTCTTTCTCGGCCCCCTTCCCCCTTCGACCCACGCCATGCCGTTGCCGAAGGAACGGGCCTCAGCGCAGCCAGAACCATTGCAGCGCCACCACGGCGACGGGGGTCACCACCAGCAACAGCGGCAGCCCCACTTTGAGGTAGTCGGCCGGTTTGTAGTGCCCCGGCTGCATGACCAGCAGGTTGACTGGATGACCGGTGGGCAGCAGGAAGGCAAAGGAAGCCCCCACGGCGACGGCCATCCCCAGGCCGCGCGGAGGCAGGCCATAGCTTTCGGCCGCGGCAATCGCCAGCGGGGCCAACAACAGCGCCGCCACCTGCCCGCTGGTGACCTGTGCCAGCAAAGCCGTCAGCAGCAGGAACGCCGCCGCAATGCCCCACCCCGGCGCGTGTTCCAAGGGGAGCAGCATTTGACGGCTCAGGAAGGCGGCGGCACCGGTTTGGCGCATCGCCACCCCTAACGGAATCATCCCCCCGATGAGAAACAGCACCTGCCAGGGGATGACCCGATAGGCCTGCGGCGGCGGCACGATGCCTGCCAGCATCATCAGCGTGGCCGCCGAGAGGGTGGTCAGGGCCAGCGGTGCCCATCCCAGCGCAGCCGGCACCAGCGCCCCCACCAGCAGAGCCATTGCCAAAACACCTTGCCATCCCACGCGGCTCTCTTCGCCACGGTGAACGCTCAACACCACGAAGTCGGCATCGTCCCGCAGGTGAGGCTCGTTTTCTGCAGGGACCAAAGCCAACAGCGCATCGCCCTGGCGCAGCGGCAGTGTGTAGAGATTGTGCTCCAACACTTCCGAGCCGCGGCGCACGGCCAGAATGCGCGCACCGTAGCGGGCGTACAGTTGCAGTGCTTGCGGCGTTTTTCCCGCCGCATTCCCGCGGGGGTTGAGGGCCAGTTCCACGAGCACCGCCTGGGCGCGGAAGGTGTCGTACAGGTCGGGCGTCTCCCACGGCTCCAAGCCCAAGCGCGTCAGCACTTCCGGCGGGGCGGTGCCCACGACCACGAGCACGTCGCCGGGGCGCAAACGGCGTTCCGGTGAGAGCCGGTCGGCAAAGGCCACGCGCTCCCCAACCAGCAGCCCTACCGGCGTCAGGCCGGCATCGGTCGCCGTGCGCGGCTTGCGCGCCGAGCGCCCCACCAGGGGGGAATTGGGCAAAACACGGAAGGCATGCAGGCCTTCCCGCAAGCGATAGGCTTCCACCAGGTCGGCGAGGGCTTCACCGCTGGGCTCGGCGGGGTAGCGCGGCAGCAGCCGCCGCCCTACCAACAACATGAAAACCAGGCCCGCTGCCGTCACCGGCAGCCCTACCGGCAGAAAATCGAGCAGGCCGTAAGGCTGCAGCCCATGCGCGGCCAGCGAGGCGCTGGTCACCAGGTTAGCGGTGGTCAGCAGGGTGGCCGTGCCGCCCAACAACGTCGCGTAGGCCAGCGGGATGAGCACGCGTGAAGGGGCGACATCCCGACGGCGGCGGGTAATGGCAAGCACAGGCGGCAAAAGCACGGCTGCTGCTGCGACCGTGTTCATGAAGAGGGAAAGCACCGCGGAGGCCAGCATGGTTACCCCTACCAACCGGCCTTCCGAGCCGCTGCCCAACCGAGCCAGCCGTTCCCCCAACCAGGCCGTGACGCCCGTGTTTTCCAGCCCTTTGGTGAGGATGAAGATGGAAAGCAGCACGAAAACCACATTGCTCGAAAAGCCCCCCAATGCGCTTTTCAACGGCAGAATTCCCGTCAGGGCCAGGCTCAGCGCCACCAGCAAGCCCACCAAGTCGGGGCGCACCTTGCCGCTAATGAGCACAACAGCCGCCAGAGCGGTGATGATCAAGGTCAGCGTCAAAGGAGAAAGCATAAGCAACTCTGCGAAAATGGCCTTGGCGGGTCAGCGGCCCTCGGCCATCAGGTTTTTGAGGCTTTGCGCGGCCTCGGGCGGCAGCACCGAGAGCGTCCGCCGCAGCAGCCATGCCAGGGTGGTGTTGGGGTGAATGCGCCACGCGGAGCGCAAGAACGGCGTCATCTCTTCCGGCCAGCGGCGCGCCATCACCCGCAACACGGCGGCCAGTTCCGGCCGCAGCGCCGGGTCTGGCGGCGAAAGCAGCGGGGCGACGAAGCGCAACACCCGCGGCAGGTTCTCGAAGTGCGGGGCTTCCAGCAACGGCACCAGCGCTTGCAAGCCCAGCGCGGCGCCATTCTCTTGGCCCAGCCTTTCCCCCACTGCGTCCAGATATACCTGCGGGGTTTCTGCCACCAGCCGGGCGGTGCCAAATTCCAACAAAGCCGCTGCAATGGCGGGGTCGGGCGCGGCGGCCAACCAGCGCCAGAAACGTTGCAACACCGGCTCCGGCGGTTGCACTGCTGCCAGCCCCAGCAGGCGGGCGGCCATCCAGCGCGACTCCAAGTCGGGGCGCGCCCACAGGGCTTCCGCCAGGGGAAGCACCAACGCCGGGCGGCTTTCCAGGTGGCCGCGCAGCCCCTGCCATAACCCCATCAGCACTGCAGGCGGCAAATGATAACTCGGCAGCCGCGGCGCGCCCACGGCCTGCCCAGGGCGAAAAGTGCGGTCGGCATAGCGCACCAACACCTCGCCCCATGCCTCGGCAAACGCGGCCGGTTCGTGAGCCCGGGCTGCCAGCGCTTGGGCTTCTTGCCGCAACGTTTCCCATCGCACGGCGGGCATCAGAACAAACTCTCGTAAGCCACTTTGGGGAACACGGTCAGCTTGCCGCCAATGGTGGCATCGAGCACTCGGCGGCCCGCACGCGCGTAGGCTTCCCGCGCCATGCGGTAGGCCATTTCCGAGGTTTCCAGGTCGGGCAGCTGCCAGCGGAAACCTTTGCCAAAATAGCCGGGGTGG
>CAYUOX010000073.1:0-99379 GCA_964446575.1 uncultured Anaerolineaceae bacterium | reverse complement strand
TGGTCGGGCGCCGCGCGGGTGAGAAAGACCAGGGCCAGGGGCGCGGTGCGGTCCGCGGCGCGGCCCACCACCGCGTCCAGGAGGTGCTCCAGCAGGTGCTGCGGCCGGGCTTCCGCGTAGTCCACCACCAGCAGGGTGGGCACGGGCGTTGTGGCCCAGTGGGCCGCGGCCTCCCGCACCCGGTCGGCGTCCAGGCCCTGGGGCAGGAACGCGGCCTGCCAGCCCTGTTCCTGCAGCACAGCCGCGACCTCCACCAGCAGGCGGGTCTTGCCCGCGCCGCCGGGGCCGTAGAGCCAGGCCAGGCCCGCGCGGCCTTCGGCCTGGTGCAGGTCTCGGGCCCAGGCGACCAGTTCGTCCCGCAACTGGAGGAAGGCCCGGCCCTGATAGGGCAGCAGGCGGTGCTGGGCCTTGAGTTCGTGCAGGGTGAAGGTTTCGGTGCGGAAGAAGGGCGGGGCCAGGGCTGGGGTCAGCGCGGCCCAGGCCGCGCGCGCGGCCTGTTCCTCCAGCGCGCGCACCACCGCGGAGGCCGTGGCCAGGGGCAGGCGCCGCACTTCGGCGCTCAGGTCCTCGATGCGGCGGTGGACCTGCCGGGCGGTCAGGTCCCGCAGCGCGGCGCGCCAGGCGGGCGCGGTCCACAGATAGGCCCAGACCAGTTCCAGATAGCGCCGGGCCGCCTGCTCCCGCACGCGGCGGGGGACGGCCTGGGGCAGTTGTGCGGCCACGGCCTGGAGCAGGGCGGTGGGGTCGGCCTGTTCCAGGGCCTGTTGCACCCCCGCGAGCAGGCCGGGCAGGTCGTGCAGGGGCAGTTGGCTGGGGGCCAGGGCCTGGGCCAGGCCACGCCAAGCCGCGGCCTCGTCCGGAGGCGCCTGCAGGGCCCGCTGCGCGGCCTCCTGGGCCAGGCGGCTTGCGGCCGCGTTCAGGGCCTGCTGCATCTGGTCGCGGGCCAGCGCGCGGTCCAGGCGTTCCGCGACCTGGTCCACCGCGTCCGCGGCCAGGGAGGCGCCGGGCACGCCCAGCGCGGCCAGCGCCTTGAGCAGGAAGTTCAGGGTGCGGCGGAGGTCTTGGGCGTGCATGAGGGTAGTTTACCATAAAACTTGGAGCGGTACAAGCCGGCCCGGCCCCGCGCGCCTCCCCTTCCACCCGCCACCCTCTAACCTCCAACCTCTCCACTTTTTATGGTATAAACACCGCGGCATCCCCAGGCACGAGGTAGGGCCATGAAATATCCCAAACTGCCGTCGCGGCAGGAGAATTTCCCCGAGTGGTACAACCAAGTGGTCTTACGGGCCGAACTGGCCGATTACGCGCCCGTGCGGGGCTGCATGGTGGTGCGGCCTTACGGTTGGGCCTTGTGGGAGAACATCCAAAAGGCCTTGGATCAGCGTTTCAAGGCCACGGGCCACCAGAACGCGGCCTTCCCGTTGCTCATTCCCATGTCGTTCTTCGAGCGCGAGAAGGAGCATGTGGAGGGCTTCGCGCCCGAGTTGGCCGTGGTCACCCACGGCGGGGGCAAGAAGTTGGAAGAGCCCCTGGCCGTGCGGCCGACGTCTGAGACCATCATCGGCTACATGTGGTCCAAGTGGATTCGCTCGTATCGCGACCTGCCCATGCTGCTCAACCAATGGGGCAATGTGGTGCGTTGGGAGTTGCGCACCAAGTTGTTCTTGCGCACCCTGGAGTTCTATTGGCAGGAAGGCCACACCGCCCACGCCACGCGCGCGGAAGCCGAAGAAGAGACCCTGCGCATGCTGCGGGTTTACGAAGACTTCGCGGTCAACGAAGCGGCCATTCCCGTCATTCCGGGGCAGAAGTCAGAGAGCGAGAAGTTCGCGGGCGCGGTGCACACCTACACCATCGAGGCCATGATGGGCGACACCAAAGCCCTGCAGGCCGGCACTTCGCACTTTTTGGGGCAGAACTTTGCCAAGGCCTTTGACATCCAATTCCTCGACGCCGACAACCAGATGAAATATGTGTGGACCACATCGTGGGGCCTGTCGACCCGCTTCATCGGGGCCATTATCATGGTCCACGGCGATGATCAAGGCCTGGTGTTGCCCCCTCGGTTGGCGCCCATTCAGGTGGTTATTGTGCCCATCTGGCGCAGCGACGAGCAGCAAGCGCAAGTGCTCGAGGTCGCGCAACAACTCAAAGCCCGCTTGGCCGAACGTTTCCGGGTCCACCTGGACGCTCGGGATCATGTGACCCCGGGCTTCAAGTTCAACGACTGGGAGTTGCGGGGCGTGCCCGTGCGGCTGGAACTCGGCCCGCGCGATGTGGCCAACCAGGTGGCTGTGCTGGCCCGGCGGGATATGCCCGGCAAAGCGGGGCGTCGGGTTGTGCCGTGGGACGGGCTTGACGACGCGGTGGCCGCGCTGTTGGACGAGATCCACGCCAACCTGCTGCGCCGGGCGACCGCGTTTCGCGATGCCCACATCTTTCGGCCCGAGACTTACGACGAGTTGGGCCAAGCGGTGCAGCAGGGGTGGGCGTTGGCCGGGTGGTGCGGTCGGGCCGAGTGCGAGGCGCGCATCAAGGCCGACTTCAAGGCCACCAACCGCTGTTTGCCGTTTGAGGAACACCGTCCGGATGAGGCACCGGCGCGCTGCATTGTCTGCGGCGAACCGGCCAAGCACTGGGCGTTTTTCGCCAAAGCCTACTGAGCGAGCAACGGGGCCCCGCGCGGGCCCCGCGGAGTTTCTATGGGTGCGGTTCGTTTGCGCGCATTGCGGAAAGACATTGCCGATTTGCTGGCGCGTCCGGCTGAGCCGACGGAGCGGGCAGCGGCGTTGAACGCGCTGTTAGCCCGGTATGCCAATCGCGCGTATCGGGCTGGCGCGCAAGCCGACGCGGACGAGCCCGCCTACCACACCGCGGCTGTGGTGTTGCCCGAGGTGTGGCGGGCGCTGCGGCAGGCGTTACCCCCCGGTGCCGACGCGCGGCTGGCCTTGGCCGATGCCCTGTGGGCCCACGCGGCCCGTGAACCGCGGGTGTTGGCCGCGCGCGTGCTGGGGCAGGTGCCCACGACCGCCTGGGACGCGCTCGCGGCCCGGGTGTGGGCTTGGCTGGCCGTACGCGACCGCCGCGTGCGGGCCGCGGTGTTGGATGAGGCCGCGCGGCCCTTGACCGCGCGCGGCGAGGCTTTGCTCGCGTGGCTGGAGCCCTTTCTGCCGCCCCAGGGCGAAGGCGTCGAGGCCGCACGCGCCTTGGACCTGGTCGCCCGCTTGGCGCGAGCGCCCGAATTTGACAACACGCCGGTGCTGTTTCGCGCGTTGCGGCCGGGGTTGCAGCGTCCCGCGGTGGCCCTGCGGCCCGAGTGGGTCGCGGTCTTGCGGGCCGTGGTCGCGCGTTGGCCGGCCGAGGCTGTGCCCTTTTTGCGCCGCACGGTGTGGGAAGCCCGTGACCGGGCCGGCGTGTTGTGGCTGCTGCGTCGCGTCGCGGCCACCGCGCCGGAGCCGTGGCGTGAGCCCCTGGTGGCCTTGGCGCGTGAGGCCGCGCCCCGGCCGGGTTGAGGTCGCGCGGGCCCACGCGGAGGCTTTCCCCAAAAGGCAGGGCTTTGATGCCTCATCCCATTGCCCTCAAGCCCGTTTTTTGGTAAGGTGAGGATGGACGCACAGGGCGGCGGCGATGTGCCGCCGGCAGGGGCAAGGTGAGGATGGACGCACAGGGCGACGGCGATGTGCCGCCGGCAGGGGCAAGGTGAGGATGGACGCACAGGGCGACGGCGGTGTGCCGTCGATAGGGGCAAGGTGAGGATGGACGCACAGGGCGATGGCGGTGTGCCGTCGGTAGGGGCAAGGTGAGGATGGTGGCAACCGTAGGTGTGCGACCGAGGAGTGAACCATGACCGTGGCATCCCCCGCTGGGCCGGTTGAGTCGTTGGCTTCTTTGGCTTCGGCCGAGGCCGAGTGGCCCGCCGCGGTGCGCGAGGAATTCCAGCACCTGATGGAGGCCCTGCCCGCGAATTACACCGAAGCCGACCGGGAGTTCGTGCGCCGGGCCTTTGAGTTCGCGGCTCGCGCGCACGCGGGGCAGACGCGCGCGTCGGGCGAGCCGTATATCTTGCACTGCCTGGCAGTGGCCCAAATTCTGGCCGAATTGCGCCTGTCGCCCGCAGCCTTGGCCGCGGGGTTGCTGCACGACGTGGTCGAAGACACCGACATCGAACTCGACACCCTGCGCCGGGAATTCGGCGATGACGTGGCCCGTTTTGTGGACGGCGTCACCAAGATGAAGGCCTTGCCGCGGGTGAGCCGCGAAGTGAAAGAGGAAAGCCGGGCCCACCACGACGAGGCCGAGATGCCCGCGGATAAACGGCGTCGCGCCTCCCAGATGGAGCGCCGACTGCGGACGTATGCCAACATCCGCAAGATCGTCATCGCCATGCTCAACGACCCAGAGGTCATCCTCATCAAACTGGCCGACCGCCTGCACAACATGCGCACCCTGCACCACTTGCCCGAGGCCAAACGCCGGCGCATCGCGGAGCAAACTTTGTATGTCTTCGCCCCCTTGGCCGGGCGCTTGGGCATCGGCCGCATCAAATGGGAATTGGAAGACCTGGCCTTTCGGTATGTCAACCCGGCCAAATACAAAGAGATTGCGGCCAAACTGGAAGCAACGCGCAGCGAGCGCGAGCGGGTGATGCAACAGATCTTGGAAACGTTGCGCCGCGAGGTATACCAAGGCCTGCCCGACAACCGCTATCACATCGACATTCAGGGCCGGCCCAAGCACATCTATTCCATCTATCGCAAAATGCAGCGCAAGAAAGTGCCCTTTGAGCAGGTGTTGGATGTGCGCGGGGTGCGGCTCATTGTGGAACTCAAGCCCAAGTTCCGGGCCGGTTTGGATCCGAACACCATCCAGCGCCTGGAGACGGGCATGTGCTACACCCTGCTGGGGCTGATTCACACCCACTGGCGCCCCATCCCCGGCGAGTTCGACGACTACATCGCCAACCCCAAAGACAACCAGTATCAGTCCCTGCACACCACAGTGATTTTCGACGACGGCAAACCCTTGGAGGTGCAGATCCGCACCCGCGAGATGCACAAGGTGGCCGAACTGGGCATCGCCGCCCATTGGGCTTACAAAGAGGGGTTGCGCGACCCCGAAAATCGAGATGTCATGTTGCGCAAAATCCAGTGGGTGCGCCAGGCCCTGGAGTGGCAAAAGGACGTCCGGGACACGTTGGAGTTCATGGACGGCATGAAGCGGGACCTGTTCCCGGACCGCATTTATGTGTTCACCCCCAAGGGTGACATCATCGACCTCCCCGCGGGTGCGACGCCGGTGGACTTTGCCTATTACATCCACACCGAAGTGGGCCATCGCTGCCGCGGGGCCAAGGTCAACGGCAAACTGGTGCCGCTGAACTACAAACTCAAGTCGGGCGACACGGTGCAGATCATCACAGCCAAGAACGGTGGCCCCAGCATGGATTGGCTGAACCCCGCGTTGGGCTATGCCACGACCCAACGCGCGCTGGCCAAAATTCGCCGTTGGTTCCGCCTGCGGGAGAAAAAGGAAAATTTGGAGCGGGGCAAGGAGTTGTTGCAGCGCGAACTGACCCGCTTGGGGCTGCAAGACGCCACCCTGGAGACCTTGCCCCAAAAATTGGGCTATGCCAGCGTGCCCGATATTTATGTCGCGGTGGGCCGGGGGGATTTGGACCCAGCCGCCGTGATTCGGGCCTTGGCCGGTGAAGAGGACGAAGAAGAGGAAGACATCTTCGTCCCGCGTGAAGAGTCCGAAGAAGCCAAAGGGGACTATGTCATCCAAGAGGTGGACGGCCTGCTCACCCGCAAGGCGCGCTGCTGCAACCCCGCGCCGGGCGACGACATCATCGGCTATGTCACCCGCGGCCGCGGGGTGACCATCCACCGCGCGGACTGCCCCACCGCGCTGTCCCTCAAGATGCGCGACCCTGGCCGCTTCATCGTGGCCTCGTGGGGGCCCAAGGCGCGCGAACAACGGTACACGGTGCCCATTCGCATCGAGGCCATTGACCGCCGTGGCCTCTTGCGGGATGTGGGCGACACCATCGCGCAGACCGGGGCCAACATCGTGGGCGCGGAGGTCAACACGCGGCCTGAGAACCTGCGGGCCGTGTTCGACATGCAGGTCCAGGTCCGCGACATCACCGAACTGCAACGCATTCTTGTGCGCTTGGAGAGCCTGCCCAATGTCATTCGCGCGTTCCGGCTGCGCACCAGCAGCCCGGCGCGCGGCAACGATACGACCGCGTCGCGCGCGGCCGCCCAGGCCGGGCCCGCGCGGCGCCAAGGCAAAAAGCGCAAAGCCGCCGCGCGCAAGAAGCGCGCCTAAGCCGCAGGAGGTACGATGACCCGCCAAGACAAGCGTTTGCGCCACGCCATGTTGGGCCTGGCCCTGGTGGGCCTGGTCGATGCGCTTTACTTGAGTTGGCTCAAACTCGCGGATCGCGAAGCCGCATGCGCGGGCATTGGCGATTGCGACGTCGTCAACTCCAGCCCCTACGCGGAGTTCATGGGCATCCCGGTCGCGGTGTTGGGCGCGGGGGTATACCTGCTCATCTTGGCCCTGTTGTGGGCTGAGCCCCGGCTCGCGCGTCCGCGCCGCACCCAAGCCCTGTACGCGGTGTTTGGCCTCACCTTCTGGGGCGTGGCCTACTCCGCGTACCTCACCTACATCGAAGTCGCGGTCTTGCATGCCATCTGCCCGTTTTGCGTAGTTTCCGCGGTGGTCTTGCTTTTTCTGTGGGTTTTGGCTATCATTCGGGTGCTCACTGCCCCCTGGGACGAGCCCGAGGCCATTCCACCCTCAGGAGGGGGATAATGCCCCGCATTCGCTGTTTCTACGAGGACTGCATCTTCCTGGATGAAGGGTACTGCTCCGCGGCCGTGGTCGAGATGGACCCCAACGAGGGTTGTCTCACCTACAAGCCCGCGGGCGAGTACCTCGAGGCCGTCACCGACGACGAGTGGGATGACGACCTGCTGGCCGAGGAGTTGGAGGCGGAGGACCTCTGGGACGAGGACGAGGAACTGTAGCCCACCGTCCCTGTCCTTTGGCCGCGTCGCGGGGTGCCCGCGGCGCGGCTTTGTTTTTGGGTTTGGGGAACCGCTCCGCGACAGGCCCGCGGCCGCCGCGGGCGGTGATATACTTCGCTCCACCGCAGGCGCGGTCATCCCACGGCCGATGGAGTGAACCCGCTTATGGACTGGCGCCGCATTTTCTTCACTGCCGCGGGCGTTTGGCGGCTGCCCTGGCGCTTGCTCTGGACCTCGCTGACCTGGGTGGCCCTGTCGTTGACCCTGGGCACCCTGCTGACGGTGTTCCTGATCTGGCGCGGTTCGCCGCTGCTCGCGACTGCGCGGCCCGACGCCCTGCCCGCGGGTCTCTACGCGGGGTTTGTGTTCGCCGCCACTTTGGCCACAGCCCTGACCTTGGCCTGGGCCCAGCGCTGGTGGGAGCCCTTCACCTGGGCCCATTGGGGATTGCGCCTGACCCGGCCCGCGTGGCGTGAGGTGGCCATCGGCTTCGCGGCCGGCGTCCTGATGCAAGCCGCGGTGGCTGTGGCCCTCTACCTCACCGGCAGCGCGACTTGGCAGCGCGACCCCGCGGTGCCGCTTCAGGCCTGGCTGGTGACCGCGGGCTGGTGGCTGTTCGTGTTCGCCGCGGTGGGCTGGTACGAAGAAGCCCTGTTCCGCGGCTATTTGTACACCGCGGTGGCCCAGGCCTGGGGGCCCTGGCCTGGCTTGGTGCTCTCCTCCCTGGTGTTCGCGCTGCTGCATGGTGACAACCCGGCCTTTGGCCCGCGCGCCTTCCTTGGCATCGGCGCTTTGGCCGGTTTTCTGGTGTTGTTGCGTCGCGGCACGCCCAGCGACTTGGCCTTGCCCATCGGCGTGCATTGGGGGTGGAACTTTGCCGAGGGCATCGTGTTTGGCTTTCCAGTCTCGGGCGTAGCCTTGCCCACCGCGTGGCAGGTTACCCTCACAGGGCCCCCGTGGTGGACCGGCGGCGCCTTTGGCCCTGAGGCCGGCGCGGTGTTGTTGGTGGCCTTGGCTGTGGGCGTTGGGTTGCTGCGCCCCCGACGCACCCCACCCCAGCCTTTGTCTCAGGAGCAGCACCCCTCATGACCCTGCTACGGGAAGCCTTGTTAGCGTCGTTGCCGTTGGTGTTGATTTGGGTGCTCATGCTGCGCTATCGGTGGAGCGCCGCGCGCGCGGGCCTGGCCGGCTATGTCCTTACTTTGGCCTTGGCGTGGGGGGCGTTCGGTCTGGGGCCCGCGGGTTTGATAGTGGCCCATGGCAAGGCCTTGCTGTTGAGTTTGGACGTGCTGTTGATCATTTGGGCCGCGTACGGCTTTTACCGCGTGGTGGACGAGGCCGGCGCCATCACCGACTTGGCCCACGGCCTGGCGCGCCTCACTGCGGACCGCGACATGCAGGCCTTGCTGTTGGGGTGGGCCTTCGCGTCGTTTTTGCAGAGCATGGGCGGGTTTGGCGTGCCCGTGGCCGTGGTGGCGCCGTTGTTGGTAGGCCTGGGTTTTTCGCCCTTGGCCGCCGTGGTGATTCCCGCGGTGGGGCACGGCTGGGCCGTATCGTTTGGCTCGCTGGCCACGGCGTTTCGGGCCTTAGAGGCGGCCAGCGGTTGGCCGGGCGCGGAGGTGGCCCCTTGGGCGGCTGGATTGTTGGGCGTGGCCGCGCTGGGCACCGGTTGGGCCGTGGCCCACGCCGCGGGCGGTTGGGCCGCGGTGCGACGTTTGGGGCTGCGCGCCGGGCTCATGGCGGTGGTCATGGCCGGCGTGCAATACGCGTTGGCCACCGCGGGCTTGTGGACCGTGGCCGCGCTGGGGGGAAGCCTGGCCGGTGGGCTGTTGGGGTTGGCTTTGGCCCCGCGCGGGCGCGCATCCTCAACCGACGCAGCCCCGCCGCGGGTGGGCGAGGCCATCGTCGGGTACGCGCTGCTGGTAGCCGTGGTGCTGGTGGTGCAGTTCGTGCCCGCGGTGCGGTCCATGCTGAGCGGGGTCGTGGTGAGCGGGCATTTCCCCGCGGTGCGCACAGCCCAAGGGTTTGTGGTGCCGGCTGAGGCGGGCCGGCGCATTGTGCTGTTGCGCCACACCGGCGCGCGGTTGTTCTACGCGGCGTTGCTGGCCGCGGTCTTTTACGCGTGGCGCGGCCGCTATCGCGCGGGCGTGCTCGGCCGCGTGCTGCGGGCCACGGTGCGCGGCACGCGCAAAGCCACGGGCGGCATCTTGACCATGATGGCCTTGGCCGTGGTCATGCAACACGCGGGCATGACCGAAGCCCTGGCCCAGGGGCTGGCCGCGCTGGCCGGCGGGGCTTACATTTGGGTCGCGCCTTGGCTGGGCGCGCTGGGCGCGTTCATGACCGGCAGCAACACCAACGCCAACGTGCTTTTTGGCCTGCTGCAACGGCGCACGGCCGAATTGCTGGCGTTGAGCGTCCCGTTGGTGTTGGCCGCGCAAACCGCGGGTGGCGCGGTGGGTTCGGTGTTAGCCCCGGCCAAAGTCATCGTCGGCGCCAGCACTACCCGCATGACTGGCCGCGAAGGCGAGGTCATGGCCGCCTTGGCCCGCTACATTTTGGGGCTGTTGGCGCTGATCACCTTAGCAGCCGTGGGGTTGGCCGCTTGGCGCGCGGGGGGCTAATCGTCCTGGTCCGGGCCTTGGAGCACCACCTTGAGCGTGCCAGGTCGGGCCGCGTGCTCAAACGCGTCCAACGCCTGGCTCAAGGGATAGCGTGCCTCGAGCAGGTCGCGTGGGTCGACCAAACCTTGTTCCATCAGTCGCAGCGCGGGCGCAAAGGGGCCGCAGCGCGAGCCCACCACCGTGATTTCGTCGACCACCAACGGCGAAAGGTTCAGGGGCTGGGCGCCCGCGTAGGTGCTTTTGAGCACGATGCGGCCGGTGGGCTCTACCGCGCGGCGGGCCATCTCCAGCCCCGCGGGCGAGCCTGTGGCCTCGACCACGATCTGATACGCGGCCTGGGGCACCTGCTCGGGCGTCAAGGGCTGCACGCCGTGGGCACGCAGCCGCTCGGCATGGCGCGCGCGGCGGGTGACGCCGTGCACTTCCGCCCCGGTCAAGCGCAACACGCGCGCGATCAACTGCCCCAAGCGGCCGGTGCCCAGCACCAACACGCGCGCGGTGGGCCGAATGTGCACTTGGTCCAGAATCTCCAGCGCGGCGGCCAGGGGCTCGGTGAACACCGCGGCCTCGTCAGGTACGGCATCGGGCACCGCATGCAAGTTGCGCACAGGCAGGGTCAAATACGCGGCAAACGCGCCATTGTGCCCCAAAATGCCCAACACCTTGCGCTGTTCACAGTGGCGTTCCAGCCCGCGGCGGCAAAAGCGGCATTGCCCGCACGAGATGTTGATCTCTCCCACGACCCGCCGGCCCACCCACTCGGGCGCCGTAGGCGCTTCCACCACTTGCCCCACGAACTCGTGCCCCAGCACGCCAGTGAACGGGTAATAACCTTTGACCAACTCCAAATCCGTGCCGCACACGCCAGCCAGTCGCATGCGAATCAGCGCTTCGCCTGGCCCTGGCGTGGGCACGGGCACATCCTCGCGCCATTGCAGGTTTCCGTCTTGCAGCCACACCGCGGGCATGGTTGAGGGTTTCATGGGGACGACCTCCGGTTGGGCCGGGCTCAAGGCAAGGGCCCGGTGCGTTGTTCCAAAATGCGCATCAACGCGCGCGCCAGTTTGTTCGGATCGTGACGGCCGGGTTGGGTTTCAGAGGCGACATCCGCGCGCACCACGGGGTAGGGGAACGGTTGTCCGGGCGCTTCGGTTACCCAAGCGACCCCGGGGGGCAGCGGGCCATAGTGGCCCGTGTTGACCAAGACCACATCGAACAAGCCCGGCCCCACATGCTCTTCCACCACTCGAACGTGCTCTTGGGCCGAAAACCCGTCGGTCTCGCCGGGCTGGGTGGCCACATTGACCACGAACACGCGCAACCCGCGGGCCGCGCGCAGGGCTTGCGCGAGTTCCGGCACCAGCAAGTTGGGCAACAGGCTGGTGAACAGGCTCCCCGGGCCGACCACGACCATGTCCGCGGCCAACACGGCCTGCACCGCGGGCGGGAACGCGCGCGGCCGGTCGGGCTCCAGCCACACTCGGCGGATGTGGCCCTGCACTTGGGGGATGGTGCTCTCGCCGCGTACGACCACGGTTTGGCTCTGGAAGGGCAGGCGCAGGTCGGCCCGCAGTTCTACCGGATCCAGCGTGGCGGGCACCACGCGGCCATAGATGGAGAGCACCCGGCCGGCCTCCAGCACGGCTTGCTCGAAACTGCCCGTCAGACCGATCATGGCCGTGAGGAAGAGGTTGCCAAACGAGTGGCCGGCCAGATCGCCGTAGGCCTGGGGGAAGCGGTATTGGAAGAGTTGGGCGAGCAAGTCTTCGTCGTCTGACAACGCGGCCAGGCAGTTGCGGATGTCGCCGGGAGGCAAAATGCCCAGGTCGTGGCGCAGCCGCCCCGATGAGCCGCCGTCGTCGGCCACAGAGACAATGGCCGTGATGTTGTGCGTGACCTGCTTGAGGCCGCGCAGTAAGGTTGATTGGCCGTGACCGCCCCCCAACACAGCCACATGGGGGCCGCGCTCTCGCAGGCGAAACGCGGCCAGGGTCTCGACCACGGGCTTGCCCGTCTGCAGAAAAGGGGCCAGCAGCGAGCGGTGCAGCCCCCACAGGCCCCCGAGCAAGAGGGCCGCGCCCGTAACGCCGAAGATGAGCGCGCGCAGCCAACGGGGCAAAAAACGCAGCGAGGCCGACGACAACAAGGGCAGCCACCACGTCTCAGGCGCGGTGCGGTAGACGTGCAGCACCGCGATGGCCGTGCCTACGGCCAGAAACACCACCCCCAAGAAGAGCAACAGCAGCCAGCGTTTGATGCCCAGGCCCGGGGTGAGCCATGCGCGCCAGGTGCGGATCCACTGTCGCCATGCGAGGCGACGCCGGTGGGAGCGCGACTTGGGCATGGCTCACCCTCGGGTTCAGACTCTGGCCGGCGCGCGTTGCGCCAGGTGCAAAAAGTAGCGATGGAAGCGGTCGTCGTCGGTCAGTTCAGGATGGAACGCGGTGGCCAGCAGTGCGCCTTGCTGCGCGGCCACGATGCGGCCGTCGGGCAAGCGCGCCAACACTTCCGCGGGCGGCTCGACCGTCTCGATGAGCGGCGCGCGGATGAAGATCGCGTGAAAGGGGCGTTCATCCTCGGGCGCGACTGCGCGCAACGCCGGCACCGGGATGTCGGCTTCGAAACTGGCCACCTGTCGGCCGAACGCGTTGCGCTCGACAGTGATGTTCATCAGGCCCAGCAGGGGCTGGTCACGCCGCGCGTCTTTTGACAAGAAGATGGCCCCCGCGCAGGTGCCCCAGATGGCCTTCTCGCGGCCAAAGGCCCGCAGCGGTTCCATGAGGCCGAAGTCGACGGCCAACTTGCCCATCGTGGTGCTCTCGCCGCCGGGAATGATGAGCCCCGCGAGGCCATCCAGGTGCTCGGGCAGGCGCACTTCACGCACGCCCACGCCCAAGCGCAACAGCATGGCTTCGTGCTCCCAAAACGAACCTTGCAGCGCCAAAATGCCAATGACCGTATCGCTGCGCACACGTTGGGCTTGGGCTTGCAACTGCCAAGGATTGGGCACGATTTCGGGCATGATGCGTCTCCCGCACAAGTGCCAAGGGGCGGCCAACGACGAAAACCCATCGACCGCGCGGCTCAGGGCCTCGCGCGGCGTCGCGTTGGCGTTCGCGCGCCGCGGCGCCCAACCCGCGCGCCCCAGCCCCGGCCGCGACCGCGTCGTCAGGCCGAGCCGCGCCGCGGCTCACCACCCGCGGCCGGCCAGCCGTTCCTCCGCGGCCAGGTCCATCACCTGCCGGCCGCGCATGGGCTCGCCCAGGCCTTTGCTCACTTCGGCCAAGATCGCGGGGTCGTTGTAGTGCGTCACGGCTTTGACAATGGCCGCGGCCCGCTTGGCCGGATTCTCTGACTTGAAGATGCCCGAACCCACGAAGATGCCGTCCATGCCCAGTTGCATCATCAGCGCCGCGTCCGCGGGCGTGGCAATGCCCCCCGCGGCAAAGTTCACCACGGGCAAGCGGCCCAAGCGCTTGACCTCGCGCACCAAATCCAGGGGCGCTTGGATCTCTTTAGCATACGCGTAAAGTTCCTCGTCGGCCATGGTCTGCAGGCGGCGAATTTCACCCATAACCGCGCGCGCGTGCCGCACGGCTTCGACCACGTCCCCCGTGCCGGCCTCGCCTTTGGTGCGAATCATGGCCGCGCCTTCCGCGATGCGGCGCAAGGCTTCGCCCAGATTGCGCGCGCCACACACGAAGGGCACCTTGAAGGGGTGCTTGTCGATGTGATGCTCCTCGTCCGCGGGGGTGAGCACCTCCGACTCGTCAATGTAATCGACGCCGATGGCTTCCAAGATTTGCGCCTCGACGAAATGACCGATGCGCACTTTGGCCATCACCGGGATGCTCACCGCGTCCATGATCTTGAGGATGAGTTCAGGATCGCTCATGCGGGCCACGCCACCCTGGGCGCGGATGTCCGCGGGCACCCGTTCTAAGGCCATAACAGCCACCGCGCCCGCGTCTTCGGCGATTTTGGCTTGTTCGGGCGTGACCACATCCATGATCACCCCGCCTTTGAGCATTTGGGCCAGGCCCACCTTGACCTTGAACGATCCGGTAATCACTTCGGACATGATACAAGCCTCCGTTGGCGCGCCCAGCGCGCAAGTTCCAAAAAGAAGAACGCCCGAGGCGTCATCTTAATTCTACCACCGGCCGCGTGGAAACGCTGGGGGATTCAAGAGGAGGATGCTTCGCGGGGGGCCGGGTCGGGTTCCAAGGCCGCGGCCAACAGTTCGGCCAAGTGCACGATGGGCATGTCCTCGCCCGCGCGATGCAACATCCCGGCCAGGTGCAGCAAGCAGCCCGGGTCTGCGGTCACAGCCACATGGGCTTCGGTGTCGCGCAAGGCCGCGACTTTGTGCTCGCCAATGCTCGCGGCCAAGGCCGGATATTGGGCCGAAAACGCGCCACCAAAGCCGCAACAGGTGTCTTCGTCGGGCAAGGGCACGCGCACCGTCGCGGGCAGATTGTCCAACAACACCTTGGGCGGGCGCGTGACGCCCAATTCGCGAGCCATGTGGCACGAGGGATGGTAGGTCACCCGGCCGCCCCAAAGGGCGCCAGGAACGCGCGTCACGCCCAGCACCTCGACGAGGTACTCACTGAACTCGTACACCCGCTCGGCCAGCGCCTGGGCGCGCGCCCGCCACGGCGGATCGTCGGCGAAAAGTTCGCGGTAATGCACCCGCAGCATGGCCGCACACGAGCCCGACGGCAACACCACGGGCCCAGGGTATTGCTCCAAGACCTCGATGGTGTGCCGGGCCATGCGGCGGGCTTCTTCCCAGTGGCCCACATTGAACGCGGCCTGACCGCAGCAGGTCACCTCGCGGGGAATGTCCACGGTCTGGCCCAGGTGCTCCAGAACCCGCCGCGCGGCGTCGAGAATGCCCGGTCGAAAGGTCGCGGCCAGGCACACGGGGAACAGACGTATGGGCTCAGGCCGAGTCGTGCCAGACACCGCGCGGCCCTCGCGCTACGCGGGCGGGTTGGTGTCGTCGGCCTCGGATGTCGTGGCCTCTTGTTCCTGGGCGGCTGTGGCCGAGCGGTCGCCTTCCAGCCCTTCGCGGAAAGCCCGCAGCCCTTTGCCCAGTTCACCCATCACCTTGCTGATTCGGCCCACGCCAAACAGCAAGACCACAATGGCCAGCACCAAAATCAGTTCGGGGACGCCAAGGCCGCCGATGCGCATGGTTTGCCTCCTGAAGCCGAGTTGTCGCGCTTTGATTGTACCACTGCGCCGCGGCGCAAGGGGTTCGTGGCCGGCCCGCGGGGTCCTCGGGGCCGCGCGGGGGTCACGACGAACGCCAGGGTGGCCCGCTCAAGTATTTGTATCCCGCATCGGGGAGCACGGCCACCACGACCCCCGAGGTCAATTCCGCGGCCACTTGCAGCGCGGCCCAGGTGATGGCGCCCGCGGATAGGCCGACGAACAAGCCTTCTTCGCGCGCCAATTGCAGCACTGTGGCGTGCGCCTCGGCCGCAGCGACCCGCACCACCCGGTCGGGGAAGGTGGCATCGTAAATGGCCGGCACCCGCTGCGCGGAGGGCATGTGCTTGAGGCCCTCCAAGCCCTGTTCGCTGTCGGTGGGCTGCACCGCGATCACTTGGACCTCGGGCTTCACAGACCGCAGATAGCGGCCCGTGCCCATGAGGGTGCCACCCGTGCCCGTACCCGCGACCAGATGGGTGATGCGGCCCTGGGTTTGGGCCATGATTTCAGGCCCGGTGGTGGCATAGTGGGCCTGCCAGTTCGCGGGGTTGTCGTATTGATTGGCCCAATAGTAGCGCTCTGGATAGCGTTCGGCTTGTTGTTGCACCCAGGCCATCGCGCCATCTACGCCTTCGTCGGGGTCGGTGAGGACCAACTCCGCACCCAGGCCTCGCAAGATGGCGATGCGTTCAGGGCTGGCGTTGGCGGGCATAGCCAACGTCACGGGAACCCGCAAGGCCGCGGCCAAGGTCGCGTACGCGATGCCCGTGTTGCCCGAAGTCGCGTCCAGCAAGCGCCGGCCGCGCAACCAGCCCGCGTCCAGCGCGCGACGCAGAATCGCCCACGCGGGGCGGGCCTTGACCGAACCCGCGGCGTTGAACCACTCCGCCTTGACCCACACTTGCACATCGCCGCGCAACCCGCGGCTCATCCGGCGCAAGGGAATCAAGGGCGTGCCGCCGATCAAGTGCTCGATGCCACCCACTCGGGCCGTAGCCGTGCGGATGACGGCCTCGGAAGGGGGAACCAGCGTCGTGGTGAGCATAGGGCCTTTCTCCTGGATAGGGTATCGAAAAAGAAAAAGCGGCCTCGCCCAAAAGAAAACGGTGCGGCCGCTTACGCGAGGTCCGCACCGCCGGGGAAGCCGCAATCAGACGCGCGCGTCCAAGGCGGTTACGGACCCCGCCTCGGACAACAACAAGCGTTCAGCAGCATCGGCATGTCGAATCGACTCATGGATTCACCTCGTCGGTTGCCCCCATTGTACCCATTTTCGCGGCCAAGTCAATGCGCTTTTAGGGGCTTGCGACCCAATGGGGACGAAGCCTTTGGGCCGAGGCGCGCTTGGGCTCATCGGCCTGGGCTCAAGCGCGCGGGTTCTGCTATAATGAACGCCTCCGTTGGTCTTTGGGCCTGGGTGATTCTTGATACGTCGCAAGGACGCTTATGACGGCAACGCGAACTCCTTTTGCCCCAGTCGTGTGCGTGTTGGACATCCCTTGTGCGGCCACAAACCTGGACGCGGTCATCGCGCACATCTTGCATTCCATCACGACCGCCTCAGCCTCGTTTGAAACCCGCACCATCAGCGCGATCAGCATCCATACGTTGGTTTACGCGCGCGAGTCGCGCCAGGCCATTGCGGCCTTGCGCCACGCGTACATGAATCTTTTGGACGGCACCCCGGCCGTGTGGTTGGCGCGGATGAAAGGCGCTCGGACGGCTCGCAAATGCCGCGGGCCGACCCTCATGCGGCGGCTGTTGCAGGCCAGCGCGACACTGCCGGTTCGGCACGCCTTTTGTGGCGGTCCACCCGGGGTGGCCGACATGCTGAGGGCGCGCGTCGCACAACAGTTGGGGAACACTCAGGTCGTTTACACCTATACCCCGCCTTTTCGCCCCATGACCGACGCGGAAATCGCGGATTTGGCCGCGGCCCTGGATCAGAACGCGGTCGATATCGCCTGGATCGGCATCAGTTCGCCTAAGCAAGAGATTTTGGCCTATCGTTTGGCCCAGCACACGCGCCGCGTGCGTTACATTATCACCGTGGGCGGGGCTTTTGACATGCTCTCTGGGCGGGTGCCCGAAGCGCCCGTATGGATGCAGCGCATGGCGTTGGAGTGGCTCTTTCGGTTGCTGGTTGAGCCCCGGCGCCTGTGGAAGCGCTATACCACGGTGATCCCCAAATTCCTCTTTTTAGCCACCCTCGACTTGTGGAAATTCCTCCGGGCCAAGGGCCGAGGGCAGTCTTGCCTTTGACCTACGGATTCAGCGGGATTGGAAGGCGCGCGGCACAGTCCAACGTCTCTTCAGGGGGGCGGGGGCGTAGAATCTGCATGTGCACCTCGCGGAAGGTCGCCAGAGGCTCATAGTAGCACAGGGTCGGCTGGGCCACCCACGCGGTCCAGACCGCGCTCTCTTCGGCAAAGGCTTCGTTGGCCGCTTCAGGGCGCTCTTTGAGAACCTCGGTTACGATGAGCGAAAAGCGCCGCTGGTGCAGATCCTGATAATATTGCCGGAAGAAGGCCTCGTCGCGGCTCATGGCCCGATCCATGAGCAACTTCTTGTCGTAATCGGGCACTAAGGGAAGGCGAACATAGCCAAAGGTCAGAAGTTGCCGTTGGTCCATGAACACCACTTCGCCCTCGGCCTGCGCCTCACGAGCCGCTTGTTGCACGAAGGCCAAGATTTCTTGCTGCTTTTCAGGCGAGGGGAGATGGCTCGGGGCGGCCGAAAAGGCATACCCAGCCAAAAGGAGCACCACCAGTGGGCCGAACAGCGCGCTCAGGAGGAGCGATTTGGGCAGGCCGCGCAAAAGGGCGTCCCCAAACTTTTGCCAATGCCAACCGATGACCATGAGCAAGCCAACCAGGTACATGTCCAAGTTGTGCAAGTTGTTGCCACCGCCGATCTTCGCGCTGATGATGAGGCCCACCACGAAAAAGGCCGCCAGCATGAGCGCCCCATACGCGCGCAGCCACACGGGCACATCCTGGCGGTGTTGGTGCCAAAACCAACCCAAGGCCGCGACTGCCGCGCCGGTGCCCAGCAGGATCGCGGGCAAAATGCCCAACGGAAACGTGGGGTTGGGAAACAGCCGTTCCCAGAGGAAGGACTGATACGTTAGGGTGCGCCACAAGGCCTGCAAGGTTAAGTGTCCAAATTGCTCGTGGGACCTGAGTTGCGCGATGCCCGCGTGCCCGTCAAGCCGGGCCAGCAAGTTGACGAAGCGTTCGCCGTCGATCCATTGAACGAGGAGAAGCGAACCGACCAAGGTACCCAGCAAGGGCAGCAGGTGCCGTTTCCACCAGGCGCGGGTGCGGGGATCGCCCGCGCCCAAAAAGAGAAACAGGGCCCACATGAAAGGCGCGAAGGCCCAAGTGAAGCGGGTGATGCGTACCAGATAGCCCGCGGCGAGCAACCATGCGGTGCGCCAGGCGAGGCGCTTTTGCTGCGCGCCGTACCAGACCAACAGCGCGGCCAACACCAAGGGCGTGTAAATCGGGCCTTGGGCCAGAAAGAGAAAACCCCACAACGCGAGAATTAGGCCCCATGCTCGCGTTTCGGATGTGGTGGCGCGGCCACGGAACAGGGTCCAACTCCACAAAAGATAGGGCGCAGTGAACAGAAAGGCATCCCAAAAGCGAACCCACGCGATCGATGCCCAGGGGAGAAGGTAAATCAACCCCCAAAGCAAGATGCGCCCGGGGTCATTGAAGACCGGAATGGGCTTGTCTAAGGGGTACAAGTAGCGTTCCCGGCCGAAAATGAGGGAGCGATCCCACAGGCGGTTCCCCTCAGACCAGTTGAGCGAAAAGGGGTATGTGACCACTTTGGTGTAAGCGGAGACAAACGTCAGCCCTGCCCAGACCACTAAAGTCACACGAAGCAAGGAGCGGCCCCTTGGATCGCCTTCCAAAACCCACAGCGCCAAGATGACCCAAGCCGCGGCGGGGAGCAGCCGCCAAGATCGCAATAATTTGGCGCTCCAAGGCGAGAACAGGAAGGCGTAAAAGAACAAGATCAGAATGCCCCCCTGCAGGGCTCGCCGCACCCATGTTGGGGCTCCGGGCAAGGCGCCCCAGGTCATGATGCGCTCGCGTTGCCATCCGACCAGCGCCCATATCAGCGCGGAGAAAATCAGGGCCGCCATGAAAAGCGCCCTGGAGGAGGACATCCCGCGACTTGTGGCCATAGCCCACTCACGCTGGATGGCCCAGCCGTACGACACCAAATCCACGAGCCACAAACGCATGAAATGGGCCATGAGCATTTTCCTCCGGGGTGTTTGACCTTTGGGCGCCGAGGGGGACGCCGTATCGCGCGGCGCGACCAATTGTACCCCATTGGCCTGGGGCGGACGGAAGGCGCGGAGGGGCGCGCGGCCAGGTGGACGCGGGCGTTCTTGGCGTCGCCCGATCCTCTGGGCGCACGCCGGCGCGCGCATCGCCGTGGGGGCATCGCTTTGGCATCCCTGCCGCGCCTTGGGCGCCCAGCGGCAAAGGATGCCCAACGCGCCTCTGCTTCGCCCGGGCGTGGGCTGCCCGTTGGCCGCAACACCCGCGCGGTTTGGCAAATTGCGCGCCGATGCGGGGCGGCCCCACGCCGCTTTGCACCGCGCGCGGCCTGCGCCCCTGGCGGTGGTTGCCACCCCTGTTGCCTCGTGATAGAATAACAGCGATGGCTTTTGTCGCGAGGAGGCGCTATGGGCGAGATGATTGAAGTCACCATCGACAGTATTCGGGTGAGCCTGGTCTCGCCGCAGCGGGTGGTGCTGCTGCGGGAACTGCGGGGGCAGCGTTTGCTGCCCATTTGGATTGGCCCCTACGAGGCCGAGGCCATCCAATACGCGTTGCATGAAGTCGAGGTGGCCCGCCCCTTGACCCACGACCTGCTGAAGAATGTGTTCCATGCCCTGGGCGCGCGGGTGCTGCGCGTCGAGGTGGTCAAACTCCAAGACAACGTGTTCTACGGCAACATCGTGGCCGAGGTCGGCGGCCGGGTGGTGAACATCGACGCGCGGCCTTCGGACGCGTTGGCCCTGGCCGTGCGCACGCATGTCCCCATTTTGGTGGCCAAGGAAGTCATGGACGCGGCCGGCATCGTGCCTGAAGAGGACTTGCAGCAAGAAGGCGAGGCGCGCCGCGAAAGTGGGCGCAGCCTGGGCCCTGCCAGCAGCCCCGCGTCCGAGTCCGCCGCAACGGAAGAATCTGAGCCCACGGCCGCGGCTGCCGGCAGCGAGGCGCCCCCCGAAGAACGGCTCTCGATCTTCGAAGATTTCTTGGAGCAATTGGAGGGCGGGGAGGGTTCCTCGGAAGACGACGACGGCGACGACGAATAGCCCTCCCGCCGCGCCGCCCACCCTCGCGAGGAGGTCCTGTCGCGGCCCCTTTTTGCGTCCGTGAGTAGGTGTAATGCCCGATTTGCCGCCGCCTCCTGAAGAACCGCGCGACTTGCCACCCTGGAACGGTGACGAGATCGCGGAAGAGGCTGCCGTCGCGGAGCCCCTGGCGGCGACTACGCCGCGCGCGGCAGCGAACGCCCCGGCCGAAGCAGCCCCCCAGCCCCTGTCCGACATTCAAGCCGAGCGGGCTTTGCTGGGGGCCTTGCTGCTCAACCCCGACATGTACTACGAAGTGGCCGACCGCGTCTCGACCCGCGATTTCACCTTCGTGGCCCATCGGCATATTTGGGAGGCCATTAGCGCGCTCATCCAGCAAAACCATTCGGTGGATGTGGCGGTCTTGGCCGCGGAATTGCGCCGCCGCGAAGTGCTGGACGAGGTGGGCGGGGCCGCGTATTTGAGCGAATTGCTCACCGAAGTCGACCGGTCCCTCAACGCGCCGCACTACGCGCGTCTGGTCGCGGACTACAGCCTGCGCCGTCAACTCCAGGCTGTGGCCCAAGAAATCGTCCGCCTGGCCCATCGCACCGATTTGGACGGCGACGAGGTGCTGCAAGAGGCGGAGCGCCTGCTCTTTCGCATCGGCTCTGAGCGCTACCGCCACGACGTGCAGCCTTTAGAGCAGGTGTTGGACGATTTGCGCGACCATCTCGAGCGCCTCAAAGAACATGAAGGCGTGGCCGGTATTCCAACGGGCTTTCGCCATCTCGACCACCTGCTCAAAGGTTTGCAGCCCTCAGATTTAATCATCGTGGCCGGCCGGCCGGGCATGGGCAAAACCGCCTTCTTGGTAACCATGGCCTTGCACGCGGCCCGCGTGGGCAAGCGCGTGGCCATCTTCTCGCTGGAAATGTCCAACGAGCAATTGGCCCAGCGCATGTTGTCGCAGGAAACCAACTTGGGGGCCGACTTGTTCCGCGACCCTCGCCAGTTGAGCGCCACTCAGTGGGAACGCTTACGCGAGGCCATGGAGCGTTTGTCTCGGCTGACCATTTTCTTGGACGATACCCCCGCGCTCACGCCCCAGCAACTGCGGGTCAAATGCCTGCGCTTGAGCCAGCACTATGGCCTGGACTTGGTCATCGTCGACTACCTTCAGTTGATGAGCAGCGGCCGTCGGAGTGAAAACCGGGTGCAAGAAGTCTCTTACATCTCGCGCTCCCTCAAGCACTTGGCCCGCGACCTGAACATCCCCGTGGTGGCCGCGGCGCAACTCTCGCGCGCGGTTGAACAACGCCCTGACCGGCGGCCTATGCTTTCAGACTTGCGCGAGAGCGGTGCGCTGGAACAAGACGCGGACGTGGTCATGTTCTTGTATCGTGAGGCGTACTACCAAGAAGACAAAGAAGGCGACGAGAAAGCCGCGACCCGACGTCGGCGTACGGAGCCCGAGCCCGTTGAGTTGCATGTGGCCAAACACCGCAACGGCCCTACGGGCAAGATCCAATTGATCTTCGAGCCTTTGCGGGCCGCTTTCCGGGAAGCGCGGCAGGTTCAACCAACGGCCGTTGTGGATTTGGAGCGCCCCGACGATTTCGTCTTGCCGCGGTCGGAGGGCGCAAGCCGCCTGGTCGACGACGACCTGGACGCAGCGGTGTAGAGGGTGCACAGTGAGTACTACGCGGTTCACCGGCTTTTCGCACGAGCCTGTGCGCTGGGTCCCGTTGCCTGCGCCGTTGTTCCGCGCGGTCATCCCGCACATTGAGGATGTGGAAGAACTGCGGGCCGTGCTGTATGTGTTCTGGCGCTTTGCTTTCTCCGAGGCGTCCGTCCATTATCTCAGCGATGTCGATGCCGCGGAGGATGCGGCCTATTGGGGGCACTTGGGCGAGACCCCCGACCAGCGCCGGCCGCGGGTGCGGGCTGCGTTGGACGCCGCGGTGCAGCGAGGGGTGCTCTTGGCTGTGGACGCGAGCGACGCGGGCCCGCGCTTCTATTTCCTCAACAGCCCTAAAGGCCGGGCCGCGGTCGAAGCCGTGCGCGCGGGGCGGTGGCATCCTCAGCGCTCGCCTTCGCCCCCGCCTGAGGCCTTGGCCGTGCCGAACATTTTCCGCTTGTATGAAGAGAACTTCGGCCCCTTGACCCCGCTGCTCGCAGAGCGCTTACGTGAGGCCTTGCAGCAATATCCGGAATCGTGGATCGTGGAGGCCATGAGTCTGGCCGTAGAACGCAACGCCCGACATTGGCGTTATGTCGAGGCCATCTTGGAACGTTGGACGACCGAGGGACGCGATGACCGACGCGCTGAAAGACATCCTGCGCCGCCTGAAGCCAAATACAAGCGAGACCCCTACGCCCGGTTCTACGAGTGAGGCCTCGCACGACGCGACCGCGGACTGCCCCATCTGCGGCGGTTTGGGGTATGTGTATCGCGCGGTCCCGGTCGACCACCCTGACTACGGCCGGTTGTTCCCCTGCCAATGTCAGGCCGAGCGCCGTCGCGAAGCCCTGCGGGAGCGGCTCTACGCGTGGAGCCGGCTGCGCAATTTGGCCCGCTACACCTTCGACACCTTCGAGCCCCAGGGGCGACCGCACACGCCGCCCCATCAAGCGGCATCGCTGCGCTTAGCCTATGAGGCCGCGCGCGCGTTCGCGGCCGCGCCCCAAGGCTGGCTGTTGCTGACTGGCCCGTACGGCTGCGGCAAGACCCACCTGGCCGCCGCCATTGCCAACGCCGCGGTCGAGCGCGGCATTCCCACCTTGTTTTGGACGGTGCCCGATTTGTTGGACGAACTCCGGGCCGGCTATGGCCGCGGCGCGTTCGACGCGCGCTTTCAAGCCACCCGCGAAGTGGACCTGCTGGTGCTGGACGATTTAGGCACCCAGGCCGCGACCGAGTGGGCCCGAGAGAAGTTGTTCCAATTGCTCAACGACCGCTATTTGAACGAACGCCCCACGGTGATCACCACCAACTTGGCGTTGGAAGACTTGGACCCGCGGTTGATGTCGCGCCTGGGGGATGCGCGCTTGGTGCGTCGGGTGACCATTGACGCGCCGGACTATCGGCGGCCCATGGCCGTTGGCGCGCGCGATGCCATGTCGCTGTTGCCCATGTTGGCCGACCGCACGTTCGAGACTTTTCAGACCCGGCACGTGGCGAACCGCCAAGCCCGCCAACGTTTGCAAAAAGCGTTGCGCATCGCGCAAGACTACGCCCGGCAACCCCAGGGCTGGTTGGTGTTCTTGGGGCCCTCAGGTACGGGCAAAACCCACCTGGCCGCGGCCATTGCCAATGCCCGCCAGCGCAGCGGCGACAATCCGCTGTTGGTGTTCATGCCCGACCTGCTCGACCATTTGCGCGCGACGTTTCGCCCTGATAGCCCGGTGACATACGACCAAAAGTTTGAGATGTTGCGGGCGACGCCCCTGCTGATTTTGGATGATGTGGGCCGGCAAGCAACCTCGCCGTGGGCGCAAGAAAAACTGTACCAATTGCTCAATTACCGCTACGTGGCCCGCAAGCCCACGGTGATCACCACCACGTTGACCTTGGCCGAGTTCGAGCCCTGGCTGCGCACCCGCTTGTTGGACCGCAGCCTGAGCCGCGTTGTCTCTTTGGCCGAGGTGCCCTCTTTTATCACCCGCGATTTGGACGCCGCCGCGCGTTGAGGCGGCCTGCCTCGAGGTGCGTCGATGGCCTCCTTCCGCTTCGCGTTCCTCTGGTCGGGCCGGGCGCCGCTGGACTGGCCCACGGTGCGCAGCGGGCTGCTGGCCGGGTATTTTCTCTTCATGGCGGGCTTGGCGGTCATCCGGTTGGCTTATGCTTACCGCCCCGAGCGGCACGTTTGGATCTTGGGCGATTGGCTCATCAACTACCAAGGGGGATTCGTGCGCCGAGGGCTGCCGGGCCAAGTGGCCTATTGGCTGGGCACTCGGTGGTTCGATCCTGGCCTGGTGGCGGCCGGAATGATCGCCTTGGTTTATGTGCTCTTTTTGGGTTTCTCTTACCTGAACTTGCGCGCGCAGCCCTCGTTGTGGCCTTACTACCTCTTCTTTTGGGCGCCCTTTTTGTTCTGGTTCCCCGTGCTCGACATTCACGGCGGCTATCGCAAGGAAATTCTCTTTTTGGCCTTGCTGGCAGGACTGGTCTGGCGCGTTGGTCGCGCGCCCGCGCGGAGCGGTCCGGCCATCTTCGCGGCGCTGGGCTTGTACCCAATCTTGCTGTTGAGCCACGAGGCTTTGCTGGCCTACCTGCCCTATGTGGGATTGGTGGCCGAATGGGCCCGCGCGCGGGGCGCGCGCCTGCCTGGGCGCGTGTGGTATGGCTTGTGGGCGGCAAATGTTGTGGTGTGGCTGGGGGTGATCATGCACCCTGGTACCGCGCATCACGAGCAAGCCATTTTGGCATCTTTGGCCCCGCGGTATCCGATTTCGGCCCAAGGCGCCATTGGATGGCTGGATCGAACCCTGGCCTTTCAGTTTCGGAACTACGCGCCGCGCTATTTGGACGCCCGCCTGATGGCCCATTTTGGCGCGTTTTTCCCGGCCGCGGGGTTGGCCTTTGTGCCTCTGGCCCCGCGGCTGCGTTGGTGGTGGCGCCGGCTCCAGACCTGGGCATGGGGCGCGGCCAGTGGTATCATGACCCTCGCGCTGATGGCTGTGGCCAAAGACTGGGGCCGATTTTGGTATGTGCACGCGGCTGCGTGGTTCTTGCTCTGCCTGCTGGATCGGACGCCTTTGCCTTGGCGGTTGGAGCCACGCGCGCTGTACGGGCTGTATTTGGCGCTGGGGCCTTTGTACGCGCACGCGTGGTGGTGGCATCACGTGCGGGGCGTCATCGTCACCGGTGCAGGGTGGCCCTTTTGGGAGCAACGCGTAGCAACCTATCTCTCGTGGGCTCGCCAGGTCCGCGAATGGTTGCCGCACCTCACCCCCTGAGCCTAAACCAGGGGAGCGCAAGGAGTGCCCATGGTTGCAGAACCGACGTTGACCGATGTGGAGTTGCTGGCCCGCCAAGCCGGCGCGATGCTGGTGGTAGGCTTTGGCCGGCGTCATCACGTGCAGCGCAAAACCGATTACATCGACCTGGTCACTGAGGTCGACACCGCCACCGAGGCTTTTCTGATTGCCCAAATTCGGGCCCGCTTCCCCGAGCACCATTTGGTGGCCGAAGAGACTGGCGTGCATCCGGGCGCGGTCGCGGGCCCGCGCTGGTACATCGACCCCTTGGACGGTACGGTGAACTACGCGCACGGCATGCCTTACTTCTCCGTGTCGCTGGCCTATGCCGACGCCCAAGGCGTACGCTATGCCGCCGTGTATGACCCTTGGCGCAACGAATGTTTTTGCGCGGCCCGGGGGCAGGGTGCTTGGCTCAATGGGCGACGCCTCGCCGTCAGCCGGCGCTCTCACCTGCGTGACAGCCTGCTCATTACGGGCTTTCCCTACGACCGGTGGACCAACCCCGATAACAACGTCAACCACTTCACCAACTTCTTGCTGCGCTCCAACGGCGTGTTGCGCCTGGGCTCGGCCGCGCTGGATTTGGCTTATGTGGCCGCGGGCCGAGCCGATGGCTTTTGGGAGTTGCGCCTCAAACCGTGGGATGTGGCCGCGGGCGCGCTGTTGGTGCAAGAGGCCGGTGGGGTGGTGACGGACCCCTCCGGCGCGGCGCTGGATTTGGACCAAGGGCAGATCTCCGTGGTCGCGGCCAACCCCACGTTGCACGCGGCCATGTTGAAGGTGTTGGCTTTGGGCGATCCTTCTCCCATGCCTCAGCAGGAGCAAGCCCATGAATGACCGTCTTCGCTTGGGGAACGCCGACCGGCCGCGCGGGCCTTGGCCGTGGCGGATGGTCTTGCTGCTGGTGATGTTCGCGTTGGGCGCCTGCACCGCGTCGCGCCCGTCGACTACGCCGCGGGTGAGCGCCACCGAAGCCGCGCCGTCACCGACATACACCCGCACCCCGCGGCCGACGGCCACGCGACGCCCCAGCCCCACGCCGCCACCCACGCCAACGTTGCCTTCGGGGCCTGACTTCGCGTGCATCCCCGCGGATGCCCCGCGCGTGCGTGCCCGGGTGTTGCAAGTGCATGATGGCGATACCATCACCGTCAAGATCGGCTATCAGGTATATCGCATCCGTTACCAGGGCATCGACACCCCCGAGACCAAACGCCGCGGCGATGAGCCGGCCCATCCCTGGGGCATGGCGGCCAAACGCCGCAATCAAGAACTGGTCAGTGGCAAGTGGGTCACCCTGGCATGGGATCCCAATTCGGAGGATCACGACCGCTATGGTCGGCTGTTGCGCTATGTTCTGGTGGACGATGTCTTCGTCAATTTGCAACTTTTGCGCGAAGGCCTGGCCTGGTATTACGTGACGGATCACGCGTGTGGGCCCGCGTTTTTGGCGGCCGAAGCCGAAGCCCGCGGGGCCAAGCGCGGCCTTTGGAGCGGTGCGACCCCGACGCCACCGGCCCGCAAGTGAGAACGCGCGCGCGTATCCGCGTAAATGAAAAGTTTAACGCGCCTTAAACCATGTTATAATTGCCCTGCCCGGGGAAGGAGGTCACGCGGAGCAGACCAGCAGGGGCGCCTGCCACGGTCCCGCTCGCCCTTGATGCACCATCCATTCCCAATGACAGGAGTTCCCACAGCATCATGAGCCCTCGAGAGTACAGCGCGTTGGAGCGCGAGCGGTTGCAGAAGATTGAACAACTGCGGGCCATGGGGGTCGAACCCTACCCGAATCGGGCAGAGCGGACCCACACGACCCGTCAGGCCATCGACGCGTTCTTGCAAGCCGAAGCGCAGGGCGACGACGCGCCCCCCGTGGCGGCCACCGTCGCGGGCCGACTGCGTTCCATCCGCCAAATGGGCAAACTCACCTTCGCCCACATTGAAGATGAGCACGGCCGTTTGCAATTGTTCCTGCGCGTCAACGAGTTGGGCAAAGACCGGCTCAAGTTCTTCAACAAGTTCTTTGACATTGGCGACTTCATCCAGGCCCAGGGTGAAATGTTCCGCACCCGGACGGGCGAACCCACCCTGCGGGTGCTGGATTTCAAGATGTTGGCCAAGGCCATCACGCCTTTACCCGCAGACAAGAAAACCCGGCATTCCCCCTTCTCGGACCCCGAGTTGCGCTACCGGCAACGGTACGCGGACCTGGCCGTGCACCCCGAAGTCCGCCAAATTTTTCGCACTCGAGCCAAAATTGTGCGCGCTTTGCGCGCCTTTTTGGATGCTCATGGGTTCTTAGAGGTGGAAACGCCCATTTTGCAGCCTATCTATGGTGGCGCGGCGGCTCGGCCTTTTGTCACCTATCACAACCAACTTAAACAGCAACTGTATTTGCGCATTTCGTTCGAACTCTACTTGAAACGGTTGCTTGTGGGCATGTTCGAGCGGGTGTACGAAATCGGCCGGGACTTTCGCAACGAGGGCATTTCCTTCAAGCATAATCCTGAGTTTACCCAACTGGAATTTTACATGGCCTACGCGGATTATTTCACAGTGATGGACTTTGTCGAGACCATGCTGCGCGCGGTGGCGCAAGAGGTGCTGGGCCGCCAACAGTTCACCTACCAGGGTCAAACCATCGACCTGGCCCCGCCATGGCGTCGCGTGTCCATGCGAGACGCGCTGTTGGAAGCGACGGGCATTGACATTCACCAACACCGCACCCTGGAAAGCCTGGACGCCGCGTTGCGCGCGCGCGGCCAGGCGCCCCCACCCAAACCGACGTGGGGCAAATTGCTCGATTGGATGTTGAGCACCTTCGTCGAGCCCAACCTCATTCAGCCCACGTTTGTCTATGACTATCCGCGGGACATTTCGCCTTTGGCCAAGAGCAAGCCCGACGACCCGCAAACGGTTGAGCGGTTTGAACTGTTCATGGGCGGCATGGAACTGGGCAACGCGTTCACCGAATTGAACGACCCTTTGGACCAAGAAGCGCGTTTCCTGGAGCAGGGCCGTGCCTATGCCGCGGACGATGAAGAACGGCATCCCATGGATGAGGATTACTTGCAGGCCTTGCGTTATGGTATGCCGCCCAACGGCGGGTTCGGCATGGGCATTGATCGCTTGACCATGCTGTTTACGGATCAGCGCAGCATCCGGGAGGTCATTCTCTTCCCGCATTTGCGCAGCAAAGACGACGCGACGGCTGCGCCGGCCCCGCCGAGCCAATCTGCGGCGATGTCGGCATCTCTGGCCGATACCAACCCACCCGAGGCTTTGGACGTCCCCGGAAAGGACCGTGTATGAGCACAGTTCCCTTAGCTCGCGGTCGCCTGTTGCTGGTGACCCACGACATGGACCTCATACGCGCCATCACCGAAAGCGGGCTCGCACCCGATGGCGTGGAAATCGTAACCGTGCACAGCGTTCAAGAGGCCATTTTGGAAGTCACTCGTCGGCCGTACGATGTGATTTTGGTCGATACGCGACTGCCCGACTTGAGCGGCCGTGATCTCATCGCCGCGGTGCAAACCTTGGGCCGTACCTTGCCCTTGGTGCTCATCGCGCGCAAAGGCGAAGAGCGCGAAATTGTGCAGGCGCTGCGCTTGGGCGCCACGGACTTCATCCTATGGCCGGCCAGCGAAGCCGAAGTCGCGCAGGTGGTGCGCCGCAACTTGGATCGTCAACGCTTGCGCTTGGCGCACCAAGACGCGCTGGCCCAAGTGCGGCGCTTGCGCAAAGAGACCCGCCGCGTGGAGCGGCAGCTGGCCGCCCTGCAACACATCGCCCGCTTGGTCAGCGACACCCCGCGCCGGGCGCTGCTCTTGCCCCAGTTCATGCAATCGCTGGTGGGGCTGGTGCAAGCGCAGCGCTCGTGGCTTGTGCTGCGCGTTGGTGATCCGCACGCGCCTACCTTGCGCCTGGTCAGTTATTACAACCTGCCCCCAGGCTGGGTCAAAGACGCGGCCAGCAGCGCTTGGAAAGACGGCTTGAGTGAACTGGTCATCCTCTCGGGCGAGCCTTTGCTCATCCAACGCCCCGCGTTGGAGAAGTTCCCGGTGCGGACGTTGGGCCAGGTGGCGTTGCTGCTGCCGCTGCGTTGGGCTGGCAGCACCTTCGGCGTGGTCGGCCTCATGCGCACCACCGCGCACAACTTCACCACCTTGGAGCAACGCTTGGCCGAGATCGCCACGGCCTTACTTACCGGTCATCTACGCCCGTCCAGTACGCGCGCGCGTGGTGCCGCGGCGCCGCGCGGGCGCAATGGTGGCGACCAGGCGACGGCCGAGGCCGACAGCGGCTAATCGGGTCGCCAAGGGCGTTGCCGCCGCGGGCAGGTTCGCATCTGCAAGGGGGACGAGTGTCTCAGACTTGGCTGACATGGTGGGCGCGTCGCGCGCGCCCGCCCGTGGTGGGCGGGCTGACGGTCGTCTTCGTGGGCTATAACGTCCTCTTGGGTCGCGTTTTCACGCCGCCCGCACAGCCCGGCCAGGTCCAAGCGCCTGATCTGCTCCTGGGCTATTCGCCCGCGCGCCTGCACGAATTGCTCGCCATTTGGCAGCCGGCCAAGGCCACCTTCCTCTTCGGCCATTTGGTGTTCGACAACCTCTACCCTTTGGTCTACGGTAGCCTTTTGCTGTTGGTGCTGGCGCGGCTGTACGTGCCTTGGGCTGGGGACCGGCTCCGCGCGGGCGTGGGCGCGTTGCCTGTGATCGCGGTGGTGGCAGACTGGGGCGAAAACCTGCTGCTGAGCCTGCTGATGGCGCGCTATCCCCTGTTTTGGCCCGGGCTGGCGTGGTTGGCCGCGGCCTGCACAACGACCAAGTGGCTGGCCATCGGCCTGAGCGGCCTCGCGCTGCTGTTGGGTGGCGTGGCGCGCGGGGTGCAGCGCGCATCTCCGCCACGTGGTTTGGCCGGGCCTTGACGCGCGTTCGTCGCCGCAGCCGTGGTTTGTTGAGGCTCCCAATCTGTGACTTCGCGGCCGTTGCGCCGCGGGAATTCTGCCTTTTGGCGTTCTTGGGCGTCTTTATCCGCGCATCTTATGGTATACTTGTGCCTAATCATCGAGGGGGACAGATCGTGTTGGCTCGGTCGGGGTGACCCGTGAAGCGCGCAACGCGGAGGCGAGGTCGTGCGTCTGAAGCGACGCCCAAACAGAGCCCCCAGTTCCACGCCCCCTCGGGTACCGTGGTACCTGCGACATGGGTATCTGGTCGTTGTAATCACCGCGATACTGCTCGGCTTGGCCCTGATGCGCCTTTCGGCGTCGATACCAGGCTTTCTGTTCTTTGAGGACCCAATCTTACGTCGGATCATAATCGTGGCGGCCGCGCTGGGGTTGTTGCTCTACGCTGGGCACGCTTATCGGACGACGTTCGTCCGGGCCTTGGAACCGCTGCCCATCGCGCACTTTGTCCCCTCATGGTTGTGGCTATGGTCCTGGATGCTGTTCAGGGGCAGTGCGGGCATCCTGCATAAAACGTTTTTCGTGCGCAACGGCCGGGTGATCGGTGACCGCACGCGCGTCGCGCGCGAAAATCAGCGGCCCAATTTGGGGCTGGTGATCGTCGATGGCGTGAGCGCGGCGGTCTTTCGTGACCAACGCAACGGCGGCCTTGTCGTTCGTGGGCCGGGCGTATCGATTCTGTCGGCAGTGCACGAATTGGTCGCGACCCTGAGCCTGCGCCCCGTGGTGGTGGCCTATGGCGGAAACCGGTGGGCGGACAAACCGCCCGAAGGCGCGGCCGATACGACGGTGGAACTCAGCGGCGCGCGCGTGTCGGCCCGCTTGGTGGGGGTGTTCGCGCTGCTTAGCCCCGAGGATTACCCGCAGCCCTATTGGTATGCCTGGCTCAAGGAGCGGGCCCAGGCCCTCAACGAGCCTGAGCCTGTGCTGAACGACGCGGACGCGCGCGCATACCGGCAGGCGTTTGAGGCCGAAACCTTCCGCACCATCTTCCATGGCCATGGCTGGTCGGCCCGCGCGTTCGCGGAAGAAATGCTCACCGAGGTGCTGGAACGCGTCGCCCATCACCCTGACCCGGCCGTGCGTGACCAAGTCCCCGAATTGTTGAGCGGCTCGATACCCATGCTTCAGGCCTTGCTCAAAGACGCTTGGATCGATGAAGTCACGCATTCGGTGGGCGAGGCCACCAAGTTGTTCGAGCCGATGCACCCCTTGACCGAATTGCGATGGATCGACGAAGTACAACGCGCCTTTCGGGAGCGTTTCACCCAGCCCGAGTACATCCCCGCGGGAGGTGACCCGCAAAAGCGGCGTCGCAGTCGAGAATATTGGCGCTTGCGGGCCATGGGCTTGAAAGCAACGACCGCGGTGGTGGCACAGGTTTACTTCCCGCCCCAGGTGGAAGAGCGGCTGATCATGGCCGCCTATGAGCCTTTGTGGGCCTTTCTGGAGCAGTTGCGCGGCCAAGCGCGGCGTTACCGTCGGGTGACCGACACGCGCGCGGCGCGCTATCAGACCATCATGACCTACGCGATCTACATGCGACATCGCACAGACGCGTTACTTCCCAAATCTTTGGCCGACGTGCTGCAAGAGGGCGATGCCGCAGGGCTGGCGCGCCTGTTGCTGGGCTTGACAGAGGGCAGCTTGGATTGGCTGCGGGAGGATGTGCAGCTCGGCGTGCACGACCCCCGGATGGAGCACCTCCGGCGTCTGCGTCAGTGGCTGCGCATGTGGCTGCGCGAAGTAGGAGGCCCCCAGTGAGCGGGATGTCATGGCTGGGCACGCTCGTGTTGTGGGTGCTGGCTTTGGGAATCGTCAAGGCCCCTTGTGTGATCTGGAGCCAGATACTGGGCCTCGCGCCGAAGGGGCCGCGACCACGTTTCTTCGGGCGCACGAGCCACGAGGTGGCTGTCCCGTGTCGGTTATGGCCCTTGCGCACTTTGCAGGTGCTGTTTTTGGGTTGGTTCGCGTTGACCATTGGCTTTTGGCCCCTGAATCGGTTGACGCCGTGGAATTTTTTGGCTTTTGGCCTCGCGCTGTTGCTGGACGCCGCGCTGCAGACCTGGCTGCGCTATCTCTTCGCCGTCTTGCTGGTCGATCTGTTCGAGTTGGACGAAGCCTTGGCCCCCGCGGCGTCGAAACTCTATGGCGACCGCGAGGAGCCTTCGCGCGCGGCCTACGACGCCGCGGTCATGGCGTCCTATCATTATATTGGAACGCTGACTTGGGGCGATTCCCCCTGCCAGTGGGGCTTCTCGTTTCGGGCGCGGTTTGCCGATCTGGGAGGCAAAACAGGCTGGCACATCCCCGAGTACCCGTGGCTGACCCACCTGGGCGGTCCCGCGCTGTTGGAGGTGGATTCGGAGATCTTGCTGGTCATGGAGAAGTTGACCGATCCGCGGCCGCACCCGGTGTTGCCTGGCCCTTATTTCGTCGAACCGCGGTGCGCGATTGGGGAGCGCCGCGACCCGTATGCCCTGCCGTTGTCGTGGCCCGACCCCGCCCAAGGCGAGGTTGAACTCGAGACGCGCACGGCCGAAGCCCTGGAAGCCACCGCCCCTCCTTTCGACGAGACCGAAACCGAGTCGCCATGGGCGGAAGCGTGGTTGAGGTCGTTCAACAGCGAATTGCCCAAGTTCGGCCGCGTGCGCTATCCGGTGTTGTTTGGCTTGCGCGCCCACACCGCGCGCAAAGCCAGCATTTTCGTGCGCACGCGGGATGGGCTCCCCTTGCGCATTACCAACGTCTCAGTGGCCTACGAATTGTTCCACGAGGGCTGGCTGATTCGCGAAGCCCGTCATCGGCTGGCCCCCGCGAAGTGGCACCAACTGGTGTGGAAGGCCACGCTGCAATTGATGCAGCGAGAAGCCAGCCATTGGGAGATCCACTCCGCCACCGCGTTGGCCACGTATGTCATCCAGGGCGCGCTGGAGGCGGCCTTTCGCAAGGTCTTTTCTCGCTACACCGCGGCGCAATTGTTGGACCGGGTCCAAAAGACCACGTTGGAGGAAATTCTCCGTTCGTGGCCGCCTGAAGCGCGCCAGCGCATCGAGGGGCAAATCCGTGAATTCCTCGAGCGTCCTGGCCCGGTGTCGTGGGAGCAGATCCACGACGAGGTTTTGCGCGAACTCAACGGCTCGGCCGAAGAAGGGTATCCCCTGGCAGAGCAGCGCGGGCTGTTCGTGACTCAACTGTCGTTTGATGACTGGCGCGCGCCTGGGGTGGTGCGCGAACTCCATCGCCAGGCGATGCGGGCCATGTTGGCGTGGGAAGAGGAGGACTTGCCCTCGCGCGTGTACATCCGCCAGCAGCGGGTGAGCGCATCTGAGGGGCAACGCCTGGCCGACATGCTGACCGCGGAACTCCCCGCGCTGGACTATCCCACGCCCCCGTGGTCCGCGCTGGCGTCGGCCGAAACGCGCGTGTTGCAGGTGCGCCAGGCGTGGTTCCGGGTGCTGGAGGCGTTGCTGGAAGAAGTGCGTTGGCACCCGCATGTGCGGCACCTGTTCGCCGCTGCCGCGTTCGGCGCGGATGTAGATGTAAGCGAGAGCGCCGCGTATCACGACGATGCCGCGCTGGTGGCTTGGATTTTGCAAGCGCAAAACGTGCTTGCCGCGCATCCGTATGGTGGCAGGGAAAGCATGGCAGGACCGGCTCCCGAGGAGTTCTTGGGCGAGTGACGCCCAGAGGAGGCACCTATGGCGTTCTGGGATACCGCGGACCCGCACGCGCCGGTGGTGGTGATCGGCACCGCGGGGGTGGACCTCATCGCGCATCCCACCGAGGCTCTGCAGGCCCAACATCGCATTCCCGCGCAGGTGCGCCGGGCTTTTGGCGGTGTGGCGCGCAATGTGGCCGAGAATTTGGCGCGCTTGGGGCAGCCAGTGCGCTTTGTTACTGCGGTGGGCGACGAGCCCGAGGGCCGGGCTCTGTTGGCCCATCTGGACGCGCTGGGCGTTGATACGCAAGCCAGCCAACGTGTGCCCGGCCTGGAGACGGGGCATTACATTGGCCTGCTGTATCCCGAGGGTGGCTTGCAATATGGCGTCTATGACTTGCGCGCGGTGGAGGCGTTGACCCCCGCGTATTTGCGCGCCCAGCATCAGGTGTTCGCCGGCGCGGCGTGGGCATTTGTGGATGCCAACTTGCGGCCTGCCACGCTGCGCACGGTGTTCGCATTGGCCCGGGAGCACGGGGTGCTCATGGCCGCCGACGCCACAACCGCGGACTTGGCCGTACGGCTCAGGCCCTTCCTCAAACGCCTCACCTTGCTCACCCTCAACCATGTCGAAGCCGAAGCCTTGTTGGGGCAGCCCGTCAGCCAAACCGATTTCACCCAGGCCGTGGAAGCCGCCCGCGCGTTGGTGGCCCAGGGGGTCCAGTTGGCGTTGGTGACCTTGGCCGAGTTTGGCGTGTGCTATGCCACCGAACACACCCAAGGCCATATTCCTGCATTGCGCACCGAGGTGGTGGACCCTACCGGCGCGGGCGATGCGCTCACCGCGACGGTGATCTACAGCCTGTTGCAAGGGGTGCTGCCCGACGAGGCTGTTCGCCTGGGCACCGCGGCCGCGGCGCTGACCCTGCGCGCCCGTGGCACTGTCGCGCCCGAACTCTCGTTAGAAGCCCTGTACGACGAATTGGGCCTGTAACCCCGCCAAAGTTGGTCGTGCGCCAACCCCGCGCGCGTCGCGCGGGGGTATAATGAAGCCCCGCGACGGCCCCTGGCCGGACGCGGCGCATTTCCCCCTGCACACAGGAGGCCAAGGGCATGACACGACGCATTCGTATTGGCGACCGCTGGGTGGGCGAGGGCTATCCCACCTATATTGTGGCGGAGATCGGCATCAACCACAACGGCGACCTGGAGTTGGCCAAGCGCATGATCGACGCGGCCGTGTGGGCCGGGGTGGACGCGGTCAAGTTCCAAAAACGCACGCCCGAAATCGCGACCCCCAAAGAAATGTGGAACAAAATGCGCGAAACGCCGTGGGGGTATATCCCCTACATCGAGTATCGGCGCAAGGTGGAGTTCGGCGAAGACGAATATCGTGAAATCGACCGCTATTGCCGTGAGCGAGGCATCACTTGGTTCGCTTCGGTGTGGGACGAGCCCTCGGTGGATTTCTTAGAGGCGTTCGACCCGCCGGTGTACAAGATCCCATCGGCGGCGTTGACCGACCACGGCCTGCTGCGCAAGGCCCGCGCGACCGGCAAGCCCGTGGTGCTCTCAACGGGCATGTCGACCATGGATGAGATTCGAGCCGCGGTGGAGGTGCTGGGCACGGACAACTTGCTGCTCATGCACACCACCAGCACGTATCCCGCGGAGCCTTCGGAGTTGAACCTGCGCATGATTCAGACCTTGGCGCGCGAGTTCCCGCAAGTGCCTATTGGCTACTCGGGCCACGAAGTCGGGCTGGTGACCACCGCGGTGGCGGTCGCGCTGGGCGCGGTCATGGTCGAGCGACACTTCACTTTGGACCGGGCGATGTGGGGCAGCGATCAGGCCGCATCGGTGGAGCCCGGTGGTATGGCCAAACTGGTCAAATACATTCGGGTGACCGAGCAAGCCTTAGGCGATGGGGTCAAGCGGGTGTATGATTCAGAACTTCCGGCCATGCGCAAACTGCGGCGCTATATCACCAACCCGCACGTGCGTTTCAAGCAAGGGGGCTAAGGCCCAACGCGTATGAGCAGTTGGCGTACATGGACGCGCGGCCGGGGCGTGCGACCTATCGGCGTGGGCTTGGGCTGGCTGAGTGTATTGGCCTTGGTGGCCGCGTATGCCGACGTGAGTTGGCGCTATCGGGCGCGAATTGTCGCGCCCGACGCGGTCGAAGCCCGGCCGGTCGCGGTGGTTTTCGGCGCGGCTGTGTATCCGGGCGGGCGCCCCAGCCCGATTTTGGCGGATCGGGTGCGCACCGCGGTCGCCTTGTACCAGGCCGGGCGAGTGCAGCGGTTGTTGCTCAGCGGTGACAATCGCTTCGAGCACTACAATGAACCCGCGGCCATGGCCGCTTTGGCCCGGGAGTATGGTGTGCCCGACGACGCGTTGGTGCTGGACTATGCCGGCCGGCGCACCTATGACACGTGTTGGCGCGCCCGGCACATCTTTGGCCTCGATCGGGTCGTGTTGGTGACGCAACGCTTTCATCTGCCGCGCGCGTTGTATTTGTGCCAGGCCTTGGGGCTGGACGCGGTCGGCGTGCCTGCCGATCGGCCCGCGGGCTATCGCGGGTTGTGGTGGTATGGCGGCGTGCGCGAGACCGTGGCTCGGGTGCGGGCTTGGTGGGACGTGCACGTGTGGCCGCCCTCCGTGGTGGGCGGCGCGCCGATTCGTTTGCCAGACCCCGCGCCACCGGCCGAGGGAGGACCATGAGCCTGCGCTCCAAGTGGCTCACCTGGCAAGATCGGCGGCGGTTGGCCGCGCTCAACCGGGCCTTGTCCTCGGCCGCGCCTGCGCCCCAAGGCCCGCCGGTCGTGTTTTTCAACGCGTCAGCCCGGCTGTGGGGGCTCAGCCAGAACGCGGCCTTTCAATGGCTGACTGCGTGGAGCCTGCGGCTGCGCGGGGTGCCCGTGATACAGTTGGTTTGCGCGGCCGGGTTGCCCCGTTGTGTGTTGGCCGCGGCGCAAGACCAAGGGCGCCACGCGCCCCCATGCGCCATGTGTCAAGCCCAATCCGCGCGGCTGTACGCGGGCTGGCCGACCGTGCCGTTGACTCCGCGCGAAGACGACGCGCTGGCGCGCGCTTGGGCCAACGCCCCCTTAGACGCGCTGCTGACCTGGGAACACGACGGCTTGCCGTTGGGCAACCTGATCACGCCGGCCTTGCGCTGGGCTTTGCGCCGGCATAACCTCCCCGACGACGCGGCAACGCGGCGCTTGGCGCGCGCGTTTTTGCAGGGCGCGTGGGCTACCGCGCAGACCTTTCGCCACGTGCTCGCCACGCAACGCCCGCGCGCGGTGGTGGTGTTCAATGGGCAGTTCTACCCTGAGGCCACGGTCGCGTATTTGGCTCGTGCCGCGGGCATTCCTACCGTGACCCATGAGGTCGGCTTGCGCCCCTTGACCGCGTTCTTCACCCATGGCGAGGCTACGGCGTACCCTATTCGCATCCCCAGCGACTTTCGGCTGAGCCCCGCGCAGCAAGCGCGGCTTGACGCCTATCTCAGCCGCCGGTTTCAAGGCGATTTCAGCATGGCCGGGGTGCGCTTTTGGCCGCACATGCGCCCTTTGGATGCCGCGTTTTGGGAGCGGGCCCGCCGTTTCGACGCCATCGTGCCTGTGTTTACCAACGTGGTCTTTGACACCAGCCAGAAGCACGCGCATGTGCTCTTCCCCCATATGTTCGCGTGGCTCGACGGCCTGGCGCAGGTGATGCGCGCCCACCCCGAAGTGTTGTTCGTGCTGCGCGCGCATCCTGACGAGCACCGGCCGGGCAAGGCCGCGGCCGAAAGCGTGCGCGATTGGGTCCGGCAGCGTGGTGTTGCGCAGTGGCCCAATGTGCTCTTCGTCGACTCGGACCAGTACCTCAGTTCCTACGAACTCATCACCCACAGCAAGTTGGTTTTGATTTACAATTCCACCATCGGCTTGGAGGCTGTGCTGCTGGGCAAACCGGTGTTGGCCGCGGCCGCGGCGCGGTTTACCGCGTACCCCATTGTCATGCTCCCGCCCACGGCTGAGGCTTATTGGCAACATCTGGAGCGCTTTTTGCGCGCCACCGAAGTGCCCTTGCCCGCCGAATATCGCGAAAACGCGCGCCGGTTTTTGTACTACCAGTTGTACAAGGTCTCCTTGCCCTTTGAGCGTTGGCTGATGCCGCATCCTTTGGCCCGGGGCTACGTGCGGCTGCGGGCCTTTGCCCCCGCGGACCTGCTCCCCGACGCGTCGCGCACCATGGCTGTGGTGCATCGGGGGGTGCTCGAAGGGGGCGAGTTCGTCTTGGACGAGGAGTAAGTCATGCGCCTGACGCGCCGCCGGCTGCGTTTGTGGGCCGAGCAATATGTGGCCGAAAAACGCCGCGACTTAAACCTGCTGGCCGTTTATCTCACCGGGTCGTTGTTGGACGAAGAGCCGCTCTTTGGCGGCACCACCGACATCGACATTGTTTGCGTCTACAATTTGACGCCCGAGCGCCAAGCCGAGGTGCGTCCGTTGCCAGGGGGCGTGCATCTGGACATTCGCCATTGGGCCCGCGAGCGCTTAGAGCCGCCGCGCAAATTGCGCCACGACCCTTGGTTGGGGCATGAGGTGTATTACGCGCAACCTTTGTACGATCCGCAGCACTTTTTGGATTTCGTCCAATCGGGCGCGCGCAGCCGGTTTCACCAGCCCGAAGTGGCCGCGGCCCGCGCCTGGGTTCTGCTTGAACGCGGCCGCGACGCGTGGGCCCGACTCGGCACCGCGGCCGACCCCTTGGCGCCGGCCCAGGTGCGCGCGTATGTGGACGCGGTGTATGCGGCCATGCACATCCCCGCGACGTTGCATGGCCGGGTGCTGCCGTGGCGCCGGGCCGCGTGGCTGTGGCGAGATGAAGCGGCCAAGGCCGGACACCCCGAGTGGGTCGCCGCGTGGCTGCGCGCGCTGGCTGCACCCGGCTTGGACGCGGCCGCACTTGGCGCCGCGCTTGAGCCTTGGGACGCGGCCTGGCAGGTCGCGCATACGGTGGACCCCGTCGCGTTTCACCCCGCTCGCGCGCACTACTATCGCGCGGGCATAGCCGCGCTGCTCGAACGCGAGCCCGCGACCCAAGCCCTGTTGTTGCTGTTGCGCACGTGGAGCCAAGCCTTGGAGGCCGCCGCCCCGGCCCGCCCGGAGGTCCTGTCCCCCTGGACCGAAACCCTGACCGCTTGGGGCTGGGCCGATGCCCAACCCCGCTTGGACGCGCTGGACCAATGGCTGGACAGCCTGGAAGCCTTTCTGGAAGCCTGGGCCCAAGCCCGCGGGGTGAGCCTCTGAACGCGCCCGCCTTTTGGGTCGGGCCGTGGCCCGTGTGGGGTGATGTCATCCTCGCGCCCATGGACGGCGTGACCGACCCGCCCTTTCGGCGTTTGGGGCGCCGGTTGGGCTCCGCGGTGGCTTACACCGAATTTATCCACGCGCTGGATATTTTGTATCAGCCTCGTAAAGTGTGGCCCCGGCTGCGTTGGCGGGCGTGGGAGCAGCCCGTTTTTGTCCAAATTTACGGCCATACGGTGTCGATGCTGGTCGAAGCCGCGCGGCGGGTGCAAGAAGTGGGCCCCGCGGCGATCGACATCAACATGGGGTGCCCCGACCCGCGCATTGCCGGCCGCGGCGCGGGCGCAGGGCTTTTGCGCACGCCCATCAAGGTGGCGCGCTTGTTTCGACGCTTGAGCCGGGTGTTGGATGTGCCGGTGACGGCCAAGATCCGCTTGGGTTGGGATGATTCGTGCCGTAACTACCGCCTGATCGCCCGGATTTTGGAAGAGAACGGCGCGGCGCTGATCGCGGTGCACGGCCGCACGCGCGCCCAGGGCTATCGTGGGCGCGCCGACTGGGATGCCATCGCCGAGGTCGCGGCTACGGTGCGGGTGCCGGTGGTGGGCAACGGCGATGTGCGCCGAGCCGCGGACATCGATCGCCTCAAAGCCTACGCGGGTGTGGCCGCGGTGATGATCGGCCGCGGCGCGTTGGACAATCCCTGGCTGTTGCAGCGCCGTGATCGGGAGCACGTGCCTCGGCACGAGGTGTGGGCCGTGCTGCGGTGGCACTTGCGGGCCAATTTGGCCCATTATGGCTGGCCCCGCGGTTTGATCCTCTTTCGCAAGTTCGCGGCGCGCTATTTGGCCCCCTATGGCCTGGATCGCGCGCAGCGCCGAATGCTGTTGACGCGAGAGGATGTGGGGGAGTTCTTGGCCCTGGCTTGGCAGATTTTGGGCCGTCCAGAGCCCGCGCCTGAACCACGCCCCTGGCCCAAGGACGCGTCCCTCACGACTCAGGTGCCCGCGGTTACTTAGACGGCCGCGTCCGCACGAGACGGGGGCGGTACCCACAGACTGGCCCGTTCACGCAGAAAGTCCAACACCAGCCACCCCGCCAAAAAGGGCGCGTTGCCCATGATGCCGACCAAGTCGTTCGGCACCAAGAAGTGGCGCTCGGCCTCGCCTTCCAGGTAATGGACGGTCTCGATGGGCAACGGCTGTCCGCCCAGCGCGAAATGCGCCCGTGCGGGACCGCCGTAGCATGTTAGGGTATGGAGGACCGTTGGAAAAGCAAACCGGCGTGAATCTGCCGCTTTCTTTACTGGCGGGCGATTCGGGGGGCGTGCCGCTCCGCGCGGCGGATGGGCCCGGAAGGGCGTGGGGCAAAACCTCGGCTCACGGCGATACGCTGATTTTTCGAACGCCCCAGGGGCTGCGGCGAGGGTGCAAAGGCCACCGCAGGGGGCAGATTCTGCGTCACGGCCTGGGAACCGCGGGACGGGTGGGTGGGGCGTGGGCGCGCGCCCGGGGGGGCCGGAGCGCGTCCCGCGGTAGGCGCGCCCCTGACCGTGCCCTTACGCTCGGCTTGGCGCGCGGCGCAAAGTCTCGCGGCGCGGGGCCGCGGCCGCGTGTCGTGTGTGCCATAACTTCGGCCATGGCGCGGGGTTGTAACGATACACACGACCACCCAGCGCCGCGGGGGGATGCGGAAGACGCCGGTTCGTTCTGCCCTGATCCATGGAGGTCGGCGTATGGGTTCTGTTCCTGCTTCGCCTGATCGGCGCCCCATTGCGGCGCGGCAGAGCGCCTATGCCCGCGGGTTGACGGCCTGGTTGGTGCGGCATCGTGTGCGCCCCAATGCCATTTCGCTGGCCGGGCTGCTGGCCGCGCTGGTGGCTGGGCTGAGCCTATGGGCCACCGCACGCGCCCCTTGGCCCCGGCTGTGGTGGGCTTTGGCCGCGCTCTTCATCGGCTTGCGTTTGTTGGCCAATATGCTGGATGGCATGGTGGCTTTGGCCGCAGGCCAAGCCTCGCGCACCGGCTTGCTGTACAACGAAGTGCCCGATCGCATCGCGGACGCGCTGATTTTCATCGCGGCCGGGTTTGCCGCGGGTAGTTCGCCCCACGCGGGTTACTTGGCTGCCTTGGCCGCGGTGTTGGTCGCATATGGGCGCGCGTTGGGCAATAGCCTGGGCGTGCAAGGCCTTTTCCTCGGCCCGATGGCCAAATCCCAGCGAATGTTCGCGTTGGCGGCCTTGGCCGGCTATCATGCGCTTACGCCCGCGGCCTGGCAGCCCGATCGCTTGTTGGCGTGGGGCTTGGTCTTCATCTTCGTGGCCAGTTTGGGCACGTTCGGCCGTCGGCTGTGGCGCATTGCCCAGGAGGTGCGCGCATGAGCCTCTTCTTGCAAGGCGCGGATTGGGTTGTGTTCGTGCGCTACACCACCATCGTGGTGGGGTTGCTGGCTGTGGCCGGCGGCGTGCTGGGGTTTTTAGATCGGGTGTTGCACAAAAATGTGACCTCGGTGTGGCGCATCTATCGGGGGTGGTTGATGATCATCCCCACCGTGCTGCTGTTCGTGGGGTTAGGGCGGGTGGCGTTCATTTTGGGCGTTTTGGGGCTTTCGGTCATGGGTTTTCGCGAGTTCGCCCGAGCCACAGGTCTGACCGAAAGCCGGTGGATCATGCGCGTGGTCTATGCCAGCATGGTGGTTTTGGCCGTGTTGGCCTTGGTTCCGGTGCCCAACTCGCCTTACTATGGTTGGTATGGCTTGTTCGTGGTGCTGCCCGTGTATGTCGTGGGGTTGGTGCTGTTGGTGCCCATTTTGCAAAATCGGTACGAGGGGCGTCTGCAAGCCGTCGCGTTGGGCATATTGGGCTTTCTCTACTTTGGCTGGCTGCTGGGGCACTTTAGTTTCTTGGCCAACTCACCGCACTTCGTGCCCTTCGTGCTGTACTTGGTTTTTGCCACCCAAGTGGCCGACATTGCGGCTTACACCTTTGGACGCCTCTTTGGGCGGCATAAATTGCGGTCCAACATTAGTCCGAACAAGACGGTGGAAGGTTCTTTGGCCGCGCTGGCCGTATCGTTGGCGTTGCCGTGGTTGTTGCAACCCTTGCTGCCCCAACTCACCCCTGGCCTGCGGGTGCTCACCGGCCTTATCGTGGGCGTGGCCAGCCAGTTGGGTGACCTTTCCATCAGCCTGATCAAGCGCGATGTCGGGCTCAAAGACATGGGGACATTGCTGCCGGGCCATGGCGGCGTGCTCGATCGGGTCGACAGTTTGATTTTGGTCACGCCGTTGTTCTTCCACATGACCCGCTACTTCGGCATTCTGTTCCCGTGAGGCGCGCATGGCCAATGGGATTGCTTTCTTGTGGGGGTTCGCGGAGGCTACGCTGTTCTTCATCGTGCCCGATGTGGCCTTGAGTCTGATCGCGCTGGACGGCCTCGAGGCTGGATTGGTGGCCAGCGCGTACGCGGTGTTGGGCGCGCTGTTGGGGGGCGCGGTGATGTTTGTGTGGGGGCACCGCGATCGCGCCCGCGCGGCGCGCCTCGTGGCCCGCGTGCCGGCCATTCCGCGGCGCGATATGGACAAAGTGCAGGCCCATCTGCAACGTTGGGGCATCGTGGCCATGCTGGTGGGCCCCACATTGGGCATTCCCTACAAGATTTACGCGCTGTATGCGTCGCAAGTGACCGATTTGGCGCGTTTTTTGGGGGTGAGCATTCCCGCGCGGGGGGTGCGCTTTGTGCTGGTCGTGGGGTTGACGCGGTGGCTGATGGCGCGCTTCGCGCCTCAAGCCAGCCTCGCGGAGCAACAGCAGGCTGTGCTGTGGGGTTGGGCGGTGATTTACGCGGGCTACTTCGCGTTCAAATATGGCCAAATGCGGGGCTCCTGACGCGCGCCACCAGCCGGCCCTGGGACCACTTGGGCCAAAATCGTTCCTGCGGGGTGAACGGACGCCCGAACCCTTGACCTGCTGGCCGCGTCTGTGATAGCATACTTCCACAAAGCGAAAATCGACCGTGCAACCTTCGGGGCAGGGTGAGCGCGTCCCAGGGCGCGCAATTCCCGACCGGCGGTGAAAGCCCGCGAAGCCCCGCGCGTGCGGGGCCCGACCCGGTGGAATTCCGGGGCCGACGGTATAGTCCGGATGGGAGAAGGTTGCCTTTCTGTGCGCGCGGCTCGCGAAGGCTTGGCTCGCGAGGCCGTTGGCGTGTGGTTAGGCATTTCCCACAGCCCCGAAGGCTCATTCGGGGCTGTGGTGGTTTAAACCGCAACCCATCGTAGGTGCATCATGGCCGCAAGTTCTCGTCCTCTTCCCCGTTGGAGCCCGCCGTCACGGCGGTATGAAATCGCGTCCATTGCCGCGGGGGTGCTGCTGTGGTGGGCGGTGGCCCGGCTCAGTGGCCTGCCCTCTTTTATTCTGCCCACGCCAGGCCAAGTGTGGACTCGCGGTTGGGAGGCCTTGCGTTCGGGATTATTGCTGCGCCACACTTGGGTCACATTGCAGGAAGTGCTCGTGGGCCTGAGTTTGGGCGTGCTGCTCGGCGCGCCCTTGGGCTACGCCTTAGCCAAGTCGCGGCGGTTGGAGCGCATTTTCGCGCCTTACATCGTCACCAGCCAGGCCATCCCGGTGGTGGCCATCGCGCCGTTGCTCATTATTTGGTTTGGGCCAGGGATGCTCTCGAAGGTGCTGATCACTGTGCTGATCACCTTCTTCCCGTTGCTCATGAACACCCTGGTGGGCGTGCGCAGCGTGCCCGAGGAATTGCATCACTTGCTGTGCTCCCTGGGCGCGCGGCGGTGGCAGGTGCTGCGCTATTTGGAGATTCCGGCCGCGCTGCCCATGTTCTTCAGCGGTTTGCGCATTGCGGCCACGCTGTCGGTGGTTGGTGCGGTGGTGGGCGAATTCATCGCCGCGCGTGAAGGCTTGGGCTTTCTCATCAATGAAGCCCGTGGGCGTTATGACACCGCGCTGGTGTTCGTCGGTGTGCTGACTTTGATGGCCTTGGCCCTAAGCCTGTACGCGGCCGTGCGTTATGCCGAAAGCCGCTTGCTCTATTGGCAACGCCGCAACGGCCAGGCTGTCGTCACGCCAGGCCGGCGTTAATCCTTCATCGGAGGTTCCGTCATGCTGGCTTTTTCTTCTCTGCGTCGTCTGGGTTGGTTGTGGGTGCTGTTCGTCGTGGGCGCGCTCGCGGCCTGCCAAGCGGCGGCCGAGCCCGCCACTACCGAGGCCACGGCCCCGCCTTTGCAAACCATCCGCTTGCCCATGGGGTATATCCCCAATATCCAATACGCGCCCTTCTATGTGGCGGTCGAGCGGGGATACTTCCGGGAGGCCGGCTTTGAGATCGAGTTCGACTACAGTTTTGAGACCGACGGCGTGCGTTTGGTCGCCGCGGGGGAGGTGCCGTTCGCGGTGGCTTCGGGCGAACAGGTGCTCATGGCGCGCGATCAGGGCTTGCCGGTGGTGTATGTCATGGCCTGGTGGCAAAAGTTCCCCGTGGCCGTGATCGCGGCCGAGGACGCGGGCGTGCGCGAGCCCGCGGACCTGAAGGGTCAGCGCATTGGCCTGCCCGGTTTGTTCGGCGCCACCTACATCGGCTTGACCGCGCTGTTGCATTACGCGGGCCTCACCGAGGCGGATGTGACCTTGGAGGCTATCGGCTTCAACCAGGTGGAAGCCCTGGCCACCGGCCAAGTGCCTGTAGTGGTGGGCTATGTGACCAACGAGCCGATCCAACTGCGGCATCAAGGCTATGCCATTACCGTGCTGCCAGTGGCCGATTATGTCTCCCTGGCCTCGAACGGCATCATCACCAGCGAGACCATGATCGCCGAGCATCCTGAGCAAGTGCGGGCCTTTGTGCGTGCCCTGTACCGCGGGCTGCAGGATGTGGTCAATGACCCTGATGTGGGGTACGAAGCCTCGCTGGCGCATGTGGAAGGCCTTGCTGACCAGGACAAAGGTGTGCAAATGGAGATCTTGCACACGGCCATCCAGTATTGGTGGACGGGTGGGGAACCACCTTTGGGCCATGCGGATCTGGAGGCGTGGCAAAATATGCATGACCTGCTGCTGGACATGGGCTTGCTCTCGCAGCCCCAGGACATCGAAGCCGCGGTGACCAACGAATTCGTTCCATAGGCCCGGGCGGGGGCGCGGGACTTCGGCCCCGCGCCCCCCTCCCGAGGGAGGGCATCATGAGCCCACGACCGTTGCTGGACATTCGGGACTTGACCGTTGTCTATGCTGGTGAGCGCAACGCCCCCGACTTGCCGGTGCTGGACGGCCTGACTTTCACCGTGGCCGAGGGCGCGTTTGTCGCGATTTTGGGCCCTTCAGGGTGTGGCAAGAGCACGTTGCTGCGGGTGTTGGCCGGTTTGCTACCGCCGACGCAGGGGCAGGTGCTGTTGGATGGGCAACCTGTGCAGGGGCCGCAGCGCCAAGTGGGTATGGTCTTCCAAAGTGCCAACCTGCTGCCTTGGCGCACAGTGTTGGGCAACATCTTGTTGCCGCTCCAGTTGCAGGGCGTGCCCGACGCCCAAGCCCGCGCCCAGGCCTTGGACATGGTGCGGCTGGTCGGGCTGGAGGGCTTCGAACACACTTTGCCCCGGGACCTCTCTGGCGGCATGGCCCAGCGAGTCGCCTTGGCCCGGGCGCTGGTCCATCGCCCGCGGCTTTTGCTGCTGGACGAGCCCTTTGCCAACTTGGACGCGCTCACCCGGGAGAGTATGTGGGGCGAGTTGCTGCGCTTGTGGCATGCTCGACAGCAAACCGTGGTCATGGTCACCCACTCCATCACCGAGGCGCTGCTCTTGGCTGATCGGGTCTTGGTGTTGGGCCCCCGGCCGGCCCGGCTGCGGCTGGATCTGACCGTACCCCTGGCCCGACCGCGACACGAGGCGATGCGTTTCACCCCCGAATTTGGGGCGCTGGCAGAGCAGGTGCGCGGCGCGCTGGGCCTGCCGAGTGGGCCCCGCGTGGCCGCGGGGCCTCGCGCGGCCGCCGTGCCCACGACCCGCGCCTGAGGGAGGCTCGATGGCGGCGCGGCTTCGACCAGGGCGTCTGCGTGCTTTGAATTACGCGGCCGACATTCCTGCCCTGTTGCCTTTGTTGCGGGATACATTCGTGCGTGCGCGCGAAGACCCAGCGGACGCACAGACTTTGCGGCACCTGGCGCGCGCAGCCGCCCATGCGCCCCAGGGCCCCACGACCGAAGCCCAGGCGCGGCGTGGCCGAGTGCCGTTCTTCGGCTGGGTGTGGGAAGACGCGGGGCGCGTGGTGGGCTTGATCGCGCTGTTGGGGGTGTCGGGCCGGCCCCCGCGATATGTGTTCGCCAACATTGTGGTGCATCCTGACTATCGGGGTCGGGGCATTGGCCGCGCCCTGGTGCGCCACGCCTTGGCATATGTCCGCGCCCGACGCGCGGAAGCCTGGCTGGAGGTGGAAGAGGACAACCTGCCGGCTCGGCGTTTGTACCGTAGTTTGGGCTTCGTCGACAGCGACCGGCGCGTGGATTGGCGCTATTCTCTGGCCGTGCGGGCCACGCGCGCGCTGGCGCCTGAGGTGACCGTCCGCCCGTTGCAGGGCCGCGATGCCGCGCGTGTGGCGGCTTGGCTTGAGGCGGCCTATCCGCGCGCGTACCAATGGCGTTGGCCACCGCAGCCCTTGGCGCGCACCATGCGCCCAGGTTGGTTGGGCCGCTGGTATCGCCTGTGGGCCGGGGCTTTGGGCGCCCGTTTGTGGATGATAGAGGAGGGCGGCCAGCCCGTGGGCGTGTGGGCGTGGTGGCCCGAACCCGGTTCTGTCCAACGCACCCTGTACTTGGCCGCATCGGAGATGCTCTCCCCCGCGGGCATACGGGCCGGATTGCACGCCGTGGCCCAGGTGCTGCGGCCGGTGTGGATGTTTGATGCTGCCACGGCCGAGATGGCCGATATGCCGTATCACTTGTATTTGAATTTGCCCCCAGAACGCCACGCGGCCGCGTTGACCCAAAGCGGATGGCAGCGGGTGCGGGTTGTGTGGTGGATGCGCTTCGCGGGAGGCTGACCCCATGGCGCTTGACGAGCCTTTGTTCCCCCGGCCGCATCCGTGGGGCGTGCGCGACGCGGCCGAGGCTGTGGCCTTGCAGCAGACGCTGGCGCGGCAGGTGCACGAGGCCCCCCTGGACGCGGACGCGGTGCGCTGGGTAGGCGGCGTGGATGTGAGCGCCCGGCAAGGCCGTCTGCGGGCCGCAGTGGTCGTGTGGGACTGCGCGACCGCGCGGGTGCATCACGCCGCGGTCGCGGAGATGGAAGAACCCATGCCCTATCGCCCAGGCTTCTTGTCGTTTCGGGAACTTCCGGCCGTGGTGTGCGCGTGGCAGGCTTTGGCCGAGCCGCGGCCCGAAGTGTTGTTGGTGGATGGCCATGGCATCGCGCACCCTCGCGGGCTGGGCATTGCCGCCCACCTGGGCGTGCTGCTCGATTGGCCCACCGTGGGCGTGGCCAAGCGGCGGCTGGTTGGGCACTTGGCCGCGCCCCTGGGCGAGGAACGAGGCGCGCAAGCGCCGTTGGTGTGGCGAGGGCAGGTCATCGGCATGGCGGTGCGCACCCGGACGCGGGTCAAACCCGTATGGGTGTCGGTGGGGCACCGGGTGACCTTGCCGGCCGCGGTGGCGTTGGTCCTGCGGTGCAGTCGTTATCGCTTGCCTGAACCCATCCGCGCGGCCCATCGCCTGGCCGGAGCGTGGGAAGCGCCCGCGGTCGCGTGTTGAGCCCTGGGCCATCAACTCGACGCGCGCGAATCCATGGGGGTCGGTATAATAAGTGCGCGTGAGGCAAACCAACGCGGGCCTGCGCCCGCCATCCCCGTTTAGTGAGGTGCTTATGTCTGCTCGCGAGGCTTTGGAGCGACGGCGGCGAGCGCGCCGTCGCCAGAAAATGGCCCTCTTGGGCATCATCGTCGGCGTTGGCGTGATCTTGTTGGCCGGCATCATTTGGTGGCAGTCCCGTTCCTTCACCGCGCAGGTGGCTCAGATCGAGGGCAAGGAATATTACGCCACCTTGGCCGATGGCAACGCGCTGGGCGATCCCAACGCGCCCATTACCATCATGGAATTCTCCGATTTCCTGTGCCCGCACTGCCAGAACTTCTTCCTGCAGACCGAAGACGCGCTGGTGCGCACGCTGGTGGAGCCGGGCAAAGTGCGCTTTGTCTATCGCACCATGGGCGATGCCATAGGGGGGCCACGCTCGTTGGCTGCCGGCGCGGGCCTGTATTGCGCGCTGGAGCAAGACGCGTTTTGGCCGTATCACGATCTGCTGTTCTTGGCCGCGCCCCAGGCGCGCGGCAACAGCCGCATTTTCAGCCGGGAGCATCTCATCACCCTGGCCGGCCAACTGGGGCTTGACACCGACGCCTTTGCCGAATGTTTGGATTCGGGCCGGGGCGAGCAGCGCGCCCTGCAAGACCGGGACGAGGGAACGCAGGTCTACGGCGTGAACGCGACCCCCACATTCATCTTCTTGGATGCCAACGGGCAAGTCGTGGCCCGCTTGGAAGGGGCCTACCCATTGGAGGCGTTCCAACAGACGGTGGAGCAATTGTTGGGCGCTCCGTGAATCGTGCTGGGGCCGGGTCGGATGCCCGGCCCCGTTTCGGTTGCCGAGGCTTAGCATGGCGTCGTCTGCCGTCGTTGATGTGCACGACCTGCGGGTGCGTTACCCGCGTTGGTCCCGCCCGGCGTTGGACGGCCTGAATCTGCATTTGCACGCGGGGGAGACCCTGTTGTTGTTGGGGCCTTCGGGCGGGGGCAAGACCACGCTGTTATTGACCCTTACGGGGCTCATCCCGCACGATGTGTTCGCCCACGTGCAGGGCCGGGTGCATGTGGGAGGCGCGGACCCCACGCGCGAGCCGCCCGGCGCGATGGCCACCCGCATTGGCCTCATGTTCCAAGACCCTGAGGCTGGTTTTGCCATGTTGGTGGTAGAGGACGAGGTCGCGTTCGGCTTGGAGAACCTGCGGGTGCCACCCGCGGCCATGCCGCCCCGCATCACGGCCGCGCTGCGCGCGGTGGGTATGGAAGCCTACCGCCATCGCCGCCTGGACAGCCTTTCGGGTGGGCAGCAGCAGCGGGTGGCCTTGGCCGCGCTCTTGGCTATGGAACCGCCCATTTTGGCCTTGGACGAACCCACCGCGCACTTGGACCCGCGCGCCACCGCCGCGTTCTATCGCACGCTCGCGGCCCTGCGCGGGCAACGCAGTGTGCTTTTGGTGGAACACCGGGTGGACCGGGCCCTGGCCGTGGCCGACCGGGTGGTCTTGTTGGACGAGCACGGCCGTGTTTTGGCCCAGGGGCCGCCGTATGCGTCCCTGCGCCGACATCGCGACGCCGCGTTGGCGGCTGGCTTGTGGTTGCCTGAGGATTTGGACCCTCGGGCCGGGTGGCGGGCCGAGCATTCGGGGCCTTTGCGCGTGGACCCGCCCGCGGTCGCGTTGGAGCGGGTGTCGTTTGCGTATCCGCGCGGGCCGCGCGTGCTGCACGATGTCACGCTGCGGGTGCCACAGGGCGACTTTTTGGCTTTGGTCGGGCCCAACGGCGCGGGCAAGACCACGCTGGCGCGGTTGATGCTGCATTTGGGTTTGCAACCTACCGCGGGCCGGGTGCGCTTATTCGGTGATCCGGTTGAGAATTTGCAACCTGGGGAAATCACCGCGCGGGCCGGGTTCGTGTTTCAAAATCCCGAGCATCAGTTCGTGACCGAGCGAGTGGACGAGGAGATTGCGTATAGCCTCCGCGCGCGAGGCTGGCCCGAGGCCGAAGTGCAGGCCCGGGTGCAAGCGTTGCTTCGGCGGTTTGGGTTGGAAGCCCACGCGGCGCGCAACCCTTTTCGCCTGAGCCAAGGGCAAAAACGACGCTTGAGCGTGGCTACCATGTTGGCCGTTGCCCCGCGGTTGCTCATCCTCGACGAGCCAACCTTTGGGCAGGACCGCAACACCGCGTACGCGCTCATGGATTTGCTGTTGGACTTGAACCACGAGGGGGTGACGGTGGTGATGATTACCCATGACGAGCGGTTGGTGCGGCAATACGCGCGGCATGTCGCGGTGTTGGAAGGCGGGCGCTTGGTGTGGCATGGCCCCGCGGCCGCCTGGAGGCCGCGTGTGTAAAGGGGACGCAAAGAACGACGGTTGGACCCCGCGGGGCGCGGCGGGAAGGGCACCCAGAGGCCTCCGGATGGACGCGGCAGGGCGCGGAGGCGATGTGCTGAAGCCCGCGTGGCCAGACCCGAAAACGGCGAACGAAGGCGCACATCATGGACGGACGCGAGGGAGGGGCGCCGCGAAAGCCTACAGAGAGCCGCCGAGAGCGGGCGCCACGCGGTTCGGAATGTGGGCCCGGGCTCACGCGCTGCGAAGCGGAAAACAGCCGCGGGTTGCCTGCTCCCCGCTCCCCACGCTCCACACCTTTGCCCCCGCCCTGGCTTGACATACGGTTGTGATGTAATCTATACTAAAGCGACCCTCCCCATGGAAAGGGCACAGGTAGCCTCATGTTGCGACACTTCCCTGTTTTGGCGTTGTGGCGCCCGCGCGGGATGGCCCGGGTGGACGCGCGCAAGCACCGTGCGCTGCGCGCGCTGATGCTGCTTTGGGCCCTGCTGACCGCATGCACCGCGTCGCCGCGCCCGGCGCCAGAGGTCACCCCGCCCCCGTCGCGGTCCACGCCATCGCGGCTCGCGTCGCCGCAGCCCCCTGAACCCACGCCGCCCGATGCCACGCTGCTCGCACCGCTGCCCAACCAGCCCCTGCCCGGTTCGACGGTGACCTTTGTGTGGGCCGATGTGGCCGCGGACGGCTACGCGTTGGACATCGGCACTTCCCCCGGTGGTGCGGATGTGTTCTCGCAGCATGTGGGCACCGCGACGCAGATCACGGTGGCCGACTTGCCCACCGACGGCCGTGCCTTGTATGTGCGCCTGTGGACCGTGCGCGGCGGGCAGTGGAATTACACGGACTACACCTACCACGCGGCCCAACTGGGGTCTACAGCCGCGCCCATGACCCCGACGCCGCGGGCCGCGGCGGAGCCCTTCCCCCCACTGCCCCGTTTGCAAGTGCATGGCGAGCACTTTGTCGATGACCAAGGCCGGGTGTTTCGCTGTTGGGGGGTGAATGTGGTGGCCTTCTACCCCGACGAGGCCACCGCCCAGGGGTTTGCCCAGCATCTGGCCGAACGGGGCGTCAACTGCGTGCGCTGGCATCACATGTTGCGCCCCAGCCCTGATTGGATCATCCAGAGCGACATCGTGGCCCTGAACACATATGAGGGGCTGACCTTCTACCCGCCCGACGACCCCCGCGCGCGGCGGTGCCCAGACTCGGACCAAGTGGATACCATGTCGCCGCATTTCACTTCGCGCATCCCCGACCCCGAGGCCTGGCGGCGCTTCGATTATCTCAATGCCCAACTGCAAAAGCACGGCATCTATATCATGCTCAGTGTGCACTGGACCCGCGACTACGGCACTAACGATGTGGATGTGCCGCCCTTCGGCCCCAAAGCCCCTGACCGGGACGCCTGGCAGCAGGCCATCGCGGATTTGCAGCACCGGGCCAACTGCTGGGGCTACGCGTCGGTGATGGATTTGCAAAAGATGCTGCCCACCTTCGACGAGCGCGCCTTGGCCTTGGAAAAAGAGTTCCTCACCACCCTGCTGACCCATGTCAACCCCTATACGGGCCTGGCCTACAAAGACAGTCCCCAGGTGCTCACCCTGGAGATGGTCAATGAGTTCTCGTCCATCTACACCATCGTCAACGGCAACCGTTATTACGATGACCGCTGGACCCGGGGGTTTCCGGGCCTGCGCTATTTTCAAGACCAACTCGAGGCTCGCTGGCGGATGTTCTTGACCGCGGAGGGCGTGCCGTATTTTGACCTGTATCTGGAAGCGCCCAGCCCGGTGCCCTATGAACATCGTGAACGGCTGCGGGTGGCCTTTTTGTACGGCCTGGATCAGGCGTATTATCAGGCCCTGGCCGACCACCTGGATCAGTTGGGGGCTCAGGTGCCGCTGACTTTTTCGACCTTGTGGCGCGGCGAGCCCGACGCGTATCGGGTCTGGGCCACCGAGGGCATCGCCCACGCCGAGAATCATGTCTACGCCAATCCGGCGGTGGTGGAGCCCTTCGTCGACCACCCTGACGAAGACGGCGCGTTCTTCACCGAGCCAGCCCACCCCTATGAGGATTTCATCTACAGTTTGGCCGTGACGCAGTCGGTGGCCGGCAAGCCGCACATTGTGGGGGAAATCAACCTCGCGGCCGGCGCGAGTGAGGATTTCGCCGGCCTCTTGACCACCCGGCTCCACAAGCGCTCCATGCAGTTGCTGGCCGCGGCCGCGTATGGCCGTTTGCACGACTGGGCCGGGGTGATGTGGTTCGCGTGGAATCACGGCGACGCGCGCGTCGCGGCCAACGGCCGGGGCCGGAACGAACGGGCGCCGCACGACATGACTGACCCCGCCGACCGGGAGGCGGTCACGGGCAACCTCATCGAAGACGCGGTCTTTCTGGACCACCTGCGCACCGCGGGTTGGATGTTCACCCAAGGGCTGGTCGCGACCTCGACGGCCCCCATCGTGCTCCATGTGCCCGTGGAGGGCGACGATGCGTTGTGGTCCTATGTCGCTGGCTACCCGGTGCGGCCCTATAGGCTGCCCGTGCCTGGATGGCCCAACATCTCCGCGGTGCGCAAAGTGTACGGCGCTCCACCGCCCGCGGAGGCGCCCGCGGCACGGCCGCGCTACTTGGAGGAACCGCCCCATCCCTTGGTCTCAGACACCGGCCAGATCGTCAAGGATGTGCTGCGCGGCCAACTCACGGTGGACGCGCCCCAGGCCGAGGCCTTCAGCGGCTACTTGGACGCCGCGCGGCCCGCAGGGCTGGATGTGCTGCGCTTGGACACGCCGCAGGGGTTTGCCACGGTCATCTTGGTGGCTTTGGATGGACGGCCGTTGGAGGCCAGCCGGCATTTGCTGATCAGCCGCACTTATGTGGCCGGCGTGACCGGCCCCGACGACATCGCCCAGGGGCATGACGCGGACGGTCCGGCCATCACCTTAGTTGGGGTGCTGCCGGGCCCGTGGGAAGTGCGCTTTACCCGCACGCGAGGCGCGGTGGCCGCCGGGACGGCGCGGATCATGGCCGCGGCGGATGGGCTTCTGGCGCTGCCCGCGGGCGCGTGGCGCGAGGCCGAGTTGGTGCACGCGGGGGCCGCGTCGGAGGCCCGGCCCACGCCATAGCGACGCGGGGTTGGGATCACACCCCAGAGGATGCGGCTCGCGCGCGGGCCTGCAAAAACGCGAGTACCCGTTGCCGCAACTCGGCTTGGATGACCTCCCACGGCCGGGTGGCGTCGAGCACGAGCCAACGCTGGGGCTCGGCCGCGGCCAATTCCAGATAGCCTTGCCGCACCCGACGGTGGAAGTCCAGATCCAGGCGCTCCAGCCGGTCGCGCCGGCCGTGGTTGCGGGCCAGGCCTTGCTCGACCGGGAGATCCAACAAAATGGTAAGTTCCGGCCATATCCCTTGGACTGCGAACGCGATGAGTTCGCGCAATTGCTCTAACGAGAAACGGCCGTGCCCATAGCCTTGATAGGCCAAAGTGCTGTCTGCGAAGCGGTCGCACAGCACGATGTCCCCCCGTTGCAGCGCGGGCCGGATGACTTCTTCCACATGTTGGGCCCGGTCGGCCAAGAACAACAGCACCTCGGCCCGCGGATGCAGGTCGCCATATTCGGGCTGCAGCAGTACCTCACGGATGTGCTGGCCAATGGCCGTGCCGCCGGGCTCGCGCGTGGTGACCACTGGATGCATCTGCGCGCGCAAAAACTCGGCCAACGCGCGCAACTGGCTTGTCTTGCCGCTACCTTCTGGGCCTTCGAAAGTGATGAAGACACCACGGCGGGATGAGGGCATGGGGCGTGTTCCTGCCAGAGATGAGGGGCGTGTCTTGTTCCAGAATCTATTGACGCCCCAAGTATATCATTCCTCACGCGGGCAAACGCCCAGGGGCTCAGCCCTTCAATGTCGACCGAGCGCGGGGCAATGCGTTCGATGACGACACCGGGAATTCTGATATAAAGTGTAGACGCTAAGAGATCCGCGTTTCATCCTTCCAAGCCGTAGTATAATCCCTTTGCACGCCTTAGGACGACCCCAGGTTGTTCGGTCTCAAGGAGAGAGTTCTATGACCCACCTCTTTGCCGCTGCTCGCGATACGCTTCGCACCTCCCACGGCGACTATGTCATCTATCGGTTGGACTATCTGGAAAAGGCCGGGCTGTTGTCGGCGTTGGATCGCCTGCCGTTTTCCATTCGGGTGTTGCTCGAGGCCGTGCTGCGCAACGCCAATGGCCACGAGGTGACCGAGGACGACGTGGTCAACTTGGCCCGCTGGCAGCCGCAGGGCGAGCGTCCGACCATGCCCTACTTGCCGGCTCGGGTGGTGATGCAAGACTTCACCGGTGTGCCCGCGGTGGTCGATTTCGCGGCCATGCGCTCGGCCATGCATCGGGCCGGCGGCGACCCCAACCGAGTCAACCCCGTCGTGCCCGCGGACCTCATCATCGACCATTCGGTCCAGGTCGACTTCTTCGCCTTGCCCGACGCGCTGCTGCGCAACATGGAGATGGAATTCCGGCGCAACAAAGAGCGCTACACCTTCCTCAAATGGGGTCAGCGCGCGTTCCAAGGGCTGCGGGTTGTGCCTCCGGGCAAGGGCATCATCCACCAGGTCAACATCGAATATCTGGCCCAGGTGGTCATGGCCCGCGAAGTGGACGGCGAGCGGGTGGCCTTCCCCGACACGTTGGTGGGCACTGACTCGCACACCACCATGGTCAATGGCCTGGGCGTGGTCGGTTGGGGCGTGGGCGGCATCGAAGCCGAGGCGGCCATGCTGGGCCAGCCCATCTACATGCTCACCCCTGACGTCATCGGCTTCAAACTGTATGGGGAACTCCCTGAGGGGGCCACGGCCACCGATTTGGTGCTCACCGTGACCCACATGCTGCGCGAGAAGGGCGTTGTGGGCAAGTTCGTGGAGTTCTACGGCCCTGGTTTGGCCGCGCTCAGTCTGCCCGACCGGGCCACCATCGCCAACATGGCCCCCGAGTACGGCGCGACTATGGGCTTCTTCCCCGTGGATCAGGCCACTTTGGACTACTTGCGCTTGACCGGCCGCTCCGAAGAAGTCATCGAGCGGGTGGAGCGCTACACCAAAGAGCAGGGCCTGTTCCGAACGGCCGACACGCCCGACCCCGAATACACCGACACGTTGGAGTTGGACCTGAGCACCGTTCGGCCCACCATCGCGGGCCCCAAACGGCCGCAAGATTCCATCGACTTGGCCGAGGCCAAAAAGGCCTTCCGCGTGGCCCTCACCGCGCCCAAGGGCTTGCATGGCTTTGGCCTCAAAGAGGAAGATCTCTCCCGCAAGGCCACGGTGCGCTTCAACGGCCACAGCGAGGAAATCACCCACGGCTCGGTGGTCATTGCCGCGATCACCTCGTGCACCAACACCTCCAACCCCGCGGTGATGATCGGCGCGGGGCTGGTGGCCAAAAAGGCCGTCGAAAAGGGCTTGCAGGTCAAGCCTTATGTCAAGACCAGCCTGGCCCCAGGCTCCCGGGTGGTTACCGAATACCTGCGCAAGTCGGGCCTGCTCGACTACCTGGCCCAGTTGAACTTTTATGTCGTCGGCTACGGCTGCACTACCTGCATTGGCAACTCAGGCCCCCTGCCCCCGGCCGTGGCGCAGGCCATCGTCGAGGGCGACTTGGTCGTCGCCGCGGTGAGTTCGGGCAACCGCAACTTCGAGGGCCGGGTGCATCCCTTGGTGCAGGCCCACTACCTCATGGCGCCGCCTTTGGTCGTGGCCTATGCCATCGCGGGCACCGTAGACATCGACTTGGTGACCGAGCCTTTGGGCTACGACCCCCAGGGCAACCCCGTTTATCTGCGGGACATTTGGCCTTCGGCCGAGGAAATCCGCGCCATCATCGCCCAATATGTTTCGCCCGAATTGTTCGCGGAGAAGTACAAGGACATCTTCAAGGGCACCGAGTTGTGGGACCAACTCGCGGCCGCGGACAGCGCGCTCTACCCGTGGGACCCCAACTCTACTTACATTCAAGAGCCGCCCTTCTTCAAGCCCTTCGGCGTAGAGCCGCCGGGCATCCGCGACATCCTGAACGCGCGGGCCTTGGTGGTGTTGGGCGATTCGGTCACCACCGATCACATCTCGCCCGCGGGCACCATTCCGCCTGAGAGCCCCGCGGGGCAATATCTGCTCAGCAAGGGCGTGCCGCCCAGCGAGTTCAACACCTACGGCTCCCGCCGGGGCAATCACGAGGTCATGATGCGGGGCACCTTCGCCAATGTGCGCTTGCGCAACCGGCTGGTGCCGGGCAAAGAGGGCTGGTGGACCGTGCATTTGCCCGACGGCGAGGAGATGACCATCTACGACGCGGCCATGCGCTACAAAGAGGAAGGCGTGCCGCTGGTGGTGCTCGCGGGCAAGGAATACGGCACCGGCTCAAGCCGCGACTGGGCGGCCAAAGGCCCTGCGCTGCTGGGCGTGCGCGCGGTCATTGCGGAGTCCTTCGAACGCATTCACCGTTCCAACTTGGTGGGCATGGGCGTGCTGCCGTTGCAATTCAAGCCCGGCGATAGCATCGACAGCCTGGGCCTGACCGGCCGTGAGGCCTTCTTCATCGAGGGCCTGGGCGAGGACTTGACGCCCGGCGCGACGGTGATGGTGCGCGCGGCGCGCGACGATGGCACGACCATCACGTTCCCTGTGACCGTGCGGCTGGATACGCGCGTCGAGGTCGAATACTACCGCAACGGGGGCATTCTGCACACCGTGCTGCGCCGCATGATTCGCGCGTTGTAAGCGCGAGGCGGGTTGCGCGTTGCGCGACGCGTTTGGAGGGCCTCGGGGCTTGGCTGTGCCGCGAGGCCCTTTCGCTTCCCAGGGGGCGGCGCGATGCGTGCACCGCGCTCGAGCGTCGAAAAGGCGTGCTTTGTCGCGCGAGCCCGCGCGCGGTCATTGGGGGCCGCGCGGGGCGGCGCGTGGACCAGGGCGCGCGGCGCGCGGGCCTCATTCCATCTCGCGGCGGCCCAGCAGCGCGCGCATGAGCGTGGTTTGGTCCGCGTATTCCAGATCGCCCCCTGTGGGCAGGCCTTGGGCCAAGCGCGTGACCTTCACGCCCAGAGGTTTGAGTCGTTGGGCCAGATACACCGCGGTCGCGTCGCCTTCCAGGCTGGGGTTGGTGGCCAAGATGACCTCGCGCACCCCCTCTTCGCGCACCCGCTGCTCCAATTCCCGAATGCGCAAGTCATCCGGGCCGATGCCTTCGATGGGCGAGAGCACGCCGTGCAACACATGATACACGCCCTGATAGAGCCCGGTGCGTTCCAAGGCGACGACATCCAAGGGGTCTTCGACCACACACACTACCTGGGTGTCGCGACTGGGGTCACGGCAAATGCTGCACAGCGGCTGCTCCGCCTCGGTGAAGTGAAAGCAGCGCTGACAATACGCGACGCCTCGGTGCAATTCGTCCAGCGCGTCGCGCAGGCTGCGCGCGACTTCTTCGGGCGCGCGCAGCAAATAGAGGGCCAGGCGGGCCGCGCTCTTGGGCCCAATGCCAGGGAGCCGTTCAAAGGCTTCGATGACCGCGCGCACGGGTTTGGGCAAGGCCGTTGGTACGGGCATGGCGCTTCCTCACAGTTTTTGGACGAAATCGGCCAATAGCATTTTAACCGTGCCGTCTGCGAAGACCACCTCGATGACCTCATCGCCGGCGCTGATTTCCACCCGCTGCACGACGCCTTCGCCCCACCGGGGATGGATGACCCGATCGCCGACGCGAAACCGTGGCCGTCGCGACCGCCGCGCGCGGCTCGTTGCTGGGGCGCGTGATCCGACACGGCCGCGCCCTCGGCCGCGCGCGGAGCGTTCCCCCAACCCCCGCTGGCGAGCCAAGCGCGGGAACAACTTGGCCCAGTCGCCCTGGGTTAGGGGCGGGGCCAAGGGCTGCAAGAAGCGGCTGGGCTCGGCAAAGTCCAAGCCGCCGTAGGCCAGGCGATATTCGGGCACCAGCAGAAAAAGATGGTCTTTGGCGCGGGTGAGGCCCACATAGAACAGCCGGCGCTCTTCGTCCAAGGCTTCGGGATCGTCGACCGAGCGGCTGTGGGGCAACAACCCTTCGACCAGGCCGACCAGGAAGACCACCCGAAACTCCAGCCCTTTGGCCGCGTGGATGGTGAGCAGGGTCAAGCCCTCTTCGCCGGCCTGCAAGGTGTCTTGGTCAGAGACCAGCGCGATGCGTTCCAAGAACGCGGCCAGGCCTTGGTCTTCATATTCCACGGCCAAGCGGCGTAGTTCTTTGACGTTTTCCCAACGTTCTTCGCCTGTGTCGGTGCCGTCGCGCAGATAGGCTTCGTATTCGGTATCCGCGACGATGCGATCCAGCAGTTGCGCGGGCGAGAGTTCGGTCACCCGCAAGTGCCAGGCTTGCAGCCACGCGGCCACACGGTACAGGGCTTTCAGGGCCCGGGCGCTGAGCGCGCCGGTCCAGTCCTCGGGGTGTTCGGCCAGGTGCAAGAGCGCGCGCCCGGGGCTCAGACCGCGTGCCGCGGCTTGGGCGTAGAGCGCTTGCAGCGTGCGCGCGCCAATGCCCCGGGGTGGCACGTTGATGATGCGCTCCAGGCTGGCTGTATCGTCGGGGTTGAAGGCCAAACGCAAGAACGCGACCAAGTCGCGGATTTCGCGACGGCCATAGAAGCGTTGCGCGCCCACCAACCGATAAGGCAGGCCCACCCGCAGCAGTTCCTCCTCCACCGGCCGCGATTGGGCATTGGTGCGATACATGACGGCCATCTCGCCCAGCGGGATGCCCTGTTCTCGGGCCAAGGTCACCGCGGCTTGCACGATGAACGCGGCTTCTGCAGCCTCGTCGAACACTTGCTTGAGCACCACGGGTGGACCATTGCCCCGGACCGCGCGCAAGTTTTTGCGGTGTTTGCGGGGCCGGGTATGCAGCACGGCCATGGCCGCGTTCAAAATATTTTGGGTCGAGCGGTAATTCTCTTCGAGATAAATGATTTGCGCATCCGGAAAATCGGCCTCGAACCGCTGCAAATTGCGATAATCCGCCCCGCGCCAGCGGTAAATGGATTGATCCATGTCGCCGACCACGAACACTTGGCGATGTTCCGCGGCCAGCAGATGCACCAGCCGATATTGGATCGCGTTGGTGTCTTGAAATTCATCGACCAGCAAATGGCGGAACAGGGTCTGGTAGCGCGTGCGTACTTCGGGGTGGGTCTCCAGCAGGTGCACGGTCCACAACAGCAGGTCGTCGAAATCCAGCAGATTGGCCTCGAGCAAGCGCTGCTGATACTGGGCGAAGATCTTGGCTACGACTTCGTCTCGATACGAGCGCCGTGGGAATGTCTCGGGGGTGTGGCCTTCGTTTTTGGCCCGAGAGATGGCCGCGCGCACCGCGGGCACGCGGTAGGTCTTGTCGTCCAAACGAAGGTCGTGGCGGATGATCTGCCGCAGCAAACGCTTCTGGTCGTCTTCGTCCGCGATAACGAACGAGCCCGTGAACGGCAAGAATTGGGCCTCGCGGCGCAATGTGCGGGCACAAAACGCGTGAAACGTGCTGACCGTCAGGCCTTGCATCCGGCGTCCGAGCAGGCTCTCGAGGCGTTCGGCCATCTCGCGCGCGGCCTTGTTGGTAAACGTGACGGCCAAGATGTTCCAAGGCCGCGCGTGGCCTTCGGCCAACAGCCAGGCCGTGCGATATGTCAGGACGCGCGTTTTGCCCGAGCCGGGGCCCGCCATAACCAGCACCGGCCCGGGGGCCGCGGTGACCGCGGCTTGCTGTTGGGCGTTGAGTTCCAAAAGCCAGTCGTGCATCCGTGCGCCTCGGGGGTGGGGGATAGGCTCCGCCGCGGCCGGGCGGGTTTGGGCCTCATTTTTCGGCCCAATGAATGGCCACCGTGCCCAACATTCGCTTGCGGTAACCAATGCGCCGGAAGCCCGCGGCGGCCAAATGCGCGGCCAGTTGTGCCGCGGTCAAAAAGCGCTCGCTGGACGCGGGCAGATAGCGATATGCCTGAGCATCGCCCGCGATCAGCCGCCCCAGCAGGGGGATGACCCAACGGAAGTGCAAGCGCACCAGCGCGCCCACCAGGCCAGCAGGCGGCGGGGTGGTCTCCAAGATGACGACGCGGCCGCCAGGGCGCAGCACTCGATGCTGCTCGCGCAGGGCCTGCAGCACATCGGCCACATTGCGCAGCAAAAAGCCCGAGACCACCGCGTCGAACGTTCCATCCGCGAAGGGCAAGCGTAGCGCATCGGCCGCGAGCCATGTCAGCGCGGCGTGGCCCGCGCGTTGCCGTCCGACGCGCATCATGGGCAGGGTGAAATCCGCGGCCACGACCCGCGCGGCGGGCTGTTGACGCAGCGCCTCGCGCGCCAAGTCACCTGTGCCCGCGCCAATGTCCAGCAGCCGATGGCCGGGCGCCAGTCGCGCCCGCTGGATGACTTCGCGACGCCAGCGCACATCCTGACCGCCCGTCATCAGGCGGTTGAGCAAATCATAGCGGGGCGCGATCCGGGCGAACATGTCCCGCACATAGCGGGGCTTTTCAGGTGCAGGGGGCAACGTGGACATGAAGCGTCCTTGTCGGAGAAGGCTGTGCGTGGTTACGCTTCAGTACTCTACCACAAAAACGGCTTTGGGGCCAGGCAGAGCCTTGGCTTGCCGCCGCGCGGTCGCGCCGCCCTCGCGCGCTCGACCGCGCAGGAGGTCGACCCCGCGTGCTGAAACGCGCATCAGGCAGGCCCTGCAGCCCTTGATTTTCCCCCTCAAGGTGAGTATTGTAAGAATGCATCACAAAAGGCACCGTTTCGACGGTTCGTTATTCAGGAGGACAAAAAATGTGGCGGAAAAATCCCCTTGCATATGGCTGGCTGTGGCTTGGTTGGGCCGGGTTGCTTTTGGGCTGCGGCAATGTGCTGGGCGCGGTGCGCTCGGTGCAAGAGGCGAAGGCAACCGTCGAAGCGTTGGTGACCGAGGCGCCGGCGACGCTCGAAGCCGTGGCCACCACCGTCGCGACCGCGGCCGCGGCTCCCGCGGTGACCCCCGCGGACGAAGCCCCCGACGTCGGCGATCTCGCGCTGATCGATCCCCTCGCCGCGGACGCGGTGCGCGCCTACCGTTTGCGTTGGCAGCAAGTGTTCGTGTTGGAGGATACCAACGAAACCCATGAGTTGGTCACCCTCGAAGGCGCGGTGAACAAAGGGCAAAACGCCCAGCAGTTCTGGATGCGGGACGCGAACAAGCAGGAAATCGAATGGATCCAAATCGGCAACCAGTTTTGGGTCCGCGTGCCCGGGCAGGGTTGGTCGGCCATGGCCGCGGACGCCGTGCAGGAGATGACCCCTGTGGATCCCCACGATGTCTGGATGCCGGTCGTGGATGTGAGCGGCTGGGAGTTTGTTGGCGATGAAACCGTTGAGGGCATCCGTACCCAGCATTATCGGGCTTCCTTCCCGACTGCGCTTTGGGAATCGGAGACCGGCGAGTTCTTGGCGGGCTGGGGGATGGATGCCGACTACACCCTGCGGGCCGCGGGGCCGGCCCAGGGCGATGTTTGGATCACCCCCGAGCAGTGGGTGGTCAAGTATGATGTCCTCTTCCCCGTGATCGCGGTGGACAATCAAGGCGTTGAACACCCCGCGCGGCTGGAATGGCATTACCAAGTGTGGGATGTCAACGGGGATGTGCAAATTCAGCCGCCAGACGAAGCCGCGACGCTGGCCGAATCCCCGCTGCCTTTGCCGCCCAAGGCGCGCTTTACCGCGGCCCAACCCAACATGGGCATGTGGCTGTACTCGGTGGAAGGCATGTCGTTGGCCGAGGTGATGGACTTCTACCGTCAGCAGGCCGAGGCCGGTGCGCTGCAGTTGGAAGGGGAGACGGGTGGCATGGAAATGGGCTTCTGGCAGGTCACAGTCATCTTGCCGGATGGCGCCCGCTATCAACTCATGGCCGCACCTCAGGGCAATACGGTGGCGTTGACCATCCAAAAGCGGTAGCCGAGGCCTGACGGGTTTCACGCGAACAACAGCGCCCCCTCGCGGGGCGCTGTTGGCGTTTCTCCAGAGGCAGGGGCTGGCCCTCAGGGGCTGATCCTCGTCGTGGCTCTTCGCCGCGAGCCCGCGCGCGGCCTTGCCCCAGACGCGCGTAGCCTTTGCGCGGTGCGCTTACCCGGCTACGTCGGCCCAAGCCGCGATGATACGGTCGGCTTCGTTGTGGCTCAGCGTGAGGGGCGGCAAGAAGCGCACCACATTCATGCCCGCGGGGAGGGCCAGCACCCCGCGCTCGGCCAAGGCCCGCAAGAAGGGCGCGGCCTTGGTGCGCACCTCGACGCCCAGCATCAACCCCAAGCCGCGCACCGCGCGCACCACCGAGCCCGACACGCGCGTCAGCCCGGCGCGCAAATAGGCGCCCACGTCCGCGGCGCGCGCGGGCAAATCCTCGTCCTCCAGCACCTGTAGCACGGCCAGGGCCGCGGCCGCGGCCAAAGGGTTGCCCCCAAACGTCGAGCCGTGTAGGCCTGGCTTCAGTTCGCGCACGCGCGGCCCCATGAGCACCGCGCCGATGGGCACACCGCCGCCCAGGCCCTTGGCCACGGTGACCAAGTCAGGCTCCAGGTCATAGTGCTGAAACGCGAACAAGCGTCCCGTGCGTCCCATGCCGGTTTGGATCTCGTCCACAATAAGCAGCGCGCCTCGTTCGCGCGCCAAGCGCTGCAAACCGTGCAAAAACTCGGGGGTGGCAGGGTGCACGCCGCCCTCCCCCTGCACCACTTCCACCAGCACCGCGGCGGTGCGCTCGTCCACCACCCGCTCCCATGCTTCCAACTTGTTGAACGCCGCGTGGACGAACTCGGGCACCAACGGCTCGAAGGGCTGGCGATAGGCTTTCTTCCAGGTTGCCGAAAGCGCGCCCAAAGTGCGGCCGTGAAACCCACGCATGGCCGCGACGATCTTGGGCCGGCCGGTGCTATAGCGGGCGAACTTGATGGCGGCCTCCACCGCCTCGGTGCCCGAATTGGCCAAAAAGACCCGCTCCAGGCCGGGCACCAGGGCCGCCAAACGCTGGAGCAGCCGCGCGCGCGTATCGTTGTAAAACGACCCTGGGCAAATCATCAGGCGCTGCGCTTGCTGCGTGATGGCCGTGACCACGGCGGGATGATTGTGCCCCACCACGGCCACGCCATGACCACCCACACAGTCCAGATACTCCCGCCCGCTGGCGTCCCACACCCGCGTGCCTTGGCCGCGCACCAGCATGATGTCGCGTTTGGCATACACGCCCGAATCGTGGCGGGCTTCGGCTTGCATGAGGGCTTGGATCTCCGCGGCAGAAAGTTGTGCGTTCATGCTGTCACCTCGGCGCCAGAATGCGGGTCATTATACCCCAACGGGCGGCCGGCGGGCGAAATTCCCCTTGCCGCGCGGCCTGTGGCGTGCTACAATTGGCCCGGAGGGATGGCCGAGTGGACGAAGGCGGCGGTCTTGAAAACCGCTGTGGGCGCTGCCCACCGTGGGTTCGAATCCCACTCCCTCCGCCTGGGTTGCGCGGGTGAGGTTGGGGGATGGGCTCCGCGTTGGCCCGCGGCGTGCGCGGTCGAAAAAGGCACCCCAAAAGCCGCGCGCCCTCTTTGCAAATCGTGCGTTTGTGGTACAATAGGGGGCGCACCGGGGGAGGTGCCAGAGTGGACGATTGGGGCCGCCTGCTAAGCGGTTGTCGGGGGAAGACCTCGACCGCGGGTTCGAATCCCGCCCTCCCCGCCTGGCTGCTCTGCGCGCCCTCGTAGCTCAGTGGATAGAGCGCCTCCCTGCGGAGGAGGAGGTCCCGTGTTCGAATCACGGCGAGGGCGCCTCAAGCCAAACGGGCCGCACGGCCCGTTTTTCCTTTTCCACCCCTTTGGGCCGGAGGTCGTATGCGTCCCCTGGTTTTGGTCACCAACGACGACGGCATCCGCTCGCCCGGTTTGACCGCGGTGGCCGAGGCCTTGGCCCCGTGGGCCGAGGTGCACATTGTCGCGCCCGCGCGGCAGTGGACCGGTGCCGGGCGCAGCATGTTCGGGCATTTGAGCGGCCGGGTGACGCGCCACGAACTGCGTGTAGCCGATGCGCGCATCCCCGCGTACGCGGTCGATGGCACCCCCGCGCAGACGGTGCTGGTGGCCCTGCATCAGTTGCTGCCCCAGCGCCCCGCCTTGGTGGTCGCGGGCATCAACGCCGGCGAGAACCTGGGCAGTGGCATCACCATCTCGGGCACGGTGGGCGCAGCACTGGAAGCCGCGGCCTCAGGTGTGCCCGCGTTGGCTGTGTCGCTCGAGGCCGATTATGAACACCACAACGCCCATACGCCCGCGTTGGATTTCACCGTCGCGGCCGGGTTTGCGGCACGCTTTGCCCAGGCCGTGGCCTCACGCGGCTTGCCCCCAGGCGTGGATGTGCTCAAGGTGGATGTGCCCGCGGAGGCCACGCCGGAGACCCCCTGGCGCATCACCCGGGTGAGCCGCCGCCGCTACTACCAAGTAGTGCCCACGCGCACAGGCGTGCCCGGCTACCGGCGGTGGCCGCATCCTGAGCAGGTCTTCGAGCCCGACAGCGACGCGTACACGCTGCAGGTCTTGCGGCAGGTCGCGGTGGCACCGTTGAGCCTCGACCTGACCGCTTGGACCCCGCGCCCCCAGGTCGAGGCTTGGCTGCGCGCCGCGCTGGCCGACCCACCTCGAGCGTGACGCAACGAGCCGCGGGGCGTTGGTATAATGACGTTGTCGTCTCGTGTGCACCGCCCCAACGGGAGAGGTTGGCCATGAACGCATCGCCCCGACCCACACCCCCGCCACGCTTGCAATTTCGCTTGCCGCCCGATTTGCCGCCTGTGTTTAGCAATTTGGCGCGCATCGCCCACACCCCTTCGGAGTTCATCTTGGACTTCGGCCGTCTGTTGCCCGGAGATCGGGCCGCCACGGTGGTGGCCCGGGTTGTGATTTCCCCTGTGGCGCTCAAGATGCTCTATCGGGCGCTGGGTGAGAACTTGGCGCGCTACGAGGCTACTTTTGGCGAAATCCCCGTGCCGGGGGCCGGGCAACCTTCGCTGGCCGAGTTGCTCTTCCGGCCCTCTTCGGGCGAGGGCCCTGAGGAGCCACCCGCGGCGGGCGACCCCACGCAAGGAGAATGAGGCATGGTGCTGCCGTTGGACGCCTTGGCCGAGCGGGTGCAGCAGGATTTCGAGGCCCGCAACGCGGCGCGCGAGCAGGCTTTGGCCCGCACCCGGCGTTTGATTCGCGCGTGTGCACGTGCCATCCAGGCTGTGCACCGTGGGGAAGTCGCACAAGCCCGCGCGTTGTTGGAACAAGCCCACACGCTGGCGCAAGCCCTGCGGGTGGACTTGGAGCCGTATCCGGATTTGTATTACGCGGGCTATACCCAAGACGCGCTCAAAGAATATGCCGAGGCCAACATTGTGTTTGGCCTGTTGCATCAAGGCCGTTTGCCCGACCCAGACGCCTTGGCCATCCCCTATAACACTTTCATGCGCGGCTTGGCCGAGGCCGTGGGTGAGTTGCGCCGCCACGTGCTCAACATCTTGCGCAACGGATATTCCCCCGAAGCCGAGACCACGTTGGCCTACATGGACGACATCTACGGCCTGTTGGTCACGCTGGACTATCCTGACGCGATCACCGGCGGTTTGCGCCGCTTGACCGACATCGCGCGCAGTTTGTTGGAGCGCACCCGCGGGGAACTGACCATGAGCCTGCGCCTTCAGGTCGTTGAGCAAGCCTTGGCGCGGTGGGCGCCGCCACGCGCGGCCGAGGACGAAACCTAACGCCCCCGGCCGTTCCGCAGGTATCCCCCAAATTGCCACGCCCCGACCGCGCGGCCGGGGCGTGGGTGTTTCAGTAGGGCGTGGCCCAACTTTCGTCGTCCTTGTACACGCGTTCGTCAATGATGCGCGCACCTTCCACGCGCGGGCGCGGGGGCTCTACGGCTTCCAGGCGATACAGCGACGACTTGTACCAATCGTAATCCACCGTCGCGCCCAGTTTTTGCACGATGGGCAATTTCTCTTGATAGCGGAAGAAGTTGCTCTCGCCCTCGTCGGGGTACACATTGAACTGCCGGCGGATGTCGGTGATGACCAACCCCATCTCATGGATCATGCGTTGGATGGTATACCACTTGCGGCGAGAAGCCTCGAGGGTGGTCAGCCCGAAGTAGCCCGCGCTGCCTACGCCCCGCAAGGTCGAGACGCCGCGCGAGAGGAACAGTTCCAGACCGGGCACGGTCTCGACGGGGTCGGTGACGAACACATCGAACTGCCCCCGCCACGCGTCGGGAAAGGCCTGCTGCACATCGTAGACTTGGGCTTCGATGGGGAACCCCTGGGCTTGGGCCAGCCGGTTGAGGAAGGTGATCAGCCGCTCGTCGATGTCGACCACGACAATGCGCCGCGGCAGGCCCGTGAGCGCGGCGGCCAGGCTGAGCAAATCGTCGTCGCCCACGATGAAGATATCGCCGTACAGATCCCCGCGTTCGTACATGAACGCGACCCGCCGCACCACGCCTTCAGGGCTGATGTAGCCTTGATCGTAACGCTCGATGGCTTGAGGGCGGTCCGCGATGAGACCGCGATAGGCCTCCAGCACGCGGCGGAAAAACGGGCTGAGCACATAGCCGGTGCCTTCGCAGTGCGAGCAGCGCAGCGGCCCGGCGTGCACCAACGCGGCTGCGGCTTCTTGGCCGGCGGGGGTGAGCCGCGCCTGCCCGTCTTCGACCACTATCCAGCCGCGCCGCTGCAGCCCTTGCAGGCGTTCGAAGAATTCGGGCAGGGTGCCGTCTTGCGCGTCTAACAGCCGATACACGCTAAGCGGCCCGGCCTTGAGCGTCTGCAGCATTTGGCGTTCTAAGCGGTCCATGGCTTACCCCCTGTCCATGACCACATGACGATACGCCTGGGGTTGGAACTTTTCCAACAGCAGGCGAAACGCCTCGTCGGCCTGCTCGGGCTCGCCGCACGTGAAGACGTCCACATTGACCAGCCCATGCTCCGGCCAGGTGTGCACGGCCAAGTGGCTCTCGGCCAGGAGCACAACGCCCGTGACCCCATAGGGCTCGAACTGCTTGTACGCCCGGCCTTCTTCGGTCAGGCGGGCCTCCCGCACGACCTCGTCGAGGATGGCTTCCACCACTTCACGGCGGGAGATCAACTCGGGCGCCACGCCGTACAAATCGGCGATGATATGCCGCCCCACAACAACACCCGGCCCTGGGTTCCAGGCCGGGCGTGGGGTGGCATCCGCGCGTTGAGACGACAACACGGCGCGTTCTTGCGCCGTACCGACAGGGAGAACGGTGCTGAGCATGGCCCCTCCTTGTGGCAGTAGGATGAACCCGCCCGCGTACACCGTGTACTTGGGAAGGTGGCTACCCAGTATACCCGCGGCCGCTCATTTTTGCAAGGTCGGCCGCGCGCTTCTGGCGGGTCGTGCGCCCGCGCGGTTGCTGGCCTTCCCCATATTTGGGGTGGATGTCGGTGTTTTCGGGCCCTGGCCTGCAGATGTGCGGCCTGTCAGACTGACGGCTTTGGCCTCGTCAATTCGACGCGAGACCTTCGTCTTCTTCCAACACGCGCGCCGGGCCACCTACCGTGGCCACCCGTACTTCGTTGACGCCTGGCAGCACGGCCAGGTCGGCCGCGACGCTCTCGGCCAGCGTCGCGGGGCAAAGCACATGCACATTGGGCCCCGCATCCAGCGTGTAGGCCACGGGACGGCCCGCGGCCCGCCACGCGCGCACCGCGTGCATGACTTCCAGGCTGGCGCGGTGCCAATACAACAGCCGCGGCTGCGAGGTTTGCATGACCGCATGCATGAGGTGGGTGTCCAATTCCACCACTTCGGCCAATTGCGCGAAGTCGCGGCGCAAGATCGCGTCTTGGGCCAAGGCCAGGCGCCGGGGCGTGTCGGCCACTCGCGCGGCCTGCAGCGGGCTGGTGGCGGCCAGCGCGTGCCCTTGGGACGACCCCACCACCTTGGGCCGCGTGCTGACCACCGCGATGCAGTCGGCCAGGGCCCAGTGCTCGGCTGGCGCGAAGGTGTAGGCGAAGGAGTCTTCGTGCCCGCGGCCCGCGCGCCACAGCACGAACCCGCCGGGTACCGAACGGGCCGCGGAGCCCGAGCCCAAGCGGGCCAGTCGGGAGAGCGCACGCTCCGACCATGTCAGCCCAGCCGCGGCCGCGGCTGCCAAGGCCAGCGCCGCAAACGCGGACGCCGACGAGGCAATGCCCGTGCCCATGGGAAAGTTGTTCTCGCTGAGTACTTCCGCTGACCAGGCCAGGCCACTGGCCGCGCGTACCTCGTCCAACACCCGCTGCACGCGGGCCAAGGTCTCGCCTGTGACTGGGCGCCCGTGCAGCACCAGGCGGTCTGTGCCCAGATCGGGGCGAAAGGTTACCGTGGTGCGGGTCCACAGCCCTTCCAGGTTGAAGGACAAACTGTCGTTGGCCGGAATGCGCCAATAGGCATCCCGATTGCCCCAATATTTGATGAGTGCAATGTTGGGATGGGCCAAGGCTGTGGCGCGGCGAAGTTGGCTCATGGATGCTCCTCCACTTGGAAGGTGAGGGTGACGGTGGTGCGGTTACCGGCTTCGTCGCGGGCTTCGACCCGCAATGTGTGCGTGCCTGGCGTGGGGGGCCAGGCAACGATGAACGGGCCCTGGGCCCAGCGGGCCAGGGGCGCGCCGTCGATCCAGGCTCGCACTTCCGCCAAGGCTAAATCGTCTTCGGCGCGAATCTCGACGGGCAAGGCGACATCGGCCGGGGCGCGGGGGCTCGGCCGCGTATCGCAGGGTTGCACGGGGCAATAACGGCCCCCATCGCGCGGGGTGCGCACGGTGACACGCGGGGGTTGCGCGTCGACGGTCACGGGTACGGTGTAGGTGCGCACCCGGTCGTCGGCGTCGATGGCCATGAGTTGCACGGTGTAGAGGCCGGCCAAACCGGAGGTGTCCCACACCCCTAACAATCCTTGGGCCGGCGCGGGGCCTTGGGCGATGGTGATCCATTCGTCAGGGTCAGGCCCGGCGCCCACTTGCACCCGATACGCGCGCGCGGATCCGGCTACGACGCCGTACAGATGCACTTGGCCCTGCACATACGCGAACATGCCTGGCTGGCTGAGGTGCAACTCAGGGTCGGGCTCGGGCGGCCGAATGGGCGCATAGGCTTGGGGCGGCACCGGCAACCCTTGCTCTTGGGCCCACGCGCGCGCCTCGGGCGGCCACAAAAAGAACACCCGCTCTTCAACCTCGTGGGGTGGGGTGAAGACGGTGGCCAATAAGCCACTGGGGCGGTGGATTTTCAGCCGCCGGTAATAGGGGTCGGTTTGGGTGGGCACTTGGTCTTGCAAAAAGACTTCCAGCACCACGTTGGGGCAGTCTTCGGTGGGCAGCAGGCCCGAAGGGTCGCACACTGGGACTTGAACCACTTGGGGCGGCCGGGGCCATGGCTCGGGCGTCGCGGGGTGCACGGCCTGCCACCACGCGCGGGCCAACACCCGTGCCGCGAGCGCCACGGCCTCGGGTGGGGCCTCGGACGCGCGCGCATCCACCGCCACCACCGCGACGCGCGTGGGAGACCACAGGGCCACCCACACGACCCGGCCTTCGGGGGTGCGCCCGAGGGCCACGGCCGCGGGTTCCACGTCCTCCAACGGATCGCCTGGCGGTAGGGTGGGACGATGGGCTGGGCCGTCGCTCAGGCTGTGCGTCACCAAATAGGCCAACGCGGGATCGAGGAGCGCGCGAGTGGTGGGCACCGGCGCATCGGGCACGGCCCGGCCGTCGATGGCTTGCACCGCGCGCCACCAACGCGGCAGCAAATCGGCTGCATAAGGTTGGGGCAGGCCGGCTTGCGCGCCCAGCGTCGCGAAGGGGCTTAGGCCGTGGGCCACGGCTACGGGCGATAGCGCTACCTCGCTTTGCAACGGCTCCCAAGTGAGGGCCGCGGGCCAGCCGCTCAGCCCCAGGCGGCGCACCGTGGGCCACACCGTGCGCGGGTCCAACTGGCGCAGCAAATCGGCCAAGGGGACTTCGTACCCGTTGGCCAAGGCCAAGCGCGCCCGCATGGGGCCATGAAAGCGCGCATCGTGGTTGTGCACTTCCAGGCCCAACGGAACCCGTTCGGGCAGGTCCCACAACAGAGAGGCTGGGCCCCATCCGCGGCTGAAGGCCACCGCGTACACCCACGGCGCGATGAGGGAGCCCATGGGCACGGTGGCAGCCGCGTCCTCGGGCGAGGCATACCATGCCAGCACCGCGCCGGTGTGCGGATCCAGCGCGACCAAATGCCAAGAGGCTTTGGGCAGCGGGGTCTGGAGCCGATAGAGGGGCAGGTCGACCGCGTTGGCGCAGGTTGCCGGGTCCGCGGGGGTGAGGGTGCGCACGGCTTGGGTCAGGCACGCAGCCTGGGCCATGAGGTCGGGCTCTACTGTGGACTGCACCGCGAGGCCGCGTTCGACCGCGGGCCAAAAGGGCAAGGTGCGGCGCAAGGCGTCGAAGATGCCCCGCGTCACGGGGGCGTACGCCTGATCTCGCGCCAAGGGTGCGGGCGGGGTCCACGCTTGGGCTGGCGCGCGCCCGGCCGCGGCCAGCGCTTCCAGCAGGGCGCGCGCTTGTTCGATGCGGTCATCGCTCGGTTGGGCGGGGTCAGGCGGTGGCGTGCGCGCCGCGACGGCCAACCAGGCCGCCTCGGCCCAAGTCAGTTCCGTGGGGGTTTTGTCGAAATACACGCGCGCCGCGTCTGCAATGCCATATACGCCAGGGCCATAGGTCGCGGTGTTCAGGTACCATTCTAAGATTTGGCCTTGGCCGTAGTGGGCCGTTGCCTGCCGAGCCAGCAAGCGCTCTTGCCAGCGGACCCGCGGGTCGGAGGCGCGGGCCGCGAGCAGAAAGCGGGAGACCAACCGTTGGGCCAGGGTGCGAGGCGCGTCTACTTGCCACCATGGGCCGATCACGCCGTCGTGCTGCCAAAACTGCGGATCCAGCGCGGCCAAGGTGGTTTGCACGACCGTGTCGGGCATTTGTCCCAAAGGCACATAGGGCACGGGCGCGGTGTCGGGCCCGCGCGGGGCAATCAACGAGCCGTCGGCCGCGTAGATGCGGGTGGGATACCAAAAGATCCCGGTTTCGGGGTCCAGCCAGTCGGCCAAGGCCGTGACTGGGGGCAAATCCCAAGTAAGGCGGGTGTACGCGACGCCCAGCGCGAGCGCGAGGCCGGCCAGGGCCAAGCCGACGCCGGCCAAGGCAAATCCCATCCAAGACCAGACGGGCGTTGCGGCGGCGCGCGAGACGCGACCCAGACGCAACAGCCAAACCCATTGGGCTGGGGAGGGCGACGATGCCGTGCGGGGAGGAGAGACTCGCGACAAAGGCATAGCGTTGGGCCGAGGCCTGGGCCTCACGCCAGCGCGAGGCCCAGGCGGGCACGCTGCAATTTCGTCAAGGCTGGGGCGGCAGAAGGCCCTCCAGCGCTTCCAACGCGGGCAAGATCTCGTTGTCGATGCGCCGCGCGCGAGCCGCCGCGGACGCAGTGTCCTCCGACTCGAGCAGATGGCCCACGGCCGCGGCCAGGTCGTCGGCCGCGCTTTGCAACGCGGGGTCGGTGGCTTGCTCGGCCAAGCGCTTCAGGGCGCGTTGGGCCAGCGCGAGATGGGCGCGGGCCGCGGTTGTTTGGCCGTCGGTCAAGGCCAGGTACGCGGCTTGGATTTCCGCGCGCGCTTGCGCGTACGCGGCCCATTGGAGAGCCGCATGGGCTTGGTTTTGGGCTGTGGCCAAATCGCGCTCGAGCGCGGTGATGCGCCCTTGGGCTTGGCCTAAGTCCGCCTTGGTTTGGGCCAACTCGTTGCTCAGCGCGCGGTTCTCGTTGCGCAACTGGCGCACCTGAGATTGCAATGGTTCGGCCCACACGATGACGCCGACCACCACGCCCAGCGCGAACAGGGCCAAGGCCCAGGCCACCCGCACCAGCGCGCGCTTGAGCCAAGCGCGCAGCCGGGCTTGCCAGCCGGGGCGTTCGAGCCGCGGTTGCGCGGCCGGCGTAGGCTCGGGCTCGGCCTGGGGTCCGGGCTCGCTCGGCTCAGGGGGCGTGGCCTCGGGCTCTGGAATGGGGGCTTCGGGCATGGCATTACCTCCCACAAAAGCGTCACGGCGTCAGGGCGTTGGGGTTGACGTTGGGGTTGACGTTGGTGTCGGCGTCGGCGTTGGCGCGGCGGGCGCCTCGGGCGTGGCCGGCAGCAGGGCATCGGTTGGGCTTTCGGCCGCGCCCGGCGGCGGAAAGGCTTGTTGCAACAGCGTCCAGACGACGTCCACATCGCGCGCCGCGATGTCGGGCGCGGTGAGGGCCTTGTCATAGGCCAGGCGCAGCCGCGTTTGCGCTTCGTCCAAGGTGGCGCGCACCGCCGGATCGTCCGTTTGCGCGCGCAGCGCGTGCAGCGCAGTGGCCGCGCGGCCGATTTCCTCTTGGGCCAAGCGCCAATCTTCTTGGGCCAGGGCCAGGCGTGCCTGGGCCAAGTGCAGCAACGCCCGGTTGACCGTCCACTGGGTTTGCGCGGTGGCGGCTGTTTCGCTCACTTGCGCCAGGTCTTGCGTCAACGCGTCCATTTGTTCGAGGGCCTGTTCGAGCGTGGCGACCTGGGCTTGCAAGTCTTCCACTTGGCTTTGCAGGCTGCTCTGCTGCCCGGTGAGGGTGTCCAACTGGGCTTTGATGGCTTGCATTTCGTGCATGAGGTCGCGCTGGGTCATGGTCACTTGGTTGAGTTGCGTGTTGATCGTGTCTAAGCGGTCTTCGTTCGCGCGCACCCGTTCGCTGAGGGTAGCGTGCGCGTCTTCCAAGTGAGCCAGCCGAGCCTGCACATCTTGCAACGGCTGCAGAATGTGCCGGTCGATATACGGAATGCCCCAGCCGATGAGCGCGGCCAACCCGGCCAGGATGGCCAATAAGAACAGCGTCCACAACACCATGCGCAGCAGGTGGGCGACAAAGCGAGCCACCCGCTGCCCAAAACTCGGTGATGGCGTCGCGGTTGGACCGGTCATCCCTCACCTCCTGCAGGGGTGGGTGTGGGCGTGGGGGTGGGCGCGGGCGTCTCGGTCGGCGGTATGACCTCCGGCGTGGGCGTCGCGTCCGACGGCTCAGGGCTGAAGACCGTATCCATCAACTCCCGCAGCCCTTTGAAGAACTGGAGGAAACGATCCGTTTGGGCCTTGAGGGTTTCGATTTGGGCTTGGGCTTCCGCGACCTGGGCTTGGGTGTCTTCCAAGTCGCTTTGCAAGGCCTCGACCTGCCCTTCCAAATTGTCGATGCGGCGGGCTTGGCCTTCCAGGGCCTGCACCCGGTCTTGCAAGCGTCGGATTTGGGTGTCCACATCGGTGAGGCGTTTGTCCATGGCGTCCAAGCGCAGCGCGAGTTCGCGCATGTCGGCCCGCGCGCCATAGCGCAAGCCACCGTTGATCCCGGCCAACAAACTGAGGGTGACCACCACGGCCAGCACGAAGGAGAGCACCGCGGCCAGCACCACATACGCCAAGCCGACCTGGGGCGTAGGCGAGGCTGGCGCGGTTGCGGCACGCGGTTCAAGGGGCGGCTGCTCAGACGCAAACGCGGCCGTAGGCTCGGCTTCGGGCTCGGGCTCAGGTTGGGGGATGGGCTCCGCTTCGGCCGGGGCCTCGGCTTCGGGTTGCGGGATGGGTTCCGCTTCGGCTTCGGCCGGGGCCTCGGGCTCGGTTGGCGCGGCGGCCGCGTCTTCGGCCGGCTCTTCGGGTGCTGTCTCCGCGGGCGAAGGCTCGCCTTCGGGCGCGGCCATGGGGGCTTCGTCCTCCGCGGGGGCGAGGGGTTGGTCGGCCGCTGCGGTCGCGAGGGTCGGGGTTTCGGCCTCGGCCGTGGCCTCGGCCCCCAAGGTGACGTGCGCGCGCAAGCGGGTCAACAGCGCAGGGCCAATGCCCGGCACCGCGAGCACGTCCTCCCACGAGGCAAACGGTCGCGCGGCCAAGATGCGTTCGGCCAGCGCAGGGCCAATGCCCGGCACCGCGAGCAATTCCTCGCGCGTCGCGCGGTTGAGGTCCACTTTCGGCTGTTCGGTCATCGGTTGTTACCTCCTGTTCATGCTGGGCGCGTCCCAAGGCATCCTTTGCCTCGGCGCGAACGCGGCCAGGATGAACGGGGTCAGGCGCGCCGAGGCAGCGGTCCTTGGCCTGGGCGCTCCCAGAATCAGTTCCATTATAGCACAGGACGGGCGAACTGAGATGTAAATTTTCTAAAAAATTCGTTGGAACGCGCGCCAAGGCCGCGTCCCAAACGGCCTATTTGCGGCGAAACAGGCGGAACAAACGCCGCTGTTGGGCCAGGGCCTCGCTTTCCAACTCTGCGCTCATCACCCGCCGACGCTGGAGCAGCAGCCAACCCACAAACCCCAGCCATACGCCCCAAAACAGCAGGCTGAGCGGATCGAGGTGCAGGACGCGGGTGGCGAAGTAGGCTTCTGATACTTGCAGCACGGCCCAACGGCCAGGCTCTTCCGCCAGCACCTCAACCGATACGGGCAACGCCGCGGGGCCCTCGGTCTGCTGGCGCGTTTGGATGTAGTCCAGCGCCAGCCCTAAGAAGATGCTCATCAGGCCAACGAACACGAAAAAGCGGCCGATGCGGTCCAACAACGACGCGTTGGAGACCGCGATGTCATCCCCGGCCATAGGCGCCTCCGTCGGCCAGGGCCGCGCGCACCCACGCGATCAGCCGCTGCACGCCCTCGGTGACATTGACCCGTGGGCGCCAGCCCAGTTCGCGTTGGGCTTTGCGAATGTCGCTGATGAACACCCGCTGGTCGCCGGGCCGCCATGGGCCATAGCGCACCGGAATGGCGCGGCCCAACATCCGTTCCAACAGCGGGCCGAACTCGGCCCAAATGGAAAGCGCGTGCTGCGGCCCGCCGCCAATGTTGTACACCTGCCCCGCGGCCACATCGATGCGCGCCACGGCCGCATCGTAGGCGTCCAACAGATCATCGATGAAGAGCACATCGCGCACCTGCTTGCCATCGCCGTAAATGGTGATAGGACGGCCGGTGAGCGCGGCGATGACGAACCAGGCCACCCAACCTTGGTCTTCAATGCCCCACTGCCGCGGGCCGTAGATGCAACTTTGGCGCAGCACCACGGTGCGCAAGCCGTAGATGCGCGCGTAATCGCGCACATATTGATCGCCCGCGCCTTTTGAACAGCCGTACGGCGAGTGAAAGTCCAAAGGTTGGGTTTCAGGAACACCGTGGGGCAAGGACGCGTAGCGATAACGGGTGGCTTCTTCGACCACGGGGACCTCTTCCATGGCCCCATACACTTTGTTGGTCGACGCGTACAACACGATGGGCGGGGTGGGCGCGAGCCGAGCGGCTTCGAGCACGTTGAACGTGCCCAGCGCGTTGACCTCAAAGTCGAGGCGCGGGTCACGCACCGACGTGGTGACCGCGACTTGGGCGGCCAAATGCACAACCACATCGGCGTCGCGGGTGACCGCGGTGAGCAGGGCCGCGTCCCGCACGTCTCCGCGCACCACGCGCAGCGCGCCCGGTTGGGCCTGCTCTTGCAGCCATTGCACATTAATGTCCGCGCCCTGCCGCGAGAAGTTGTCGTAAATGGTGACCCGCTCCCCTCGGGCCAACAGGCGGGCCGCGTAATTGGCGCCGATGAACCCCGCGCCGCCGGTGAGAAGGTAGTGCTTGCTCATGTCGGTGTCCTCCGGGTTGAGGATGCGGCCTCTTGGGCTGTGCGCAACTCGGTACGCCACCGCGCGGTGCTCCAGCCCAAGCGGGCCAGGGCCAACACGCCCAAGGCCGTGGTCAGCAGCAGATATAGGCCGTGCTGCACCAGCGCGAAGGCCAGGGCGTCGGCCGTGGGCACGCGCAACACGGCCAACACGCCCACCGCCGCGGCTTCGTATACGCCGATGTAGCCAGGCGCGGACGGTGCGGCAATGCCCAAGGTCGCCGCGGCCATGGCCCACAGCGCCTGGCGAGGCGTGAGTTCGGGCACCCACACGCGCGCCAGCGCGGCGAAATACGCGGTCAACAACGCCCAGGTGAGGACCTTGCCGACCGCGAAGCGCCATAACCCAGGCCCGTGGGCGATGCTCGCTGCGTCGCGCACGGCTGCGCGCACGCGCGGGGGCAGGCCGCGCGTCCAGTGGCCGCGCGCGAGGCCGATCAGCCCCGTGAGCAGAGCCGCAATGGCCCCAACGCCGCCCACGGCCCGCCACACCCATTGCCGGGGCAGCGCGGCTTGCGCGGGCCATGCCGCGACCACAATCAACGCCAACAATGCCGCGTCGGTCAACCGTGCCAGGGCCACGCTGCTCAACGCGCGCGGCCACGACACGCGAGTTTCTCGATGTACCACCCACGCACGCGCGAGTTCGCCCAGGCGCAAGGGCAGCACGTTGTTGAGCAAAAAACCCACTTGCAGGGCCCAGAACGCGGTGCGTAACGGCACTTCGGGCCCTAAGAGCGCGCGCCAGGCCCAAGCCCGCGTCCCCATGGCCAGCAGGAACCAGAGCGTGGCCCAGGCCAGCGCGCGCGGGGGTGTTTGGGTCAGTGCCGCGCGCAAGGCGGTGAAGTCCACGGTGAGCAACACCGCGGCCAGGGCCGCGGCGCTCACAGCCACGCCCATGAGCAAGCGCGCTCGCGCCTTCATGCGCGCGGCCTCCAGACACCCGGCGCGCGGGTCATGCAGCCTCCTTTTGCGCGGCACGCCAACGCGCCAACAGCGCATCTGGGTTGTGCCGGTAAAGGTCCGCAGGCAGCGCGCCGCGGCTCACCGCGCGCACCAAATCAGCCAACAGCGCGTTGGTGGGCGCGGCCAAACCCAGGTCGCGCGCAGCGCGCGCGACCGCGCCATGCAGCGCGTCGATCTCGGTCGCGCCGCGGCCGGCTTGCAGGTCTTGGTGGAGTGAGGGCATTTTGTCGCCCCGGCCGCGGCCCACTTTGTATTGCAGCACGGGCTGCAGCACGCGCGGCGGTATGTAACGCGCACCCCACGCCAGGGCCCGACTGGGCACGCCGGGCAAAGGGACCACGGGCAGATTTTGGGCATCCATGACCGCGAGGGCTTCGCGAATTTGGGCCAGTTCCAGCCGAAACAGGCCGTAATGCGCGTAAATGCGCGCGGGCGGCCAATCGAGCAGAGCGGCCGTGGCGTTCCCCAGCAGGTTGGTGAGCAGTTTGCTCCATTTGAGCGCGGGTCCGTCCGCGTAAAGGCGCACCGTGAGCCCAGCCGCGCGCAGGGCCGCAGCCACGCGCGGCGTGGCCGGATGCTGAGCCAAGCCCACGCCGCGCGGCTTGGCAATGGTGATGTCGCCCACAGCGTGCCGGGTGACCGCGGTGGTCACCGTGCCTGCGAGCACCGCGTCTGGGCCCAGGGTGGTTTGCAGCGCGGTCAGACTGCCAACCCCGTTGAGCAAATCGACCAAAACCGACCACGCGGCCGCGGCCGCGCGCAATTGGGGCAGCAAGCCGGCCAAGTGATAGGTCTTGACCGTGAGGAACGCGGCTTGGTAGGGCCCCGCGCGGAGCACTTCCTCTACCGTAGTCACCACTTGCAGGGCCGAGGGCGGCACGCTCTTCGTGGCTGTGGGGGTGCGCAACACCAACCCATGGGCTTGCAACTGCCGCGCCGAACCGGGACGGGCCCAAAAGGCAACCCGCTGCCCGGCCAACGCGAGATGGCCACCGATGTAGGTGCCAATGGCCCCCGGGCCGATGACCAAAAAGTCTGCTGAGCGCACCTCTCAGTCCCCCGCCACTGCCGCGGCTGTGGCCCCCCTGCCTCGGCCGCGCAACCGCATGTTGAGCAGTTCGACCGAGAACGAGAAGGCCATGGCAAAGTACGCGTAATTGCGCAAATGCAACTCGTGGGCCAACTGAGGCGACCAGCCCTCGATGATCAGCATCGAGCCGATAAGGATTAAGAAGGAAAGGGCCAACATCTTCATGGTGGGATGGCGCTGGATGAACTCGCTGACCGCCGCGGCGAAGATCACCATGATGGTGGCCGCCACCACGATGGCCGCGATCATCACAGGCAGGACGTTGGAAATGCCCACCGCGGTGACCACCGAGTCCAGCGAAAAGACCAGGTCGATGAGCACCACCTGGGTCAGCATCGAGCCCAAGGAGAGGGGCGCGGTGCGACGCTCGTCATGTCCGTGCGCGGCGGCTTCCAGTTTTTCGTGGATCTCATAGGTGCTTTTGGCCAACAAAAAGAGGCCGCCGCCGATGAGGATGAGATCGCGCACGCTCAGATGATGCCCCCACAGGCTAATGGCGTGCTGGTTCTCCAGCGACTGAACCCAACTGATGGTGAACAGCAGCAGGATGCGGCTGAGCACGGCCAGGCTGATGCCCAAACGCTGCCCCAGCAGCCGCTGATGCTCGGGCAAGCGGTTGGAGAGAATGGAGATGAAGATGATGTTGTCGATGCCCAGAATGATCTCCAGCGCGGAGAGCAGAAGCAACGCGAAGAGGTTTTCCATCGTGAACAAATCGGCCATAGGTCGCCTTCCTGACCAAGGGGATTTTGGGGCTTCGATGCCCGCGCTCGGACGTTGGGCTTAGGTGATGGCGTCCAGCGCGGCGCGTAGCGCGGCCAGCCCGCCGGCCACGCCTTGGGGGTGCCCGAAAACAGCGCTGCCGGCTACGAAAATGTCGGCCCCCGCGGCGCGCGCCTGGACCGCCGTTTGGGCGTTGATGCCGCCATCGACCACAATCGACAGGTCGGTGCGCCCGCGCGCATCGGCCATTTGGCGAATGGCCCGCACGTTCTCCAACGCCTCGGGCAAGAACGCTTGCCCTCCAAAGCCAGGGTTCACCGTCATCACCACCACTTGCTCCACCAACGGCAGCACGGGTTCGACCATCACCGGCGGTGTGCCTGGGTTGAAGGCGACGCCAGCGGTCACGCCCAGCGCGCGAATGCGTTGCAACACCCGATGGATGTGCGGCGTGGCTTCCACATGCGGAATCAACACATCCGCGCCGGCCTGGGCAAAGGCCTCCAACAGGCGTTCGGGCGCTTCGATCATGAGATGCACATCCAGCGGCAAATCGGTGGCGTCCCGACAAGCGCGCACCACCAACGGGCCAAAAGTCAAATTGGGCACAAAATGCCCATCCATGACATCGATATGGATGCGATGTGCGCCGTGGGCTTGGCTTTCTTGCACCGCACGCGCCAAATGCCCGAAATCGGCGCTCAAGATGGACGGAGCCAGTTGTACAGGCTTCATGCCACACCTCTCACGGCGCGGGCGGGTTATAGAGATAGTATACCCATAACCACAGAGGGATGAGCCCAACCACGGCCAGCAGGGCCAACAAAGCCAACGCCCATGTGCCCACGTCCCAACCCAGGCCAGGGCTGGGGGGCGGGGGAAAGGGCTCCGCGGACGGCTGACCCGGCAGGCTGGGCCCCAGTCGTGGCCGCGCGTTGGGCCGTGGCGCGGCGGCTTCCTGGGGCGCGAGCACGACCCGCCGCGCGGGCAAGGTCACGGCTCGGGTGTCGGCCCGCCGGGTGAATTGCAGCAGGACGCGGCCCAACTGATCCGCGGTCCGAAACCGGGCGCGCGGCTCTTTGGCCAGCACCTGCAAGATCACCTGCTCCAGTCGGGGCGGGATGTCGGAATTGTATGTGCGGGGAGGCGTGGGCGGTGCCTCGCGGTGGGCGATGAGCCACTCGCGCGGGGTGCTGGCTGTGAACGGAAAGCGCCCAGTCAGGGCCTGATAGAGCACGATGCCCAGGGAATAGACGTCCGACGCGGGCAGCAAGGGTTCGCCCCGCGCGTGTTCGGGCGAGAGATAAGGGGGGGAGCCCCACACCACGCCGCGCGAGCGCGAGCGGCGCACGACCTCATACACCCGCGCCAACCCAAAATCGGCCACTTTGAGCCGCTGCCCGGGCGCGATGAGCAGGTTTTGGGGCTTCACATCGCCGTGCACCAAGCCGGCCCGATGCGCATAGCCCAAGCCAGCGCAGGCTTGGACCAAATAATGCAGGGCTTCTTCCAGGGGCAGGCGGCCGCGCGTTTTGAGCCGTTGGGCCAGGGTTTCGCCCGGCACGTATTCCATGACGATCAGAATGGTGTCTTGATCTTCGACCACATCGTACACGGTGACGATATTGGGATGGTTGAGTTGCGCGGCCAGGCGGGCTTCGTCCAAAAAACGGGCCCGAAAATCGGGCCAATGCGCGTATTCGGGCCGCAGGCGCTTGAGCGCGACCTCGCGTTCCAGTCTCAGGTCATACGCGAGGTAGACCTCGGCCATGCCACCCAAGCCCAGCACGGCTTGCAGGCGATAACGACCGGCAATGACGCGGTCCGACCGAGGCGCCGTGGGAATCTCGCTCATGATGGGGGCATTATACCGCAAGATGCCCCGCGCTGAGCCGCGGGTTCTCCCGCGGTTGGCGGTGGGCGCGCGCAGCCTGCGCAAAAGCCCGGAACAAGGCCTGCATTGGCTCGTTGCCGTGGCGCACCATCAACTCAGGATGCCATTGCACACCAATGGCAAAAGGGTGTTCGGGCACTTCCACGGCCTCAATGAGGCCGCAGTCTGACCACGCGACCGGGCGCAGCCCTGGGGCCAAGTCCTTGATGCCTTGATGATGGAAACTGTTGACGCACATCGCCGTGGTGCCCACGATGGTGGCCAATTGGCTGGTGGGCTCGAGGCGTACTTGGTGCGCGCACACATTGCGCAAGGGCCCTTCACCGCGGTGACGCACCGCGCCGGGCACTTGATCAGGGATGTCGGTATACAGCGTGCCCCCCAAGGCTACATTCAAGATCTGAATGCCTCGGCAAATGGCCAACACCGGCACCCCTTCGGCTACCGCGCGGCGCGCCAGCGCCAGTTCCACTTCGTCCCGATCAGGGTATACCTCTTTCACTGTGGGGTGGGGTTGGCCATGAAAGCGAGCCGGGTCGATATCGCCACCGCCTGCCAGCAGCAGCCCATCGGCCAAGGGCCACCAGACCGCCAACACTTGTTCCACGGGCATGGAAAGGGGCACGAGCATGGGCGCGGCCTGGGCCGCATACAGGGCTTGGGCATAGGTTTCCGGAAGGCCCACGATGGGCGGCTTGTCAGGACGCGGATAGCGATTGGTCACCATGAGAATGCGGGGCAGCGCGTCCATATCGCACTCCTTGCGGGGAAGACGAAAACGGGCCGGGCTAAAGAGCACCGGCCCGCGTCGGAGGAGGGCTGAGGGCTATTTCTTTTTGGAAGGCAGTTTGGCCTTGAGGCGGGCATGCTTGCCGATGCGATCGCGCAAATAATACAGCCGCGCGCGGCGCACCTTGGACTGTTGGTGCCGCACGACCTTCTCGATGCGCGGCGAGTGGCGCAAAAAAGTGCGCTCCACACCAATGCCGTGGCTGGCAATGCGGCGCACGGTGAATGTCGCGTCGTTCCCACCGCCACGCACCCGAATCACCGTGCCTTTGAATTCTTGCACCCGCTCGCGGTCGCCTTCTTTGATGCGCACAAATACGCTGACGATGTCCCCCGGGCTCAGATCCGCCGGAATGTTGGGGTTGGGCTTGGCTTCCAGGGCCCGCAACAGTTCTTGGTTCATGGGTGTTCCTCCCGACACTTACGGCCCGAGGCTGCCTTGCGGGCCGTGCAGAATTCCCAAAACACAGGACGACCCCCGACAGCCCAGCCGTCCGGGGGACGCGGCGGGCATTATACCACAAAAACGCGTGGCGTGGGGCTCAACCCGGCCGTGCTCCCTCCCCGCCGTGGCTGGGCTGGGGGGCGCCAATGGTACAATCGAGGCCGAGTGGTATCGTTTCGCGAGGAGGTCGCAGCATGGCCTCAAACTTGCAGCAGGCCGTGCGTCGGGCCCTGGCCAACCCCGCGTTGCGAGCGGCCTTGGACGCCAATGCCCAGCGTCGTCGGGCGGCCTGGCAGCGGGCGCGCGCCAGCCTGCCCGCGCCTTGGCCCGAAATGCAAGCCCGGGCGCGCGCGGCGCGCCAGCGCGTCTTGGCCCGCTGGGACGACATCCTCCACCAGTTCGTCGCCCGGGTGCAGGCCCATGGCACGGTGGTGCATCGCGCCGCGAACGCGGCCGAAGCCCAAGAGATTGTCCTCTTTCTGGCCCGCAAGCATCGCGCCCGGCGAGTGGTCAAGTCCAAATCGATGCTCAGCGAAGAGGTGGGGCTGAACGCGGCCTTGGAAGCCGCGGGCCTGGAGGTTTTGGAGACCGACTTGGGCGAATACATCGTCCAACTGCGGGGTGAGCCACCCGCGCATATCATCACCCCCGCGGTGCACCTGCGCCGGGCCGATGTCGCGCGCGTCTTCCACGAAAAACTGGGCGTGCCCTACACCGAGGATGTGGCCCAACTCACCGCAGTGGCGCGCGCCCGCCTGCGCCGCGCCTTTTTGGAGGCCGACTTGGGCATCTCGGGCGTGAACTTCGGCGTGGCCGAAACGGGCACGTTGGTGGTGGTGACCAATGAGGGCAACGGCCGTATGGTCACCACCCTGCCGCGGGTGCACATCGCGCTCATGGGCCGCGAACGCCTGTTGGAAACCTTGGACGACTTGGCCTTGATGCTCGCCTTGCTGCCACGGGCGGCCACGGGGCAAACCTTGACTTCGTATGTCAGCCTGCTGCACGGCCCCCGGGGCAGGCACGACCCCGACGGGCCCGTGGAGCGTCATCTCATCATCGTCGACAATGGCCGAAGTGGGTTGGCCCAAACCGGCTTGCGCGACATCTTGACCTGCATTCGCTGCGGCGCGTGCCTCAACGCGTGCCCCGTGTTTCAGGAAATCGGGGGCCATGCGTATGTCGGGGCCGGGGGCGAAACCACGCCATACCCAGGCCCTATGGGCATGGTGGTGTCGCCAGGACTGTTCGGCGGTGAGGCCTTCGGCCCGTTGGCCCAGTTGTGCACCCTGTGCGGCGCGTGTGCCGAGGCGTGCCCCGCGGGCATTCGGCTGCCGGATCTGATTTTGCGCGTGCGCGCGGGCGAGCCTCAACCCGACCCCCGAGGTGCCCCGCCGCGGCCGCGGGGCGCGACACTGCCGGTGGCCGCCGCGTTGCGGGCTTATACGGCCCTGGCCCAACGACCGGCTTGGTTTCGGGCCATGGGGAAGGTGTTGCGCCATGTGGTGCGCTGGGCAGGGCGTAGGGCAGCCGTGCCATGGGTGCAAGGCGCGGCCTTGCCCGCGCCGCGTTTGGCGCGGCCAGCGCGGGTGGAGCCGGCTCCGCGGAGGCCCGCGCGCGCCGCGGCCGCCCGCGCGCCGTCTCTGACCAGGGCGACTGACATGGCCGCGCGCTTTGCCCAGGCTTTGGCCGCGGTCGACGGTCGCGCGCAACGCGTGACGCGCGCCGAAGTGGCGGCGCGGGTCATCGCTTGGTTGCAGGCCCAGGGCGCGACGCGCGTCTGCGTGGGCGATGCCGAAGAGGTCGTGCCGGGCCTGCGCGCCGCGTTGCAGGCCGCGGGGTTCGCGGTGACCCCTGCGCCTGACCCGCAGGCCGAGGTCGGCCTGACCGCGGGCGCGCTCGCGGTGGCCGAAACCGGCTCGGTGCTGGTGCTGGGCGGCGCGGGTCGGCCGCTGACCGCCTCCTTGCTGCCGCGCGTCCATGGCGTGTTGGTGCCGAGCGCGCGCTTGGTGCCCGATTTGGCCGCGGCGCTGCGTCACCCCGTGTGGCATGGGGCCCCGGCTGCGGCTTTGATTACCGGGCCCTCGCGCACCGCGGACATTGAGATGACCCTAACCGTGGGCGTGCATGGCCCCGCGGATGTGCACGTGTGGCTGGTCGACGAGTGAGCCCCACGGCCGTCGCGGAGCCGTTCCCCCTGTAGGAGGAGCCTTGCCATGCTCTTGGCCGTGGATGTGGGCAACACGAACATTACCTTGGGCGTGCATGACGGGCAGCGCTGGGTGCACCATTGGCGTATTGCCACGGTCGCGGAGCGCATGCCCGATGAGTATGGTCTGCAATTGCGGGGCTTGTTGGAGTGGGCCGGTGTGGACCCGGCCGCGTTGGAAGGGGTGAGTCTGGCCTCGGTGGTGCCGCCCCTGACGGGCAAATTGGTGCGGGCGTTGGAGCAATACGTCGGGCATACGCCCTTTGTGGTGCGGGCGGGGGTGCGCACGGGCATTCGCATTCGCTATGAAGAACCCAAGGCCGTGGGCGCGGATCGCATTGCCGACGCGGTGGCCGTCAAACAGCAATATGGCGGCCCCGCGTGCGTCGTGGATTTTGGCACGGCCATTACCTTCGATGCCATCACCGCGGAAGGCGATTATTTGGGTGGGGCCATCACGCCGGGCTTGGAGGTGGCCGCGGACGCATTGTTCCGGCGCACGGCCAAGTTGCCCAAGGTGGATGTCGTCCAGCCGCCAGAGGTCATTGGTCGCAACACAGTGCAAGCCATCCAAGCGGGGCTGTTTTACGGCTATGTGGCGCTGGTCGAGGGGATGGTGGCGCGCTTTCGGGCCGTGCTGGGCCCGGCGATGAAAGTGATTGCCACGGGTGGGTACGCGGCTCGTTTCGCGCGCGCCACCGACGTCATTGACATTGTCAACCCATGGCTCACCTTGGATGGTTTGCGCTGGCTATGGCTGCTGAATCGTTCGTAAAGATAGGGCAAAAGAAATAGGTGAGGATTTGGAGGGGAAGGACGCGCCAAATGGGGCGCTGCTGTGTTATAATAGGCGGTAGTCCTGATAAGCCCTTTCATCCCTCTGAAGGAGGAGAAGACATGAAGCGCTGGTGGCTGTTGCTGCTCGTCGCAGCGGCTCTGGCCGTGGTTCTGGCGGCTTGTGGAGGCGCGGCGGAGCCGGAGACGGTGGTGGTGACCAAGGAAGTGGTGGTCACCCAAGAGGTGGTGGTGACCCAAGAGGTCGTGGTCACCCAAGAGGTGGAAGTCGAGAAAGCGGCGGGCCCGTGCGCGCCTCAGTCGTTTGACGAATTGGGCGAAGATGGCGTGATCAAGATCGGAGTCCCGCTGCCGTTGTCGGCGCCGGGTTCGGTGACGGGTGGCCGGGCCATGATGACCGCGGTTCAAATCGCGGCCGACGAGGTGAACGCCAACGGCGGCATCATGGGCAAATACAAGGTCAAGCCCATCTTCTACGACACGTCGGGCCTGCCTGAGCGGGGCACCGCGGCCATGGAATACTTGATCACCCAGGAGTGCGTGGTTGCGGTGGCGGGCGAGTATCACTCCGCGGCCGGTGTGGCCGAGAAGGAAGTGGCGCACAAGTACGGCATCCCGGCGATTTTCGCGGAGACCTGGAACGACACCATCACGGCGTCGCAATATCCTGAGGTCTTCCGCATCGCGCCGGCTTCGTCGATGGTGGCCGAGGCGGATGCCAAATATCTGAACGATGTGGGCGTGACGTTCGTGGCCATCGTGGCCGAGAACACCGACTACGGCGTGCCTGCGTCGGAGGCCACGAAAGAGCGCTTGGCCAACTATGGCATTGAGTCGGAGATCTATTTGGCTGAGCAGGGCACGCAGGAATTCGGCGCGCTCATCGCCAAGATCCAAGAAGAAATGAAGGCGTATGATGGCTTGAAGGCCGTGTTGGTGCTCATCACGGGCGAAACTTCGTACAACTTCGAGCAGCAAGCGGCCGAGGCTGGCTTGATGCCGCGCGAAGATGTGGTGTGCATCGCCAATCAGGTGGCGGCCAACTCCACCGAGTATTGGCAGAACGTGCCGGACGGCAACTACTGCGCGTTCCGCCGGGTGGGCGTGGTGCCGGCTTTGATCGCGGGCAACCCCATCGCGGAGAAGTTCGTGGAGGCCTACAAGCAGGCCTGGAAGGACGAGACCCGCTTCCCCGAGTCCTACGCGTTCGAGGCCTATGACGCGTTCATGCTGGTGGTGCGGGCCATTGAGGAGACCCAGAGCCTGAAGCCCGAAGACATCATCGCCTATCTCGAGTCCCACGACAGCAAAGAGAACGGCATCCAGGGCGCGCAGGGCGTGTACTACTTCCCGTACGGTACGCACAACCCCGTGCCCGAGGATGTGCCGGACTGGATGTGGCACCAATGGCCTGATCCCGCGGTGCTGTTCTTGCAATACTGGCAGGAAGGGCAGACCGTGGACGAGGCCTGCGTGGTGTGGCCTGAGCAATATCAAACCTGCGGCACCTTCCTGGTGCCCTATGGCGGCGAACCGCCGGTCAAGCCCGGTGAATAATCCCTGTTCGGTTCGGCGGACGTAAGTGACAAGGAGAGGGGGAGCGGCTCATGGTTGGCCCTCCCCCTCTTTTCCATTGCCGGATGGGGCTTTTCGCGCGCGGTCGCGTAGGAGGTGGACAGTATGAGCACCGTGTTGCTACACATCGCGGCCCAGCCGCTGGGTGTTTCGGGCGAGTTTTTGCTCAATTTGCTGATTCAGGGGCTGTTGATTGGCGTCATCTACGCGCTGATGGCCTTAGGGTTGACCCTGATCTTCTCTGTGCTGGGCATTGTGAGTTTTTCCCACGGCGAGTTTTACATGATAGGCGGCTATGTCGTCTATCTTTTTTTGCAAAAATTCGGGCCATCCTTGCCGCGGTGGCTTTCGGGGTTCGGCGCGTTGTTGGCCGCTGTGCTGGTCACGTTTCTTATCGGCGTGGTGTTCGAGCGTCTGTTCTTGCAGCCCATGGCACGCGGCGAGGTCGACCGGCCGAATGAATACGCGATCTTGACCACGTTTGGCCTGGCCTTTTTCTTACAATACGTGATGCTGGGCATAATGGGACCTTTCCCCAAGAAGGCCAAGCGGTTCTTCAATCTGCCCGTCTTTGACGCGGGCTATATCAAGGCCACGAAGGCCACCCTGATGATTGGGGGCATCAACATCAGTGCTGGGCGTCTTATCGCTGGTTTGATCGCGCTGGTCGCGCTGTTGGCCATGTTGTACTTTATGTTTAAGACTTGGACGGGCCGAGCCTTGCAAGCGACCAGCCAAGATCGTCAAGCCGCGGCCGTGGTGGGTATCAACCCCATGAACATGAACACCTTGGCCTTTGGCCTGGGCGCGATGCTGGCCGGCTTGGCGGGCGCAGTGCTGGTCTCGGTGTATTCATGGGTGCCTTGGGTCGGTGTCATCGCGTCCAGCAAGTCCTTTGTCATCATCGTGCTGGGCGGCATGGGCTCCATTCCTGGCTCGCTTTTGGGCGGGCTCATCATCGGCGTAGTGGAATCGTTGGGCACCGGGCTCTTCCCTGATCCCGCGCGGGCACAAGCCTATCGGGATGTGTTCGGCTTGGTCATCTTCGCCCTGGTGCTGCTCATCAAACCCACGGGCCTGTTTGGGAGGAAACTATGAGCACGCTGCGGCAAACCTACGACCGTTATCTGCCCGTGGTACTGGGCGTGGCCTTTCTGCTGGCCTTGGTGTTCTTCCCCTTCTTCGAGAGCGATTCGCCCTATTGGGTCTATGTAGGGGCCAACGCGCTGTTTTACGCGATTTTGGCCTCCAGTTGGGCCTTGCTGGCCGGCTACAACGGTCAATTCTCCTTCGCCCACATGGCTTTCATGGCCTTGGCCACGTATGTGAGTGGCATCATCGGCCGCGAAACCGGCATTTGGGCCATGAACTTGTCGCCGTGGGTGAGCATTCCCATCGGCGTGGCCGTGGCTGGCTTGGTGGGGCTGTTGATCGGCTATTTGTGCTTGCGCTTGCGCAGCACATACTTGGCCTTGTTCACCATCGCGTTTGCGGAGATTTTGCGCTTGGTTCTCAAGGCCGAGATTGATTTGACCGGCGGGCCCAATGGCTTGTATCTCAAGACTTTCAACCTGCCCTTTTTAGAGGGGCTGACGCGCGTGGCCTCGACCTATGCGCCCATGTATTACACCATGCTGGTGGTCTTCTTGGTCTCGCTGGCCGTGATGTACGCGCTGGTCAACTCCAAGTATGGCATTTTCTTCCGCGCGGTGCGAGAGGACGAAGAGGCCGCGGCCGCGCTGGGCGTGCATGTGGTGCGGGTGCGCATTTTGGCCTTTGTGGTCAGTTCGATGATCGCGGGCCTGGCCGGCGCGGTGTTCCACCATTCGCCCGGCATCGGCATCATCGTGCCCGACGAAATGATCATTGGCCGCATGAGCCTGGTGATCGCCATGGCCGTCATCGGCGGCAGCAACAACCTGATGGCCGCGGCCATCGGCGCGCTGTTCTTGCACTTCTCTCTGGAATGGCTGCAAGAGATCCCTGTGCCGGACGCGCTGATGCCGTGGTTGCTGCAGAACCAAGCCCGCTTGGAAGCCTGGGGCTTGGGCGTGGGCGAGGTCGGCCTCAAGACCAACGCCTGGCGCATGGTCGCGTTTGGCATCCTGCTCATGGTGACGTTGCGCTTCTGGCGCAATGGCTTGATTTCGCCCATATTGGAGCGCATCATGCAGGCGCGGGCCAAGGAAGAGGTCGCGCGCGGTCGCGCGGCCAAGGCCGGCAAAGACCTGGCCGATGTGGACAAACTGGTGGTGGACGAGGAAGCCAACGAGGGAGGGCAGTGACATGCGTTTGGAATTGAAAAACGTGGTCAAACAGTTTGGTGGCCTGACCGCGGTGAACGGGGTCTCGTTCACCATTGAAGGATCGCAACTGGTGGGCCTGATCGGGCCGAACGGCGCGGGTAAATCCACCCTGACCAACCTGATCTCGGGCATTCTCAAGCCCACCTCGGGCGAGATCTGGTTCAACGGCGAACGCATCGACGGCAAGCCGCCCTATTACATCGCGGCCAAGGGCATCGGCCGTACGTTCCAGGTGACCCGCGCCTTTCGCCGGATGACCGTCCTCGAGAATCTCCTCACCCCGGGTCTGGCCAAGTTCGGCAACCGCAAAAGCCGCGCCCAGTTGGAAGAGGAGGCCATGGAGATTTTGCGCTTCCTCACCATGGACCATCTGCGTTGGGAGTATGCCAGCAATCTCTCGGGCGGGCAGCAAAAATTGCTGGAACTGGGGCGCTTGCTCATGATGGACCCCGACTTAATCATCCTGGACGAGCCTTTCGCGGGCGTGCACCCCAAATTGCAGCGCACCATCTACGACTACATCAAGCGCGTCAAAGAACGGGGCAAGGCCATCATCCTCATCAGTCACGACATGGAATCGATCTTCACCCTGAGCGAGCGGCTCATCGTGCTCAATTTCGGCACGCTGATCGCGGACGGCCCGCCCGAGGAGGTCAAAGAGAACCCCGAGGTCATCGAGGCCTACCTGGGCAAAGATGAAGAAGAGGACCAATTCCTGCCCACCGCGGCGTGACCCCCCTGTGCGGAGGCAACCATGACGGCACAAGAATACGCTCTGGAAGTGCGTGACCTGTATGTGGGCTACTACAAGGACTTGAACATCCTGCAAGGGGTGAACATGAAGGCCCGCCGGGGGCAATTGACCGCGATTTTGGGAGCCAACGGCGTGGGCAAATCCACCTTGCTGAAGGCCATCTTCGGCTTCCTCAAGCCCAACGCAGGGGATGTCATCCTCAACGGCCAGCGCATCAACGACGTGCCGACCTACCAGCGCATCACCCTGGGCCTGGCTTACATCCCCCAGCGCATGAGCATCTTTCGCTGGATGAGCGTGGAGGACAACATCCTCTTGGGCGGGTGGACCTTCCGCCACGACCGCGAGCGGCTGCAGCGCAAGTTGGAAGAAAACTTCCAGCGCTTTCCGATTTTGCGCGAAAAGCGCAAGCAGCCGGCCGGTGAACTGTCGGGCGGTCAGCAGCGCATGGTGGAGCTGGCCCGCACCCTGATGACCGACCCGCAAGTGTTGTTGGTGGACGAGCCCACCGCGGGCCTGGCCAAATTGCTGAAGAAAGAAGTGTATGACATGCTCACCGACCTGCGCGATCGGGAGGGCAAGACCATCATTTTGGTGGACCAAGAAATCCGGCACGCGTTGCGCATTGCGGATTATGTGTATATTCTGGACCTGGGACGCAACAAGACCGAAGGGCCTACCGAAGAGATCGTGGCCGACCTGAAGAAGGCTTTCTGGATCTAACGGCCTGCCAAGGTCGGGTTTGCCACGCGGCGCGCCTCGGCAGGGTGGGGCGCGCCGCTGGCATTGGGCTCAAGCGCCCACCACCTGCCCCGCGCCACCCCGGCGGGGGTCGCCGGCGGCTTGCGCGTGCTCGGGCTGCCATGTGATGGCGTGCGCGCCGCCGAAATACATGCTGCGCTGGGCCCAGGGGTTGACCGTGTAGCCCAGGCGTTGCAAGGCCTTCGCCGTAGACGCGGGCACACCACCTTCCAAATGGAGCACTCCGTCTTCGTAGTGCACGCGCGGCGCCTCGACCGCGCGGCTCAGGGGGTAACCAAAGTCGCGCACATACGAAAACGTCTGCAGCACCGCGGAGCGAATGCGGCTGCTGCCGCCGCTGCCCACGGCCAGCAAACGCGGGCCCGTAGGCGTGTTCCAACGCGCCAACAGCGGCGTCATCATCGTCCCCAAGCGGGCGCCTGGCCGCAAGCGGTGAAATCCTTCTGGGTGCAAGTCGGCCTCGCCCAGCATATTGTTCAGCCGAATGCCCCACTCGGGCACCAAAAATCCCGCGTCCTCGCCCGCGGTGACGGTCATGCTCACGACCAAACCCTCGGGGTCGGCTACGCTGATGTGCGTGGTGTGCGGGCCGGTGGGGGGCTCAGGGGGGGCTTGGGGGAAGGCTCCTTGGGCCAGGGCCTGCCGCAGACGCGCGCGATATTCGGCCACAAACGCGGGGTCGAAGAACGCGTGGGGGCGGTCGGCCAAGGCCTCCCAGCGGGGGCGGGCGTGTTGGGTCAGGCGCATCGCCTCAGCCAGCGTCCGCACGTGGTCCACCCCCAGCGGCTCCCAGCGCCCGAGCGGCTGGTCGTCTAACAGGGCCAAGGTAAAGGCCACCAGCCCGCCGCCCCGGGAGGGTGGCCCTGGTAGCCAGACCTGCGCCTCGCGGTAGGGCCGTTGCAGGGCCGGGCTACGATAGACCCGATAATTGGCCAGGTCGGCCGCGGTGATGAGGCCTCCATGGGCCTGCTGGTCAGCGACGATGGCCTCCGCGATGGGCCCGCGGTAGAACGCGTCCGGCCCTTGTTCCGCCAACAAGCGCAGGGTGCGGGCCAGGCGCGGCCGCCGCAGCCGGGCACCTGGGGCAATCGGCCGTCCTTGCGGGAGGAACAGATCCCGCAGCGCGGGGTCCTGCTGATAGAGTTCGGCCAGCAGGCCGATGATGTGGGCTTGCGCGGGCGAGATCACCGCGCCCTCTTCGGCCAGGCGGATGGCCGGCTGCAGCACTTGCGCCCAAGGCAGGCGGCCGTGGTCTTGATGCATGGCGTGCAAACCAGCGACAAAACCCGGCACAGCAACGCTGGCCCGGCCTAACCAAAACGATTGCGACGCGGCTTCGAATTGCACCACCACTTCATAGAAGTCCATGTCCGCGCGCGGGGGGCCTGAGGGCATGTCGGCCATGAAGTCATAAGCGGTCACGGTGCCGTTGTGGCCCACCAACGCGATGCCACCGCCGCCCAGGTTGATCAAGGGGGGCTCGGCCAGCAGCGCCGCGAACATGGCGCCTACCGCGGCGTCGACCGCGTTGCCGCCCGCGCGCAGCAGGTGCACCGCGGCTTCGACCGTTTGCACATCACCGGCAGCGACAGCAGCAGGCATGGCGGTTCTCCTCCCAGCGGCGTGGGCCGCGGCTTAGGGCGCTCATGCCAACGCCAGCCCGGTCTCAACCTCGGCCGGCCCGCCGCCGCGGCCGTGGAATCTAAGGCAGGATTATACCGAACTCGCGGCCAAAAGTGGCCGAAACGCGCAAAAAATCACGCGCGGGCCAGGGCGTTGGTCAAACCCGCACGGGTGGCCGCGGTCGCACCTTCGGCTTAGGTTTCCGCGTCGCCTTGCCAAACGGTGAAGTCTTTGAGAATTGACCCCCCGATGAATTCCCGCAGAATCGAATTGTCGGGCACCCATTGGTCGGTGCCGGCCACGAACCATTCCAACAGCGAAAGCAACCGCTTGGCCTCGATGCGCTCGCGACTGCGCGGGGGAATTTGCAGCAGCAACGGCTCGACCTGGGGCTTGAGCACCGAAAGTTCGTACACCAGCGCGGAGTTGAACATGACATCGGCTTGCTCTTGGAAGGGAAAGATCCAGCGTCGCTCGCCTCGGCGGACCATTTCCCAATGGGCGATGGTCTGTTGGGCCGTGTAGCCCCGTTCGCGGGCATCACGCACGATACGGCGCAGCAGGCGCGTGTCGGTGGTCGACACCCGGTTGTAACGGTCCAGGTTGAGTTGGGTAAACGCGGACACATACACCCGGAAGGTGTGTTCAGCCGGGAAATCGGGCAGCAAGTCGGGGTTGAGGCCGTGCAGACCTTCGAGGATGACCACTTGGCCGGGCCGAAGCCGCACTTTGCGGCCAGGCAGGCTGCGCCCCGAAGGGAAGTCGTAGCGGGGCAAGTGCACCTTTTCCCCCGCGATGAGGCGGCGCAAATCGCGCGCCAGCCGATGGCGTTGCAGCGCGTCGATGTGCTCGAAATCGTAGCGGCCTTGCGCGTCTTTGGGCGTTTCTTCGCGGTTGACAAAGTAGTTGTCCATCTCCAACGAGAAGGACGAGATGCCGTGGGTCAGCAGTTGGACGGCCAAGCGTTTGGCAAAGGTGGTTTTGCCCGCGGACGAGGGCCCCGCGACCAGCACCACGCGCACGTGGTCGCGGCGTTCGGCAATGGCTTGGGCAATGGCCGCGAGTTGTTGTTGGTGCAAGGCCTCGGCGACCAAGACGATTTCGGGCAGGCGACCTTGGGTGATGGCTTCGTTGAGCGCGCCCACATAGTGAATGCCCAGCCGGCGCAGCCAATCGCCATATTGCCGAAACGTGGCCAACAATTTGGGCGCGGCCCGCCGCGTTTGAATGGTGGTGGGCGTGTCTCGCTCGGGAAAACGCAGCAAGAACCCTTGGCCGTCCGCGGGTTCCAGCGTGAACCAGCGCAAGTAGCCCGTACGCGGGACCATGTAGCCGTAATGGTAGTCCCGCTGGCCGTCCAGTTCGTACAGGGTGAGATAAGGCTTGCGCCGGTAGCGCAGCAGGCGCACTTTGTCGTGCATGCCCAGGGCCCGAAAGTGGGCGATGGCCTCGCGCAACGGCACCTCAGTCCGGCGAATGGGCAGGTCGGCCGCGACCAGACGGCGCATTTCGGCTTCCAGCCGGGCCAGTTCGTCGGGGCTGAGCGGAGCGCGTTCTTGCACGGTGCAGAAATAGCCGCCGGCCCCCACGGAGTAGTCCACCGTTAGATACGCGCCGGGGAACACGCGGTGGAAGGCCACGGTGAGTAGAAAGACCAGTGAGCGGCGGTAGATGCGCGCGCCGTCTTCATCTTGCATGGTGACGGGTGTGACCCGCGCTTCCAAATCCACGGCCGCGGTGAGTTCTTGCAAACTATGATTGACAATGGCCCCCATTACCGGCGCGGCAAAGCGATCGGCCACGGCTTGCAAGAAGTCGCCGATCGCGGCGCCCCGCGGGCCCCGCAATATGGTCCCATCGGGCAGATAAACGTTGACCTCAGGGTCGGGCGGAACAGGCCGAATGACGGGCATGGGCTCTCCTGACAAAAGATTCGGCCAGACCAGGTGCTCGGCGTGGGCGCGTGAACGAGGGGAACGCGGTTGCGGGCATGGCCGCGGGGCGTGCGGGCATTGTAATCTGCCCCCAGGCAAAGCGTCAAGTGGCAAGAACGGCCAGGGCAGGCGGCCGCAGAAAGCGGTCGACCGCGGCCACGCGCCGCGTTCACTGGCTTTGGCTGACCACTGCCTCTATTCGGCAGGCTCGCCGGCGCCCTGAGCCCCCGCGGCCCGAACCGCGGCCAAACTTTCGTGGGCCAGTTCCACCACCCGGTCGACGGTGAAGCCGTATTTTTCCATGACCACCGCGCCGGGCGCGGAGGCCCCGAAGCGGTGCACGGCCAGGATGCGCCCCCAAGGGCCAACCCAGCGTTCCCAACCTTGGGGTACGCCTGCCTCAACGGCTACGCGCGCACGAATGGCGCGTGGTAGCACGTGTTCACGATAGGCCGGGCCCTGCGCGGTGAACAGTTCCCAACTGGGGAAGGACACCACCCGCACGCCGATGCCTTCGGTAGCCAGGCGTTCCGCGGCCGCGAGCACTAAGGCCACTTCGGAGCCCGAAGCCATGAGGATGATTTGGGGTGGCTCAGGGCCCAGATCGGCCAGCACATACGCACCCCGGCGCAGGCCCGCGGCCGGCGCGACGCGCGTGCGATCCAAAGTCGGCACGGCCTGCCGGGTGAGGATCAGCGCGACCGGGCCGTCGGTGTATTCCATGGCCACGCGCCAGGCTTCCACCGTTTCGTTGGCATCTGCGGGGCGCAACACCACCAGGTGTGGGATGGCCCGCAGTGCGGCCAGATGTTCCACGGGTTGGTGGGTAGGACCGTCTTCGCCCACGGCCAGGCTGTCGTGGGTGAAGACGTAGGTCACGGGCAACTCCATGAGCGCGCTCAGGCGCAGCGCGGGGCGCAGGTAGTCGGAAAAGACCAAGAAAGTGGCCACGAAGGGCCGCAAGCCGCCGTAGAGGGCGAGGCCGTTGGCCGCGGCGGCCATGGCGTGTTCGCGCACGCCAAAGTGCAAATTGCGCCCCGCGGGGTTCTGAGGGCCAAAGTCACCTTGGCCTTTCAGGTAGGTCTTGTTGGACGGTGTGAGGTCCGCGGAGCCGCCGATGAGTTCGGGCACGCGCGCGGCCAGCGCGTTCAGCGCTTGCCCTGAAGCCGCGCGCGTGGCCAGCCCCTTGGCGTCAGCCGGGAAGGTGGGCAAGTCCGCGTCCCAATTCGCGGGCAGGCGGCCCGACCAGCGGCGTTCCAACTCCGCGGCCAAGTCGGGGTAGGCCTGCCGATAGCCTTCCCACAAGCGCTGCCACGCGGCTTCGGCCTCTTGCCCGCGAGTTCGGCTGGTGCGGAAGTGGGCGCGCACATCGTCGGGTACGAAGAACATGGGCTCGGTGGGCCAGCCCAGGGCTTCTTTGGCTGCGCGCAATTCGTCCGCGCCCAAAGGCGCGCCGTGGGCGGCTGCAGTCCCTTGTTTGTGGGGCGCGCCATAGCCGATGATGGTGCGGCACAAGATGAGGCTGGGGCGTGGATCGGCCTTGGCTTGGGCAATGGCCGCGTCGACCGCGTCCACATCCAGGCCGTCCACCCCGCGCACCACGTGCCAACCATAGGCTTCGAAGCGGCGGGCCACGTCTTCGCTAAAGGTTAAGTCGGTGGGCCCATCAATGGTGATGCGATTGTCATCATAGAGGTACACCAGACGCCCTAAGCGCAAATGGCCGGCCAATGAGGCGGCCTCGTGGCTTACCCCTTCCATCAGGTCACCGTCGGTGACCAGCGCGTAGATCCAGTGATCGAAGATGGGGTAATGGGGACGATTGAACCGGGCGGCCAAGTGGGCTTGCGCGATGGCCATGCCCACACCGGTGGCAAAGCCTTGGCCCAGGGGGCCGGTGGTGACCTCCACGCCCGGGGTGAGGCCATATTCGGGGTGCCCAGGCGTGCGGCTGCCCCACTGCCGAAAGCGTTGTAATTCCTCCAGGGGCAGGTCATAGCCGGTGAGATACAGCAGCGCGTAGAGCAGCGCGCTCCCGTGGCCGCCCGAGAGGATGAAGCGATCGCGGTTGGGCCACGACGGATTGGCGGGGTTGTGGCGCAAGTGGCGCATCCAGAGCGCGTAGGCCATGGCGGCTGCGCCCATGGGCAACCCGGGGTGGCCCGAGCGGGCCTGCTCGATCATGTCGGCGGCCAAGAAGCGCAAAGCGTTGACGCTGCGGGTGACCAAGTCGTGGGATGGGGTGGGGTGCATGTCGAAGCCTCCAATGAAAAACCTCTGCCCGGCCGCGACCGGGTTAGGTTGGGCCGCGCGGGCGCGCGTTCAGCCCTCATACGCGCGGAGGTCAGGTGTGGGCCCGCTGGCGCTTAGGGCGCGCTTTCCGCGGTCTGAGGCGCGTCGCTCGGCCGGGCGGCCAGGTGCGCGCCGCGCGGCCAGGCCATAAGAAAGCCGATGAGCATGAGGATTTCGCCCACGACGATGCCCGCGGCTTGCCAGGGCCCGAAGTAGGCTTCGTTGGGGTTGGGGTGCGAGCCAAACCCCAAAATGTCGGCCAAGGCCGCAATGGTGGTCAACATGTACCCCGTAACGGCCAAACGCAGCCCCACATCGGCCAGGAAGGGCAGCGGTGTGACGCCGTTCCAGCGGGCGGTGAGGTGCAAATAGCCCCCGAAGACCACCAGCCCCAGCCCCAGGATGAAAACCAACAATTGCACCAGACCCACGGGCTCCGCGTAGGCCAACCCAAACCAGTCAGGCCGCAGGCCTAAGGTTTGGACCAGCGCGCCCAATAGGGCCAAGCCCAGGCCCACCCGCTGGCGGGTTTCAGGCCGGGCGCGTAGGGGTGGCGTTGGGGTAGGTGTCGACATGAGATGCCTCCTGACCCGGTATTATACCAACGCCACCCCCGCCGGATGGGCTATAATTCTGGGCACGCGGTGGCCGCGCGGCGGCCGCACGACGCTGAGCGCCCGACTGTGGAGGCCCGCCATGTGGCAAGGCTTGGTCGAACATTATCGTCGCTGGCAAGCGCGCATTCTGCAGCCTTTCTTGCGCAAAGCCCCTGAGCGCAAAACCGCATTTCATACCAGTTCGGGCATTCCCATACCGCGGTTGCTGTTGCCCGAAGACCCTGATCCCGATTACATGGAGCGGTTGGGTTTTCCGGGCGACTATCCTTTCACGCGGGGGGTGTACCCGACCATGTATCGGGGGCGTTTCTGGACCATGCGTCAATATGCCGGCTACGGCACCGCGGAAGAAACCAACGCCCGCTTTCATTATTTGCTCAAGGCCGGGCAGACGGGGCTCTCGGTCGCCTTCGACTTGCCCACCCAATTGGGTTATGACGCGGATCATCCCCTGGCCGCGGGCGAGGTGGGCAAGGTGGGTGTGTCGATCTCTTCGCTGGAGGATATGGAGCGATTGTTCCGCGGCATCCCGTTGGCCCGGGTCTCCACCAGCATGACCATTAACGCACCTGCGGCCGTGATTTGGGCCATGTACATTGCCGTGGCCAAGAAGCAGGGCGCGGACGTGCGAGGCCTGCGGGGTACGATTCAGAACGACATTTTGAAAGAATACACGGCCCGCGGGACGTACATCTTCCCCCCGCAGCCCTCGATGCGGCTCATCACCGACACGTTCCGCTTTGCCGCGCGGGCTGTGCCCAAATGGAATCCCATCAGCATTTCGGGGTATCACATTCGGGAGGCCGGGGCCACCGCGGTACAAGAGGTGGCGTTTACGTTGGCCAACGCCATCGCGTATGTGGAAGCCGCCCAGCAGGCCGGCCTGGATGTGGATGCCTTTGCACCGCGTTTGTCGTTTTTCTTCAATGCGCACAATCATTTTTTCGAAGAGATCGCCAAGTTTCGAGCCGCGCGGCGGCTGTGGGCGCGCATCATGCGCGAGCGCTTCGGGGCCCAAGACCCGCGTTCATGGCGTTTGCGATTTCATACCCAGACGGGCGGGTCGACGCTGACCGCCCAGCAGCCCGAGAACAACATCGTGCGGGTGACGCTGCAAGCGTTGGCCGCGGTGTTGGGCGGCACGCAGTCGTTGCATACCAACAGCATGGACGAAGCCCTTTGGCTGCCCACGGAGAAGTCGGCTCGCATTGCCTTGCGCACGCAGCAGATCATCGCCCATGAGAGCGGGGTCGCGGATACGGTGGATCCGCTGGCCGGCGCGTACTTCGTCGAATATTTGACCGATCAAGTCGAGACGCGGGCCGAGGCCTATTTGCAGCGCATCGACGAACTGGGGGGCGCGCTCGCGGCGATTGAGCAGGGGTACATCCAGCGCGAGATTCAGGACGCGGCCTACGCGTATCAGCAAGCCGTCGAGCGGGGTGAGCAAATTATCGTCGGCGTGAACGCGTTTCAGATCGAAGAAGACGCGCGCGACTTGGAAGCGCTGGTGGTGGACCCGGCCTTGGAGCAAGAGCAACGTCGTCGTTTGGCCGCGTTGCGCCAGCGCCGCGATGCCCAGGCTGTGGCCGAGATCTTGGCCCGTATTGAGGCCGCGGCTCGTGCGACCGACGAGCCCCTCATGCCGCTGTTCATCGAGGCAGTGGAGCGCTACGCGACGTTGGGCGAAATTATCGGCGTGTTGCGTCAAGTGTGGGGTGAATATCAACCGCCCATGTGGATTTAGGCCGGCGCGAGGTCGGGCCGCGGTGGGCCTCTGTGGGCCGCGCGTATAGCCGCGGGCCACGCCGCGCGGCCCCCTGGGCACGCGGCCGCCGGGCGAGGCAGCGCCTCGCCCGGCTATCCGCCAACTTCCAACACGCCGACCCCATCCCCCCTTGGTCCCCCCTTCCCCTCGCAGGGAAAGGGGGAGAATGCTCGCGTGAGGCGCGTGTCGGGCTCGCATCACCCCTCCCCCTTTACGAAAGGGGGAGGGGTTGGGGAGGGGGATTCAGCCCCCTGGCCGGGCCACGCCGCGCGGCCCCCTGCCCCCACGGCCGCCGGGCGAGGCAGCGCCTCGCCCCTACCCGCTACCCGCCAACTTCCAACGCGCCGACCCCATCCCCCCTTGGTCCCCCCTTCCCCTCGTAGGGGAAGGGGGGAGAATGCTCGCGTGAGGCGCGTGTCGGGCTCGCATCGCCCCTCCCCCTTTACGAAAGGGGGAGGGGTTGGGGAGGGGGATTCAGCCCCCTGGCCGGGCCACGCCGCGCGGCCGCTGGGCACGCGGTCAGGGCCCGGGCGACCGCCGGGTCGCCCCTGCCTGCGCCCTGCTGATCTCACACGGAGACACGGAGAACATAGGGGGAGGATGTTTTCGCGCCTGGGCACGCGGCCGCCGGGCGAGGCAACGCCTCGCCCCTACCCGCTACCCGCTACCTGCTCTCTGCCAACCTCGCCCCTTGGCTTCTGCCGGCACTTGGGCTAAAATAAAATCCCACC
>CAYUOX010000072.1:0-90191 GCA_964446575.1 uncultured Anaerolineaceae bacterium | reverse complement strand
CTGAGGGGGTGGGGTTCACCGACGCGGCAACCCAAACGCCACCAGAGGCGTTGCCACTTCACCAACGCGCCCCTTTGGACCTTAAACGCATCGCACGCGAGCGGGGGTTAATCACCACAGGCTTCCATTTGCCCTATAACCATAAACTTCGTGCACGCGCCCGGGATCTGCGGGCCCATATGACCCCCGCCGAGCGTAAACTTTGGGAGTATTTGCGCAGGCAACCATTCCGTGTACTGCGTCAACGTCCCATCGATCATTACATCGTCGACTTTTATCTCCCTGAGTTTGGGCTGGTTATCGAGGTTGACGGGGAACAGCATTTTACCGAAGAGGGGAAACAATACGACGCCGAGCGGGATGCGATACTGCGCTCGTATGGGCTATACATACTGCGCATCCCCAATCATGAAGTGATGCATCACTTTGAACAAGTACAACATCGCATTCTGTCGGCAATCCGCGACGCACACGCCGCGGGCCACGCGCCTTCCCCCCTCCCCTATGAGGGGAGGGGGGCAAGGGGGGTGGGGTCCCCAACGCAACCCGCAGCGCACAGCAAGGCACTTGAGCACGAGGCCGCACATCCCCCCTCCCCCGGCCCCTCTCCCCTTCCTAAGGGGGGAGGGGAGGAATCACGCGACGCACACGCCGCGGACCACGCGCCTCCTGAGGGGGTGGGGTTCACCCCCCTTACCCCGCGGCAGCGCATGATCGCCCGCCGCATTCTGCGCGAACTCGAGGCCCGGCTGCGTTTTATGGTCGACGTTGGCCTCGATTACCTCACCCTGGACCGGTCCGCATCTACCCTCTCGGGCGGCGAGGCCCAACGCATTCGCTTGGCAACACAGATTGGTTCGGGCCTCACGGGCGTGCTCTACGTGCTGGACGAGCCATCCATTGGCTTGCACCCACGCGACACCGACCGCCTACTGCGCACCCTCCAAGGCCTGCGCGACCTGGGCAACACGGTGCTGGTCGTCGAACACGACCCTGATACCATCCGCACCGCGGATTGGGTCATCGACCTGGGCCCCGGCGCAGGGGAGCACGGCGGTCAAGTCGTGTTCAGCGGCCCGGTGGAAGGCCTGCTGCAACATCCCACCTCTTTGACTGCGGCCTACTTGTCGGGGCGCTTACGCGTGCCCGTGCCCGAGCAACGCCGTCGGGGCAATGGCGCGGTGTTGCGGGTGGTTGGCGCGCGCGCCCACAACCTCAAAAACCTGACCGTGGATTTTCCCTTGGGCACCTTCATCGTCGTGACCGGCGTCTCGGGTTCGGGCAAATCGTCGTTGGTGGTGGATGTGCTCTATCGGGCCGCGGCCCGCGAACTGATGCGCGCCCGCACCCATCCCGGCCCTTATGATCATCTCGAAGGGCTGGAACACTTGGACAAGATCATCAACATCGACCAATCGCCCATCGGGCGCACCCCGCGCTCCAATCCGGCCACCTACACGGGCGTGTTTGACCACATTCGCCAAATCTTCGCCCAACTCCCTGAAAGCAAAATTCGGGGCTACAAACCCGGCCGCTTTTCCTTCAACGTCAAGGGAGGGCGCTGCGAAGCCTGCCAGGGCCAAGGTCAACTGCGCATTGAGATGCAGTTCTTGCCCGATATCTACGTCCCCTGTGAGGTGTGCCATGGCGCACGGTTCAATCGCGAGACATTGCAGGTCCGCTTCAAAGGTTTGACCATCGCGGATGTGCTCCAACTGACCGTCGAAGAAGCCTTGGAAGTCTTCGACGCGTTTCCGGCCCTGCAACGCAAGTTACGCACCCTTTACGATGTGGGCTTGGGCTACATTCGTTTGGGCCAACCCGCGCCGACCTTGTCGGGGGGCGAGGCCCAACGGGTGAAATTGGCGCGGGAACTCTCCAAGCGGGCCACGGGCCGCACCATGTACGTGCTGGATGAGCCGACCGTGGGCCTGCACGCGGCCGATGTCCACCGGCTCATCGAGGTGCTGCAGCGGCTGGTCAATGCCGGCAACACCGTGGTGGTCATCGAGCACAACTTGGATGTGATCAAAGTCGCCGACTGGATCATCGACCTGGGCCCTGAAGGGGGCGACGAAGGTGGCCGCATTGTGGCCCAAGGCCCGCCCGAGGCCATCATGCGCGTGCCCGAGTCGTACACTGGTCGATTTTTGCGGCGCTACCTGGCCCAAGAGGCTTCCCATTCCCCCAAATCATGAGGCCGCAGGCCGCGGCCTCGCGACGCGGGAACGCGCGTTTCGCCTTCCGGCCGGGGTGAACTGTGGTACACTTAAGGCCCGTGATGAACCAGTCACGGTTGCGCCCCTACCAGATGCGCCGCGAGCCTGGTCTCGCGAGCGCGGGTGGTTCCGGACCTGACGCCGGGTCGCGGCCTTTCGCCGTCGCACCCGGCCTTTTGCTTTAAAGGCGGCAAGGAGGTGTCATGCGTAAATACATTTTCGTCACCGGCGGTGTACTGAGTTCCGTGGGCAAGGGGGTCACGACCGCGGCTTTAGGGCGAGCGCTCAAAGAATACGGCTTTCGGGTCGCGGCCCAGAAATTGGACCCCTATCTCAACGTCGACCCCGGCACCATGAGCCCCTATCAGCACGGCGAAGTGTTCGTGCTGGACGATGGCGCGGAGACCGACCTGGATTTGGGCCATTACGAGCGCTTCATGGACGTGCGGCTCAACCGAATGTGCAACGTCACCACCGGCCAAGTCTATGCAGAGATCATCGCCAAAGAGCGCCGCGGCGACTTTTTGGGCGGTACCATCCAGGTTATCCCCCACATCACCAACGAAATCAAGCGCCGCATCGCGCTGGTGGGCGAGACCTTAGACGCCGACATCGTCATCGTCGAAGTCGGCGGCACAGTGGGCGATTACGAATCCGTGGCCTTTCTCGAAGCCATCCGCCAAATGCGCAACGATGTCGGCCGCGAGAACACGGCCTATGTGCATGTGACATGGCTGCCGTTCATCCAAGCCACTGGTGAACTCAAGACCAAGCCCACCCAGCATTCGGTGCGGGAACTACGCTCCGTCGGCATCGCCCCCGACATGATCGTCCCGCGCTCCGACCACCCCGTAGGGCCCGAATTGGTGGACAAAATCGCGCTCTTCTGCGATGTAGAGCCCCGGGCGGTGGTGCCTTTGGTCACCGTGGATGTGCTGTATGAAGTCCCCTTGCTGTTGGAACAGGCTGGCGTGGCCCAATATTTGCTGGAACGCTTGCACCTCAAGCCCCGTCGCCGTCCCGATTGGTCCCGCTGGCAAACCTTGGTCAACAAAGCCCGGGCTCCCAAGCCGAAACTTCCCATTGCCCTGGTGGGCAAATATGTGGAACTTCGTGACGCGTACATGAGCGTCAAAGAGGCGTTGATCCATGCGGGGCTGGAACTGGGCGTCGAAGTCGACATTGCTTGGGTCCAGGCTTCAGATCTGGAAAAAGACCGGGCCGAGGCGTGGGAAGCCGTGCGTCGCGCCGCGGGCGTGCTGGTGCCGGGCGGTTTTGATTCGCGCGGGGTGGAGGGCAAGATTTTGGCCGCCCGCTACGCGCGCGAGCACCGAGTGCCCTACTTCGGCCTGTGCTTAGGCATGCAACTCATGGTGGTCGAGTTCGCGCGGCATGTGCTGGGCTACGAAGACGCGCACTCCACCGAATTCGACCCTGGCACCCAGCACCCGGTCATCGACCTGATGCCCGATCAGCGGTCCATCACCGACATGGGGGGGACCATGCGTTTAGGGCTCTACCCTTGCGTATTGCAACCGGGCACCAAAGCCAAAGCGGCCTATGGCGAAGATGTGGAAGTGGTGGAAGAACGGCACCGCCATCGCTTCGAGTTCAACAACGCCTATCGCGAGGCCATGACCCAAGCCGGTATGGTCTTTTCAGGCCTCTCCCCCGACGGCCGCTTGGTCGAAATCGCGGAGTTGGCAGATCATCCATTCATGCTGGGCACCCAATTCCACCCCGAATTCCTATCGCGTCCCATTCGCCCCCATCCGTTGTTCGTGGCCTTTCTGCGGGCCGCGCGGGCTTATCAGCAGCAGCGCGCGGAAGCGCCCGCGGCGCAGGGCAGCGAACCCCGCGCCCCCGCAGAAGGCCATTAGCGAGGCGGGAAGGACTTTTGACAATCGAGGCAGTACGCGCGACCGCCGAAGCGCTCCTTGTGCTGAAAGCAAAACATGGCCACCCGGCGGGAGATGGTCTTACCGCACTTGGCACAAAAGTAACGTCGGCCTGAGGTGGCTTCGGGCTGGGGGGAAGCGGCTGACGCCGCGGCTTCTGCGGCCGGGGCTGGGGTTGTGGCCGCCGCGGCTTTGGGGCGCGCGCGGCCATACGACGCCGTGGCTTCGCGGGTCGCGCGGGCCTTCTTAGGGCGCCGTGGCAGCCGAAAACGCTCATAATAATCCACTCGCGCCGGCTGATGATAGCGCACGATACGGCGGGCCAAGGCCTCAAGCTGGCCCGAAGTGAGAAGCGGCGCGCGTCCGCCCTTGCCGGGCTGCAGCCATTTGCGGGTATATCGCCGCAAATCATCCGCGAACGCATCGGCCAGCATCACGGCTTTGCGCACCTCGTCGGGCACGCCATCTTCCCAAATAAGCCGCGAAGTTGGGGCGACCAGCACCAAAGGGAAATAGCGCGGCGGAGGCAGCGGGCGCCGCAATCGCGGCCAAATCTCGGCCTGGATCAATTCATCCAACACCCGCTGGTGGCGCCGAGCCTGGGCCACCGGCGAGGGGATGGGCTGATATTTGCGCTTCTGCGCGTTCCAAAACATGAACTGACCATCTCGGCTGACCTTCAGGCCGTGCCGAAAGGCCTTTGACTCCAGCACATAAATCTCCAGCCAGCGGTTAATCAGCACATGGTCGATCTGTGCAGCCCGCCCCTTGACCACCAAGCGCAAATCGTGAATCACCGCCCAATCGGGGTCTTGCCGAAATTCGAAGTCCAAATAATAGGCCACGTCCCGTTCCCCGCGCAGGCCGCTGCGCAAGCGGGCCAACTCGGCCTCGATGGCCGCTCGCTTGTCCGCGGGCAGGTCCGCCCGTTGCAGCAGATTTTCCAGCAAGGCGATGTCTTGGGCGGGATCGTCTTTGGCTTTGATGAGCATAGCATCCCCTCATGAGACTTGGCGCGAGCCCCAACGTCACACAGTCCCCATTCTACCACGGCAGCCACACCGCCTTGATCGGCGAATAGCGTCTTTCTTCAGTTGACGCCTGGGCTAAGTTATGGTATGCTACCGCAGCACCGGCGCCCTGCCGGCACATTCCTGAGGGATGACCATAAAGGAGGCACAATTAGCCCCGTCAAAGCCAGCGACTATCGTGTGAACCAGGCCATCCGCGCGCCGCAAGTGCGCTTGATTGGGCCTAACGGCGAGAATTTCGGCATTGTCTCGCGCGAAGAGGCCTTGCGTCGGGCCCAAGACGCGGACTTGGATCTGGTAGAAGTGGCGCCCACGGCCAAACCGCCCGTGTGCCGCATTATGGATTTTGGCAAGTTCCTCTATGAGCGGCAGCGGGAGGAACGGGAACGCCAGCGCAGTCACCGTCGCAGCCGCACCGAGGTCAAAGAATTGCGTTTGCGGCCCAAAACCGCGGATCGCGACCGCGCAATCAAGGTCAAACGGGCCCGGGGCTGGCTGGAAAAAGGGATGAAGGTGAAAATTCGGGTCCAATTCCGGGGCCGAGAGATCACCTATCCCGAAGTCGTGCTGGAAGACTTGAAGGAAATCGCTCAGGAATTGGCCGATGTCGCCGCGGTGGAAAAGCCGCCCTTGCTCGAAGGGCGTTCGATGATCATGATTCTGGCCCCCCAACGGGGGAAGGGCCGCTGAACGGCCCTGATAATATCTCGTGGTCGAAAAGGCGGCGAACGCGCGTTCGGCGCGCTTTTCGCGTCACCAACTTTCTGTCAGGAGAGGGTACCGTGCCTCGCAAACCGCGTGCCAAAATCAAAATGAAGACGCACAAGGGAACGGCCAAGCGCTTCAAGGTGACGGGCAGCGGCAAGGTCATGCGCATGAAGGGCAGCCGCAGCCACTTGCGTCGCCACAAATCCAAGCGCAGCAAGTACTTGTTCCCCGAGATGATCGAAGTGACGGCCAAAGGCTACATCCGCAAGGTGCGCCGCTTGGCCCCCAGTCTGTGGAAGCGAGATTAATTCCCCAAGATTCGCGCGGCTTCTGCGCGCGCCTAACAGGTGGTTTTGACCACCGGCCTCAGAAGTCGCAGGAGGTGAAACGATGCGTGTCAAAACCGGTGTGGTCCGCCGTCGGCGTCACAAGAAAATTCTGAAGATGGTCAAGGGCCAACGGGGGCCCCGCTCGCGCGTGTTTCGACGCGCCAATGAAGCGTGGCTCAAGAGCATGTGGTATGCCTATCGGGATCGCCGCACCCGCAAGCGCGACCTGCGCCGTCTGTGGATCATGCGCATCAACGCCGCGGCACGGCAGCACGGCCTGACCTACAGCCGCTTCATCCACGCGCTCAAGCAAGCCGACATCCGCATCAATCGCAAGATGTTGGCCGATCTGGCCGTGCGCGACCCCGACGCCTTCAAGGCCGTGCTCGACAAAGCCTTAGGACGCTGACCTCGGCCTTGGTGACGCGAATCCGGCCCCCGCCCGCGCGGGGGCCGCTGTTTTTCCGGGTATAATGGTCGGTCACCTTGGCCCCCTGCGCGGCCGAGGCATGTTTGGCCCCAAAGGAGTTGCCCATGCCCCAAGACGTCTCCCCTATCCCTGTGGATGTGCTGATTCTCAACGGCATCGTGCTCACCATGGACGATGCTCTGCGGCAATATGAGCCAGGCGCGGTGGCCGTGCGCGGCGACAGCATCGTCGCGGTAGGGCCGCAAGAGGACCTCGTCGCCCGCTACACGGCCCCCCAGGTCATCGACGCCACCGGCAAAGTGGTCATGCCTGGCCTCATCAACGCGCACACGCACGTGCCCATGACCTTGTTGCGCGGCTTAGCCGACGACCTGCGCTTAGATGTGTGGCTGCTGGGCTACATGATGCCTGTGGAGCGCGAGTTCGTCTCTCCCGAGTTCGTCTATCTGGGCACCGCGTTGGCCGCGGCCGAACTCATCCGCTCGGGCGTGACCACCTTCGTCGACATGTATTACTTCGAGGACGAGGTCGCTCGCGCGGCCGCGGACGCGGGATTGCGCGCCATTGCCTCCCAGACCATTCTCAAGTTCCCCTCGCCCGACGCCAAGTCCTACGAAGAGGCCCTGGAATACGCGGAAGCCTTCATCCGCCGTTGGAAGGACCACCCGCTCATCATCCCCGCGGTGGCGCCCCACGCGCCCTACACCACCACGCCTGAGATTTTGCGCGCCAGCGCGCGGCTGGCCGCCCAATACGACGTCCCCCTGCACATTCACTTATCGGAAACCGCGCTGGAAGTCGAAAACATGCGCCGAGAGCACAACATGCCTGTGATTCCTTACGTGAAGAAGCAGGGCTTGTTCGAGGCCAAAGTCATCGCGGCCCACTGCGTGCACATCGACGAAGGCGAGATGCACACCCTCAAACACCACGGCGCGGGTGTGGCCCATAACCCATCGTCAAACCTGAAGTTGGCCTCGGGCATTGCGCCCGTGGCGCGCATGTTGCAGGTGGGGCTGAACGTGGGCATCGGCACCGACGGCCCCGCGTCGAACAATGACCTGGATATGTTCGAAGAGGTGCGTTTGACCGCGCTGCTGGCCAAGGGGGCGACGGGCGATCCTACGGTTGTGCCCGCGACCACGGCCTTAGCCATGGCTACACGCATCGGCGCCCAGGCCATCCACGCCGCTCACCTGGTCGGCTCGCTTGAGCCCGGCAAACGCGCCGACCTCATCCTGGTCGACATCACCCCCCTCCACAACGCCCCACGCTTCCGCCGCGACCCCCATGGCGTGTACGCCCAACTGGTCTACGCAGCCAAATCGACCGACGTCACCGACGTCATGGTCAACGGCCGTTGGCTCATGCGTGACCGCCGCCTGCTCACCGTGCAGGAAGACGAACTCCTGGCCCAGGCCCAAGACCTGGCCCGCCGCATCGACGCGTTCCTCATCCAACGCGAACAATCGGTGCTCTCGAAACTCATCGCCATCGAACAAGCCTCTGAAGAAGAGAGTTACGAGGTCCAAGTCAAAGTGGCCATCTCGCCAGAGCAGGCCGAAGAGGTGGTTCACCGCCTGCACACCCACCCCGACATCGACATCGTCTACAGCCGACACTACCGCGAATACGACACGTACTTTTTCTTTGCCGACGACGGCGACGCGCTGCGCTATCGCGAAGATGAGTTCATCGGCGCGGACGGGCGCGTCGAGCGCGTGCGCTATCGGCTGACCCTCATCGGTCCCTCCCACGAGCGCTCCTTCGAGGGCGCGGTGCTGCTTTCCCGCAGCCGCTACTTGGCCCAGGCCACCCACAGCCTGCGCTTCTACCGCGAATACTTCAAACCCCAGCAAGAGTTGGAAATCGTCAAAGACCGACGCCGCTGGAAGATCCGCTACCAAGACACCGAGTTCTTCATCAATCTGGATCGCATTCAACAGCCCCCTTTGGGCACGTTCGTCGAGATCAAAAGCCGCACTTGGAGCCTGCGGGATGCCGAGCGCAAGGCCGCGCTCATCACCACGTTGCTGCGCGAATTGGGCCTGGATCCGGCTCAAGCCGTGACGCGAGAGTATCCGGAAATGGCGCGCGCGTAGCCGCGCGCCCACGCGCCCGGCCCGCGCCTGAGGGTGACGGGCCGGGCTGCGGTCAAAGTCGGGCTTGTCATGTGGGGGACAGGCTCCGCGTGGGCCCGCGCGGGCGGTTTGGCGAACGCGCTATTGCGGACCCCGGCCGCGCGGGCGCGACCCGCGGGCCCACGGCCACCTGCCACGCCCTTCACCGCGCACCCGCACATCGCGCGTCACAAAGCGCCACAGCGCGAAAGCCAAAACCAGCGCGCTCACACCCAGCCACAGCCCTTGCTCCGACCACGCGGGCGCGGTGACCAGCGCCCTTCCGCCCGGATAGACCCACAACGGGCTGAGCCGCGCCCACGGCTCTAATTCGGGGCGTAAACGAGCCAAAGGGGGCGCGAAGAAAGCCACAACCAACGCGAAAAGGGTCAGGGCCGCGGCTTGCCCCCGCGTGGGCAAGACCAAACTCAGGGCCAAGGCCAACGCAAAGACGACCAACCATTGCACTGCCACCGGCGCCAGCGCGCGCAGCACGGCCGTCCAAGTCAAGTCCACATGGGTTGCGATGGCCTGCCCCACCCACAAGCCGACCGCCAAACAGGCCAAAATCACCACCAACGCGGACAAAGCAGCCAGCACGCGCGCGGCAAAAAAGGCCTGCCGTGAAATCGGGCGGGCCAAAAGCACATCCAACACCCCGCGCGCCTCGTCCTCGCGAATCAAATTCGCCCCCACCAACGCAGCATGAAAGCCCAGCAAGAACGGCAAATACGAAAAGATCTCCGCGTGCAAGAACCCCGCGGGCGTAAACACGGCCAAGTCGGGCGCGGTGAAGAAGGCCAACAGCGCCTCAGGGTATGCGGCCAACAGGGCAGCGAACTGGGCCTGGGCCTGGGCCACGGTGTCGTAAAACGCTGCCATCGCGCCCGCGAGCGCGCCCAAAATCACCCCCCACCCCAACGCCGCGCCCAGCCGACGCCGCACATCGTGCCGCCAAAGCGCGTTCATGCGTCCACCTCACTGGGTCGGTCTTGATAGTAAGACAAAAAGATTTCTTCCAACGAAGGCTGTTCAGTTGTCAGACTGGGCACCCGATACTGGGCCAAGGCCTTGAGCAAAGGGTCCATGCTCCCTCGCACTTCCAGTAGCCACGTCGGGCCCTGACGCTGCCGCACCACCACGCCAGGAAGCGCGGGCCACCCTTGGGTTGGTGGCAAGGGCGGCTCAAAACGCACCCACACCCGCCGCCACGCCCGCTGGCGCAACTGCTCGGGCTCGACCACGTCGACCAGCCGGCCAGCCCGAATCAGGCCGACCCGATCCGCGAGGCTCTCGACCTCGTGCAAGTTGTGGGATGAAAAGAACACCGTCGCGCCGGCCTGCCGCGCCTCGCGCAGCAACGCCAATACTTCGCGTTGCATAAGCGGGTCAAGGCCACTGGTTGGCTCATCCAAAATGAGCAGTTCGGGCCGATGCATCAGGGCTTGAATCACCCCCACTTTTTGCTTGTTGCCGCGCGAGAGTTCGCCAATGGGCACATCCAAATTCAACTGCAGGCGCTCGGCCAAGGTGTAAATCCAGGGCCAATCGGGCGTGCGGCCGTGCAATCCGAACAACAAAGCCAGCATTTGCCGCCCAGTCAAATCGTCGTACAGGCTCAATTCGCCGGGCAAATAGCCAATGCGCGCCCGCAGCCCTGGGCCGTGTCGCCGCGGGTCATGCCCCAACACCTCGACTTGGCCCCGCTCGGGGCGGATGAGGTCCAACAGGCAACGGATCGTGGTGGTTTTGCCCGCGCCGTTGGGCCCCAAAAAGCCGTAAATCTCGCCCTGGCGGACCTCCAAATCCAGGCCGCGCAGGGCGACCACGGGGCCATAACGCTTGACCACACCGCGCAAACGCACCACTGCAGCGGTCATCAGCCTCTCTCCAACAATCTCGCGCCAAGGCAAAGACAGCCGCCGGGCCCACCCAACCGCGGGCGCGCGAGCGCGTCCGCCGCGTGTCGCCCCAAGGCGGGGAGCACCGTCAACGGTCCGCGCGAGCGCGGGCCGCGCGGCGCCTCGGGGTTGGAGGCCCGAAAGCCGACCGCTCCTTGCCGCGCGAGCCAGGCCTGACGCATCGCGCGCGGGCAGGGCCAGGCATCCCGCGCCGGGTGAGGCACAGGATGCTTGGCCCTAAACCTCCCCTGACGCCCAGCCAAGGTAGAACGCCCCGCGTCGCGGCGACGGCCGGCCAAGGACGCTTTAGCGGCTGTCGGGCGTGTTGCCCAAGATCTGTTCGATGCGCTCCAGCACATCATCGGTCAACTTCTCCACAGCCTCGGCCGCGGCAATGTTCTCTTCCAACTGATGCACCTTGGTCGCGCCGGTGATGACCGCGCTCACCTCATCCAAGCGCAGCAGCCAGGCGATGGCCAATTGGGCCGTGCTGATGTCCAACTCCTGCGCGACCTCGGTCAGAGCCCGCACCTTGGCAATGCGCTCGGGCGTGATATAGTCGCGCATCCAGGCCATGTTCTCCAGGCTGGCCCGACTGCCTTCGGGAATGCCTTCGTTGTACTTGCCCGTCAAAATGCCATAGTAGAGCGGGCTCCAGGTCGTCAAGCCAATGCCCAAGTCGCGCGCGATGGGCACCAACTCCACCTCGACCCGGCGGCGGTGGAACATGTTGTATTGCGGCTGCTCAACCACGGGCGGGGCCAAGTGATGCTCGCGGGCGATGGCCCAGGCGCGGGTGATTTGGGCCGCGGTCCACTCCGAAGTGCCCCAATAGAGAATCTTGCCCTGCCGGATGAGCAAGTCCATGGTGTAGACCACCTCTTCCAAGGGCGTCTCAGGATCGAAACGATGGCAATAGTAAATGTCCAAATAGTCCACCCCCAAGCGCTTGAGCGAGGCATGGATGGACTCCATAATGTGCTTGCGCGACAAGCCCCGTCCGTTCGGGCCGGGCATGGTGGGCCAAAAGACCTTGCTGGAAATCACCAAGGCTTCACGCGGCAGGCCTTGAATGGCCTTGCCCATCAAGATTTCGGCTTGTCCTTTGGCGTACACGTCCGCATTGTCGAAGAAATTCACGCCCAAATCATAGGCCCGATGAATGAGTTCACGCGCTTCGCGCTCGCCCAATTGATTGCCAAAAGTCACCCAAGCCCCGTAGGCGATCTCGCTGACCTTGAGGCCGCTGGCGTGTCCTAAACGGCGATAACGCATGGGTCAACCTCCTGCGCGTTGAGGCACGAACAGTGTTCATGGAGAATTATAGCAAAGGCCCGCGGCTTTGGGCCGGGAATCAGATGAGGATAAGATGAGAAAAGGATGGGGACGGCCCTGCGCGGAGCCGTCCCCACGGTGACAGTGCAGGTGGATGAGGGCTTACGGTGCGGCCTTGACCTCGTCCCAAAGGCGTTGGTAGAGCGCTTCGGCCTCGCCCACCGGCTTGAGGAAGTGCAACTTGGCGCGCACTTCTTCGGGCGGGTATACGGTGGGGTCGTTCAAGAAGTCTTCGGGGAGGAGTTTTTCGGCCTCGGCATTGGGCGTGGCATAGTAGTTGTACTCAGAAATCATCGCGCCGATGTCGGGCCGCAGGATGAAGTTGATGAACATTTCCGCGGCCAGTTTCTCTTCAGGCGACGCAGACGCGGGGATGCACAGGTTGTCCACCCAAATCACACCACCCTCTTGGGGGATGGTGTAGGCGATGTTCTCGTTGTCTTCTTGGGCCATGAGGAAGTCACCGCTCCAACCATGGGCCAGCAGGTTCTCGCCCGAGGCCAGCAGGTCTTCGTAGGTGTCGCTATCGTAGCCCGCCAGCCCAGCCTTGGCTTGGATGAGCAAATCGCGGGCTTCTTGCAGTTGAGCCTCGTCTGTGGTGTTGGGGTCATAGCCCAAGTAGATCAGCGCCGCGGCAAAGGACTCGCGCGCGTCGTCCAACATGGTGGCCCGGCCATACCAAGCCGCGTTCGGGTCAGGCTCAAACAGCACGGCCCAAGATTGGGGTTCATCCACCTGATCGCTCAAATAGCCAATGCCCGTGGTGCCCCATTGATATGGCACGCAATATTTGTTGCCCGGATCAAACGGCACATCGCGCCACTCTTCGGCCAGGTTCTTCAGGTTGGGGATGTTGTCATGGTTCAGTTCGGCCAGCAGGCCTTCCTGGATCATGATGTTGACCATGTAGTCCGAAGGCACGATCACCGCGTAGCCCGTCACGCCGCCCTTGAGTTTGGCCAGCAGTTCTTCGTTGCTGGAGAAGTTATCCTCGATGATTTTGATGCCGGTTTCCTGCTCGAAGAGGTCGTAAACCTCCGGATCGATGTATTCCGACCAGTTGTAGAACACAATTTCTTGGGCCGGCTGGATCTCGGCCGGGGCCTGCTCGGCCGAGGCCTCGGTGGCCGGGGCCGAAGTGGCCTCACCGCCCTGACCGCCACACGCGGCCAAGGCCAGCAACAGCATGAGCACCAAGGCCCAACGAATGGATATACGCATGGGAGCACCTCCTTGCGAGAAATGAACAGCGGCCATTGGCTTTCGATCAGGCCGTCCGAGGGTCGCCTCAGAAGAAACCGATCTTGCGCTCTTCACGCCCGCGCGCGGCCAACAAAGCCAAGGTCACCAACAACAGAGAAAAGCCCAACATCAAACTGGAGACCGCGTTGATCTTGGGCGTCACTCCTTTACGAATCATACCAAAAACCCGCACAGGCAGGGTATTGAATCCAGCGCCGCTGGTGAAAAAAGTGATGACGAAATCGTCCAACGACAGGGTGAAGGCCAGCAAGGCGCCACCCAACACGCCGGGCATCATCAACGGCAAGGTCACCCGCCAAAACGTGCGCCACGGCGAGGCGTATAAGTCTTGCGCGGCTTCCTCTAAGGTGCGGTCCATTCGAGCCAGCCGCGCCTGCACCACCACCGCGACAAAGGAAATGTTGAAGGCCACATGCCCAATGATCACCGACACGGGCACCGAGAGGCGCACACCGAAAAAGTGGACTTTCCAGATGTGCAGCCCAATGCCGCTCAGATTGAAAAAGGCCAGCAGCATGATGGCCATGGCGATATCGGGGATGATGATGGGCAAATAAAGAGTGATGTCGGCGAACAAACGCCCCGGAAAGCGCCGATAGCGCTCTAAGGCCATGGCAGCCAGGGTGCCCAACACGGTAGCAATGGCGGTGGAGACCACGGCCACAAACACGCTGTTCCACAAGGCCAGCATGATTTGGCGGTCTTGCAGCATGGCTTCGTACCAGCGCAGGGTGAAGCCCGCCCACTTGGACACGGAACGGGAATCGTTGAACGAGAAGATGACCAAGATGAGAATGGGCAAATAAAAGAACGCGTATCCCGCGAAGCCGTACACGTGGAACAACCCCCGGCTGAGCCGGTGGCGCAAACGATGCTGCTCGCGGCGCGGGGTGGATGTGGCCAGGCTCATCCCAAACCTCCTCGGCGGGCCTCTTCGCCGCTGGTGCGGAAGTAGATCAGCGTGGCCAACAGCATCACGGCCATCATCAAGACCGACAGCGCGGACCCAAAGGGCCAGTCGTGCGCGCCCAAGAACTGGTTGGTAATCACGTTGCCGATCATCAAACGCTTGCCACCGCCCAAAATGGCCGGGGTGACGAACGCCCCCAAGGAGGGGATGAACACCAGCATGGTGCCGGCCACGACGCCTGGCAGCGACAAAGGCCAAATCACCCGGCGGAACACTTGCCACCCCGACGCGTACAGGTCTTCCGCGGCTTCGAGCAGGCTCCGATCCAATTGCTCCAGCGCGGCGTAGATGGGCAAGATCATGTCCGGCATCCAGCCATACACCAGCCCCAACGTGATGGCGAACGTGTTGCCAAACAGCGGCAACGGCTCATCGATAAGGCCCCACGCTTGCAACCACACGTTGATCAGCCCGGTGTTGGTGCGCAACAGCGTCAGCCACGCGTAGGTGCGTACCAAGAAATTGGTCCAGAACGGAATCATCAACGCCAAGACCAGCGCGTTGCGCGTCTTCTCCGGCCGGGTGGCAATGTAATAAGCCAAAGGATAACCAAACAGCAAACTGAAGAAGGAGGTCAAAAACGCGATCCACAGCGAATAGAGGAAGGTCTTGAAATACAGAGGGTCCAACACCCGGCGGTAGTTTTCCAGCGTCCATCGCCACACGACCCCACCATAGAGGTCGCGTTCTAAGAAACTATAGACCACAATAATGCCCAGGGGGATGATGAAGAACACCAACAGCCAAAGGAACGACGGGGCCAGCAGCAGCCAGGCCCGCAAACTGGGTTTGCGTTGCAGCAGTTCGTTCACGACTCGCTCCGAAACACCCGCGCGGCGGCACGCGGCCAAGCCACGACCACGTGCTCGCCCCGCTGGAAGGTCTCTTCGGCGCGGCCGACAGGCATGCGCACCTGCAGGCTGTATTCGCCGGCCAAAACGACCTCGTAGCGGATATCCAGGCCCTTGTAGATGACCTGCCGGACGATGCCCTCCACCTGGTTCCACTCCGCGCCTTCAGGGCCATGGCCAGGGCGGTACAAATGCATACGCTCGGGCCGCACGGCCATCACCCCCTTCGCGCCCGCCCGCAGCGAAGGCTCGGCCCAGGCCGCGGTCAGCCGTGTTCCTGCCGCGGTGGCGACTTCCACCTGCGCGCCCACTTGCATGATCTGCACGGGCACGAAGTTGGTGTCGCCGATGAAGTCGGCAACGAAAAAGGTTTGAGGCTGCTCATATACCTCTTGCGGCGTGCCCACTTGCAACACCCGCCCGCGGTTCATTACCGCAATGCGGTTGGCCATGGTGATGGCCTCTTCTTGGTCATGGGTCACATAGATGAACGTGATGCCCACCTGCTCTTGGATGGCCTTGAGCTCCAGCTGCATGGCCTTGCGCAGTTTCAAGTCCAAGGCCCCCAAAGGCTCGTCCAAGAGCAACACCTTGGGCTTGTTGATCAACGCGCGCGCCAACGCAACTCGCTGCTGCTCGCCGCCCGAAAGCTGATGCGGACGGCGCCGCTCATAGCCGCTCAGCCGCACCAACTCCAACATCTCACCCACCCGACGGCGGATCTCCTCCTTGGGCACTCCCCGCATTTCCAAGCCGAACGCGATGTTCTGCGCCACCGTCATGTGCGGAAAGAGCGCATAATTCTGGAACACCGTGTTGACCGGGCGCTGATAAGGCGGTTTGTAACCCTGCGGTTCGCCCTCAATCAGCACCTCCCCCTCCGTAGGCAATTCAAAACCGCCGATCATGCGCAGCGTGGTGGTCTTGCCCGACCCGCTGGGCCCCAACAAGGCAAAAAACTCTCCCGGCGCAATGCGCAGCGAGACGTGATCCACAGCCACGACATCGCCAAAGCGCTTGACCACATCGCGTAGTTCGACCGCAGGGGTTGTGGCTTCGGGCACGGCGGACTCCCTAAGATGAAAATATGTCGTGAATTCGACCTTCTCAGTCTACAAGTGTACGCCTATTGTACAAAGAAATTTTGATTTTGACAAGTATTGCCCGCGCAGACACACTTTCTCGACGGCCCGCAGAACGCCGGCCGCGCGCGTTCCAGGGGATTTTAACGCCCCTTTTGGGCCAGGTGACGCAGCAAAGACTCCGGCGCCCAAACGTTCAAGATGTTCGCCGCGCGGGCGCCCGCGCGGCGGGCCACGGCCAGGCCGTAAGGCCAATAATCCAACTCGCCATCGCGATGGGCGTCGGTGTTGATGCTCAGCCACGCGCCCGCGGCCAAGGCCACACGGGCGTGGTGCGCGTCCAAGTCCAAACGGTGGGGATTGGCGTTGATCTCCAACGCCACGCCATGCCGCGCGGCCGCCGCGGCCACGCGCGCCATGTCAGGAGCCAGACCCGCCCGCTGGGGAATCATCCGCCCGGTGGGGTGCCCCAAGATGTGCACCCGCGGATGTGCGGCCGCGCGCAGCAAGCGCCGCGTGGCCTCCTCGGGCCCTTGCTTGAGAGCCTGATGGGGCGAGGCCACGACCACGTCCAATTGGGCCAACACCTCGTCGGGATAATCCAAGCGGCCGTCGGGCAAAATGTCCACTTCCGCGCCCTGCAACAGGCGCAGGCCAGATCCCACATCGGCTTGGACCGCGTGAATTTCGCGGCGTTGGCGTTGCAAATCCTCGGCTGAGAGACCGCCAGCCACTTTGAGGCTGGGCGAATGGTCGGTAATGGCCAAGATGCGCAACCCCCGCGCCAGGGCCGCGCGGGCCAAAGCGCGAATTTCCAGGTGGCCATCGCTCCACACCGTGTGGGTGTGCAGCGCGGCCGTACGGGGCACGTCCCAGGGCACCAAGTCCGCCAAGGCCTGCTCCCAGGCCTTGGGTTGGTCCAGGGGCAATGGCCACGCGCGCGCGCAAGGCGGGATCCAGGGCAAGCCCAAGGCCTCGTAGACCGCGGCTTCGTCGTGGGCGGGCAGCGGCTGGCCATCCGCGCGCTGCAACCCCGCGGACGAAAGGCGCAGGCCCAAGGCCGCCGCGCGGGCCTGCAGCCCTTCCCAATGGGCCGCGGGACCGGTCACGGCCAACCACGCCGCGCCCCAAGCCTGGGGTGTCGTCCAGTGCACCCGCGCGGGCCAGTCCAAAGCCGTGGTCATGTGCCACGCGAGGCCTGTGGGGCCCCCGTCAACGACCCGCAGCGCGCGCGTCAAAACCATTGGGGTAGACGGCCGCGGAGGCGGCCAAGGGCCTTCCCACGCGGCCAGCACGTCCACCTGGGTCAAGACCGCGACCCAGCGCCGAACCGCACCGGCCGCCGCGGCGCGCGCCGCGCCGTGGGCCAGCAAAAACTCCACCACCGCGCGCGCCAAGGACCAGCCCGCGTCCAAGCGCATCATGACCGACGTCGGGGTTGCGTCCAAGGCCGTGCGCAAGCGCGCCTGGGTGCGGGGGCCCAGGCCCTTGATGCCCTGCACCCGCCCTTGGTCCAAGGCCGCGCGCAAATCGTCGGGGGAGGTGATGCCCAGTTGTCGCCACAGGGCCCGCACCCGCGCCGGGCCCAGGCCCGGCAGGTCCAGCAAAGCCAGCAACGAGGGCGGGACTTCGCGCTCCAAGCGCTCCAGATAGGCCAGGCGCCCGGTGCGCAGCAGTTCGTCGATTTTCTTGGCCAAGGCCGCGCCGATGTGAGGGAGTTCGGTCAGGCGGCCGGCGCGCCACACGGCGCGCACGTCTTCGGGCCAATGGCGCAGGGTGTCAGCCGCTTGGCGATAGGCGCGAATTTTGAACGCGTCGTCGCCTTGAATTTGCAGCAAGCGCGCGATGCGGTCAAAGGTGCGTGCCACCAGTTTGTTGTACACCGACATCCGGCCCACCTCCGCTTAGGCGTGGAAATCGGGCGGCTCGAGCCAACGCAGCCAACCCCCACGACCGGGTTTCGGCGGCGCGGCGGGGCGATCCCAGCGCCCCAGCAACATGACTGCGAGCAGCAGCGCGGCGCCGGCCCATTGTTGAGGCGACAAGCGTTCGCCCAGCCACCAATGGGCGAACAAGACAGTCACCACCAACTCGCCCAGGCCTAACAAGGCGGTGTGCATTCCACCGATGCGCTTAACGCCCATGAACAGGGTCAGCCGCGAGAAAAAGGTCACCAAAGTGAGGGCCAAGACCGGCCCACCCAAGGTGGGGTCCACCGGCACTTGCCACGGCCCGCGCCACAGATACGCGAGCACGACCACGCCACTCATAGCAGCCAAGGTGTACAAGGTCACCGTGGGGGCCGGCGCCTCGTAGAGCACACGCTGATTGACGGGCAAGTGCAACGCGTACAAGGCCGAAGCCACCAACATCATGACCACGCCCCACCAGTCCACGGGCCCTTGGGCTCCACCGGCCGTGAGCAGATAGACCGCGGGCACGGCCAAAGCCAAACGTCCCCAAGTGACCGGGCCTGGGGTCTGATGGTCGAGCCAGAGCCACAAGCCCACGAACACGGGGTACAACGAGTACAGCAGTTGCCCCAAGGACGCGTCAATGCGGCCCAGTGCGCTGTAGTAGAACAGCGAACCCGTGCCATTGATGGCGCCGGCCAGCAAACAGCCCAGCAGGCCCAATGGGTGAATGTACAACCAGGCGGGGCGCCGCCAACGCAACACCGCGTACAACAGCAGCGTAGCCAAGACCGTGCGCCAGGCAGCCACGCCCAAGGGCGCCATGCCCCGCACGATGGCCAGTTTGCCGAAAATGGGCGTCAAGCCCAAGAAGAACGCGGACAACAGCGCGGACGCGGTGCCCACCTCGCGCCAACGGGATGGTTTACGCGCACCCATGGGTCAACTCCCCTCCGGGGCATTGATTTTTGCGCGTGGCCGTGCCCCCCTCATGTTGGAGCGGGCAAGGATGGCGCGCGGCAACAGCAGCGCCAAAGATGTACCCCACCCCGCGACCTCGCACGAGGGAGGGGATGGGGCGGGTTACCCAATGGGCAGGGCCGTTCATGACGTTCGGCCCTTTTTCACGGTCACCGCCGCGAGACGGAGGGCTGGGGCGCCCTCAGCGGGTTTGTTCCAACAAGCCGCGAATCTCTTCGAAGAACTCATCGCTCAAGAACTCGCCTTTGTACATCAGCCGGGCCATGCGACGCAAGCGACGTTGCTCTTCGGTGGTCAGGGTCTTGGCCGTGACCACAATGACGGGGATGTGCGCGGTGGCCGGGTGGGACTTGAGCGAATCCAGCACCGAAAAGCCGTCCAGGCCGGGCATCATCAAGTCCAAGATGATGAGGTCAGGCGGGTCTTGCTGGGCCATCTCCAGGGCTTGGTAACCATCTTCAGCCTCCAAGATGGTGTAATCGCCCAGGGATTGCAAAATGCGCCGCAACAAAATGCGAGCCGGCTCGTGATCATCGACGATGAGGATGCGCGGATAGCGCTCGGTGGCAATGGTGCTCAACGCGGCCAGCAAGCCTTCTTGAGGGGCGCCCAGCGGGGTGGTCTCAGCAGGGGCTTGTTCCTGGCGTCGCGCGACCACCACATGCCGGGCCCACCGCTCCCCCAAAATGTGGGACTCAATGGGCATGGTGTGGCCGCTGCAATTGACCACCACGGTCTCATGGGGTTGGATCACCCCTTCGCGCACCAGTTTGATGAGGCCCGCGAAAGCCACGGCCGCGGCGGGTTCCATGGACAGCCCTTCCATTTTGGCCAGGGTGTGCATGGCCCGGAAGGCTTCTTCGTCAGAGACGGCCACGAAAGTGCCACCGTGCTCGCGCACGTATTCGTACAGCAAAGTGTAGGAGCGACCAGGGTTGCCCGTGGCTAAAGTGGTGATGTGGGTGCGCGGGCGCGGGATGGGGTCAGCCTGGGCCTGTCCTTTCTGCCAGGCCTGCACCATGGGGGAACATCCTTCGGCCTGAACGATGCCCAATTTGGGCATACGGTCGATCAGGCCCATGCGGTAAAGTTCGCGGAATCCCTTGGCTACGCCAATGGGGCCCAGGCCGCCGCTCACAGCCTGCAGATACCAGTCGGGCGCGCGCCACGGCAAACCGCCATACCGCGATTCAGGATGCTGGCGGGTCAATTGTTCGCTGATCTCGAAAGCCAGGGTTTTCATCGACTCCACTGTAGGGATAGAGCGCGCGCCGCGATCAATGTACAGCCCCCGTTGGCGGGCAAACTCGGCTGCGATTTGCTTGGCCTCGTCGTAAGAAGCCGTCACTTTGACCACTTGCGTGCCATAAATGGCGACCTCGCGCATCTTCTCTTGGGGCACCAGCGAGGTCAAGAACGCCCACAATTTGATGCCCGCGCGCGCCGCGTAAGCCGAATAGGCAATCGCGACGTTGCCCGTCGAGGCCACGACCATTTCGGTCAGGCCGCTCTCTTGCAGCGCGGCAATAGTCACCGCGGCTTGGCGATCTTTAAAGGAAGACGTTGGGCTTTGGCGTTCGTCTTTGATGTACAAATGGGGCAATTTGAGCATCTGGGTCAGATGCACCGACGACAACAAAGGCGTGCCCCCGACCCCTAAATCGATGGGCGGCGGGGCGTGTTGCACGGGCAGTAGTTCGTGGTAGCGCCACAAGTTGAAGGGGCGATCCACCAACTGCCGCAGCCAACGGTCACGGGCCAAATCATAGTCATATTCGGCTTGCAGCCACTCGCTGCCGCAGCGGGGGCAACGCGCGGTCAAGGGGTGGAATTCAAACGTATGGCCACAATCCATACAGCGACTTTGTACGCGATGAATACGCATAGGCGATAACCTCAAAGCAGAAAAATCGTGAGGAGCGGCGCAACCTCCGCTCCCCACGCAGGCCTGAACGCGGAATGACGCCGCGGATGGCGTGCTTCAGTCGGCCTCCGCGGCCGCGGCGGCACGACGCGCGGCCAAGTGATACAACACACCTTCCAAGTAATGCAACGCGTCGGCCAGCGGGTAAGTGCACACGTTTTGCAAAGTGCGCAAGCGTTCTTCCAACTGCGCCCAGGTCTCGGCGTCCATTTGCGCGTCCAACAAGCCCACGATCAGGTTGGGCGAGCCCTCGCGCATCTGTTGCTGCAACGCGCGGCGGAACGTGTTGTCGGGCAAGACGGCCAACAAATCCCAGACGAACACCGCGGGCAGTTCGGTCACCGTATCCAACTGGGCGCCCGGCCCCAGAGCAACAATGTTCTCGATGCCAGCCTCGCGCAGCAGTTCGGTCATGTGCTCCAGATGCTGTGGGTGACGATCAACCAACAGCCAGGTGCCGTGGGGCTGGGTCGCCATGGAGGTGAGAAAGGTGACATCTTCCCGCCGCAGGGGCTTGGTGAGCATGACATGCCAACGGGTGCTGAACACCTGGTCGCGCGCCGCGTCGATGGCCAAGAAATAGGTGGGCAGGTAGCGGGTCTCTTCGCGCTTTTTCAGTTCCAGCAAGGCTTCGACGCCCATCTGCCGGGGCAAGAAGGGATTGATGAACACGGCCAAGGGGCGCAAGGACTGGGCCCGAGAGATCAGTTCTCCCAAGTGTTTCACTTGCACCACGCGGTAACCTTTGACCGCGAAGTGGCGGCGCACAACCCGCAAGGCGGTCTCGTCGGGGTCGTAGACCAGGAGGAAGTCTTCGGCAAGGCCGGGCTCGGCATCGGCCGGCGTCACAGGGAAAGCCACATAGAACGTGCTGCCCCGCCCGACCTCGCTTTCGACCCAAATGCGCCCACCGTGCAATTCCACCAAGTTGCGGGTAATGGCCAAGCCCAAGCCAGTACCACCTACCTCGCGGGTGAGACTGCTGTCGACCTGATAGAAGGGCTGGAAGAGGCGCTCCACATGCTCGGGCGGAATGCCCGCGCCGGTGTCTTCCACGGCCACCACCACTTCGGTGTACGCGGTAATGGGGTCCACCTCGCGGTAGGCCCGCACCCGAATGTACCCCTCTTTGGTAAACTTGGCCGCGTTGGAAAGCAAATTGAGCAAGATTTGACGGAAGCGCTTGGGGTCCACCCGCAAGGGCGGCAAATCGGGTTCCAGGTCGGCTTCCAAGCGCACGGGCTTGTCTTTGACCAAGGCCTGGGTGGTGGTGAGCACATCCCGCACGACTTGGGCGATGTCCACTTCCGCGAAGTTGAGTTCCATCTTGCCGGCTTCGATCTTCGACAGATCCAGAATGTCGTTAATCAGGCCCAACAAGTGCTGGCCCGCGTTGAAGATGGCCTCCAAGTCTTGGCGTTGGAGGTCGGTGATGGGGCCATCGATGCCTTTGAGGATGATGCGCGAGAACCCGATGATGGAGTTCAGCGGGGTGCGCAGTTCGTGGCTCATGCTGGCCAAGAACTGGCTCTTGAGTTCGTCCGCGCGGCGCATGTCTTGCAGCGCGCGGCGGGCGAGTTCGTAGGCCCGCGCGTTTTCCACGGCCACGGCCAACTGGTCGGCCAGCAGTTGCAGCACTTGCACGTCTTCGGGGGTGAACGCGTAGGTGGAAGTGGACTGCACGTCCAACACGCCGATGACCCGGTCGCCCACCCGCAAGGGGAAGCCGGCTTCGGCTAAGGTGTCGGGCAACAGGGGGTTGGGCCGGTGCACAGGATTGGAGCGCACATCGTTGACCACCACGGGTTCGCCCCGGGCCGCGGTTTGGCCCACCACCGACTTCGAGCCAACGCGCAGTTTGTGGCCGCTGCGCAGCATCACCCGTCCGGCTTCGCCGGTCGCGGCCCGGGCCTCCGCGTATTCGCCGCGTTCGTCGAGCAAGAACACGGTCGCGTGGTAGAAGCCAAAGCGCTCGCGAATCAAATTGACCGCGCGATTGAGCAACGTCTCCAGCGACAGCGTTCGACCGATGTCGCGCGCGATGACCGATGCCGTCTCCAACTGGCGGGCCCGGCGCTCACTGACTTGCAGCAAATACAAACTGCGCACCCGCACCGCGGCTTGGGCCGCAGCCACCAACAGAATTTGCAAATCGTCTTGGGTCCACGCGCGCAGGTCAGGGTAGGTGCCGGTCAGCATACCCACCACCGCATCGCCTACCCGCAAGGGGACCAGAATACCGCTGCGGGCCGGGATGCGTTGCCGATATTCGTTGAGGAACGATTGCGACAACGCCACTTCGGAAGCCATGTCATGAATCAGATATGGCTTGCCTTCCAAGAAAACGCGCCGCAGGATGTTCTCCCCTTCGGGGTCTTCGACCAAGTAGGGCCCCTCTACGGTGAGCGCGGTCTCGAACAAGGGCGCGAAGGGCAAACGCGGCCAATGGGTTGGCACAGGTTTGCCGTTCGCGACCACCGACGCGGTCACGAGCCAGCGAGGCATTTGCGACTCGGTCATCGCGGGCTCGAACAACACACAAGAAATCGACAACGCGCCCTGGCCCAAAGGCGTGTGTTCCCACATCACCTGCATGATGTCGTCGAAACTATCAGCCCGGCTGAGGCCCAGCGCGATGCGGTACAAACGGTTGGTCAGTTCCAGCGTAAAACGCAGGTTTTCTTGCAAGGCCAGGCTGCGCACATAGCCGGCCACCTGGCGCAACAAGGCATTGAGGATGCGCTGCTCACGAGCCGGGGGCGCAGGAGGAGTTTCGGCGAACACCGCGGCCAGCGCGCCGACCAAGTCAGGGCCGACGAACAAGGGCACCACGGTCACAGCCTGCACATCCATCGCCTGCAGCGCCTGCTGCACCGCCGCGGGCAGACGGGAATCATCCCTCGGCAAGGCCCACAACATACGGCGCGGGACATCCGTAGGCCGCAAATGCAGTTCGTCGGGCATGTGGGCAGGCGCGGTTTCGGGCCAGCGCGCATACAAGCGCATGTGCTCAGGCGCGGCCCCGCCCTCGGGCCGCGGGGCGCGCAGGCCGGGCAGGTAAAGATACAGGGCCTGGGCCCGGCCCAATACCGTATATTCGGCCAAGACTTGCAGACCTTGGGCAAAGGTGGTGCCTTCCAGCAGTTGGCTGGTGGCTTTGTACAGACGCTCGACCTCTGCCAAAGCCTGCTGCGTGCTGGTGAACAAGTACGCGTCTTGCAGGGCCAGGGCCAACTGCTCCAAAGTCTGCCGCACGATTTCGCGATCTTCTTCCAGCCATTGCCGCTCCGACGGCGCCAGACCTTCGAACAGGATTTCGAAGTTCTGATACATCAACGGCAACGACAACACGGCTTGGTCGTCGGTGCGGGTCCAGCGTGGCTCGTGCGTGCGCAGACTATCTTCGCCCACCGGGGTCAACGGTTGGCGGTGGGTCTCAACGTGGCCTTGCGCGTCCGCGCGCAGGCCAAAGGTGGTCTGCTCCAGCAGCGTTGTCCAGGCGTCGGTGTCGACCACCAATTGGCCCGTGTCCAGCGCCGCGGTCGCCCATGGGTCGACCAACAAGCCCGAAGGAGGCGTTTCCGTGTCTACCGCGGGGGGTGTGGGCGTGGGCGGGGCGACCGAGGGCTGGGACGATGGTTCCAAATCCTCATTCAGCGCCAGCAGTCGCTCTTCCAGCCGCTTCTTGGCGGGACTGGATGAGGACTTGCGTCGGCGTTTGCTGGTCATAAGCCAGTACCTCCTGGGTCAAAGCCCGGTATTGGTCTGCGGCGCGTGAACGCGAAGCGAAATATTGAATCGGCAAACCCGCGATCGCGGCTTCGCGCAATTTGGTGTCCACACCCACTAAGGTTTGACACAGACCTACGCCAAACGTGGTTTCCAAACGCGAGCGAATCAGGGCATGGGCACGATTGCGCTTTTGGAACATGGTGATGAAGATGCGATACTTGAGTTCCGGGTTGTACGTATCGCGCACCCACTGCACCAATTGCAGCACATGGCGAATGGCATAGGCCGAGAAATATTCCGGCTGGGTGGGAATCAAGAGCAAATGGGCTGCCACCAAAGCGTTGACGGTAAAGATGCTCAGCGAGGGAGGCGTGTCCAGCACGATGAAGTCGTATCCCCGAATTGGCTGCAACACGCGACGCACGCCGTCGTACACCCCCGCGCCCAGCCAATGGCTGCCGATTTGACTCAAGCGCCCCGTGGCCGGCAACACATCCAAATTTTCGACATCGGTTTTGAGCAAGGCCGCGTGCCAAGGCACCTGATTGGCCAGCACTTGGGCCAGCGAGGTGTGAATTTCCGCGGGCCGGTGCCCCAAAGCCAGCGTCAGACTGGCTTGGGGGTCCAAGTCGACGGCCAGCACGCGGTGGCCCATTTCGGTCAAGGCCCCCGCGACGCCCAGCGCGCTGGTCGTCTTGGCCACACCGCCTTTTTGATGGGCAAAAGCCCAAATGCGGGGTTGGACGGATGGACCTCCGGCCATGTCAAGCCTCCTCTCCATCCGCGGCGGGTGCTGCCGCCGCGGACGGTCCCTCCCGACCATCGCCACGGGTTTTGGTCGAGGGCGCGGAGCCGGGACGCGCACCTTTGCCCACAACGGGTGGCGTTCCGGCCGGGCGGGTCAGCAGAATTTGCGCTTCTTGCAGATGCAACTGCTCGCGCAAGCCTTCCAGGGCCATGCGCAAAATCGCCAACGGATCGCTGCTGGAACGCATCCGCACGGTGATCTCCCGCACCCAGCGCTCGCGCTGTGCGCGGCGCTCCAAGCGTTCGAGCAAGCGGGTCAACTCCATGGCCAAGGACAACTGGCGGGCCAACTGCTCCAGCACGGCCAAATCGGAGGTACCCAAGGGGGGCTCGTCGGTCTCAAAGCCCAGCGCGACCAAACCCAGGAGTTCGTCGCCCACAATGAGGGGAGCGAGCACCTGGCTGCGCACCCCGCGCGCTTCGATGGCCGCGCGCAGGCGCGCGGGCGCGTGCTGCAATTGTTGCTGCGTGACCACCAACACGCGCGGGTTTTCGCGCAAGCGCACAAAAGGCGAACCCTCCACCATGGGCAAATCGCGCGGCCCCCAATCTGCTGCCCCTGGCACGTCGGGCGCGCGCGAGGCCGTGGCCACCAGACGCACCACGCTCCGCTCTAAATCGTAAATCAAGATGCCCGCGTGCAGGGCGTCGAAAATGCTGCGGAAGCGCGCCACCGCGTCTTGGACCAAAGCGGTGAAGTCGGTGTATCCGGAGATGGCCGCGGTAAAGTCGTAGAGCAGTTGCAGTTGCGCGGAGCGCCGTTGGACCTGCTCCAACAAGCGCAGGTTCGACAGCAGACTCCCGACGGCGGCGGCCGCGGTATGGGCCAGGCCCCAGAAGTCTTCGCTATAAGCGTTGGCCTGCCCATGGCGCAGGGCGATCACCCCCAGGGGCTCCTCGCCGTACACGATCGGCACGACCAACAACGAGCCTTGGCCGCGCATTCGGTCGTCGAACCAATCGACCTCGTTGAACCACAAGGCACCTTGATGGCTGAAGGCCCAGGCGACGGGGTGCTGTTCGTCTTGGACCGCGACCTCGTCTGGCCAGGGAGCGCCCGCCTCGGGGTGGTGCCGAGCCGCGATCCGAAGCAAGCGGGAGGGGTCGTCCTCGGCCGGCAAGTAGATGGCCGCGGACTGCGGAGGTTCCAGTTCGTACAGGGCCTGCACCACGACGTCCAGGGCTTCGGGCACCGACGCGGCCGCGGTCGCTTGGGCCAACGCGGCTTGCAGGCGCTGCTGTTCGCCCAGCAGCACCCGCAAACGGGCCACCAAGCGGGCGTTGAGCAAGGCCACGCCCAACGAATCCACCAGCAGCCGCAAGACCGTGATGTCGGCCTCCAAAAACGCCCGCGGCCGTTCCGCGTGCAAGTCCAACACGCCAAACAAGGCTTCGCCCAGCAAAATCGGCAGTACCAACCGCGAGCCACCCGGCGGCACCGGCGCGGTGTCTTCGAAGGCCTGCATGGCCTCGGGGGAATTCAACAGCATGGGCGCGCGTCGCTGGGCGGCTTGGCCCAAGGGGTCGTCCGAGGGCAGAGGAACCGCGTGGGGCGGTGGTGCGAGCAAATCTTCCCAGCGGTCGCCTGCGGCCGCGTGCACTTCCAGGCGGCGTTCGTCTGCCCGATAGATATACAGCGCCGCGCGCCACAGGGGGAAACGCTCCAGCAGGGCCCGCACGAACTCGCGCAACAGGGTTTCTTCATCCCAAGAGCGCAGAATGCGCCCCAGTTCCACCGCGGCTTGCAGCCAGGCCGAGCGGCGTTGCGCGATGTAGAACAAACGCGCGCTTTCCAAGGCCAAGCCCAGCCGATCGGCCAAGTCTTGCAGCATCTGACGCTCAGGCTCTTGCCACGGCTGCAGACGGCGCAGCACCAGCGTGGCGATGGGCTGCTCGCGTACCGAAATCGGCACCTGCAATTCGTGGAACTGGGCTTCGGCATCGCGTGGCCGTTCTTCGACGTGCTCGGGCAAGGCCTCAAACTCGCCGCGCGCGGTGCGGCGGTAGACTTGGGCCGGCGCGACGCGCAAGAACTCCTCCCACCCGCGGCGGGAAAGTTGCCGCTGCACCCAGTGCAATTCGTCCAACGCGCGTTCCATGCGTTGCAACAGATAGGCGTTGTCTAAGGCCACGGCCAATTGGTCGGCGACCACGCGCAAGGTGGTCACGTCTTCAGGGGAAAACGCGTTGGGCTGCGTGCTTTGGATGTCCAACACGCCCAAGATGCGCCCGCCAACGCGCAGCGGCAAGGCCATTTCGGAGCGGGTCAACGCCAATTCTTCAGGGCGCACATAATGCGGGTCCTCTTCCACGTCCAACACAATGCGCGGGTTGCCGGTGCGAGCGACAAAGCCGACCACGCCCTCTTCGCCGACCCGCAGCCGGTGCCGCCGGGCGACCATGCGCAAACCACCTTCGCTACTGGCCGCGCGCAGTTCCATCCATTCGCCGGTCTCGTCCAGCAAAAAGATGCCCACATGGTAGTAGCCGAAACGCTCGGCAATGAGGCGGGCGGTGCGTTCCAGCAGGACCTCAGGCGCGCGCAACGAGGTGAGCAAACGGGCGATGTCGGCCGCGGCCTGAATCTGGGCCACGCGGCGTTGGAGCGCGTAGGTGCGCTCCGCGACCCGTTGCTCCAATGTCAACTGCGCGGCTTGCACCCGCTCAGCCATCACGTTGAACACCCGACGCAAATAGGCGACCTCGCCCTCGGCCTCTTCCGGCACTTCCAAGCGGTAGTTGTAGTCGCCCTCCGCGAAGCGCAACACGCCCGCGGCGGTTTCCTCCAACGGCCGAATGATGCGCACGATCACGAAGCGGGCGAAGAACCACACCAAGATCAGCGAGACCGCGGCCGTCACAGCCGGTTGGAAGAGGATTTGCCGCAGGGCCCGCAGCATGCGCGCCAGGGTGGCGTCGCGGCGCTCTTCGAAACTGCGCACAATGAAGCGTTGCGCGAGGTGATATTCCTCGTATACGGTGAAGAAACGCCGAATCAGCGCGTCCGCGTCATCCCAACGGCGGTGGTTGATCGCCTGGGTGATCTCTTGGACCAAGCGGGTGGTCTCACGCAGCAACGCCCACGAGCGCGCCAGCGGCGGCTGCAAGGGGTCGTCTACGGGCAGTGTATCGACAAAGGCTTCGAGATCGCGGCGGTTGGAGTCCAACGCGCTGTGCAGCGCGACCAATTGTTCGCTCCACCGCAACTGATTGGCTTCGATGGCTTCGGGGTCGTGCAGCGAAGATTGAATCTCCCGCAGAATGTGGGCCGAGCGTTCGATGAGCGCGATGGTTTCGTTGCTCAACAGCAACGGCTCTATGTCTTTGTACATCTGCAACACAATAGCCCGCAACGAAAACACTTGATAGCCCACGAACACGCCCAACAACACCATGACCAATGCAATGGTCACGGTGAACTGGCGCACCGTGCGTCGCAGCGTGTGCTGAGGCCGCGGGATGGACAGGGTTCGCTCGTCGGAGATCATGCCGCTTCACCTCCGGGCCGAGGGCCAGGTTGCTCGGCCGGCGTGCCTTCCGCGGTGTCGCCGTTGGTGCTGCCGAAGACATCCAACACCAACCAGGCTTCTTGAACTTGGAAGGCCTCACTCAACCCCTCCAGCGCGGACCGGGCCAGCAATTCGAAATCCAGCGCGGACGCAAAGCGGGCCGCGAGTTCGTTCTGCACTTCCTCACGCCGCGCGTATTGCTGCACTTCATCCAACAGGCGGGCCACCATGAGGTGGTTGGTGAGCAGGGCGACAATGCCTTCCAACAAGTCGGCCTCGCCCTCCTGCCATGGCCGCGGGCTGGCGATGCGCACTTCGCCGATTTTTTGGTGATAGAGGCGAATGGGCAGCGTGAGCGTCGCGCCTTCGTCGGTCTCTTCGACCGCGGCCGGACCGACTTTGGGGGCCTCGCGACGCACCAGCAAGCCTTGGGTCAACTCGCCCCATGTCTGGCCCAACAGGCGTTGCTGCAACGCTTCGATTTCGCGCAACTGGTTTTGCAGGCGCTGCACCATGAGCACATTCGACAAGGCCAAGGCCACACTATTGGCCAGCGTTTGCAGCGTGCGCAAATCCTCTTCGTCAAAGGCATCGGCCCGATCCGATTGGATAGTCATCGCGCCCAGAACCTCGCCACGCGCGACCAAGGGCAACGCCAACTCAGAGCGGGTGTAGGGCAGATAGGGGTTTTCGTAGTGGGTGGGATCTTGCTGCACATTCAACGCCACGCGCGGCTCTTGGTGCGTGATGGCCCACGCGATCATCGAGGTCCCGCCCAACGGCAGGCGATACCCCTCGGTGACCATGCGCTGCCCGGCCTGACCACTGCCGGCCCGCAACACCGCGAACTCGAAACTTTCGTCGACCAAGAAGATCCCCACATAATACAAGCCGAACTGGCGCTGGATTTGGTCCACCACCTCGTCCATGAGTTTCTTTGGGTCTGAAATCGCGCCCAGCGTATTGACGATTTCACTGGCAGCCCGAATTTGGCGCACCCGGCGGCGCAGCAAGCGCTCACGATCGCTCAGGCGCTGGCGTTCTTGCTCTAAGATGCGCGTGAGTTGAATCGTGTCTTCCAGCGTGGTTTCAAAGCGCTTCTGGATGAAATACAACAGCCCCACCACGCCAATGCTCACGATGAGAAAAGCGCTGCTGGTGTACACCCATTGGGTAGGGGCCAGCAGGATGTTGGCAGGCACATTGGTCAACTTAGCCAGCGTCAGGCCCTGCTCCACCACCAAGTAACTGGTCAAGAAATGCAGCCCTACCGCGAACACGGTGTTGAGCACCACCAGCCACCCCGAGAGGAACACCGCACCGGCCAACACATTGAAAAGGAACGACAAGTTGGCCTCGCCCAGATTGCCGTAAAAGAGCGCCGCGTACACGGCCATGATGTAGACCATGCCCAACAGAAAGCCCACCCGCACCGAATAGGGGAAGGGGATCAAGGCCCGGCCCCACCCCAAAAGGAAACTGGCCGTCAACAACGCCAGATAAATCCAGCGCAGGACGGGGTAGTCCCAAAAACGCCATAGATACGCGGCGAACAACGCGGGCAGCAAAGTGCCAACCAAGGTCAGCAAGAGGGAGAGCAAACGCTCCCGATAAAGGTGCATTTGCTGCCCAAAAGAGGCCGACTGATAGGGCGCGCTCTCTTGATGGCTCGCAGACACTCGGCTCATGGATTACACTCCTACCCTTCGGCGGTCGCGCCGTCCTCTTCGGTCTCTTGGGGCGTGACGAACAACTCGATTTCGACCTGACGCGCTTCGAACAGGCGCTGAATTTCGGCTGCGCTGAACTCCAACATGTTGCGCACGTCGGTGAGCCCTGTGAGGCGTTGGGCGAACGTCCGCAACGACTGCTCGCGCTCGATGCGACGCCGCAAGCGGCTTTCCTGCTGGATGGAGAACATCACGCCGGCCAGCCCCTGGCTCAACGTGCGCAAATACGCGAGATGTTCGGCCGAGAACGCGCGCGGTTTCTCCCATTGCACCAAGCCGATGACGCCCAAGCGTTGCTGGCCCAGCACCACGGGCACGCCCAGCCACGATTCGGGGATGCGCGTCGCGACCCGCATGACCTTGCCCGCCTGGGCGATGACTTTGTGCTTGTCGCTCAACAACAGCGGTTGCCCCCGCTCAGCCACTTGCTGTATCAAGGACTGTTCGACGGGCGTGACAGTGGTGTGGTAGTAACGCTGTCCGTGCGGATAGATGAATGTGTACGCGCTGCTGCCGCCCCGATGCGAGGCCACAAAGAAATCGGCCTCGGGCAAGTATTTTTGCAGCAAATCCCACGCCCGCAAGTAGAGGTGGCCCTCAGAGGGCGCTTCGGGCGCGTATTCCAAGATCTTTTGCACCACTTCCCACACCGAAAGCCGCTGCTGGATGTCCGCGTACAAGAACGCCCAGCCCAGCAAATCGGTGAACAAGCGTTCCCGCTCGCGGTCCAAGGGGGTTTCGCTTTCGCCCAAGCGGGTGCCACGCGCCCACACAGCCAAGATGCGGCCTTGAGGGTCGCGCACCGGATACAAGCCAATGGTCTGCCAGTTGTAGAGCCGGGCCAATACGGCCACGCCCATACCTTCGCCCTCGTCTACCACCAGGTGGGCCGGCCCATCGCTGATGAGAGAGAGCAAGTTGCGCACCGACGTGGTCGCCTTGTCATCCTTCGCCGGCGGATAGGCCACGCTCCAAGTGTCGGTCAACTCGGGCGAAGGCACGAGCAACACCCCTTGCGCGCGGGCCTCGCCGAGCCCTTCCACCAAAGCCGGCACGACTTGGGAACTGTGGCTCAGCGACGGCAAGCGTTCCAGCAGATGCCGAATCACGCGTTGCTTTTCAGCCTCCAACGCTTGCCCGCGGTTCAAGTGCAGATACTCCAGCACCAACGACAATTGACGGGCCAGCAAGCGCAGCGCGAAGCGGTCGTACTCGCCCGGCAGGCTGGTATCGACGCCGCCGACGAACAGCACGCCCATGAGGCGTTGGGGGGTGCTCAGCGGCACGCCCACCATCCAACTCAGCGGCGGGGGCAAGCGCAAAGTCTGGCCGTCTTCGTTGGCCCACATGCGCATGTCCAGGGTGCGCCCGACTTCTGAGGCCAAATGTGGCTCGAAGGAGCGCAAGGCCAAGTTCACGGCTTGAGGTAAGCGCGAAATGCGCGCCGCGGGTTGCCAACCTTGGTCGGGCGCGTGCCACAAGCGCAACGACAAGTAGGCAAAGCGCGGGAAGCGCTCACCCATCCGCTGTAAGATGGTGCGCAACACTTGTGCAGATTCCGAGCCCCCTTCCAGCGCGACGGTGGCCATGGTCACCACCAACTGCACCTGTTGGGTGCGCAAGTTCAGTTCGCGCTCCATAGTGGCATAGGTCTCTTGCAATTGGTCGGCCAAATCGTTGAAAGTATAGGCCAGCAAGGCCATCTCGTCGTTGCCCACCACCTCGGCCCGCTGATCCCAATGGCCTTGAGCAAAGGCTTCGGCCACCCGCACCAGGTCATACACTTGGCGCAACAAGCGACGGCCGAACAACACGGCCACGCCCAAGGTCAAAACCAACAGCGCGCTCCACACCCACAGGCGCAAACGCAGCAGATTGGTCACGCCGGCCACGGCAATCGACTCGGGATTGCTCACCACCAGCGTGGCCCGCAAGGGTTCGATCCACCCAGCCAAACCGATGATGCCGGGTGCGTCTAACCACCACAAAGGAAAGACAACCTGCAGATCGGTGTGGGCATAAGGCACTAAACGGGTGGCCGACCCCAATCCCCAACGGGCCAACAAGACGTCCCAACGGTCGACCTCGCCCAGCAGCACGGTTTCGCGCGGCTGCTGCGCCAGCACAGACACCAGTTGGGCCAGCAAGGGGTCGTCCACCATCTGCAGGGTTTGCATGGAAGAATCCCACTGGTAGACCCGCCCCTCTTCGGTCACGAAGACGCTCTGCCCTTGCGGAAGCCAACGGCCCAAACGCGTCAGCGTCTCTTGCACGATCAGGTCGGAGGCCAAGCCAACCAGCAGGCCTTGCAAGTTACCGTCCTGGTCGTACAGCGGAAAAGTGCTGCCCACGCCCAAAGCGTCATCGGTGGGGTTAGGTGTATCCAGCGGGTACACCCAATGCCAGGTCTGGGCTGTGGCAATGTCCCACCGCTGTTGCAGCGATGGGCCAAAAGGCACTTCGGCCAAGGGTTTGCCTTCCCATTCGGGCTCGCTGGCGATCAACACCTTTTGGGCCGGGGTGACCAGCGCAAAATCGGTGTACAGGGGCACGCCGCCCTCGGTTCGGGTGCGTTGTTCCAAACGATGCAGCAAAATGCTGCGCGCGTTGGCGAAGCGACGGCTCTCGGGCGAGGCCGTCCAAAGCACGTGGAGCGCGTCTTGGAGGTCCTGCATGGTCAGCGCGGTTTCCACCCGCGCCTGCCGCTGCACCAGCCAGGCATTCAAATCGCTGAAGGCAAAGTCCAGGACCAGTTCTTCACGGCGCAGGTTCAGTTGCACGGCTTCGCTGTAGGTGCGATAGTAGAACCAGATTCCTTCGATGGTCAGCGGCAGGAGCACACTGCCGAGGAGCAGCAATGCCAAGCGCAGCACCAAACGCCGGCGGAACCGACGGCGCGGCCGGCCGGTCGTCTCCTGGGGCCGAGGGGGCGCCGATGGTGCCGCGCTCTCGGGCTCTTCGTCGAAGGCCAAATCGGCGAAGGCTTCCGCGTCGGCCGGGGGCACCGGAGGAGGCGTGGCGTCAGGCTCCCGGTCGTCGGGGTCGAACGGAATGGGCGGCAAACTCATGCCTCAAACCTCACCATAGGATGCGCAGTCCCACACTCCGGGGTACAACGCGGGTGCAGCACCCTCACAACTCCCACACCTCTTCGCCGGCCAAGATGCGCCGAATTTGCTCGGGAAAGCGATCAGGGTCTAAGGGTTTGCCGATGAAGCCGTTGAAGCCGGCTTCGCGGGCTTTGCGCATTTGCTCCTGGCTGGCCTCCGCGGTCACCGCGACCACGGGAACATCTTTGAGATGCTCCGAAGCGCGAATTTTCTCCAACGCCTCGTAACCGCTCTCATAGGGCAGGCGCAGATCCATCAAGATCAAATCCAGTCGAGGCATCCGTTGGGCGAATTCGACCACTTCGTAGCCCGAGGTTTTCCATTTAGTCTCAATGCCGATGAACCCCAACATGCGGGCGATGAGGACGAAATTGGCGACGTTGTCCTCCACCACCAGCACCAACGGCTTGTCGTCTGCAGCCGCGTCGGGCACCGACGCTTGCGATTCCAGAGTCATGGGTGCTCTCCCCACTGCGACTCACAAAAAGCGCCGCAGGTTTTCGATGAACGAATCCACGTCAATGGGCTTGGTGATGTAGCCCACGCATCCGGCCTCGCTGCAACGCTGCGGCGTGTCGCGCAGCACGTCGGCCGTCAGGGCCACTACTGGAATGTCCGCGTAGCGGGGGTCGGATGTCACTTGGCGCGTCAGGGTGAACCCATCGACCCCCGGCAAGTGCAAATCCATGAGAATCAAATCCGGGCGGTGCTCTTTGAGGACGGCCCACATTTGGTCCGCGTTCTCGGCTTCGATGAGTTCAAAGCCCTCGGCCATGAGCAGCCGCCGGATCAACATGCGGTTGTCCGCGTTGTCTTCGACATAGAGGATGCATTTTCCGGCCACGGAGTCCGTCCTTCTTCCTAAGAGATTGAGTAAATACCATTCGTCTGGGCCCCCTTTTAAGGAAGTTGCCCAGCCACACCCCTATCATAGCACAAAAGACGCCTTTTCGCCAAACGTGGCTTGGTTCGCGACGCAACTTTCACGGGGCTTTAATCCCTGGTGGGACGAAGGCCTTGGTTGTTTGGAAAAAGGGGCCGGCCGTGCGCGGAGCAAAATCCCCAAATCACAAAAAAGGGCGCGAAGGTGGCTTGACTTTTGGGCCAAAACGGGTATAGTGAATTACAGCGCAATTCCACCCGGCTCAAACCCTCTCAGCCGATTCCCAACCCAAGGCCACCGAGCGGGGTCTTTTATTTTTGCCTCTGGAGAGCGGCAAGATGATCAAAGCGCGCGGCCTCACCAAGTATTATGGTCGGCGTCTCGCCATCGACCACCTCACTTTCGAAGCCCACAAGGGAGAGATCGTGGGCTTTTTGGGTCCCAACGGCGCGGGCAAGACCACCACGATGCGCATTCTCACCGGTTATATGCCGCCCTCCGACGGCGACGCGTGGATTGCGGGTTATCACGTGGTGGACGAATCGTTGGAAGTGCGGCGCCGTGTGGGCTATTTGCCCGAGAACATTGCCCTCTATGACGACATGACGGTGTGGGACTATTTGGCCTTCATGGGCCAGTTACGCCAGGTGCCCAACCTGGACGAGCGCATCGCAGAAGTCTTGGAACGGGTCGACCTGCTGCACCGCAGTGAGAGTTTCATCGGCAGCCTGTCGCGCGGGATGCGGCAGCGGGTCGGTCTGGCCCAGGCGATTCTGCACCGCCCCGAGGTGCTCATTTTGGACGAGCCGACGATGGGGTTGGACCCCGCGCAGCGGGTCGAGGTGCGCAACTTGATTCGCGAGATCGGCCAAGAACACACGGTCATGCTGTCGACGCACATCCTCTCGGAAGCCCAAGCGTTGTGCGACCGGGTGCTCATTCTCAACCAAGGGCGCATTCTGGCCGAAGACACGCCCGAAGAACTGGAACTGCGCTTGCGCGGCGCGCAACGCATCCGGCTGCGGGTGAGCGGTGCGGACCGCGGCGACGATTTGCAGTCGCGTTTGACCGCACTGAAAGGGGTGCTGCGCGTGCACCAGGTCGATGCCCACCACTGGGAGGTTGAATTGGCCCCCGAGGCCAGCCGCGACTTGCGCCCTGTGCTGGCCCGCACGGTGCTGGACGCGGGATATGACCTGCACGAAATGTGCACGGTTTCGCTCTCGTTGGAGGACATCTTCTTGCAACTCATTCGCGAAGAGGGCGCGGGGCCAAATGAGGCGCCCTCGACCGCGGACGACGCCCCCCCAACCTCCGCACCCGAGGACGACGAGGAGGCCTGACCCATGCGCACGGTGTGGATCATCGCCCGCCGGGAGTTCCGGCGTTATTTCACCAGCCCGGCCGGCTATTTGGTGCTGTTTCTATATCTGTTCGTCCTGGGGCTCATTGTCAACAACAGCCTGCAGCGGGCCTATGCGTTCAGCCTGTTCCAGGGAGCCCCACCACCCAATGCCGACATCGTCATCGGTCCGATGCTGACCTTGTTGGTCTTTTCCATCCCCGCGCTGACCATGCGCCTGCTGGCCGGGGAGCAAGCCAGCGGCACCCTCGAATTGCTGCTCACGGCGCCGGTGCGCGATTGGGAATTGGTTGTGGGCAAATGGTTGGGCGCGCTGTTGTTCGTGGTCGTGTTGCTGGCCCTCACCTTGATCTACCCCTTGGCGTTGCATCTGCTGACCGAGCCAGGGTTGGATTGGGGGCCGGTGGTGAGCGGCTATTTGGGCTTGCTGTTGGTCAGCGCGGCCCTGCTGGCCCTGGGGGTGGCAGTGTCCGCGCTGTTTCGCAGTCAAGTGGCCGCCTTTGTGGTCACGTTGGCCTTGTTCCTCTTTTTGTGGATGATCAGCAGTTTGGCCGCCGCAGGAAGCCCCAGCGAAGGCCTGCTGCGCTACTTGGATTTTGGCCATCATTTCTACACCGCATTCTTCCGTGGAGTGATCGACTTGCAGGGCGTGGTGTATTACCTCAGTGTGACCGCGTTCGGCCTGCTCATGGGCACGGTCATCATTGAAAGCCGGAGGTGGCGCGGATGAACCCGACCAAAACTTGGCGCGCGTGGCTTCCGTGGGTCGCGCTGGGCTTGGCCCTGGCAAGCGCCCTGTTCGCCGCGGGGGCGTATGTGGTTATGCGGGCGTTCGACCCGCCAGTGCGCATTGGGTTGGCCCTCGCGCTGGTGGGCTTGGCCGTCTTCATCTATTTGGAACCCGACCGGGTGCGGCGCTGGCTGACCGGCCGCGAAGCCCGCTATGGCAGCAACGCGTTGGTGCTCTCGTTGGCCTTTGTGGGCATCTTGGCCGCGCTCAACTACTTGGCCACCCTGTACCCCCAACGCTGGGACCTCACCGAAGACAAAAGCAACACCTTGCCGCCCGAAGTGCAAGAACTGCTGCAAAATCTGGAAGAGCCCGTCACCGCGTACGCCTTCTACTCCGTCAATATCAACCGCGACTTCGCGCGTGAAACCTTGGACAAGTTCGCGCTGGCCAGCAACGGCCAGTTCACATACCAATTCGTCGACCCCATTGCCAACCCGGCCCTGGCCCAGCAATATGGGGTCACGCGCGACGGCACGGTCGTGTTGGTGCAAGGCGAGCGCCACGAACAGGTGCGCTTTTTGTCCGACGAAGAAATCGCCAACGCGCTGGCCCGGCTGCTGCGCCCTGAGGAACGGGTGGTTGTGTTCGTCACCGGCCACGGCGAGGCCGACATCGAAACCTTGGGCGATGCGGGCTACTCCATGTTCAAAGAAGAACTGGTCAACCGCAACTTCACCGTTCGCACCTGGAGCCTGCCCGCGGAAGGCACCTTGCCCGACGACGCGGATGTCGTGGTGTTTGCCGGGCCGATGGAGCCCCTGACGGACAAAGAACTTCAGGCCGTGGAAGACTATTTGGCCAACGGCGGCAGCGTCATCTTCTTGTTCAACACATCGGTAGAAGGCGCTGCGGAGCCCAGCCCTGAGTTGCGCGCGTACCTGGCCGAGCATTGGTTCGTGCAAGTGGACGACACGGTCGTGGTCGACACTTCGTCACCCCAACAGCCCCTGATCGCGGTGGGCGTTCCCACCGAGCGGCACCCCGTCACCCAAAACCTGGCCGGCCTGGTGGTGCTCTTCCCCGTGGCCCGCAGCGTGCGCGCGCTGGACGATGCGCCGTCCACCCTCACCGTCGAAGCCCTCGTCCAGACCACTGAACGCGCTTGGGCCGAGACCGACCTGACGGCCTTCCACACCGCCACGCCCGAGGGAGGCGCGCAAGTGGCCTATGACGAAGGGCAAGATCTGGCCGGTCCCGTGCCCTTGGTCGTGGTCGCCCACGACACCCTGACCGGCGCGCGCGTGGTGGTCATCGGCGATGCCGATTTCGCGCGCAACGGTTTCTATCAGGCCTATGGCAACGGCTTGCTGCTGCTCGATGCCGTCGACTGGGCTGCGGGGCAAGAGAACCTCATCACCATCACACCCAAGCCGCAGACCCAGCGCTACCTCAAGCCGCTGGCCGGCTATGGCCTGACCGTGCTGGCCTTGTCGTCCATTTGCCTATTGCCCGGCGCGGTGCTGCTCGTGGGCGGTGTGGTGTGGTTCCGCCGACGCATGCGGAGGTGAACGGCCATGATCCGCCGCAGCACATGGATCTTGGTCGGCGTGTTTCTGGCGCTGGTCGGCCTGACATGGTGGGCGCGCGAGAACCAAAGCCGCGCTGAGGCCACGGCTACCAGCGAGCCCACAGCCACCCCCATGCCCCGGCTGTTGCCCGACCTGGAGCCGGAGGCGGTGGTGCGCATCGTGCTGGAAGCCCAAGACGCGGACCGGCGGGTGGTGTTGGTGCGCGTCGAGGCCACCCCTACCCCCGCGCCAACACCCGCTGCGGAAACCTCCGCCGCGGCCGAGCCCCAATGGGAGGTCGCGGAGCCCGCCGACGCGACACCGCCAGAAGCCTGGCGCGTCAACAGCGCGCTGGAAGGCATGGTCTACGCCCGCATCTTGGCCACTTTGCCGCCTGACACCGACCCCGCGACCGTGGGCCTGGCCCAACCCGAAAAACGCATCGTGCTCGAAACCCGCGACGGCCAACACATTGTCTTGTGGGTCGGCGCATCCACGCCGCTGCAAAACGGTTACTACTTACGGGTGGGCGACAACGCCCAACTGGTCGCCGTCGGACAATACGCGGTAGGTTCGCTCTTGGATTTGCTGGACGAGATCGCGCCGCCGACCACCACGCCAACGCCGTCACCAACGCCCTAAGGCAGGCATCTAAAGCAAAGGGCGCGTCTGCCCGCGCATATGGTGAGGATAGATAGGGAGACAAGGGAGCCTTCTTGGGCTACCATGAAGAGAGGATGCAAGACCCATTCTTGACGAGGTGAGGGCAAGGCACGATGATTGGCGAAGAATTTTTGTATGAAGAAGAATTCTCGGCCGTGGCCCAATTGGTGGAACTGGGCCGCGAAAAAGGGTATGTGACTTACGATGACATCCTCCAATTCTTCCCCAAGATCGAAGACGGGGACCTGGACCAATTGGAGGAAATTTTTGCCGCGCTCATCAGCGCTGGGGTGGCCTATTTGGAAGACGAACCCAGCGAAGAGCCCAGCGACGAAGAGTTGCTGGAAGAAGAGGAAGAGGCCCCCAAAGCGACCAAAAACGCGGATGAGGAAGACTATCTGGCCAACATCGACACCGACGACATGATCGGCCTGTACCTCAAAGAAGTGGGGCGCATCCCCCTGCTGACCGCGGAAGAAGAGGTCGAGTTGGCCAAACGCATCGAAGCGGGCCGTCAGGCGCGCGCGGAACTGGCCCGGGGCAAGGTGAGCCCGAAACGCCGCGAAGAACTGCGGCGCATCATCGAGGACGGCTGGCGCGCGCGCGAACAACTCATCATCGCGAACTCGCGCTTGGTCATCAGCGTGGCCAAGAAATACATCGGTCGCGGCGTGCCGTTCTTGGACCTCATCCAAGAGGGCAACATCGGCCTCATTCGGGCCACCAAGAAGTTCGACTACCGCCGCGGGCACAAGTTCAGCACCTACGCGACCTGGTGGATTCGCCAAGCCGTGACCCGCGCCATTGCTGACCAAGGGCGGACCATTCGCGTGCCCGTCCACATGGGCGACCAAATCAACAAACTGCTGCGCACGCAACACCAACTGACGCAGAAACTGGGCCGCGAGCCCTCCATCGAAGAGTTGGCCAAAGAGTTGGGCATCCCGCCCAAGAAAGTGGAATATATGATCCAAGTCGCGCGGCATCCCTTGTCGCTGGAGATGCCCACCGACGACGACGAGAAATCGGTCTTGGGCGACTTTATCAAAGACGAAGACGCGCAGGCGCCCGACGAGAACGCCATCCAAGCCCTGCTGCGCGAACACCTGGAAAAACTGCTCAACACCCTGCCCCCGCGCGAAGTGCGCATCTTGCAATTGCGCTATGGGCTGCTGGATGGCAAACCTTATACCTTGGAAGAGGTCGGCCGCAAGATGGGCATCACCCGCGAGCGGGTGCGGCAGATCGAAGCCCAAGCCCTGGCCCGCCTGCGTAAGCCCGAGATTCAACAGCAGTTGCGGGAATATCTGAAGTAACCGCCGGGGGCGATGCGCTGGCATCGCCCCCCAACGCGCCAATGACGACCCAAACCGCTGCCCCACCGTGTCGTTTGTTATTGGCCTCGGGCTCCCCGCGACGCCGCGCTTTGGTGCATTGGCTGGGGCTGCCCGTGCGGGTGCAAGTGCCCCAGGTGGACGAACGCGTCCGCGCGGGCGAGGCGCCTGCCGCGTATGTCGCGCGTTTGGCCCAGGCCAAGGCCGAAGCGCTCGCGGCCCAGGCCGCGGCCAACGAGATCGTCCTGGCCGCGGACACCGCGGTCGTGGATGGCGCGCGCATCTTGGGCAAGCCGCGCCACCCAGCCCACGCGGTTGCCATGCTGCGCGAACTCCAAGGCCGCGCGCACCACGTCCTCACCGGCTTCGCGTTGCTCTGGCCCGCGCAGAAGCGCGCTCATCACGAAGTGGTTCGTGCCACTGTGCACATGCGCGCGTTCACCGAGGACGAAATCCGAGCCTACGTGGCCAGTCGCGACCCTTTGGACAAAGCCGGGGCTTACGCGATTCAAAACCCCACCTTTCGCCCCGTAACCCACATCGAGGGATGTTTTGCCAACGTGGTGGGCCTGCCTGTGTGTGCCATCGCGCGCGTCTTGGCCCAATGGGGGTGCGGCCAACCAAGCGGCATGATCGCCCGCTGCGCGCAGGCCTTCGGGTACAATTGTGCTATCGGCATCCCTTGAACGCGGCCCGAGCAAGCCGCGCGCAGGTCACGAGGCCTGCCTTCCCCGCCTTGGGAGCGGATATGCGATGAACGCCCGGTATTTCTGGCTGGCCTTTCTGACCGCCTTGGTCGCCGTCGGTGCGTTGGTGGGGTGCGGTCGGGCATCGGCAACACCTACCCAGCCCCCGGCCACCGCCCCCCCGACCCCGCTGCCGGTCACGGCCACGGCAACACCCTTGCCGCCATCCCCCGAAGCCGTCACTGAAGCCTTCTTGCGGGCCTGGCCCGAAGAAGATTATCCAGCCATGTACGCGATGCTCACGCAAGTGAGCCGCGACGCGCTCACCCTGGACGACTTCGCGGACTATCTGCGCCACGTGCTGGTTGAGACCACCGCCTTGCAGGTGGACTTTGACATGCTCTCCGCGCTGGTGCAAGGCGAGCAGGCCCAAGTGCGCTATCGCCTCACCTATCGCACAGTCATCTTCGGCGACCTAACCCGCGAGACCGCGATGAACCTACACTTGGAAGACGGCGTCTGGCGGGTTCAGTGGGACCCCGCGATGTTGCTGCCCGAACTGGCCGGCGGCCGGCGCCTGCGGCTGGAAGTGCTCCAACCCCAGCGGGGCGACATCTTAGATCGCCAAGGCACGGTGTTGGCCACAGTGACCGAGGGCTATGCCATCGGCGTAGTGCCGGGGCAAATTCCCGAAGACGAAGAAGGCAAACTGCTGAGCCTGCTGGCCCGCATCACCGAACGCCGCGCCGAAGACATTGCCAAACTCTATGCCTATGCGCAACCAGAGTGGTATATCGCCGTCGATGAACAACCCGCGGAACGCCTGCAACCGTGGTACGACGCGCTCCTGAGTTTCAGCGGCGTGATCGTGCAAGCCTACACCGGCCGCCATTACTATTGGGACGCGGAGACCGCCCACACAGTGGGGTATGTCAGTCCCATCCAGCCTGACGAGGTCGATTACTATCGCCGGCGGGGGTATTCCATCGGCGCGCGCGTCGGGCGGGCCGGCCTGGAGCGGTGGGGGGAAGACATCTTGCGCGGCCATAGCGGGGGCGTGCTGCACGTCTTAGATCCGGCCTCCCAAGAGGTCGTGGCCACCCTGGGCCAAGCCGACCCTGGTTTGCCCGGCACCATTTACAGCACCTTGAACCTGGACTTGCAGCGCTGGACCTGCTTTGCCATCAAAGACTTTGCCGCGGCTGCCGCGGTGGTCTTGGAACGCGACACAGGCCGCGTGCTGGCAATGTGCTCACGACCGGGGTTCAACCCCAACGCGTTCGAGCCCAACAACTACAACAGCCAAGCCGAACTGCAGGCCATCTTCCAAAACCCCGGCGACCCGCTGCTCAACCGCGCCGCACAAGGGCAATATCCCCCCGGTTCGGTGTTCAAACTGGTCACCATGGCCGCGGCCCTGGAAACGGGCATCGTCAACTTGGACTACATCTACGACTGCGGCTATGAGTTCACCGAATTGCAAGGCGTGACCCTCACCGACTGGACCTTGGAATACGAACTGCCACCCAGTGGGCCTCTCAACATCATTGGGGGCCTGCGGCGGTCGTGCAATCCGTTCTTCTGGCACTTGGGCTTGGCGATGTACAACGCGGGCTACACCACCGCGGTGCACGACATGGCACTGGGATTTGGCTTGGGCCAGCCCACGGGCATCGAACAAATTGAAGAAGAGGCCGGCTACATCCCCGTGCCCCAATCCGCGTTCGACGCGGTCAACCAAGCCATTGGCCAGGGCGATGTGCTGGTCACGCCCCTGCAAATCGCCCGCATGGTCGCGGCCATCGGCAATGGAGGGCGTTTGTTGCGGCCGCAACTGGTCGAAAAAGCCGTCGACGCCAACGGGCAGATCGTGACCCAATTCACGGTGGAAGAACAAGGCACCCTGCCCATTTCACCCGAGACGTTGGCCGCGCTGCGCGAGGGCATGTACCAGGTGGTCCATCACCCCGACGGCACGGCCCACCATGTGTTCCCCAACTGGCCGATTCCGACCTACGGCAAGACCGGCACCGCGGAGACCATGGCCGGCGTTGAACCCCACGCGTGGTTCGTGGCCTTCACCGACGGACAAGATCCTGACCGGCCCGACATCGCGGTGGTGGTCGTGCTGGAACACGGCGGCTCGGGCGGCAACTTTGCCGCGCCCGTCACTCGACGCATTCTGGAGGCCTACTTCTACGACAAGCCCTATACGCTCTACCCCTGGGAAGAAAGTTTCGGCGTCAAGAAAGAGGAAGAGGAGGAAGGCGAAGAGACGCCGCCCGAAGGGCAAGGCTTCGCGCCGCAACCTTCCGCCTTCGGAGGATGAGCACATCAGGGCACGGCTGTTGTCGTGCCCTGAATTTTTGGTCCGCCCGCACACCACGCGTTTCTTGAGGAGTGAGCCATGCAACGCCGAGCCTCGTTCTTTCGTTCCCTGCATTGGGCCGCAGGACTGTGGGCTGCGGCCGTGTCGTTCTTTCTCGTGGTCGGGGGCGTGCCTGGCATGACCCCCTACTGGCGCTGGCTGTTCACCGGCTTGATGCTGTGGATGTGGATGCGCCTGGTGCCGTTGGCCACCCCGCGGCCGATGAACGCGCTCAAGATGGCCTTGATCGTGGGCGGGCTGGCCGCGTTCATCATGGCCTTCTTCCGAGCCACCGAGGGGTTCGTGTACGAAGCCCTTACCGGCGTGCTGCTGTTCATGTTCATCGAAAATTCGGTGGCCGTGTACGCGGACCCCTACTACAAGGCCGCGCGCCGCGAGCGCGGCGAGTGCTGAACAGCCCCGCGGCGCGCGCGAACGCGCCTCAAACGCAGCCCCGCGCCGCGAGGTTGCCGCGCGCCACCACGAGGCGCGCGGCCAGGCCCTTACGCGGCGTCGGCGTCCTCGCCCCACCAGGCCCGCAAACGCTGGGCAATGGCCTGCTCGTAGCCTTGGCCTGAGGGAACATAAAAGCGGGCCGTTTGGGCCTCGGGCGGCCGATAGACTTGACGCACAAAATGCCCAGGCTCGTCGTGAGGATACTGATAACCCTGCCCGTGGCCCAGGGCCTCGCGATCTCGATGGCTGTCGCGCAGGTGCAGGGGCACCGGCCCCACGCCATGCTGGCGAATGAAATCTTGCGCGGCGAAAATTGCCTTGGTGCTGTTGGATTTGGGCGCGGTGGCCAAATAGAGCGTGGCCTGGGCCAAATGGTAATATCCTTCAGGTAAGCCGACCCGATCAAAGGCTTGAGCCGCGGCCACGGTGTGCACCAAGGCCTGGGGGTCGGCCAAGCCAACGTCTTCCGCGGCCAAGATGAGCAGCCGGCGCAAAATGAAGCGGGGGTCTTCGCCGGCCTCGAGCATCACGGCCAGCCAATACAGGGCCGCGTCAGGGTCAGACCCACGCACCGACTTGATGAACGCGGAAATGGTGTCGTAGTGCGCGTCGCCCGCCTTGTCATAGCGCACCGCGCGGCGTTGAAGCACGGCCTGCATCCAGGGCAAGTCCACCCGTCGCACACCCTGAGCGTCGGGGGAACGGCTCTCGACGGCCATCTCCAACGCGTTGAGCGCCCGCCGCGCGTCGCCGCCCGCGGCCTGGGCCAAGAAATCCAGCGCCTCGTCGGTCACTTCTACGGCCTGCCCACCATAGCCCCGCGGGTCGTTCAGTGCGCGCGTCAGCACCTGCCGCACCTGCTCCGCCGTCAAGGGGTGCAGTTGAAACACCTGCGACCGCGACACCAGCGCGGCAATGACCTCGAAGTACGGGTTTTCGGTTGTCGCGCCGATGAAAATGAGCGTCCCATCTTCCACATACGGCAACAGCGCGTCTTGCTGGGCCTTGTTCCAACGATGCACTTCGTCAACGAACAGCACAGTGCGCCGCCCAAAATACTTGCGCTGCTCGCGCGCGGTCTCGATGGCCCGCACCAGGTCGGCCTTGCCAGCCAACACAGCCGAAAGCGCGACGAAATGCGCGTCCCACGACCGGGCCAGAATGTGGGCCAAGGTGGTTTTGCCCGTGCCGGGTGGTCCCCACAAGATGAGGGAAGGGAACCCGCGGCCATGCTCGACCGCCCGACGCAAAGGCTGGCCCGGCCCGACCAAATGCGTTTGCCCGACGAATTCATCCAACGTGCGGGGCCGCATGCGCGCGGCCAAAGGCATGTGCTGCGCCGCGTCGTGACGCTGCGCGTGATCGAACAAATCGGGTGCTTGATCCATGGCTCTCCTCCGCCACGCGGCCCGGCAAGGGCGCGCCTCAGCGCCTCCATTCTACCGCGCGCTGCTGAGGAGCGCTGGCGCCCAGCCTCCCTGACGCTGGCCTGACGAAAGCCCTTTATGAGATTCGCAGAACGGTCCGTCGCTTGGTTACCGAGGGAGGTACAACCATGTTTCGAATCCTCTTCTACCGATGTAGCAGCCGGCAGCGCGCCTGTGGCGTGCTGACCGTGTTGCTGGTGCTCTTACTGGCCGCGTGTTCAGGGAACAAGGCCACCCCCATGCCCACCGTAGCGCCGACCTCGCCGCCACCCACGGCCGCGAGCGCGCCAACCCCCAAGGCCTTGGCCCAACCCACGTCCCAACCCATCCCCACCCCATTGCCCACCACCGCTGCCGCCTTCTACGGCCTAACCCAGCAGGTCAAGGACCAGCAATACACGGCCATGCCCGACTACCCGTCCGGCCTGCTGGCCTTCCCCACAAGAAAGGGCTTCGACCCCCGAGGTGGTGACGCCTACGCGATCAATGTCTACGAACGCCCCTTCTCGTCCCAAACCCAACAAAATTACTACCCTGACCTGGACATCACCCTGGCCACCCTGGTGGCCCACCAAGACTGGTACATTCTGGGCCTGCGCCTGTATGGCCTGCGCGAAGGTGCCAACGCGCCCCAAGGCGACTACGCCCTGGAGATGGACCTCAACCGCGATGGCCGTGGCGACTGGCTGGTGCGGGTGAAAGGTCCGCTCACCGCGCAACAATGGCAAGAAAAGGGCGTGGAGGTGCGTCGCGACGCGAACGGCGATGTCGAAGGCCAACAAATTTGCGGCAGCGACGCGCCATTCCAGGGCGACGGCTACGAGACCGTGGTCTATGACGGGGCACAACAAAAACGTGGCCTGGCCTGGGCTATGTGGACATGGGAAAAGCCGGACGAGCAAAGCGTGCCCTTGGTGCTGCTTGCGATCCACAAATCGGTGTTCAACGCCCAAATCGAGGGTTTCTTATGGCAAGCCTGGGCCGATAGCGGCGTGCGAGACCCGCAGCGCATGGTGCTGCACGACGCCTACACCCTGAGCCAAGCCGGCGAGCCCTACACCCGCTCCCCCAACTACCCCATCAAAGCCGTGGCCGAGGTCGATAGCACGTGTCGAGCCGCGTTTGGCTTTGAACCCACCGGTGACGAACCTTGCCTGTGCACCGGCGAGGAATGGTTTACCGTCGCCACCACGGCCGAAACGTGCCAGATCAAGCCGCCACCTTACGATGTCTGCATGCCAACCGCGGGCAAGCCCAACCAGTGGCAATGCTACGATATGGCCGGCTCAGAAATCGCCTCCGCGCAATTGATCGACTGCACTTGGGACCCCGACACGTGCTCATGGAAGTGTGGCGAGGTCTGCGAGGTGCAAACCGCGTTTGAAAACGCAGGCTGCACCCTGCAACCCGACGGCTCCGCCTTGTGCGATGAGGCAGGCGTACCCACCGAATACGCGGCTGAACAATGCACGGTCATTACCTCCGACTGCACCGTGATCTGCAGCGGGCAGCAAGCCGCGTGCGACCTGCCCAACGACTGCGAGTTGGCCCGAGACAACTTGTGGAAGTGCTCCGATGGGGCCTGGGAATCGTGCACTTATGTCGACAACTGCACTTGGGAATGCTCCAATTTGCTGGTCGAGTGCCAACCTGCAGATTTGTGCCACCCGCAGGCCGATGGCACGTGGGCTTGCGACAACGGCATGGCGTTCCAAACCTGCGACTACGATGGCTGTTGGTGGAACTGCGAATCTGGGGGCACTGCTCCGGATGACGACACTTGCCAACCCGACGACATGTGCACCTACGACGACGCGCTGGGGATGTGGAACTGCGGCGATGAATTCTTGTGGGACGAGTGCACGTATGATGGCTGCGCTTGGCAGTGCGAGAACGTGCCGTGGACCTGCGCCTCACCGGACGCGTGCTTCTACGACGCGAACGTAGGCTTGTGGCTTTGTGAAGACGGCTCGCTCTGGGATCTCTGCAACTACAACGGCTGCGATTGGCTCTGTGAGGGCGAGGTCCAAACCTGCGAAGCCCCCAATGCTTGCTGGGAAGACGTGGATGGCACGTGGTACTGCGACGATGGCAGTCAATGGGCGACCTGCTATTACGATGGGTGTTGGTGGATCTGCGACAGCAACGACTCGGCCCAATGCGAACTCCCCGATGCCTGTTGGCAAGACGTGGATGGCACGTGGTACTGCAACGACGGCAGCCAATGGACAACCTGCAACTACGACGGGTGCTGGTGGTACTGCGAAGGGCAGCCATCCGCGTGTCTTCCTGCGGATTACTGCTGGCAGAACCCAGACAACACCTGGAGTTGCAATGACGGCGACCAATGGGACGATTGCCAATACGACGGTTGCGACTGGGTGTGTAGCGTGAGCTTTGGCGACAATGATTGTGAAGCCGACGACGCCTGTTGGTATGACGCGAACCAAGGTTTGTGGTACTGCAACGACGGTTCGGAATGGGAGAGCTGCGAATACGATGGGTGTTGGTGGGTTTGCTCAGCGCCATAAGCCAGGCATTGGCTGAGGTTGGCCCAGGGCGCGGCCGCGCGGCCGCGCCCTTTTTCGTCTCCGCCACATACCGTCCCGCACCGCAGCCGCCCACGCCCCAACGCGCACACCGCCGCCCAGCCTCGCGCAGCCGCCCACGGCCCCAACGCGCACACCGCCAGACATTGTTGTTTTTGTTCTTTGAAACGAGCATTGCGGAGAGACTATGGCTATACGCAGTCAGTAGGTACGAGTCTGCCAAAAGCCTCCCACGCCGCCGCCGGCCTCGTCCTTGCCACCCGATGAGCCCGCGCCTCTTCTCCCTCGTCCCCCGGCCCCCCCATTCATTCCCCCCATCCCCCAAACCCGTGCTATAATGGAAAGTCCTGGGAAGGTGGATCCAAATGGTACGACCTGTAGCTATTGTGACCGACAGCACCGCGGACTTGCCCGCGGACCAAATCGCGCGCTACGACATCACCGTCGTCCCGCTATCGATCTTATGGGAAGGCCGCGCCTATCGCGAAGGAGTTGACCTTTCGCCCGCGGACTTCTACGCCCGTTTGGGAACGACCAAGGAGTTGCCCACAACCTCTCACCCCAGCCCCGACGCCTTTGCCGAGGTGTTTCGGTCGTTGGCCTACAGCGGGCATGATGTCTATGGGCTGTTCCTTTCAGCCCGTTTTTCGGCCACCTATCGCGCCGCGCTGGCTGCGCGACAGCAAGTTCCGGACGCGCGCATCGTGGTGGAGGATTCGCAGACCACCTCCATGGCGTTGGGGTTCCAGGTGCTGGCCGCGGCGCGCGCGGCCAAACAAGGTGCCGATCTGGAAGGCGTTCGGGAGGCCGCGGCCCAGGCCCGCGCCCGCAGTGGCATGTTGTTCGTGCCGCGCACATTGGCTTACATGCGGCGCAGTGGTCGCCTGGGGCCCCTGGAGTATCGCCTGGCCGCGGCCCTGCGCATTTTGCCCGTGTTGGAAATTCGCGACGGTGGGCCCGCGCTGGTGGCCCGTACCCATACCTTCCGGCGGGCTGTGGAGCGCATGATCGACGAAGTCGTGGCCCGCACCCGCGGTAAGCCCAACTTGCGCTTGGCTTTGATGCACGCCAACGCCCCCGACATGCTCGCGGGCATCGAGGCCGGCTTGCTCCTCCACCTCCAGCCCCTTGAGGTCGTCCGCCAAATCATCGGACCTGTGCTGGGCATCCACACCGGGCCAGGCTTGGTCGGCGTGGCCTATCAGTGGGATTGACCCCCAACGCCACGGGCCCGCGCGCTGCGCGACTCGGGCGCGCGAGGTGCCGTCTTCTACCGTTCTGCCCCTGCTGCGATTGGGTCACGCTCTTGGCGCGGTTCCCGCTGGACGCATGGCGATGGTATAATGCGCTGGCTGGGAACTACCCGGCGAGAGAGGAAGTATGAACGCAGAACCCCGTTTGTGTCCCACTTGCGGTTCGCGCGTCCCCGACGACGCGACGCAATGCCCCGTGTGCGGTGCCGCGCTGGATGTCGCCGCGGACGAGGCCGCGGCGCTTCCTGAGGCCGAGGTCTTTCGCAGTGGACGCTTCCCGGAGATTACCCTCAGTTTGCCTGTAGCCCTGGCCGTGCTGGCCTTTTTCGTCGCCTTGGGTGCGGGCGCGGTGTATGTGCTGCTCAGCGGCACAAACCGCATTGTCGAACCCACGCCAAAGCCATCGCCAACAGCCACGGCCACACCGTCACCGTCCCCCACCCCCATCACCCCAACGCCCACCGCCACACCGTTGCCCACCCCTACGCCGTTGACCTACATCGTGCAGGCCAACGACACGTGCCTGTCGATTGCCGCGACCTTTGATGTGTCGGTGCAATCCATCATGCTGCTCAACAACCTGGGCACGACCTGCACGCTGGTGGTCGGGCAGAAACTGCTCATCCCGCACCCGACCCCCACACCGACGCCTCCGCCCACGGCCACGTTGAGCCCGCAAGAGGCCACTGAAACAGCGTGCAGCAAGGTCACTTATACGGTGCGCGCCAACGACACGCTCTCGGCCATTGCGCTGAACTACAATGTTCCCATTGAAGCCATCAAAGAGTGGAACGGCCTGGTCAACAACTTCGTGCAAGAAGGCTGGACGTTGGTCATTCCCTTGTGCATGCGGAACCCCACACCGGGGCCGACGCCGACGCCCACGCCACCTCCGCCCTACCCTGCGCCTCAGTTGCTGCTGCCACCCGATGGCGCGGTCTACGACCTGGCGGATACGGTAACCTTGCAGTGGGCCGCGGTGGGCGAACTGCGCGACAATGAGGCCTATGCGGTGACCATCGTCGACATCACCGCCGACGAAGAACGGCGTTTGGTGGCCTATGTGACCGACACCAAACTTATCGTGCCCGAGGAGTTTCGGCATCAAGAAGCCCTGCCGCACGTGTATCGCTGGTCGGTGGTCACGGTGCGTCAGGTGGGCACGGATGAGGATGGCAATCCGATTTGGGAGCCAGCCGGCGCGGTCAGCGAAGCCCGCACGTTCGTGTGGCAGGGCTTGGCCCCCGCGGCCACGGCAACGCCGTAGGCCGCAGCGCGGACAAGGCGCAATACAACACAAGGGAGCCCCGCGGGGCTCCCTTGGCGTTTTCGGGCTTGGCACGGCCGCGCGTCAGGCGGCCTTCTCGGCCATCTCGAAGAGCATGTCGGTGGTCACCGACTTGGGGCGTTCGATGGGCAGGCCCACCGCGCGCGCCCATGTCAGGTGCGAAGTGATGCCCAGCGCGCGACCCAAGCCGAAGAGCACGGTGTAGAACTCGGGCTCGACGCCGAAGTGCTTTTGCAGCACGCCGCTCATCGCGTCCACATTAGGCCACGGGTTCTTGGCCTTGCCGTGCTCTTGCAGCACTTTGGGGATGACCTGATAAGCCACCTGCGCGGTCTGGAACAGGCTGCTGTCGGCCATTTGGGCCTCGGCGAACTCATAGAAGGCCTTATAGCGCGGGTCGGTAGCCCGCAGCACCGCGTGGCCAAAGCCGGGGATCACCTGGCCCGAGTTGAGGGTGTCCCACGCGTATTCTTCCATTTGCGCCGCGGTGGGCACGCCGCCGTATTTCTCGTACGCGCCCATGAGCCAGCGCAGCGCGTTTTGGTTGGCCAAACCATGCAGCGGGCCGGCCAACGCGCTCATGCCCGCGGCAAAGGCATAGAACACATCGGCCAGGGTGGAGTTGACCAGGTGCGCGGTGTGCGCGCTGGCATTGCCCACCTCGTGATCCGAGTGCAAGATGAAATACAGCCGCGACAAGTTGCGATACACGGGCGTGTCCAGCCCCATCATGTACGCGAAGTTCGCGCCCCAATCCAAGTCGGGGTTCGGGGCCTTATACGAACCGTCGCCGTACTTGTAACTGTAGATGAACGCGGCCAGGGCGGGCAAACGGCCCGTGAGCAACAAGGCGTCGTCCAACGTGGGGCCCCAGAGTTCGGTCTTCTTGAGTTCGCCCGCGGCGTATTTCGGCGCGAAGACGCTGTCGTTGCGCATGGAAAGAATGCCCAAGGTGAACAAGGTCATGGGGTGCGTCTCCTTGGGCATCGCCCGAATGACGGCCTGGGTCTCTTCGGGCAGGGCCATGCGCTCCTTCCAAGCGTCCTCCACGGCCAGGGCCTGCTCCTTGGTGGGCAGGTCACCCGTCATCAGCAGCCAGTACAAGCCGCCGACATAGGGCATATCGCCCTCCGCCGGCTTGGGCAAGGCCTCCAAGATCTCGGGGATGGTATAGCCCCGGAAGTGGATGCCCTTGTAGGGGTCCACATAGGAGATATCGGTCACCAAGACCTTCAACCCCCGCATTCCGCCCACGGTCTGGCGGATGTGCACGGTGTCGATGGGGGTCTCGCCCAGTTCCTTGGCCAGTTTACGCACGCGCGCCTGCCATTCGGGAACCTTTTGGGCCAAGACTTGCTTCAGCAACATAATCCAACCTCCTGGTTGTCGAGCCGGGCGGGGGAGGCGCAACGAAGGACCTCCCCCGCGTCCGCGGCGAAGGGTTAGAGTTCCAACTTGGCGATGTTGGCTTTGACGTGCTCAGCCGACTTCCGAAGCGCGGCCATCTCTTCCTCGTTGAGGTCATATTCGATGATCTTCTCAACACCACTGCGCCCCAGTTGCACAGGCACGCCGAAATAGATGTCGCTCACCCCATACTCGCCCGTGAGATACGCGGACGCGGGCACGATGAGGTGCTTGTCCTTCAAGATCGCCTCGGTCATCTGGGCCAACGCGGCCGCGGGAGCATAGAACGCGCTGCCCGTCTTGAGCAACGACACGATCTCGCCACCGCCCTTGCGGGTACGTTCCACAATGGCCTCTAAACGGTCGGGCGGCAGGATCTTGTACAGCGGCACGCCCGCGACGTTGGAGTGCCGGGTCAACGGCACCATGCTGTCACCATGGCCGCCCAGCACGTAACAGTGCACATTCTCCACGCTCACGCCCAATTCCATGGCGACGAACGCGCGCATGCGGGCCGAGTCCAAAATGCCTGCCTGGCCGATGACTTTGGTGTGCGGCAGGCCGGTGACCTTCCAAGTCAGATAGGTCATGACATCCAGCGGGTTGGTCAGCACCAAGAAGATTGCGTCGGGCGAGTGTTGGATGGCCTGCTCGGCCACCGAGCGCACAATACCCGCGTTGGCTTTGAGCAAGTCGTCGCGCGACATGCCAGGCTTGCGCGGCAGCCCCGCGGTGATGATGACAATGTCAGAGTTCGCGGTCGCCGCGTAGTCGTTGGTGCCGACAATGTGCACATCGCTGCCGATGATCGGCATGGACTCCAGCAAGTCTAACCCTTTGCCTTGAGGCAACCCCTCCTTGATGTCCACCAGCACCAAATCCGCGATCTCCATCGCGGCCAACCAGTGGGCCGTCGTCGAGCCGGTCATACCGGCGCCGATGATAGTGACTTTCGGTCGAGACATAGGTCCTCACTCCTTTTGACGAAAAGGCTGGATGGCGCTCATCATTTCAAGGCGCGCGCCCACGCGCGCTCGCTCGTGTTCTGCATTCATTATAAAACGCCGGGCCAATGACATATAGCATTGTCCCAAACCCAAGCCCTGAGGCGTATGCCTCGAGCCATGCACGCATCTGCATAACTCTCTACATCCAAAGCACAAAAAAACCCGCCTCGACCCGTGAGGCGGGCTGATGGGGGACGTCAATCCTGTTGGGCCTTGGCCGCTTCTTGCGCCTCAAAGGCCATTTCGTCCAAATAATGCCCCGCGCGAATCGCCGCGGCCGCGCCCATGCCCGCGGAGGTGATCACCTGGCGATAGACCGGGTCAGCCACCTCGCCCGCCGCGAACACGCCAGGGATGCTGGTGACCACCCAATCGCGCACCTTGAGGTAGCCGCGCGCGTCCACATCCAACTGCCCTTTGAACAAATCGGTGTTGGGGATGTGCCCAATGAAGATGAACACGCCGTCGATGGGCTTTTCGTATTCCTCGCCTGTTTGCACGTTCTTCAGCCGCACGGCCTCGACCTGTTCGTCGCCCAAGATCGCGGTCACCACCGTGTTCATCAAGAAAGACATCTTGGGGTTTTCCTTGGCCCGCTGCTGCATGATGGCCCCAGCGCGGAACTGGTCCCGACGGTGCACCACCGTGACCGTGCGCGCGTAGCGGGTGAGGAACAGGCCCTCTTCCAGCGCGCTATCACCGCCGCCCACCACGATAACGTCTTTGTCTTGGAAGAACCAGCCGTCGCAAGTCGCGCAATAAGACACCCCCCGGCCGGTGAGTTCGGCTTCACCAGGCACACCCAATTTACGGGGCGACGCGCCGGTAGCAATGATCAGCGCGTCCGCGGTATAGGTGTTGCCATACGTCTTGACCTCGAAGGGGCGCACCTGCAAATTCACCTCGGTGGCCGTGTCCATGACCAAGCGCGCGCCAAAACGCTCGGCCTGCGCCTTGAAGCGGTCCACCAACTCTTGCCCCCCTACCCCATCGGGGAAGCCGGGGTAATTTTCGACAATGTGCGTCAGCGCGACTTGACCGCCGATCTCCAACCCCGTCAGCACCAACGGCTCCAGCCCAGCCCGGGCCGCATACAGTGCGGCTGTCAAGCCCGCGGGCCCCGACCCCAAGATCAGCAACTTGGTGTGTTCGGGCCCCGTGGTCTCGGGGCCGGTGGTGATACCGCCCAATTTGAATTCCATCCTGCGCCTCCTTGGCTTACAGTCTCCGAACCCCCATTTTAGCACACCTGCCTGGCCGTGCAGGCCTTCCCCTGTTAATTTTTAGTAAGAAGTGGACTTCGCTCCGCTTGGGCCGGGCTGCGCGGCGAGGGCGCGCGCGGCAGCAACCACCTCGCCCTCCAGCACCCCGTCCTCGGCCACTCGGATGATGCGCACGTCGGCCAATTGGTTCCACAGATTTTGGGCCACGCGCGCGCGGACGCGCAGATAGTTGTCGCTCAAGCCCTGCACCAGCCAACCTTGTGCATCCAACCGCACAGCCCGTTCCCACAACACCGTCAACGTGCGGCCTACGAAGCGGGTGCGATAACGGGCCGCGGCCGCGTCCAACACCGCGCGCATGCGCGCGTTACGGGCCTTGCGCACCCGATGCGGCACTTGGCCCGGCATGCGCGCCGCCGCGGTGCCCGGCCGCTCGGAATAGGTGAACACGTGCCCCCCGGCCAGCGCCAACGATTCCACAAAGGCCAGGCTGATCGCGAACTCCTCCTCGGTCTCGCCCGGAAAACCCACGATAATGTCGGTGGTAATGGCCACATCGGGAATGCGCGCCCGCGCGGCCTCAACCAAGGCCCGAAAACCCTCGGGCGTGATCTTGCGGGCCATACGCCGCAGAGTGGCCGCACAGCCCGATTGCAAAGGCAAATGCAAATGCCGCGCTAACCGCGGGTCTTGCCACAGGTCAAAAAACGCCGCGTCCAAGTCCCACGGCTCCAGCGACGACAAGCGCAAGCGCGGGATATCCAGCCGGTGCAAGAGTTCGGCCACCAGATCACGTAAGTGACGCCGCGGGGTCAAGTCGTGCCCCCACGAGCCCAGGTGCACGCCGGTGAGCACCACCTCGCGCGCGCCCCCGCGCAGCGCGGCCCGCACATCGTCCAACACCTCCTCCAGCGGACGGCTGCGCCCAGGCCCGCGCGCGAGGGTGGTGATGCAGAAGGTGCAACGGTTATCGCAACCGTCTTGGACCTTGACGAAGGCCCGAGTGCGCATGCGCAAACCGGGCAACGGCTCGCGCGCCACAGGCTCCAAGTCGAAGTCTTCCAATGGCACGCCCAAGACGCGCGCGGGCAGGCTATCTTTGGCCGCGTTGGGCACGACCCACCGCACCCCCGGCAATTGGGCCGCGGCTTGGGGCTCCAGCGAGACCCAGCACCCGGTCAACGCCAACGCCGGGGCCCCGGCCCGGTGCAACTGCCGAGCGCGCTGCCGGCTATCGGCCACGGCCTTTTGCGTGACCGCGCAAGTGTTGAGCACGGCCAAGTCGGCTTCGTGGGGCGCAGCCACAATCTCGTGCCCCGCGGCACGAAAATAACGGGCCAGACGCTCGATTTCGGCTTGATTCAGGCGGCAGCCCAAAGTGTCCAAATAAACGCGCATGGCACTCGTCGCTCGTCCCTTCCCCGCGCGGCCTCAACTGTGGGCCATGTTCGACCCCGGCGGCGGGGCGCCGTTGCGCACGGCCTCGGGCAAGGGGTACCCCCGGCCCACGCCACGATACACGAAGCCCAACTCGGCCATACGGGCCGGATCGTAAATGTTGCGCCCGTCGAACAGAACCGGCTGCCGCATGACCTCACGAATGCGCTCCAAATCCAATTGCTTAAACTCGTTCCACTCGGTGACCACCACCAACGCGTCCGCGCCTTGGGCCAAGGTGTAGGGGTCGGGCATCATCTCCACTTCAGGCAGAATGCGCCGCGCGTTGTTCATGGCGATGGGGTCATAAGCCCGCACGTGCGCGCCGCGAGCCAAAAGCCCGCGCGCGATGTCGATGGAAGGCGCCTCGCGCATGTCGTCGGTGTTGGGCTTGAAGGCCAAGCCCAACAGCCCCACCACCTTGCCGCGCAGGTCACCGCCCAACAGCGCTTCTACCCGCTCCACGGCCATGCGCCGCCGATCCGCGTTGATGTCCAGCACCGCGTGCAACAACTGTGGGTGTCGGCCCATGTCTTCGGCCATGCGGGCCAGGGCCTGCACATCCTTGGGGAAGCACGAGCCTCCAAAGCCCAACCCGGCTTCCAAAAACAGCGGCCCAATGCGGGGGTCATACCCCATGCCGCGCGCCACTTCCTTCACATCCGCGCCCAAGGCCTCGCAAATGTTGGCCATTTCGTTGATGAACGAAATCTTAGTGGCCAAAAACGCGTTGGACGCGTATTTGATCATCTCGGCTGTGCGCAGATCGGTGATGAGAATGGGCGCGCGCAAGGGCAAATGCAATTGCGCCACCTTCTCCGCGGCTTCAGGGTCCAACGACCCCAACACCACCCGGTGTGGGTTCATGAAGTCGTACAACGCGGACCCTTCGCGCAGGAACTCGGGGCACGACACCACCGAAAAGGGGATCGGCTCCCTTTGATGGCGGCGCACGATTTCAGCCACCCAATCGCCCGTGCCCACCGGCACGGTGGATTTGTTGACGATGATCAGGGGGGCGGTCATGTGCTCAGCCACCGACCGAGCCGCGGCCTCGACATAGCGCAGGTCGGCCTCGCCATTGACGGCCTGGGGCGTGCCCACCGCGATAAACACGAACTCCGCGCCAGGGATAGCCTCGGCATACGATGTGGTGAACGACAGCCGGCCGGCCTTGACATTGCGCGCGACCATTTCGGCCAAGCCTGGCTCATAAATGGGCATCTCTCCGCGGCGCAATTGCGCGATTTTGGCCTCGTCAATGTCCAACGCGATGACCTGGTTGCCCAGGTCGGCGAACCCGGCCGCGGTGACCAGGCCCACATAACCAGTGCCAACAACTGTTATGCGTTTCATACATTTTCCCTCGGCTGTGGATGGGTGGGGTGTCCGTTTTTCCTCTTTCGGGCCCTGCTCCTTACCCAACCTCCAACTTCGGACCGCTAACCTATTATGCCACACTTTCGTCCGGCATACGGAAGAGGTCTTGCAGGCGATAGGCCAACTTCAAATCACCTTGGATGCGCAGCCGCCCGCGCATATACGCGGCGACGGGGTCCATTTCGCCCCGCAACAAAGCCCAATAGTGGGCGTCCGACACCGTAACAGTGAGGTCCGCGGGGCCCGGATGCACCCCACGGGTCACGGTCAGCACGCCTTGATCCACCTGCACCACCCAATCGCCCCCTTGGGGGCCGGTGATGTGGAACTGCACCACGGCCCGTACATCGCGAGCCTTCTCGGGCCGAAAATAACGCGGCAACAAATCGAACACTTCTTGGATCGTGGTCACTTTGGGCATGGATTACTCCTCTTCGGCCAGCGGGCGTTCGCCCTCCAGGCGGTCGATTTCATCCCCAAACACCGTGCCAATGGCCCGCGCGGCCTGGACGACATCGTCATCAGGATGCACGCGCTTGGGGCGCTGGGCCAACGCTTCTTCTAAGGGCAAAGCGCGCACGCGCGTGCCGTGCAGCGCGACCATCACCCCCAATTGGCCCTGGGCGACGATGCGCACCGCTTCGGCCCCAAAGCGCGTGGCCAGCAAACGGTCGCGCGCGGTCGGCGTGCCGCCCCGCTGCAAATGGCCCAAAATCAGGGCCCGAGTTTCGGTGCCCGTGGCCTTGGCAATATAGTCGGCCACATAGAGCGAGATGCCGCCCAAACGGGCCACGGTCAGCCCATCACCAGGTTGGCGATAGACTTTCTCGCCACCCACAGGGTACGCGCCTTCGGCCACGGCCACAATGCTGAACATGCGCCCTCGCCGAATGCGTCCCAACACTTTGGCCGCCAGCACTTCATAGTGAAAGGGGATCTCGGGCACCAAGATGATGTCAGCACCGCCCGCGATGCCCGCGTGCAGCGCGATGAAGCCCGCATCCCGCCCCATGAGTTCCACCACCATGACCCGATGGTGCGATTCCGCGGTGGTGTGCAGGCGGTCCAAGGCCTCAGCGGCCACGCTGACCGCGGTGTCGAAACCGATGGTGAAATCCGTGCCCGGCACATCGTTGTCGATGGTCTTCGGAATGCCCACGATAGGCGCGCCCTTCCGATAAAGGTCCAACGCCGCGCCTAAGGTCCCATCGCCACCGGTGACGATCACCGCGTCCAACTGCAACTCGTGGATGCGGGCCACAATGTCATCCGACACATCCACCAGCACCTTCTGGCCGTTCACTTCCATCTCTTGGGCAAAGGGATTGCCCCGGTTGGCGGCGCCCAGAATGGTCCCGCCCAGAGGCAAAATCCCGCGCACCATGTCCAGGGTCAAAGGGAAGACGCCGTCGGGCTGCAAGAAGCCATTGTAGCCGTTGCGCACGCCCAGGACCTCCCACCCCAGGGTAAACACCGCGTGCCGCACCACGGCCCGAATGGCCGCGTTGAGGCCGGGCGCATCACCGCCGCCGGTGAGGATGGCAATACGTCGTTTGGGACGCTTGGCCATGAAACACCTCCGCAGGAGGAAGCGAGACGCGGGCGGTCAAAGAAAAGGCGACCGCCGTATGCGGACGGTCGCCCTGTGCCCCCACGGGGATTCGAACCCCGGCCGCGGGCTTGAAAGGCCCGTGTCCTAACCCCTAGACGATGGGGGCACTCACGCCCTGCATTCTACCAAAACCTCCCGCCAGCGTCAAGCCACTCGAGGGGTGTTCGAAAATTTCACCCAGGGACGCGGAGAGCACAGAGGGAAGGAGAGCCAAATGGGGATTTTCGGATGCCCTCCAGGGTATGGAGGGCCGTTGGAAAAACAAACCGGAGTGAATCGGCCGCTTTCTCTATTGGCGATCGATTCCGGGGGTCGTTCCGCGCAGCGCTCCAGATGGACCCCGCAGGGCATGGGGCCAAACCACGGCTCATGGTGATACGTCGATTTTTCGAACAGCCCTCAAGCGGCTTTGACAAAGAAAACCCCAATGGCTATAATAAGAAAGCCAACTGACTGACTGGTCGATTCTTGGGCCCAGAGCATCCTCGTAGGAGTCGCTTATGCGTCTGACATGGCTATCCTTCCTTGGCTTCTTGATCGTCTTCGCGGCATGTACCTCCGCGCCGGCATCCCCAGCGCCCCTCGCGGCGCCGTCGCCTTCCTCAACGTCCTCTCCTACCGTCCCCCCCACCGCCACCCTCACCCCGACCCTTACCCCCACCCCCACCTTTACCCCGTCGCCCACGCCTGTGCCTGATATCACCTGGCAAAATCCCTGGACCGGCGAAACGGTTCGCCTACCGGCTTCGTGTTACAGCCCAGAGATGCGCCCCGTCCGTCAGGCCTTGCAGCAACATCCTCAGAAGTTGATGGAGCGATGGTTGGCGTACTGGCCTGACTACTATGAACAACACCCCCAACTAACGCGGGTAATACGAAAGAAGGGATGGGCTGGGGCCTCCCTGTTGGACTGGGGATGGTATCGGTGGGACCAAAAGATTCCTGTAGCGGTCCTGAGCCTCGGAGAAGCCAACGCTCAGCCCTTCTTGCACATTGCATTCGTCGGTTGGACCTTGGGGTTGGCCGGCCGCTACGATTTCCCCGCTTTGGGCGTGACCGTCTTCACGGCATGTGCGGCCTTCTACGACCCCGATCTGACCGTGCGGCCTGCCGATCCTGCGCAGTGGCCTCCGGCTTCGGATCAAGCGAACCAGGAATGGGCGTACATTCCGCCCACGCGAACACCTGAAGAAGCGCAACCGCGCTGGTTCTTCGGCGAGGTGCCGGTGGCTTATCTGGTGTGGCCAGACGCCCCAGTGTTCACCCTGCCGGATATTCATCCACCGCCCCTTCTGGAAGAGTTGCCTCCTGAGTTGCAGGCTGCGGCGAGTTCTGGCTGGAACCCCTTTGGCGACTTGTCCCTAAACCCTGTCCCAACCCCGCCCCCGCTTCAATTCACCTACGCGCCGGGCTGTTACTACCCCTTTGAACCTACAGGGGTGCCCTTGGAGATCGATTGGGATCAAAATGACCAAGTTTGGCAATTGCTTCAGCAACTTGGCGGCCAGACTCAGGGACCTACCTTAGAAGAGGATCGGCAGTGCCGCAAACTGGCCGACATTCTGAGCATGTACAACGGGTATGTAGGGGTGACGATGGTCATGGCGACCAATGACCCTGAGGACGCCCTCTGGGCCACATACGCCAACCTGACCCCCATGGAGGGGCTCCAATTTGACATCCGGCCTGTGACCTGGGCCCAAGAGGGCGACGCTTGGGTGCCTGTCGCAGCGGCTTTGTGGGAAGCCCACGCCCAAAAAGAAGTGGCCGACTCTGATAGAATTGCCTTGGCCGGTATAACTTACCGCATCACGCGGAATGCCTTAGGAGATCTGCTGCACCTGTGGAGCGACGCTCAGGCGGGCGAATGCTTCGGCACCCGTGCTTTGGCATGGTACCCCTGGGCTGACGAAACTGCGGCGTGCTCTGTGGAGGATTTGCCCGAACGCACCTTGTTCTGGCCCAACCTCGTCATGCTGCTGCTCAACGACAACGCCAGCGTGGGAGAACTTCCTTTGACCAAGATGATCGAGTGGGCCCAAGGAGAATAGCCTGAAGGCAGAGGAAGGCGGGCCCGCCTTTTTGGTGAGAGCCTCTTCTTGACGAAGGAGGTCGCCGTTTCACCTGCTGCAACGCGCGGTACCGTCGCTGGTAGGCCCGCGCGGAAGCCTGCCAGGAAAAATCGCGGCGCATTCCCCGGCGCTGCAGGGCCTGCCAGCGGCGAGGCTCGGCGAAGATCGCCAACGCCCGCCGCACAGCAAAGGCCAACGACTTGGCCGTGGCTTCGGGGAAGAGAAAGCCCGTGCTGCGGCGGGGCGCCAGGTCAGAGTCCAGCGCCGTGTCGGTCCGGGTTTGGGGTGTCATCCCGCGCGATTTGCGAAACGAAAATTTGCAAAAACCCTTTGGTGCTATCCCCCAAGGCCGAGATTTTTGCTATAATGGAGGCAACCCCATTCCCTTGTGAGGAGGAGTCCTATGACTCATGTCATCACCCGCCTGTGTCTCCGGGACGCGGCCTGTGTAGAGGTCTGCCCCGTGGAGTGCATCGTCCCCGGCAAGCCCGTGGACGAGTGGCCGCTGTTTTATATCGATCCCGACACCTGCATCGATTGCGGTGCGTGCGTGCCCGAGTGCCCGTTCGAGGCGATCTTCCCTGAAGACGAGGTGCCCGCGCCCTACGTTGCCAAGGGCGGCGAGCGCATCAGCCTGCCGGTCAGCGAATGCGAAGGCGGCGAACCCTACACCCATACCAACCACAGCGGCGAGGAAGAGAACATCCCTTGCACTGTGGTCCTGGAGGCCGGGCAAGAGGTGGACCTCACCCCCGACATCGAAGCCAATGCGCGCTACTTCTCCGAGGGAACCGGGTACGCGGCGCTGGAGGAGTAAGCCTTTGGCGCGGTTGGCCAGCCGAGCGCGGCCTGGCTCGACCGCGGGGTGCGTCGAATCTCTGGCCGCGCGGTGATTCGGCGGCCAAGTCACAGGTTGCCTGGCGAGGGTCCTACCATGGGCCCTCGCTCTTTTTTTGGCCCGCGGGGCCGCATCGGAGGCTTTCCCCCGGCTAACCAAGCCAAACCCAGGCCAGCAAGCCGGCCGTGATGCTCAGCGCCACGACAAACACGAGCCCCACCCGCGACCACCCAGGGGCCAACAGCCAACCCGCGAGCAATTCGAGCAACCCGGCCACCAGCATGTGCACGCTTATGCTGAAGAGACCCGGCACGACCAGCCCCAGGAACAAAGCCGCGGCCGCGTAGGGCAGCCATCCGGCCAGCCGCGGCGCGCGAGCGTAGAACCACGGCGCCAGCGCGGCCAGGAACGCCAGCACGCCCCACGCTCCGAACCATATGGCCTCGCTTCGGGTCAACATTGGGGCGTAAAACCGCCACACAGCCCCCAGCAGTTGGCCAATGACGACCAACGCCAGCAACGCGCTCAGGGCCGCGGCCCCGCGGCGGATCGGCGAAAGTTGGACATGCATCGATGGCTCCCGCCCCCAAAGAACCAAGAGGACCAATCGTTTTTCTCATTATACAACCCACGGCCCGGCGGGTGGAAAAACGCGCGGTCGGGCCGGGCCACGTGTTATACTTGAAGCCGGGTTCGCCCACGAGGAGCATCATGCCCCGGCTGTTGCATTTTGCCGACGCGCATATCGACATTGCCACCTATGGCCGCCGTGACCCCGCAACAGGATTGCCCGTGCGGGTGATGGACTTTTTGCGCGCCCTCGACACCATTGTCGACACAGCCATTGACGAGCGCGTCGACTTGGTCGTCTTCGCGGGCGACGCGTTCAAAGACCGCGCCCCCGCGCCAACCTACTTGCGCGAATGGGCCAAACGCATCAAGCGCCTATCCGACGCGCGCATTCCCACCGTGCTGGTGGTGGGCAACCACGATTTGTCCCCCGCGTTGGGTCGCGCCCACGCGCTGGAGGTCTTCGCCACTTTGGAGACGCCCTATGTGCGGGTGGTGGACCGACCGGTGCTGTGGGGGCCCGATGACTTGTTCGGCGTGGCCGTGCACCTCATCGGCATCCCCTGGCTCACCCGCTCGCGCGTTGTCGCCGCGCTGGATTTGCCCCTGCACACCCCCGACTGGCAAGAAGCCGTGGAAGCGCGACTGCGGCACATGGTGCTCACCTGGCTGAAAGGCCTGGATGACGACTTGCCCGCGGTGCTGACCGCCCACGCGACGGTGCGGGGCGCGCGCATTGGCTCTGAGCGCAGCCTGGCCCTGGATGCCGACTTCCACCTGCCCCGCGATGTGCTGCAACACCCCCGGCTGGATTACGTGGCCCTGGGCCACATCCACAAACACCAGGTGCTCAACCCCGACGGACACCCGCCGTTGGTGTACGCGGGGTCCATCGAGCGCATCGATTTCGGCGAGGCCGACGAAGACAAGGGCTTTGTGTTGGCCGAAGTGACGCGCGGTCACACGCGCGTGGAATGGCGCCCCATCCCCCACTTGCGGCCTTTCGTGCACCGCTTTGTGCGTTTGGAACAGGCCGACGGTGCGACCCAGCGCTTGCTGGACGCGTTGGGCCCGGCCGAAGCCTTAGAAGGCGCGCTGGTGCGCCTGGTGGTGGAATACCCCCAGGCCCTGGAGCGGGCCATCGATGAAGACGCGTTGCGCCGCCACGCGGCCGCCGCGCTTTCCTTTCGCCTCATTCGGCGCCCGCGCGCGGAAAATCGGCTCCGCTTGCCCCCAGATACGCCCGCCAGCAGCCTATCGCCGTTGGAATTGCTGGACCTCTACTGGCAGACCAAACACAAGTCGGCCGAAGAACGCCGCGCCTTGCTGGAGGCCGCGCGCGAAATTCTCGGGACGGACCTGCCCCGCCCCGACCCCACGCCATGAGGGACCGCCATGACGGTGGTAGATGACATTAAAGCCCGAGTCGACATCGTCGACCTCATTGGCGAATATGTGGAGTTGCGGCGCAGCGGCAAGAATTACATCGCGCGCTGCCCCTTCCACGACGATCGCACGCCGTCGTTTGTGGTCTTTCCTGAGACCCAAACGTGGCGCTGCTTTGGCTGCGGCAAGGGCGGCGATGTGTTCACCTTTCTGCAAGAACGCGAAAACCTCGACTTCCGCGAGGCCTTGCAAGTATTGGCCCGGCGGGCTGGCGTGGTGTTGCACCAAGGCCACGCGGCCGACCCGCACGCGCCTTTGCGCGAACTGTTGGAAGAGGCCAGCCTGTTCTTCCGCCATCACTTGACCACCGAGCAAGGTCGGGTGGCGTATGCCTATCTGCGTGACCGCGGTCTGAACGACGCCACCATCGAAGCCTTTGGGCTGGGCTACGCGCCCGCGGGCTACGAAAACCTGCTACGCCACTTTCTGGCGCAAGGCCGTTCGGTGGACGATTTGGTCGCGGCCGGGCTGGTCTCGCGGAACGACGATACCGGCCGGGTCTACGACCGTTTTCGCCATCGGGTCATGTTCCCCATTCGCGACGAGCGCGGACGTATGGCCGGCTTTGGCGCGCGCACCCTGGAGCCGGACGGCGTGCCCAAATACTTGAATTCCCCCCAGGGGCCGCTGTTCGACAAAAGCCGCCTGCTCTACGGGCTGGACAAGGCCAAAAGCGCCATCCGCCGCCGCGACTTGGCCGTAGTGGTCGAAGGCTACATGGATGTCATCGCGCTGCACCAAGCCGGGCACGACTACGCGGTCGCGCCCATGGGCACCGCGCTCACCGAACACCACCTGCGCCTGCTGAAGCGCTATTCCAAGCGCATCGTGTTGGCGCTGGACCCCGACGCCGCGGGCCGGCGCGCGATGTTGCGCAGCCTGGAAGTGGCCGAGCGGGCTACCGACGGCCAAGAGCCCGTGCTCGACATGCGCGGGTTCGTGCGTTATGAGCAGCGCTTAGACGTGCAGTTGCGCGTCGTCACCCTGCCCGAAGGCGTGGACCCGGACGAACTCGTGCGCCGCGACCCCACGCAGTGGGAGCAACGGTTAGCCCAAGCGCGGCCGCTGCTGCTGTTCGTGATGGATTGGCGCGCGGCCGAGTTGGACCCCCACGACCCGCGCGAGCGGGCGCGCTTTGCCCAAGAGATGGCCGACCTGCTGCGGCTGGTGGCCAACCCGGTGGAGCGCGAAGCCTATATTCGCCACCTGGCCGACCTGTTGGGCACGTCTTATGCCAGCGTTGCCGCGCTGGTCACCCAACGGCGCCCTGCCCGGGGCCGGCCCCGATCCAAAACCGACCCTGGGGCCGCGCCGCCCACCCCTCGCGCGCCGCGACGCGAACAGGTGCTGCTGGGCCTGCTGCTCACCGATGCCAACGTGCAAGCCCGGGTGGACCGCTGCTTGCGGGCCGTGGGCTTGCCCCCCGTGGGCGTTGACGACTTCCGCCATGGCCCCCACCGCGCGCTGTGGCAAGTGTGGCAACGCGCGCTGGAACAATTCGAAGTGTCGGAAGACGAGTACCTGGCCCGCCACCTGGATCCTTCCCTGGCCGCCGTGTGGCAAGCCTGCCAAGCGGCAGTGGCCGAACTGCGCACCCACGCCCCCGCGCGACGGGCGCGCGAAGCCCTGCTGCTGGTGCTGCACCTGCGCCGCGAAGCCTACAAGCAAGAACTGGACCAACGCATCGCGCTCATGCGCCTGGCCCCTCCCAGTGAGCAGGCCGCCCACCTGGAGGCTATCCAACGGGCCCAGGTGGTGTTAAAAAACATAGATGTCGCGGAGCAGCACGCCAAGTGCACGACCGAGGAGGTCCTATGAGCGACGACGAGGCCCGTCTGTGGGACAACCCCGAGGCGGACCTGCAACCTACCGCCCGGGAACTCGAAGACATCGAAGCCTGGAACTTGGAACGCGAGCACCCCGCAGACCTGGGTACGGACCCGGTGCACCTCTACTTGCGCGAAATCGGCCAGCAAGAATTGCTGACCGCGGTGCAAGAATTCTGGCTTTCGGTCATGATCGAGGCCGAACGCCGCATCCAACGCCTGGAGGAGCACCCCCCGGCCGCGCGGCGGGGCACGTCGCGCTGGAAGGCCATCTTTCGGGCGGTGTACGACCAGATGCTGCACGCGTGGCAGCAGGTGGAAGACGCGGTCGCCCGATACGGCTTCCCGCGGCCCGACCCGCTGGCCTTGCTCGAAGAAGCGCAACACTTGCCCCAGCGTTGGCCCGACCGACAGGCCCGGTCCTATTTGCACGAATTCTTGCACCAAGGGCCGTGGGGCAAAGACGAGACCTGGGACGCGTTCGCGCGCGCAGCCTTCGACGTGCTGGTCGCGCTGTATTTGCTGCCGCCTAAGGCGCGCGGCGGGTTGGAACGCCGTTGGAAGCGCCGCCAATCGTGGCCCAGCAAGGCCGGGTTTAGCCGCATGTTGCCCGACGATGCGGCATTGCAAGCCCACCGCCAAGAGATCGCCCGCCGGGCCGAACGGGCGCGCGAAACCCTGGTGCGGGCCAACCTGCGCTTGGTGGTGAGCGTGGCCAAGCGCTACACCAACCAAGGCGTGCCTTTTCTGGACCTGATCCAAGAGGGCAACTTGGGGTTGTTGCGGGCCGTGGAGAAATTCGACCCGGCCCGAGGGTACAAGTTCAGCACCTACGCCACGTGGTGGATTCGGCAGGCCGTGTCGCGCGCGATCGCGGACCAGTCGCGCACCATTCGGGTGCCCGTGCACCTAATGGAAAACTATCACAAACTGAACCGCATTCGGCAACAACTGGTTCAGCAACTGGGCCGCGACCCGACCCCCGAAGAACTCGCGGTGGCCAGCGGCTATTTGGATGCCGAAACCGCCCAGCGCATTCGGCAGGCTTGGGCGCGTGAGCGGCCCCTGAGCCCGCGCGACAAGCAACGCCTGCGCCAAGCCGTGGAAAAGGTGCGCCAAGTGCTGCGCATTGCAGAAGAGCCCCTTTCGCTGGAAAGCCCGGTCGGCTCGGACGCAGAAAGCCAACTGGCCGACTTCATCGAAGACAAGCAAACGCCCCATCCCAGCGAGTACACTTGGCAAGAAGCCTTGCGGGAGCAAATTCGCAACGCGCTGGCCGTGCTCACCGACCGAGAGCGCGAGGTCATCGAATTGCGCTTCGGCCTACTGGACGGCAAGGTCTACACGCTGGAGGAGGTGGGCCGCAAGTTCAACGTCACGCGCGAGCGCATTCGGCAGATCGAATCCCGCGCCTTGCGCAAACTGCGCCATCCCAGTCGGCGCTATTTCTTGCGGGAGAGTTTGGAAGGATGAGCGAGGATGCTCGGCGCGGCCCTGCCGCGGATGATGAGGTTACCGCACGTTGGGCCCGGCGGTTGATGATGGCCCTGGCCGTGGGCGTGCTCGCGCGCCACGGACTGCGTTTGTCCCTGGTGTTTCGCCTGGCGCGCTCGGGGGTGCTGGAGGAATGGCCGTGGCGCGTGGGATGGCCGTGGGTCGCGGGCGTGAGCGCGCTGGTGCTGGGGATCGGCCTGCCTTGGCTGCTCGCGTTCGTGCGCGGCGCGGCATGGGCCCGCCGCGAGGCGCGTGGCCTGGGCGTGGCGTATCTGCTGTGGTCCTTTGCCGAACGATTGTTTTGGGTCCCCGAGGCCCCCAGCACGCCGGCTGCGCTGGTTGCCGCCGGCGTCACGGCCGCGAAAATCGGGTTTTGGCTGGCCTTGCACCGCTTGACCACCCAGGCGGATGCTCCCGCATCTTTCGCCGCACATCGTTCCAAGGAGGCAACATGAGCGAAGTCGACCCCAAAATCCAGCGTTTACGCGAATTGCGGGCCCAGGCCTTACAAGGAGGCGGGCCCGAACGCATCGAGAAGCGCCGCAAGCAGGGCAAACTCACCGCGCGCGAGCGGCTGGATTTGCTGTTGGATAAGGGCTCGTTCCGCGAGATCGACATGTTCGTCACCCACCGGGCCACGGGCTTTGGCTTAGAAAAGCGCAAATATTTGGGCGATGGTGTGGTCACCGGCTGGGGCACCATTGACGGCCGTTTAGTCTTTGTTTTTTCGCAGGACTTCACCGTGATGGGCGGCAGCCTGGGCGAAGCCCACGCGGCCAAAATCGTCAAAATCATGGACATGGCCCTGAAGAACGGTGCGCCGATTATCGGCATCAACGATTCGGGAGGCGCGCGCGTGCAAGAGGGCGTCGACTCCCTGGGTGGATACGCGGACATTTTTCTGCGCAACACGCTGGCCTCAGGGGTCATCCCCCAAATCAGTCTCATCATGGGGCCCAGCGCGGGGGGCGCGGTGTATTCGCCGGCTTTGACCGACTTTGTTTTCATGGTGCGGGGCAAGTCATACATGTTCGTTACCGGGCCGCAGGTGGTCAAAGCCGTCACCCACGAGGATGTCACGTTCGAAGAGTTGGGCGGCGCGGACGTGCACGCGTCCAAATCGGGCGTGGCCCACGTGGTGGCCGACACAGAGGCCGATGTGCTGTATCTGACACGCAAATTGCTGGGCTACTTCCCCCAGAACAACATGGAAGACCCGCCGTTCGTTGACACCGGCGACGACCCCTTGCGGCAAGACCCCGAGTTGGATCACATCGTGCCGCATGATCCTGCCAAGCCCTACGACATTCGCGATGTCATTACCCGCGTGGTCGACAACGGCGAGTTCTTCGAGATTCACGAGCAATTCGCGCCCAACATTGTGGTGGGATTCGCCCGCTTGGGCGGCTACAGCGTGGGCATCGTGGCCAACCAACCCGCGGTGCTGGCCGGCGTGCTGGACATCCACGCCTCAGAGAAAGCCGCGCGCTTCATTCGCTTTTGCGACGCGTTCAACATACCCGTGGTGACTTTTGTGGATGTGCCCGGGTTCATGCCGGGCACGGCCCAAGAACACGGGGGCATCATTCGCGCGGGGGCCAAATTGCTCTACGCTTACTGCGAAGCCACAGTCCCCAAACTCACGGTCATCACCCGCAAGGCCTATGGCGGCGCGTACGATGTGATGAGCAGCAAGCACATTCGCGGGGATTTGAATCTGGCTTGGCCCACGGCCGAAATCGCGGTCATGGGGCCTGATGGCGCGGTCAACATCATCTTCCGCAAAGAGTTGGCCGCGGCCGACGACCCCGAGGCAAAGAAGAAAGAATTGGTGGACATGTATCGCCAGGAGTTCGCGCACCCTTATCGGGCCGCGGCCCGGGGCTACATCGACGATGTCATCGAGCCGCGCGAGACCCGACCCCGCCTGATCAACGCGCTGCAAATGCTGGCCAACAAGCGCGACAGCAACCCGCCCAAGAAGCACGGCAACATTCCGCTGTGACCCTCGCGCAGGAGACGCGCCATGCCACCCTTTACGAAAGTGCTCATCGCCAACCGTGGTGAAATCGCGGTCCGTGTGTTGCGGGCCTGCCGAGAGTTGGGGCTGAAGACCGTGGCCGTGTTCTCCGACGCGGACCGGCAGGCCCTCCATGTGCGCTTTGCCGACGAAGCCTATCGCCTGGGCCCACCGCCGGCGCAAGAGTCATACCTGCGCATGGACAAAATCATCGACATCGCGCGCAAAAGCGGGGCCGAGGCCATCCATCCGGGCTATGGGTTTTTGGCCGAGAACGCGGAGTTCGCGGCCATGGTCGAAGACGCGGGCCTGGTGTTCATCGGGCCCAAGCCCGACGCCATCGCCGCGATGGGCGATAAGGTCGAAGCCCGCCGCCGCATGAAGGCCGCGGGCGTGCCTGTGGTGCCCGGCACCGAGGCCGAAGAAGACCTGCGAGACGAGGATCTACTGGCCCTGGCCCCGCAAATCGGGTTCCCCCTCATGATCAAGGCTGCCGCGGGGGGCGGTGGCAAAGGCATGCGCATCGTGCGCTCGCCCGAAGAGATGCCCGCCGCGCTGCAACTGGCCCGGCAAGAGGCCAAAGCCGCGTTTGGCGACGACCGGGTCTACCTGGAAAAAATGATTGAAGGCGCGCGGCACATCGAAGTGCAAGTGCTGGCCGACGCGTACGGCAACATCATCCACTTGGGTGAGCGCGAGTGCTCCATCCAGCGCCGACATCAGAAGTTGCTGGAAGAAGCACCCTCACCCTTCGTGGATACCGACGAGGCCTTGCGGCAGCGTTTGGGCGCGGTGGCCGTGCGAGCCGCGGCCGCGGTGAATTACATCAATGCCGGCACGGTCGAGTTCCTCATGGACAAGGACAAGAACTTCTACTTCTTGGAGATGAACACCCGCATCCAAGTAGAGCACCCCGTCACCGAGGCCGTCACCGGCGTCGACATTGTCAAAGAGCAAATTCGCATCGCGCGCGGCCGCCAGTTGCGCTACCGACAAGAAGACATCCAAATCAAAGGGTGGGCCATCGAAAGCCGCATCAACGCCGAAGACCCCTACAACGATTTTCTGCCCTCCACAGGTACGATTTTGTACCACGCGCTGCCCACAGGCCCTGGTGTGCGAGTCGACACCGGCGTGTTCGCGGGGTTCGAGATCACGCCCTACTATGATTCGTTGATCTCCAAACTCATCGTCTGGGGCGAAACCCGCGCGCACGCCACCCTGCGTTTGCGCCGTGCGTTGGAAGAGTACAAGATCGTGGGCGTGCGCACCAACATCCCCTTTCACCAAAACCTGCTGGAGCAGCACCGTTTTATGGCCGGCCAATTCGACACCCGCTTTGTCGAAGAGCGCTTTTCGATGGAAGACGCGGACGCGATGGTGCTGCGGGAAGACCTGGCCCCTATCGCCGCGCTCATGGCCACGCTGGTGGCCCACAAGCAAGCACAAGAGGCCGCGCAAATCATTCGCCCGGCCGAAGGCGGCCGCGTGTCGCTGTGGAAGCGCGCCGGGGTCTGGAAGCGCTGGGGATGGTAGACAACGGCGCCCCAAACGCCGCGCCTCACGGCGTTATCGCGTAGGCCAGCCTGAATCGCGGGGCTGGCCTGCGTTTTCTCGCCATCCGCGGCGAGGTATAATCGGCCTTGCGGTCGCGGGCACATGCGGCCGCGGCATGGGATTTCGCCATCACGCGCCCTCGCGGCGCGGCACCGGAGCCGAACCATGAGCGTCTACCTGCACGATGTGCCGTTGCACGAAGCCCGCCGTCGCTGGGAAGAAGCCCTGGCCCGCGCGGGGTTGACCGCGCGACTGGGCACCGAGCGCATCCCCCTGGACGAAAACGCGGTGGGGCGCGTGCTGGCCGAGCCCGCATTCGCCCGCCTTTCGTCGCCCCACTATCACGCGGCCGCGATGGACGGCTTTGCCACGCGCGCGGCCGCGCTGGCCGGCGCCTCACCCACGCACCCCGTCGACCTGCGCTATGGCCCCGACGCGGTCTATGTCGACACCGGCGATCCCTTGCCCCCCTGGGCCGACGTGGTGGTGCCCATCGAACAAACCGAACCCCTGGATGCGGCCGGACGCCCCGCGACCGACCCCCGACGCCCCCACACGGTGCGGGTACGCGTCGCGCTGCCGCCGTGGAAGCACGTGCGGCCCATGGGCGAAGACATCGTGGCCACCCAACTGGTGCTGCCCGCGGGGCACGTGCTGCGCCCGGCCGATTTGGGCGCGCTTGCGGCCGCGGGGTTCACCCACCTGATCGTGGCCCGCAAACCCAAGGTCGCCATCCTGCCCACCGGAACCGAACTCGTGCCCATTGGCACCGAACCCCGAGCCGGCGACATCATCGAATTCAACTCGGTTGTGCTGGCCGCGCAAGTGAACCGTTGGGGCGGGCAGGCGACCCGCTACCCCATCACACCCGACGACTTCGACCTCATCCGCGAGCGGGTGGCCGACGCGGCCCGCACCCACGACCTGGTGTTGCTCAACGCGGGCTCGTCCGCGGGTTCAGAAGATTTTTCCGCGCGCGTGGTCGAAAGCCTGGGGGAACTGCTGGTGCACGGCATTGCGGTGCGTCCGGGGCACCCGGTGATCATGGGGATGGTGCACTTGCCGGGCCGGCAGGTGCCCATTTTGGGCGTGCCGGGTTATCCGGTGTCGGCCGCGCTCACGGGCGAGATCTTCGTCGAACCCCTCCTGGCCCGTTGGCTGGGCCGCGCGGCGCATGAACCGCAAACCTTGCGCGCCCACTTGACCCGCAAACTGACATCGCCCGCCGGTGACGACGACTATGTGCGCGTGGCCGTGGGGCGGGTTGGCAGCCGTTGGCTGGCCGCGCCCTTATCGCGCGGCGCGGGCGTCATCACATCGCTGGTGCGTGCGGACGGCATTGTCATCGTGCCTCGGGGCGTGCAAGGGTTGCCTGCAGGCGCCGAGGTCGAAGTGCGGCTCTATCGCCCCCCTCACGAGTTGGCCCGCAGCATCTTGGCCATTGGCTCGCACGACGTGGCGTTGGACCTTATGGCGCAGTATCTGGCCCCCCGCGGACGGCGCCTCGCCTCCGCGCACGTGGGCAGTCTGGGCGGCTTGGTCGCGCTGCGACGGGGTGAAGCCCACCTGGCCGGCGCACACTTGCTGGACCCCGAGACCGGTGAATACAACGCGGGGTATGTGCGACGCTACCTTCCCGGCCGAAAAGTGGCCCTGGTCACCCTTACCTATCGCCAACAAGGGCTCATCGTGCCGCGCGGCAACCCCAAAGGCCTGCGCGGGTTGGAAGACCTGATCCGGCCTGATGTGCGCTTCGTCAACCGCCAGCGCGGCGCGGGCACGCGCATCTTGCTCGATTATCACTTGGCGCGGTTGGGCATTCGCGCCGAGCAAGTGCAAGGCTACGACCAAGAGGAATATACGCACTTGGCCGTTGCTGCCGCGGTGGCCTCAGGGCGGGCTGATGTCGGCTTGGGCATTGCCGCGGCCGCCCAGGCCTTGGATTTAGACTTCATCCCTCTGTTCACCGAGCAGTATGATTTGGTGGTGCCCGCGGAGCACTACGAGAGCCCAACGCTGGCCCCGGTGTGGGAGGTGTTGGCCGACGACGCGTTCCGCCGCGCGGTGGCGGCCTTGCCCGGTTATGACCCCGCGCCCATGGGGCAAGTGCGCTGGATCGTAGCCAACGAAGACCAGGCCCAGGGTTGAGGCGCGTCTAAACGTGAAGAAACGCAAAGGCGACCGCTGGGGTCGCCTTTCTTTTGCCCATCGCGTCTGCCAGCCGGCTTAGACGCGCTCAACGGCCATGGCCACCGCTTCGCCACCACCCAAACACAGCGCAGCAATGCCCCGGCGCAGCCCATACGTGCGCAACGCGTGCACCAAGGTGGTCAGCACGCGCGCGCCGCTGGCCCCAATGGGGTGTCCCAGTGCGATGGCACCGCCGTGCACGTTGACTTTGGACCAATCCCAACCCAACGGGGCCAGCGCTTTGCCATTGGCCAGCACCTGGGCTGCGAAGGCTTCGTTGAGTTCGATGAGGTCCACATCGTCCAGAGTCCAACCCACCTTGTCCAACAACTTGGGCATGGCCTTGGCGGGTGCGTCGAAGATCCACTTGGGTTCGACCGCGGCGTACGTATAGCCCACAATGCGGGCCAAAGGCTGGGCGCCAATGCGCGCCGCGTAGGCCTCAGAGGCGACCACCACCGCGCTGGCACCATCGTTGAGGCTGGGCGCGTTGCCCGCGGTGACTTTGCCGTCCTTGCGAAAGGCCGGGCGCAGTTTGGCCAACTTCTCCAACGACGTATCACGCCGCGGGGTCTCGTCCTTGTCGACCACGGTAACCTGCCCTTTACGGCCAGGCACTTCGACGGGCACGATCTCCGCGTCGAACTTGCCCTCGTCCATGGCCTTGATGGCCTTCATGTGGCTTTCATACGCGAAGCGGTCCATCTCTTCGCGGGTAATGCCGAACTGCTCGGCAATGAACTCCGCGGCGTCGCCCATGGCCCAGTCCTCAAAGGGGCACCACAGGCCATCGTATTGGAGCGCGTCCACCAGTTTGGTGCTGCCGAAACGGAGTTCTCCCATGCGGCCATAGACCAAGAAAGGCGGACGGCTCATGCTTTCCATGCCACCTGCGACCATGACCTGCGCGTCGCCGGCCTTGATGGCCTGGGCGGCCAGCATGACGGCTTTGAGGCCCGAACCACACACTTTGTTGACGGTGAACGCGCCCAAGGTGGGTGGCAAACCTGCGAAGATGCTGGCTTGGCGGGCCGGGTTTTGCCCTTCGCCCGCGGTGACCACCTGGCCCATGATGACTTCCTCGATGTCGGCGGGGTCGGGGATCCCGGCGCGCGCGACCGCGGCGCGGATGGCCACCGCGCCCAACTGAGGTGCGCGCAAGGGGCTCAACGCGCCCCGAAAACGGCCCATCGGGGTTCGCACAGCGCTGAGAATAACGGGTACGGTCATGGAAGCCTCCTTTGGGGGTGAAAGATGGCGCAAGGCGACAAAAAAGCCGCCTCAGGCGGCTTGTGCGACCTATTCGGTTGTCGACGCAGTTTGCGCCGCGCGGCGGCGCTGCCAAGCCGCGCGCAGCCGCGCGTAGGTCTGCTCCAGGGCCTCGGGCAGCACCCGCACTTGGCCCACCGTGGTCATGAAGTTGGTATCGCCAGCCCAGCGTGGCACCACATGCAAGTGGACGTGCTCGGCAATGCCCGCGCCCGCGACCCGGCCCAAGTTCATGCCCAGGTTGAAGCCCTGAGGCCGATATTCCGCGCGCAAAATGGCCACAGCCTCCGAAGCCAAGTCCATCATCTCCGCGCGCGCGGCAGCCGACAACGCGGTAAGGTCGGCCACGTGCGCGTAGGGCACGACCATCAAATGGCCGCCTGTGTAGGGGAAGCGGTTGAGGATGACATAATTATGGCGACCGCGCACAACGACCAAGTTTTCAGGGCCGTCTTCGGCCTGCCGTGCGGCCCAGCAAAACACGCATTCGCCATCTGGCGGCCGCCCGGCTTGCCCTTGGATATAATCCATACGCCACGGTGCCCACAAGTGTTGCATGGCGCTACTCACTCAACAATGGGGATAGTGTCGAAGGCGTCGCTGCCATCGCACGGCCGCACCCGCGGGGGTTTGCTGCTGCCCTCATATACGTTCAGCAAATAGCCGCGCCCCCGCACCGTGCGCAGCCAACGCGGATTGCGGGGATCCTCTTCCAGCACGCGGCGCAGCCAACTGATGTGCACATCCAACGTGCGGGTGTCGCCCGTGTATTCGGTTTGCCAAACCTTGCGGAAGAGCACCTCGCGCGGCACGACATAGCCCGCGTGTTCCATGAGGACCCGCAACAGGCGGGCCAGCCGCGGGGTCAAATCGTGCTCACGGCCGTTGCAATACAGGCGGCGATTGTCCAAATCCAGGCGCAAGGGACCGACTTCCAGGCATCGCCGGCCTTCGGCCAAGGCCAGCAAACGGCGCAGGCGATTGACGATTTTGCGGGCCGTAAAAGGTGGCGTGAGCACCACGTCGGCCAACAAGGCTTGCGGAGGCAGCGGTTTATCCGTCAACAGCAATTGGGGCAACTGGGGCGCATGCTGGCGCAACATGCGACTCAAGCGCCGCCCCGACGAATTGAACGAGAGGGCATTGATGACCGCCACCTCGGGGTAAGCCACCGCGAGTTGTTCGACGCCTTCACGACCGGTGCGGGCCACCAAAACCTGAAACCCTCGCCGCCCCACCGCCGATGCCCAATCGGGCGTCTTGCGACGGGTGCTCTCCAACCAAAGGACCAAAGTGGTCGCGGGCGCTGGGGTCCTCATGGGCATGGGTCCTATCGTGATCGTGTCGAACGCTCCCCTCCCGACGGGCCCGTTTGGGCGACCGTTGAGCCCATTATACCATTGCCTGCGCCGAGATGGTACGCGCAGCACCGCGCGAGAGGCCAAGCGATGCTGGGCATTGCGGGCAGGGCCGCGCAGGGCGACGGGGCGAGGAGCCCAGCCCGCGAGGGCCGGCGCCTGCCCCCAAGACCGCGAATAGCACCAAGAAGGCCAAGGCAGAAGGTCGCGGTGCGCGACGCGATTTGCGCCGCGCGCACCGCATGAACACATCCCCCCTCCCTGGCAAGGGGAGGGGGGATGGCAGTGGAGGAGGGGTTTGCCCACAAGCCAGAAGTGGCAAGCGCACCACGCCGCCAAGCCGCGTCCGCGGTGCACCCACCCCCGCGCTCATGGGAACAGGGCCGCGGCCGCCCATTGGCCCCAGCCAAACCACGGGCCAAAGGCCACGCCCGCGACGACGATGAACACGGCCAGCACGGCCAAGGCCCAAACTACGGGCCGTGAGACCACGATGGGCGCCGCGTCCGCGGGCGGATCATACTCATAGGCCACCTTGAGCACCACCAGGTAGTAGTAAATGCCCACAATGGAGTTGAGCACCGCGATCACGGCCAACCATTCCAATTTGGCCTCAACCGCGGCCATGAAGACCCACACCTTGGCCACGAACCCCGCGAAGGGCGGCACCCCCGCCAGGCTGAGAAAAGCGGCCAACGTGGCCAGGGTCAGCCACGGCGAGCGTTTGTACAAGCCAGCCAAGTGCGCCGCCGCGCTGGAGCCGGTGCTGCGTTCCAACACGGCTACAATGCCGAACGCGGCCAGGTTGGTCAGCATGTAGACCAGCAGGTAGAAAACCACCGCGGTCAAGCCCAATTTGGTGGCCGCAACCACGCCCATGAGAATGTAACCCGCGTGGCCGATGGACGAGTAGGCCAGCAACCGCTTGAGGTCCGTTTGGGTCAGCGCCAAGACGTTGCCCAATGTCATGGTCGCGGCCGCCATGGCCGCCAGGGCCGCGCCCCACCACGGCAAGGTTGCGCTCGGGAAGGCCACCAACGCGACCCGCACCAGCAGTACGAACCCCGCGGCTTTGGACGCCGTGGACAAAAAAGCCGCGATGGGCGTTGGCGCGCCTTGATACACATCGGGCGCCCAAAAGTGGAAGGGCACCGCGGCCACTTTGAAGGCGAAGCCGGCCAGCACAACCATGAGCGCAGCCAACACCGCCCAAGTCGGCGCTTGGGTCTCGGCCAGACCTTGGGCCAACGCGGCGAATTCCACCTCGCCGCCCGAGAAGCCGTAGAGCAAACTCAGGCCATAGAGCATGACGCCCGAGGCCAGCGCACCAAACAGCAGGTATTTGAAGCCGGCCTCGACCGATTCGCGGCGGCCGGTAAAGAAGCCGGCCAACACATACAAGGGAATGGTCGCGGTTTCCATGGCCAAGAAGAGCATGATGATGTCGTTGGCCATGGCCATGAGCATCATGCCCAGCACCGACGCCAACAGCAGCAAGTAGAAAGCGCCCCGATCGCCCAAGCCGGGCACATCCAGCACGAAGAAGACCGTCAGCGCGGCCGCAATGAGAAACAACATCCGAAACACGAAAGACAGCGCATCGTGCTTCAGCGTGCCGCCCCACACGGCCTCGCCCGCGGCGTCGGGCATGACGGTGCTCACGCTGATCAACACCACCGCCACCAGGCCGACGATGGTGAGCCAGCCCAGATTGCGCCCTCTTACCCGGCCCGAGAGGTCGGTGATGAGCACCAGCCCCATCAAGGCCAGCACCAATAGTTCTGGCAATAAGGCCAGCAACATTGCAGAGTTCAGCGCGCTCACTTTACGCACCTCCCAAAATCGTCAACACATAGTTGACGCCGGATTCAATCCAGGGCACCATCATGTGCGGGAACACGCCGATGCCGACAAGGAAGAAAACCAACGTCACCAACGCCACCCGGTCAAACACGTTGATGTCAGGGATGTCTTTGAACTCTTCAGGCAGCGGACCGAAGAACACTTTGTGCGCGACCCGCAACACATAGGACGCAGTCACCACAATGGAGATCGCGGCCACGATGGCGATCCACGGCTCGTAGCGCCACACGCCCATGAAGATGGGGAACTCCGCGATGAAGCCCGAAAAGCCAGGCATGCCCATGGAAGTCAGGCCCGCGATGATGAACGCCACCCCGGCCCACGGCAATTTCTTCATCATGCCGCCCAAACTGGGGATGTGCCGGGTGTGGGTGCGGTCATACACCATGCCGACCACGGCAAAGAAGAGGGCGGTCATCACACCATGGGAGAACATCTGCACCCCCGACCCCAACAGGCCATCGTGATTGAGGGTAGCGATGCCCATGATGACCAGGCCCATGTGCGATACCGACGAAAAGCCAATGACATATTTGAAGTCTTGCTGCACCGACGCGATGAACGCGCCGTACACCACATTGACCAGAGTGAGCAAGATGATCCAAGGCAGGTGGAACTTGGCGCCCTCGGGCATAAGCATGACGCCAACCCGCAAGGCCGCGAACGCGCCCAACTTCATCAGCACGCCCGCGTGGAACATGGACACCGCGGTGGGCGCGGCCACATGGCCATCCGGGCTCCAGTTATGCACTGGGAAGATGCCGCCCAGCACGGCAAAGCCGAAAAACACGATGGGGAACCAGAACTTCTGGAAGCCCACGGACAGGCCGGCCTTTTCCAGTTCCAACAAGTCAAAGGTCAAATACCCCAAATTGTCGCGAGCCGCGAACACCATGGCCAAACCGCCGACCAGGGCCAGCACCGAGCCCACCAGCAGGTAGAGGGTCAACTTCATGCCCGCGTATTCGCGCGTCTTCTCCCACCCCCAAATGACGATGAGCAAATACATGGGGAAGACCGCGACTTCATACATGAAGAACAGCGTGAACAGGTCCAGCGCGGCGAACACGCCGAACACGCCGGTGGCCAAGATGTACAACAGGCCAAAGAATTCGCGCGGGCGGTCGATGTTCCACGAGACCAAGGTACCGGTGAAAATGACCACGCCAGTGAGCAAGATCAGGGGCGCGCTCAAGCCATCCACGCCCACATGATACGAAATGCCCAGTTCGGGCAGCCAGGGGTACTTTTCGACAAACTGGTACCCCCCGGCCACGAAGTCGTAGGCCACATATAGCCACGCGGACAAGGCAAAGGTGATGGTCGCAGTCACCAACGCCAACCGGCGGATGGCGTCACGGCTGGCATTGGGCCACAGCAACATCACCGTGCCGGCCACAATGGGCAAGAAGATGATGAGGGACAGCAGCGGAAGGTTCATCGCGCACCTCGTTCGTCAGGTCGAGACTTCGCGTCATCCCCAGGCGGGAAAGGCCTGCCCTGGGGCGAACGCCCCCGCGGGCTGGGCTATCCGCCCACGGCCCGATTGATGACTTCCAGTAACCACATGGGCCACACGCCCAAGATCAGCATCAGCGCCATGAGCGGCACCATGACCAACACTTCGCGCAGGGTCAAATCGGTCAGATGGTCGGCCAACTCGGTCAAAGGCCCAAAGAGCACATCCTTGATCCCCTTGAGAATGTAGGCGCCGGTGATGAGCAAGCCAATCATGCTCAGCGCGGTGAACAGTTGGAACACCGGCCACGCCCCTCGCACGATGAGGAATTCGGACACGAAACTGTTGAGGCCGGGCAAGCCCAGCGAGGCCATGGATGTAAACACCAACATCCCCGCATACACGGGAATGTGGCCGAACAAGCCGCCGAATTTCTTGAGTTCCCGAGTGTGGGCGCGCTCGTAAATGGCGCCGACCAAGAAGAACATGCCCGCCGCGGTCAGGCCATGGTTGAACATTTGCAGCACCGCGCCATTGAGCGCGATGTTGGCGTGCTCGGTGCCAGCAGCCCACGCGGCCGCGGCGATGGCCAGCACCACGAAACCCATGTGGTTCACCGACGAGTAAGCCACCAGGCGCTTGAAGTCCTCTTGGCCCCAGGCCGCGAACGCGCCGAAGATGATGGCCATCATGCCCATAAAGGCCAACGCGGCCGCGTACTGCTTGGCCTGTTCGGGATATAAGGGCAACACGAAGCGCAGGAAACCGAACGCGCCCAGTTTCAGCAGCACGCCAGCCAGGATCATAGAGCCCGCGGTAGGCGCCTCGGTGTGGGCGTCGGGCAACCAGGTGTGGAAGGGCCACACCGGGACTTTGAGCGCGAAGGCAATGGCAAAGGCCCAAAAGGCCATGGCCTTGAGGGTGCTGGCCTCAAAACCCAAGATAGTGCCCGAGGCTTGATTCCACCGCTCGATGACCGTGGGCAGGTCGAACGTGCCCGTGACCACACCCAGCATTTGGATGGCCAGCAACAGCCCCAGCGAACCGGCCATGGTGTAAATCATGAACTTGAACGCGGCATACACCCGCGAAGGCACCGTCAGGCCAGGCCAAACATGCCGCTCCCCTTTGGGGCTGCCCCACAGAAAGATGAGGAAGAACATGGGCACCAGGCCGATCTCCCAGAACACAAAGAACAGCATCAAGTCCAGGGAGAGAAACACGCCCAGCATGCCCGTCTCGAGGAAGAGGAAGAGCATGTAATACACCTTGACCCGGTCTTGCACCGAGAAAGAGGCCAGCAACGCCAAGGGCGTCAAGAACGTGGTCAGCAGGACCATGGTCAAGGCCACCCCATCCACGCCCAAGTGATAGGAGGCGTTGATGGGGCCATACCACACGGCCCGTTCTTGGAACTGGAATTCGGCCGCGCGGGCGAAATCGAAACGGGCCCACAGCCACAAGGTCAGGGCCAAAGGCACCAAACTGAAGAGGAACCCGGCCCAACGTTGGGTCTTCTTGTCGTCGGGCAGGAACCACAGCACCACCGCGCCCAAAAGGGGCGTGAACAGAATCAGCGTGAGCAAGTGGTTGGTCAGGAAGTCCATGGCTTGCTTTCACTCCCTGCGGTAATGATGACGGGCACCGGGTCCGCCTCACGAACGGGCGACGAAGTAGTACACCAACGCCAACAACGCCGCGGCATTGACCAAGGCCATGAGCATATAATGCTGCACTCGGCCCGACTGCACCACACGCAACAGCCGGCCGGCGCCCTTGGTCCCTTCCGCGATCGCGTCGCCCAGGCCGTTGACAATGGGCAAGTCAATGCGGTTGCGCAAGAAGTTCCCCAGGCGCCAAGACAGATACGCGATGGCGTGCAAGTTGTTGTCGATGAGGGTGCGATCCATCCAGCGGAAGGTGAACACCGCGCCGAACCAATAGGCGGGCTTGACCAGCAAGTAGGTGTACAGTTCGTCGAAGTAATACTTGTTCTCTAACAGGCCGTAGATGGGGCCAAGCACCCGCTCCAGGGGATCAGGCTGATCGGCCCGCTGCACCCCGCGATAGACCAGCCAACCTACCAGCAGCCCCCCCAAGGCCACCACCAAGGACACGGTCAGCGGGAAGTAGGAGAAGGTCAACTCGCCGTGCTCGGGCACGATGCCGTGGAAGGTCGCGCCCACCCACTCTTGGAACCAGGCAGGCAACATGTGCCCCAAAATCGGGAAGTGCTCAGGCACGCCCAGCCAGCCAAAGGCCACCGCGAACACCGCCAACACCATCAACGGGCCAGTCATGGTCAGGGGTGTTTCATGCGCGTGGGCCGCGGCCTCGGTGCGTGGGCGGCCCAAGAACGTGAGCGTAATTTGCCGCATGGTGTAGAACGCGGTCAAGAACGCGGCGATGGCCAGGGTCCAAAACACGCCCATGTGCCCCAAGCCAAAGGCTTCGCTCAAGATCTCATCTTTGGACCAAAAGCCCGCGGTCACCACGGGGAAGCCCGAGAGCGCGAAACCGCCAATGAGGAAGGTCCAAAACGTGATGGGCATCTTGCGCCGCAAGCCGCCCATGTTGTACATATTCTGCGGGTCGATATGCTGCCCGGTGTGCAGCACGCCGTGCTCCATGCCGTGGATGACCGAACCCGAACCCAAGAACAGCAAGGCCTTGAAGAACGCGTGGGTCACCAAGTGGAACGCAGCCGCCACATAGGCGCCAATGCCCACCGCGGCCACCATGTACCCCAACTGGGAGATGGTGGAGTAAGCCAACACCCGCTTGATGTCGTTTTGGGCCACCGCGATGGTGGCGGCGAACAGCGCGGTAAACGCGCCGATAAAGGCAATGATGGGCATCGGCGATGTGAACGCGGTCTCATGCCCAGCCGCGGCCAACAGCGGGAAGATGCGAATGGTCAAATACACGCCCGCGGAGACCATGGTCGCGGCGTGAATCATGGCCGAGACCGGCGTGGGGCCTTCCATCGCGTCGGGCAACCACACGTGCAACGGCCACTGGGCCGATTTGCCCACCGTGCCGATGAAGAGCAGTAACCCAATCAGCCCCGCGGCCGACATGCCCAGCACCGGCGCCGGATGTGTGGCCAAGTGGTGCAGGGTTTCGGGGTTGAAAATGTCTGCGTAGCGCAGCGAACCCACTTGGGTATACAAGTACGCGATGCCCAACAGCATGAACACATCGCCCACCCGAGTGGTCATGAAGGCCTTGATGGCCGCGTCGCGGGCCGAGGGCTTCTTGAACCAAAAGCCAATGAGCAAGAAGGAGCACAAGCCCATGATCTCCCAGCCCGCAAACAGGGTGAGCAAGTTGTCGCTAACCACCAGCAAATACATGCCAAACGCGAACAGCGACACGAACGCGAAGAAACGGGAATACATGGGCTCAATAGAGGGCACCTTATGTTTGTGCCCGTTATGCTCCACCGTAGCGCCATGGGGTGGGAGGCCTTTTTCGTCGTGGTCGCCCTCAGGCTGGCCGAAATTGTGATATCCCACCGAATAGATGAAAATCATCACAATGGTCCACGCCACGAAGAAGAGCACGATCGCGGCCAAGGGGTCCAATTGCACGCCCAAACGGAAGAAGCCATTGCCGATGGGCAACCAGTTGATGACACTGTGGAAAGGCTCTTCGGCCAAATGCTCGGCGCCCACTTGCAGCGCGCGCCAAAATACGAACATGCTCCCCGCCCACGACAGCACGACGCTGAGAATCGCCAGGGTATGGCTCAGCGCCCGGTTGCGGTGCGCGAACAGCACGATGAGGGCAAAAGCCACCAAGGGCGAGAGGGGCAACAGCCACAGAATCTTGGTCTCCATAGGCCTTCCTCGACGAAAGCGTGCGAGATAGGGGCGCAGGCGGTGCGAGCGCTTGCCGCGCGGCAGCCCGGCCCTCTCACCACTTCAGCAGATTGATGTCATCCACGTCCGACGAACCGAAACGGCGGTACACCGCGATGAACAACGCCAAGCCCACGGCGACCTCGGCCGCGGCCACCGCGAAAATGACCACCGCGAAGACCAACCCCGCGGTGCCAGTGGGCTGTAAGTAGCGCCAAAAGGCCAGCACGTTCACCAGCACCGCGTTGAACATCAACTCCAGGCCGATGAGAATGGCCACCGCGTTCTTACGGGCCAACACGCCGTAGACACCAATGCCGAACAGCAGCGCGGCCACGATGAGATACCACGACAGAGGAACCATGCCGACCTCCCAGGGCTATCCTTGCGTTTCCTTCCCGGCCTTGCGGCCGCCCCAGGCCACATACACCGCGCCGATGAGCGCGGCCAACAGCAGCACCGACGCGACCTCAAAGGGCACCACGTAGCCGTTGGGGTCGACCAGCGCCGCGCCCAAGCGCGCGGTGATGTCCTCGGGCACCCCGGCCGCCGCGGGCAACACGGCATCCGGATCCCAGCCTCGCACCATCAGGGCGAAGAGCACCGTGAGCACGCCCGCGGTCAGCAAAGCCCAGGGCCAAGTCGCGTTGGTCTGCCGCCCCCAATGGGCACCCACCCGACGAGTGAGCATGATGGAGAAGACAATGAGAATGGCAATGGCCCCTACGTAGATGACCACTTGGGCCACGGCCAAAAAGTACGATTCCAGCAGCACGAACAGCACCGCGGTGCCAAAGAGCGTGACCACCAACCCCATCGCCGCGTGGACCAAGTTGTCCTTGAGCACGGCAATGAGCGCGGCCACCAACATCACGGCAGCGGTGAGCACGAAAACGAAGGTCGTGACCATGCGCGTTTCTCCTTCAAACGGGGCTCAGTCGCCTTCCGCGGCCTGCGGCTCGGGCGGTGTGTACCGGGCCACAGGGTACTGGCCGGGCTGGGCCACCATGGGCGGCTCCAGGCGCTTCTCGACCCCGCGCAGCCAGCGCTGGACCACCAGCCAAATCAGCCCATTGGCCACCAGCAAGCCCAACGCCCGAGCCCACGGCCCCGCGGCCGCCAACGCCTTGTCCAGCAGCGCGGTCACCATGAGCACGACCAGCGCCAACGGCGTGAGGAACTTCCATGTAAAGTCCAACAAGTGGTCAATGCGCACCCGCGGGAAACTCCCCCGAATCCAGACGATCACGAAGTAGAGCAAGAAAGCCTTGAGCCACAAGTAGAACAAGCCCAGCAGGGGATAGGCCTCCGCGCCAGGCCCGCGCCAGCCGCCGAAAAACAGCACCGCGCCCAATACGCCGGTGGTGAACGCGTGCAAGAACTCGCCCGCGAAGAACATGGCGAACTTCATGCCCGAGTATTCAATATGAAAGCCGGCGATGATCTCCGACTCGGCTTCCAGCAGGTCGAAAGGCGTGCGCCCCACCTCCGCGATGCTGGCGATGAAGAAAATCAGCGCGGCCAAGGGCGCGGCCACCACAAACCACACATCTTGCGCGGCCACGATGTCTTGCAAGTTCATGCTACGGGCCAACAACACCGGCACCAGCAAGGCCAGCACGATGGGCACTTCGTAGGAAATCATCTGGGCCACGGTGCGGAACGCGCCCAAGAGCGCGTATTTGTTGTTGGCCGACCAACCCGCGATCAAAATAGCGAAGGTGCTCAGCGTGCCCACCGCGACCAAATACAGCACCGCGACATTCACATTGCCGCCAATGCCCTTACCCAAGGGGATGGCCGGCCACAGCAGCAACACCCCGGCCAGCGAGAGAATCGGCGCCATCCAATACAGCACCTTGTCGGCCTTGGCCGGGATGATGTCTTCTTTGGTCAGCAGTTTGAGCACATCGGCAAAAGGCTGCAGCAAGCCATAAGGCCCGACCCGGTTGGGGCCCAAGCGGTCTTGGATGCGAGCCACGGCCTTGCGCTCAAACCAAATCAGGAAGATGACCCACAGCAGCGGGCCCGTGGCCAAGGCCAGCGCGCCCACCACATACAGCAGCAAACTGGCCAGGGACGGCGACAGCCCCCAGCCTAAGAACAACTGACGCAGCCACTCGACGACGATGGTAGGGTCTTGCAGAAAGGCCATTTACCCTTCCTCCGGGCGTCCACAAAGTTAGGACGGATGGAATGCGACCATCCGTCCTAATCGTACCAATCCAGCGCCTCGCGCTTCCACGCGTAAATCAGCGCGGCCAGCAACATGATCATGAAGAGCAGGCCCTCCAACACGGCAAAGGTGGGCAACATATCATACGCCACCGCCCACGGATACAGGAAGACCAACTCGACGTCAAAGATCAAAAAGACCAGGGCGAACAAATAATACTGCACCTTGAAGCGCACCCACGCGTCGCCCACGGTCTTCAAACCACACTCATAAACGTCGTTTTTGATAGGATTGGGCTTGTGCGGGCCCAGATAATGGCCAATGACGATGGGCGCCGCGGCCAACAAGGGCGCGAGCACGAAGAACACGCCGATGAACACCCAGGTAGGATCCATAGCCCTTGCTCCTGGCATACAAAGTTACGGGCAGCCTGCGCGAACGCTCCGCATTTTACCACGGACGCCCGCTTCAGCCCACCCTTAAATGCCCATGAGATGCCGAATATCACCTATGCTCAAAGCCATATATTACAACCCCAAACCCTCTCAAAGGCTACTCGATACTTTGCCCTTCTTTGGGAGCAAACCACACCTCGTCCCAAGGTTCGTCGACCACGAACATGAGCACGTCATACCGCACGCGAGGCTGACCGGCCAGAATTTGCACATACCGCAGCACCACGCCCGTCTCCTGGTCCACCCATAACCGCTCTTCGGCTTGATTTTCTTCGTCGACAATGGTCAAAATCCACACCGGCCGCTCCAGCAGCGTGCTCTCCTCTTCCAAGCGATATTCAATGCCTGGGGCCTTACGCACAAAGGTCAGGGGGAACAAAAACTGGGCAATGGGCGAGGGGATCTCGGCCTGGAAGGGATGCTGCACTTCCTGGCCACGCTTGAGGGCACCCCAAGTCTTGGGCAATTGGGCTTGTCGCTTATCAAGATATTGGGGCAGATCGCCCTCGCTATAGCCCCGCCCTGGCTGGAAAAAGTACGTGGTCACCCCATCGGTCATCCACACGCCCTGCACCACCTGCGCGTCCAGGTCCAAGACTTCAAAGCGGGCCAAAAAGGGCTTCTGCACGATGAAGCGCTCACGAAAACCCTGCTGCTGCCCGTCGTCGCCCACGAACAGCACCACAGCCTCCCCGGCCACCGAGTTCCAGCGGGTCCAACCATCCAACATGCGTTCCAGCACCGCACGCGTCGCGGCATCAGGGCCTTGCTGTTGGCGGAACCACCACAGGCCCGCGACACCCAGCAAGGCCAACACTGCTAACGCGACCCACCACCTCCCCCGCGCGCCGCGCTGGGATCGAGTCCGTGCCATGGTCATCTCCTGGCCGCGCAAACTCGCCTGCCTGTCACGCGTCGCGGCCGACGCGCGCGGCGTCGGCCTTGGCAGGCTCGCGACCTGAGACAAGTATACCACCGCGGCGGGGTTCAAAGGCGCGCGGCATCACCACGCGGGCGCAACTCGCGATTCATCCAAGTCAAATACGCATCCAGCCCCGCGGTAACTGGCACCGCCAAGATCTCGGGCGTGTCATAAGGATGCACGCGCCGCAACAAAGCCTCAAGGTCGGGGTACAAATCCGCGCGACTCTTGAACAACAGCAACCACTCGCGGGCTTGCTCCACCGCGCCCTGCCACCAATACACACTGTGCATCGGCCCCAAAATCTGGGCACATGCCGCGAGTCGGGCCTCTACCACCGCGCGCGCCAACTCCTGAGCCTTGTCTTCCGCGTCCACCGTGGTGAAGACCTGAATAAACGTGGTCATGGTCAAACCTCCGGGATATAGGCTACGCGCACGCATTATACTGCGGACACAAAAAGCCGAGGCCATGCCGGCCTCGGCTTGCTGGGGAGGTAGGGGGAGAAGAACTACGGATGTTCCTCGATAAGCACCTCCTTGCGTGGGGGATGACCAATCAGGGGCCATTCGGGGTCAACAACACCTCCTCACTTAGAAGGATGATGCGGAAGTTATGCTCATCAATGACGCCTCCTCACGGCTTGGATGTTCGATTTCCATCGCTTGAAGTGGCTCGCCCAACACCTCCTTCTAAATCAGGGATTTGGCAACGAGGGTTTATCGTTTGATGCGGTTTCACCTCCTTTCTGGGAAGCATTGGCTGATTCGTCGGCTACGGTTGCTTGTGACGCTTATACTGTAGCACAAAAGAAGGGGTTTTCGACTTTCAGGCGTCCTACCCCTTCCTCGCACGATGCTTGCGCATCCGCACCATTATCTGACAAAAATCTTGCTTGGCCGAATCAGGGAAGTTGGGAACAACACCGGATGCCGCCAGAGATGGAAATCTCCAGCGGTAGGCCCGCATTGCCGACAAGGTTGGTCGTGGATATCAGAGGGGCAACGGGGAATGCGCAACCTGGCCGTAGCGCAACACCCGCAGGCCCTCGAGGCGTACTAAGTGCGGGTACAACGCTTGATATACATGGCAGTAGGGTGACGCGGCCTGCAGAGAGCCATACGCCTGCGCGGCGACAATCGGGCATCCTCCACCACACCAAAATCGCCACGGACAATCGGCACACCCCTCGCGCTCGTGCACGGGCGACACCCGAAACGCGGTGGCCCAACCGGAGGCGTCCCCCAGAAGCATGGGGCAAGCCGCGCGCCGACCATGCACGTTTACTGCGTGGTAGGTGCGCCCCGCGTCGCACACAAAGGTATGGGGGGCGTCAAAGCGGGCTCGATCCAGCAACCCATCAATCACGCGGTATCGCGGCAAGTGGGCTTCCAGCCAATCCAATGCCTCAAGCACGCGTGCGATGAGATCTTCGGACGCGGGGAGCAGCGGATCCGGCCACTGTCGCGGGCGATAGAAGTTTAGGTTGAAAGGTGCCTCTAAAGCCACGGCAAAAGCGACAAACGCGGGAATGTCCGCGATGTTGTGCCGCGTGATGGTGTTGGTCAGGCTCACAGGGATGCCCAGCGCTCGGGCTTGTATCACCGTCTGCCGAACTCGCGCGGCCGTAGGACGGCCATTGCGGGCGGTCCGATGTGCGTCGTGGCCATTGGCGAAGCCGTCCAACGACACGGCGAGGGCAAACCCTTCTTGGGCCAGAAATGCCAAGCGGTCAGGGGTGAGCAAGGTGCCATTGGTCAAGAGGACGGGCTGCAACGGCACACCATGCTGGTGAGCGGCCGTGCGTGCCCATCGATAGAGGCTCAGCAAGTGGTTCCATGCCAGCGTGGGCTCACCACCGGCGAACTTCAAGCGCAAGGGAAGGCTCAACCGGGCGGCCTCTTGCAGATAACCGGGCAGCAAGGACCGGAAAGTGGCCGACGATAAGACCGGTCCCTCTTTTGGGACGTAACAATAAGGACAATCGAGGTTACATCCACGCGTTACCTCAACCCACAACGATAAGGCCGCGGCCTGGGTCGTGGCAAAATCAAAGTCACGGGCATCGGCATCCAGCAATAAGCCGGCTTGATAGAGCCCGGTCAAAGTGGGGTGCCAGGCCTCAGGAACCCCTTGCACGGCAAAGGGCTGCGCAGGCAAACGCCGCCATAAAGCCTGCGCGGTCTGATTCAGCACCGCGACCAAGCCGTGCGGCTGATAAGGGCTCAGGAAGGCCGTATGCTCCCCATCACCCAAGGGCACAGCCACCCAAGTAGACGCCTTGCGCATTCGCTCGGGCAGCGGATGAATCCTCCAGACCTCCGTGTCTTGCTGAAGCAAGCGCTCGAGGTCCAGAGCGCCTCCTCCAAAAGAGTCAGGCGCTGTTGCTAACGCGCAGGCACAATCTCGCTCTTGCTCGGAACGCTCCGCATCGCTGGAGCCACGATCGAGGTAGATGCGCACTCGTTGAGCGTATAAGAAAGAGGACAAAGGCGCGCGAAATTCTGCCATTTGAATAACCTCCCCAGCATACATGGCAGCACAGATATGAGAATTATACCAAAATTGAATCAAGCAAGCCAATAAAATCTTGGATACGTGTCAACAGCAACCGCGCGTGTAAAAAACAAACGGCCACCACTATAGGTGACCGCCACAATAGCCCTTACTCCTGAGTTGAGACATGGAAGCGAAGTTCTTTCAGAACATGCTTGGCCAAGTAGGTATTCTCGTATTTACGCCCCAAGGACTGGGCTCGTTTCACCGCGCTGGCCACAAAGAGGTCTTCCAGTTCGCTGCGTGACAAGCGCTCACTATACACCATGTTCCGCAAGTCATCGACTAATTGCTCTCGAGCCAAACGCAGAGTAGGATACGATTCGCCCGGCAAGCGACTAAATTCTAAAGCTTCCACAAAACGCTCTCCAGCCTCACGGAGCAATTTCTCCCGCGCTTCGCCGGGAGTCTTGGCGGCTAAATGCAACAACGCACGCGCCCAGATGAAAAGAGTTTTCCCCTTTTGCACAGCCATCTCTTTGCAAAGATCGGACAATGGCTCCTCACCATCCGGCAAGGATTCCAACCTCGGGCATTGCTTTTCAATAGCTCGCAAGATTTGGCGCGCATTTTGCTTCAGAGCCTCTGGATCCTCGGACTGTTGGGCCTCCAACGCGAACAGATTGACGCGGGAGATGATTCCTTGACGCGTATCCGCACCACCTGCCCGACGAATGGCTGCCATAAAAGCCCCGCGCGCCAACCGAACGAAGGAACGCGCCTCTTCCTCGTTGCCCGCCTTAAGATGCCAAAGCGCCAATTGCCGATATACGCGTCCTGCCTCATCATGTGCCCTAATTTCATATGGCCAATCTTGCACCAAGCGCGAGAAAATCTCTCTGGCCCTTTCAGCTGCATGGCGAGCGTCTTCGTAGAATCTCCTCTGTTGCATCCGAGACTGGAGGAGGACCTCGTCGCCTAAACGGCGATTAGCTTCTGAAATTACCAGGTGTGCGAAACCAATGCCCCGCGTATATTCTAAGATTTGAAGCAAATTAAGAGCACGCTTCGCTTGATTCACAGATTCATGGTAACGCCCTTCTTTGAGCGCAGCATGCGCCAGGGTATTTAGGCTTAACGCGATGTCCAGTGCCCATCCATATCTCCGACGAATACTAAACGCCTCACGAATATGTTCCTCCCCCTCCCGGATTCGACCCTGCTGCACCAGCACAAAACCGCCGTCGTTCGCAGCCACGGCCTGCTCATACCGGGCCGGTAGACGGTCAAACGCTCCCACGGCCTCGTCAAAGTGTCGAATGGCTTGTTCCCATGCACTATTTGTACGATGCAAGTAGGCCCATACGCGCTCCAACAAAGCGGCCACCCAGCGTCGGTACCAATTCCACTGGAGAGGGGGAACCAACGTGTCCAGCTTTTTGGACAGTTCGGAAGCCCTCTGCAAGGCCTGCTGCAATTCCTCGCCACCAGCGCGGCGCTGGGCCTCCATTTCAACCACCCGCAGCCACACTTCCAACAGATCTGACCATGGCGATGACCGCGCCTGGGAGATTTCCTTGAGGCCGGCGTTAACTTGAGTGCGTACGTGCTCCAAATCTTCTTTACCGGCTCGTGGCGTCCAAAAGGCCTCCCAGGCAGGCTGTAGCTTGCGCAATGTTTCCAAAAAAGTCCGCACTTCTGGTGTAGGTTTATCGAACCACGGCTCTTGGGAGGTCGCGCGCAAATATTCCAAGGCTTCTACATCGATTGCACGTATGAGATTGTCCCAATATAACGCGTGTGCCTCCCAAACCAAGCGCACATATTGACGTAAGCC
>CAYUOX010000071.1:0-2910 GCA_964446575.1 uncultured Anaerolineaceae bacterium | reverse complement strand
CTGGCCGAATACCGCCGGTTGGCCGACCCGCGCTATTACAAGGGCGTGGAATACGCCGACATCGTGGAATCCCTGGCCCGGCGGCGCTGCGCCGAGGCCTTCGCGGCCAACGGGGTGAGCGCCGATGACATTTTCGTCAATGTGCAGCCCCTTTCCGGCGCTCCGGCCAACAACGCGGTGTATCACGCCCTCATCCAACCAGGCGATACCATCCTCTCCATGCACCTGGTCCACGGCGGCCACCTTTCCCACGGCTCGCGGGCCAACCGCACCGGCAAACTCTACCATCCCGTCCACTACACCGTGGACCCCGAGACCGAGCGCCTGGATTACGACCAAATCGAAGCCCTGGCCCTGGAGCACCAGCCCAAGATCATCGTGGCCGGGTATTCGTCCTACCCCTGGGCGGTGGACTGGGCCAAGTTCCGCGCCATTGCCGACAAAGTGGGCGCTTACCTGATGGCCGACATCGCCCATGTGGCCGGGCTGGTGGTGGGCGGCGCGTACCCCTCGCCCGTGGGCTACGCCGATGTGATCACCTTCACCACCCACAAGACCCTCGGCGGGCCGCGCGGCGCGGTCATCCTGGCCACCAATCCGGTCATTGCCCGCAAGATCGACCGCGCGGTGTTCCCCGGCGAGCAGGGCGGCCCCCATGTCAACATCTTCGCTGCGCTGGCGCTGCTGTTCAAACTGGCCCAGACCGAGCAATTCAGCCAATACGCCCATCAGGTGGTGAAGAACTGCGTGGCCTTCACCGAGCGGCTGCGCGAGCGGGGCTTCCGCATCCCCTACGGCGGCACCGACACCCACCTGATGAACCTGGACTGCAAGAGCGTGCGCGGCGCCGATGGCACGCCCCTTTCCGGCGACTTGGCGGCCCGCATCCTGGATGTGGCCGGTATCGTGGTCAACCGCAACACCATCCCCGGCGACAAGGGCGCCAAGAACCCCTCGGGCATCCGCATGGGCACGCCCTGGATCACCCAGCGCGGCTTCGACGAGGCCATGAGCCGCGAACTGGCCGATGCAATCGCCGACCTGCTCTGGGCGGTGAAGCCCTACACCGTGGACGGCAAGCAGCGCGCCAAGGTGGATTACGACGCTTTGCAGGAAGCCCGCCTGCGGGTGCGCGACCTGGCCGAACGCGCGGGCCGCGATGTGGAGCCCCAGGGCTTTGGCTATCCCCACTTCTACTACCCCGACGACGCGCCCCAGCGCGCCGGTGACCGCACGGTGTTGGAAATCGGCGGCGAGCGGGTGCGCCAGTTCCTCAACTTCGCCCTGGCTTCGGATGTGGAAGCCCTGGCCCCCGGCCAGACCCAGCCCACCCGCCTGCACACCCCCAAGGGCTGGGTGAGCGGCACCCTGCGCTGTGTGGAACCCCGCCGCTTCCGCCTGACCGTGCCCCGCGAGCAGGCCTCGGTGGTGATGACCTACCTGCGCGATCTCTCCGACGGCTACATTGACTTCGGCGACCCAGACCCCAAGCGCAAGGTGCCCGGCCCGGCCTGGACCCTCGAAGCCCTGGATGGGGAACCCGACCCCCTGCCCCAGGGGGAAGTGCCCGAACCCCAGGCCAAGCCCTACTTCGTGGGCCTGGCACCATCCCCCAAATCCGGCAGCGGGACCCCAGAGGGGTTGCCCGCGTTCCAATGGGAGCAGACCGAGCCCGAGGCCCTGCGCCGTACCCCCTTGTTCGACCTGCACAAGCGCCTGGGCGCCAAGATGGTGCCCTTTGCGGGCTGGGAGATGCCGGTGTGGTACTTCTCGGTGCTGGAAGAGCACCTGGCCGTGCGCGAGGCGGCCGGGCTGTTCGATGTCACCCACATGGGCGTGTACCAGGTCGAGGGCCCCGACGCGGCCGCGTTCCTGGATAGCGTGTGCGGCAACGACATCGGCAAACTCAAGGTGGGCGAGGCCGCCTACGCTCACTTTTTGGACCCCGACGCCCGGGTGATTGACGACCTGTATGTGTACCGCCGCGACACGGACAAGTACCTGGTGGTGGTCAACGCGGCCAACGACGAGAAGGATTGGGCCTGGCTGCACGCGGTCAAGGAAGGCCGCGTGTTGGTGGACCGGGCGCGGCCCTGGGCGCGGGCCTTTGGCCGGGGCGCGGTGCTGCGCAACTTGCGCGACCCCAAAGAGGGCGCCGACATGCGGGTGGACCTGGCCCTGCAGGGGCCGCGTTCCCGCGATGTGTTGCTGGCCCTGGGCGCAGACCCGGCCACTGAGCGCCGCATCCGCCGGTTGAAGCGCAACCAGTTGGCCGAGGTGACCTTGGGCGGCTTCGACCTCATCGTCTCGCGCACGGGCTACACCGGCGAGAAGATGGGCTTCGAGTTGTTCGTGCACCCCGACCGGGCGGCGGAACTCTTCGAGGCGCTGCTCAAGGTGGGCGAACCTTTGGGCCTCAAGCCCTGCGGCCTGGGCGCCCGCGATTCGCTGCGCACCGAGGCCGGGCTGCCCCTCTACGGCCACGAGTTGGGCGGTCCGCTCGACCTGGGCGTGGGCGAGGCCGGTTTTGCCAAGTTCGTCAAGACCTACAAGCCCTGGTTCATCGGCCGCGAGGCCTTTTTGGCCCGCGAGGCTCAGCGCCAGCAGGAGATTGTGCGCTTCCGCTTCGCGGACCAGCATGTGCGCATGGCGCACCTGGGCGACCCAGTGCTCGACAAGCGCGGCAAGGTGATTGGCGTGGTGACCAGTTGCGCCATTGACCGCGAAGGCTACCTGACCGGCCAGGCCGTGGTGCTGCGCAAATACACGGCCGAAGGCACGCCGCTTTTCATCCTGCAAGGCGCGGCGCGGCTGAAGCAGGCCCCCAAAGCCCCGGCCCAACTGGACCTGGGCGACAGCCTGCCCCTGCCCAGCGCCGCGGCCGTGGTGCGGCGCTTCCCCAAATGAGCC
>CAYUOX010000070.1:0-3602 GCA_964446575.1 uncultured Anaerolineaceae bacterium | reverse complement strand
GCCTCCTTCGCCGGCAGCCTCCCTCACATATTCCGCCGATACCCGCCGCCGATTTCGTAGAACAGGCTGGTGATTTGGCCCAGCGAGAGGTACTTCACGGCATCCATGAGCACCGCGAACACATTGCGATTTTCCCGGGCCGCGCGGCGCAGCGCGTCTTTCCAGCGCTCGGCTTCGCCCGCGTTACGCTTCCAAAAGGCCCGCAGGTTGGCGATCTGCTGCCGTTTTTCGTCGTCGGTGCTGCGCACCACCTCGGCCGGCACTTGGATGGGCGATCCATCGGGCCCCAAAAACGTGTTCACGCCAATGATGGGCAGTCGGCCCGATTCCTTCATGTACTCGTAGTACATACTCTCGTCTTGGATCTTGGCCCGCTGATACATGCGTTCCATCGCACCCAGCACGCCCCCGCGGCGATCCAAGGCCCGAAATTCTTCCAACACCCGCCGTTCGACCAGATCAGTCAGGTAACGAATGAAGTATGAACCCTGCAAGGGATTCTCATTCTGCGTCAGGCCATACTCCCGGTTGATGATGAGTTGAATGGCCACGGCCCGCCGCACCGATTCTTCCGTTGGGGTAGTGATGGCCTCGTCGTACGCGTTGGTGTGCAGGCTGTTGCAATTGTCCATGATGGCGTATAAGGCCTCTAAGGTGGTGCGGATGTCGTTGAAGGCCAACTCTTGCGCGTGCAGGCTGCGGCCCGAGGTTTGAATATGATATTTGAGTTTCTGGCTGCGCGCATTGCCGCCGTATTTGTACCGAATGGCCTTGGCCCAAATGCGCCGCGCCACCCGGCCGATGACCGCGTACTCCGCATCCATGCCGTTGGAGAAGAAGAACGAGAAGTTGCGCAGAAAATCATCCAGCGGCAGGCCGCGGGCCAAATAGAGTTCCACATAGGTGAACCCGTTGGCCAACGTAAAGGCCAATTGCGTCACCGGATTGGCGCCGGCCTCGGCAATGTGATATCCCGAGATGGACACTGAATAGAAGTTGCGCACCTTGTGCTGCACGAAGTATTCCTGAATATCGGCCATCAAGCGCAGCGAGTATTCAATGGAAAACAGCGCGGTGTTTTGGGCCTGGTCTTCTTTGAGAATATCGGCCTGCACAGTGCCTCGAATGCGGCGTAAGGTCTCGGCCTTGAGGTTTTCATATACTTCACGCTCGACCACGGCGTCGCCGGGTACCCCCAGCAACATGAGCCCCAAACCGTTGTGGCCCTCAGGCAGGGATCCGTGATACTGCGGCCGAGGAACGCCCCGTTCGGCAAAGTAAGCCTCGATTTTGCGCTGGGCTTCGGCCTCCAACCCGTGCTCGCGGATGTACTTTTCCACTTGCTGATCAATGGCCGCGTTGAAGAACATGGCCAACATCATGGGCGCGGGGCCGTTGATGGTCATCGACACCGAGGTGTGGCGGTGGGCCAAGTCAAAGCCCGAGTAAAGTTTCTTCGCGTCGTCCACCGTGGCCACGCTCACGCCCGAGTTGCCGATCTTGCCGTAGATGTCGGGCCGCTCGTCGGGGTCTTGGCCGTAGAGGGTCACCGAGTCGAACGCGGTCGACAAGCGCTTGAACGGGTGCCCATACGCGAGGAAGTGGAAGCGCCGGTTGGTGCGCTCGGGCGTGCCTTCGCCCGCGAACATACGGATCGGTTCTTCGTCAGGGTTCTTCAGCGGATACACCCCCGCGGTGTAAGGGAACGCTCCCGGCACATTCTCTTGCCGGCTCCAGCGCACCCGTTCGCCCCAGTCTTCGGTCTCGGGCAGGGCGATGCGGGGGATCTTGTTGCGCGACAAGGTCTCTTTGTACATCGGCTGTTCGATGACCCGATCGCGCACTTGGTAGCGGAACACTTCCGCGCGATAACGGGCCATTTTGTCGTCCCAGCCTTCCAGTTCGGCCCGCACGTCGGGGGCCAATTGGGAAGCCACCGTTTCGGCCTCGCGCTCCAGCGCGGCCGCCAAGGTCGCGTCCCCCCGAGCCTTGAGGGCCTCGGCTGCCACCTGCAGGCTTTGCCATTGCCGCGCCAAATCGGCCTGTTCTTCGGTCTCGCGATTGTATTTTTCGATGGTGTCGACAATTTCGCCCAGATAGTGGGCGCGATCAGGGGGGATGAGGTAACTCTTCTTGGGCAGGCGATACTCGGCCGGGTAGCGGGTAGGAAACGCCACGCCGGCCTTGGCCGCGATGCGGTCCAAGATGCCACGATACGCGGTGTCCATGCCCTGGTCGTTGAAGTAGGACGCCATGGTCGCGTACACGGGCAAATCTTCGTCCGCAACTTCGAAGAGCAAGTGGTTGCGTCGGTATTGTTTGCGCACATCTCGCAGCGCGTCTTCCGCGCCAGGTTTGTCGAATTTGTTGATGATGACCACGTCCGCGTAGTCCAGCATGTTGATTTTTTCCAATTGCGTGGCCGCGCCGTATTCGGGGGTCATCACATACACGGCCACGTCGACCAGGTCGACGATGGAGGTGTCGGCCTGACCAATGCCCGTGGACTCAAGCACAATCAGGTCATAGCCGGCCAGTTTGGCCAGGTCGAGGGCTTCGCGCACCGCGGGCGACAAAGCCGCGGACGCGCCTCGGGTGGCCAGGCTGCGCATGAAAACCCGGGGGGTGTAGATGGCGTTCATGCGGATGCGGTCGCCCAGAAGCGCGCCGCCCGTTTTACGGCGGGTAGGGTCGACCGAGATGATGGCCACCCGTTTGTCTGGGAACTCGTTGATGAAGCGACGCACGAATTCATCCACCACGGTGGACTTGCCCGCGCCGCCGGTGCCGGTGAAGCCGACCACGGGCGCGGGGGTGTGGCCATTGTGCTGCGCGGCCAGCGCGTGCAAGCGTTCGTGCCACGAGCGCCAGGCCTCGGGGTCGTTCTCGGCCAAGGTGATGGCCCGGGCCAAACTCAGCCGATCGCCGTGCACCAGCGCGGTCATGCGGGATGGGTCTTGGGCGAAAATGTTGGGCAGCGGGAAGTCGCACTGCTGCAATACATCGTTGATCATGCCCTGCAGGCCCATGCGGCGCCCGTCGTCGGGCGAATAGATGCGAATGTCGTGTTGGGCCAAGGCCTCGATTTCATGGGGCAAAATCGTGCCGCCGCCACCGCCTACCACTCGCACATGGGCCAGGCCTTCTTCGTTGAGGCGCTGCCGCAGGTAGGTGAAGAATTCCATGTGCCCGCCCTGATACGAAGTCACCGCGACGCCTTGGACGTCTTCTTCCAGCGCGGCCTTGACCAGTTCGTCCACCGAACGATTATGGCCCAGGTGGATAACCTCCGCGCCGGTCTGCTGCATGATGCGGCGCATCAAGTTGATGGCCGCGTCGTGACCGTCGAACAGGCTGGCCGCGGTGAGAATCCGCACCGCGTGCTGGGGGCGATACGGCTCAGGCCGAGGTTGCGGCGCGGTCGCGGCCCGTTGGGTGGCAGAAGACACGGCTCGGGTCATGGGGCGCTCCTTCTGTGGGGTTGCATTACAACAAACGCGGTTGCGAGAGAAGAAACTCAGGGGTGCGTTGCTCGTCCGGCACTCGTTGCTCCAAGGGAAGATGAATGTCCACCGGTATTTCCAATTGAGACAAGTAATGCA
>CAYUOX010000069.1:0-22803 GCA_964446575.1 uncultured Anaerolineaceae bacterium | reverse complement strand
TGGACATGGTGATGCCAGGGGACAATGTGAATCTGACGGTGGAGTTGATGGTGCCGGTGGCGTTGGAGAAGGGGTCGCGGTTTGCGATTCGGGAAGGCGGTTTGACGGTTGGTGCGGGCACCATCACCGAGATTTTGGACTAATGGCGCGAACATTCCTGGGCGGGAGTCGCCGCGCGGCTCCCGCCCCCACCCTGCAGCACGAGGGAAGCATTATGGTCAGGCAACGCATTCGCATTCGGCTGAAGGCCTACGATCATCGCATTTTGGATCAATCCGCGAAGCGTATCGTGGAAGCCGCGGAGCGGGCCGGGGCTCGGGTGGTGGGTCCGGTGCCGTTGCCGACGAAGAAAGAGCGTTACACCGTGCGACGCTCGCCCTTCATCGACAAAGATTCGCACGAGCACTTTGAAATCCGCACCCACAAGCGGCTGATCGACATTTTGGACCCGGACAGCAAGACCATCGACATGCTGATGCGGCTGAACTTGCCCGCGGGTGTGGACATCGAGATCAAACTGTAGGCCGGCGGGCGTCGACCTGGCCGGTGTCGTCGTGGCACCTTGCCCATGATGTTCGATGTCGCGCGTCGTCGCGGGGCCCCGGCGGCGGGAAGGCGTCGGCGGGGGGGCGATTGGGTTGGTTCGAGGGCGGAAAACGGACTTGGCCCTTGCTTTGTGGGCCAGGTAGTGGTATAAATGCCTTTCGCCTGATATGCACGCTTTTGAACATTGGACAACGGCGCGCGTGACCTGGGGCGGCCCCTGGCGGTAGCCGGGCCGGCCTGTACGGACGCACACCACCGAAGCAGAGAGGCTCCCGCGGGCCCTAAGGACGCGGTGAGGCTCTTTTGCTGCGCAGGTGGGCGGCCCGCTGCCCCGGCCCGGGGTAAGGCCGTTCTTTTTTGCCAGGAGAGTGGCCATGAAAGGGCTCATCGGTAAGAAAGTTGGGATGACGCAAATTTTCGATGAAAACGGCGCGGCGGTTCCGGTGACCGTGATTCAAGCCGGACCGTGCTATGTGACTCAGATTCGCACGCCCGAGCGGGACGGATACACCGCGGTGCAGTTGGGCTATGAAGAGGTCAAGCCCAAGCGCTTGACCGGTGGGCAGCGGGGGCACCTCAAGCGTCATGACCTGCCGCCGCTGCGTTACTTGCGCGAGTTCCGCGTGGACGAAGTGGATGTGCAAGAGGGCGATGTGGTGACCGTGGCCGTCTTTCAGGTGGGCGACAAGGTCGATGTGACCGGCACCAGCAAGGGCCGCGGTTTCGCGGGCGCGGTCAAGCGTCACGGCTTCGCGGGTGGGCCCAAGACCCACGGCCAATCGGATCGCTGGCGGGCCACCGGCTCCCGGGGTGCGGCCACATACCCGGGCAAAACCTGGAAGGGATCGCGCGCGCCGGGCCACATGGGCAACCGCCGTGTGACCGTCCAGGGCTTGACCGTCATGTGGGTCGACCCCGAGCGCCATTTGATCGCGGTCAAGGGCGCGGTGCCGGGCCCGCGCAATGGGTTGGTCTTGCTGCGGGCCTCGAAGAAGCGATAGCGCCCGCATTGCGGGAAGCGAACCCTGACACGGTTGAGGGAGTATCAAGATGAAGGTGGCCGTTTACGACATGCAGGGCGACATCGTGGGCGAGGTGGAATTGCCGGCCGCGATTTTCGAGGCCCCCATTCGCCCCGATTTGATGCATCAGGCTTATGTGCGCCAAATGGCCAACGCGCGGCGGGGCACCCACAGCACCCGCACGCGCGGCGAGGTGAGCGGCGGCGGGCGCAAGCCTTGGCGTCAAAAAGGCACGGGCCGGGCTCGGCAAGGTTCCATCCGCGCGCCGCAATGGGTGGGCGGCGGCGTGGTGCACGGCCCCAAGCCGCGCAGTTACGAGCAGAAAATGCCGCGCAAAATGCGCCGTGCCGCGCTGCGTTCGGCCCTCTCGCTCAAGGCCCAAGAGAACGCCATCGTGGTCGTCGATGACCTGCGCCTGCCTGAGGCCAAGACCCGCCTCATGGCCACGGCCTTGGATCGGCTGACCAGCGAAACCGATACGGTATTGGTGTTGTTGCCCGAGAGCCCCAAAACCAACGAGCAATACCAGGGTATCTACTTGGCCACCCGCAATTTGCCCTATGCCAAGACGCTGGTGGCTTCGTATCTCAACATCCGAGATTTGTTGGGCTACGACAAGATCGTGATGCCCAAAGCCGCCCTGGATGTCATTGCTTCGTTCCTGGGGTAAGGAGGGTTCCTGATGGCCGAGTTGAACATTTACGAAGTCATTCGGCGTCCGATCTTCACCGAAAAGGCGTTCTGGCTGGCCAAGAACCGCCGGCAATACGCTTTCGAAGTGGCCGAGAACGCGACCAAGCCAATGATCAAGCAAGCCGTCGAGGCCATTTTCGACGTGAAGGTCGAGAAGGTGCGTGTCATGAAGATGCCGGCCAAGCGCACCGTGCGTTGGCGCAATCGGCGCACCGTGGTGCGCAAACCCGGCTACAAAAAGGCGGTGGTGACGCTCCAGGAAGGCTACTCCATCGACCTCTTCGAAGGGGTGAGTTGACATGGGCATCAAGAAGTACAAGCCGGTGACGCCCTCGTTGCGGCACCGTACCGGATACACCTTCGAGGAAATTACCAAGACCGAGCCCGAGCGCAGCCTGATCGAGCCCTTGAAGAAGCATTCGGGGCGCAACAATCAGGGTCGCATCACGGTGCGGCATCGAGGCGGCGGGAACAAGCGCTATTATCGCATCATCGATTTCAAGCGCGACAAGCGGGGCATCCCGGCCACGGTGGTGGCCATCGAATACGACCCCAACCGCAGCGCGCGCATCGCCTTGCTGCAGTATGCGGATGGCGAGAAACGCTACATCATCGCGCCCGTGGGCCTGATGGTGGGCGATACGGTCATGGCCGGCCCCGACGCGGAAATCCGCCCGGGCAACGCGCTGCCTATCGAGAACATCCCCTTGGGCATCATGATCCACAACATCGAACTCTACCCCGGTCGGGGTGGGCAGTTGGTGCGGGCCGCGGGCACTTCTGCCCAGTTGCTGGCCAAGGAGGGCGATTACGCGCATGTGCGCTTGCCCTCGGGCGAGGTGCGCTTGATTCGGCGGGAATGCTACGCCACCATCGGCCAGGTCGGCAACGTTGAGCACGCCAACATCAAGATTGGCAAAGCCGGCCGCAAGCGCCATATGGGTTGGCGGCCGACGGTGCGTGGCTCCGCGATGTCGCCGCGCGACCATCCTCATGGCGGTGGTGAAGGGCGGCAGCCCATTGGTTTGCCGGCGCCCAAATCGCCGTGGGGCTGGAAGACCCTGGGCAAGAAGACCCGCAAGAACAAGAAGACGGACAAGTTCATCGTGCGTCGGCGGCAGAAGAAGAGCAAGCGGAAGTAACCGGTCGGCCGGGGAAGACATCCCCCCGGCAGCCACCCGCATGTGGGATCGACGGTTAGGAGGTACGGCATGGGCCGTTCGTTGAAGAAAGGGCCGTATGTAGACCCGAAACTGCTGAAGAAAATCGAAGAAATGAACGCCCGCGGCGAAAAGCGGGTCATCAAGACCTGGAGCCGCGACAGCACCATCTTCCCCCAAATGGTGGGGCACACCATCGCGGTGCACGATGGGCGGCGGCATGTGCCCATCTACATCACCGAGAACATGGTGGGGCACAAATTGGGCGAATTCGCGCCCACCCGCACCTTCCGCGGGCACATCGTCGAAAAGAAGAAAAAGAAGCGATAGTGAGGTTGAGCCATGTTGGATGTTCGGGCATCGGCGCGCTACATTCCCATTGCCCCGCGTAAAGTGCGGCGGGTGGTGAATTTGGTGCGCGGCAAAAGCGTCAACGAGGCCCTGGCCTTGCTGCGCTTTCTGCCGCATCGGGCCGCGCGGCCTGTGTACAAGGTCATTGCCTCGGCAGTGGCCAACGCGGAAGAAAACTTCGGCCTGCATCGGGACGATTTATACATCCACCGCATCTTCGTAGACGAAGGGCCGCGCTGGAAGCGATATCGGTTCGCCGCCCGCGGACGGGTGAAGCCCTACCGGCATCGCTTGTCCCACATCACCGTGATTTTGCGGGAGCGCGAGTTGGAGTAAGCCCCGCCGGGCCAGAAGCCCCCGGGTGCCCAACGACTTGAGGAGAGCCTTATGGGACGCAAAGTTCATCCCATCGGATTTCGCTTAGGCATCACCAAGCCCTGGCAGACCCGCTGGTTTGCTCGGGACAAACAGACCTATGTCGACCAATTGCACCAAGACCGCGAAGTGCGGGCGTTGATTCGCAAACTCGCGCCGCGGGCTGGGATTTCGCGCATCGAGATTGAGCGCTTCCCGACCCGGCTCAAGGTGTACATCCAGACCGCCAAGCCGGGCATCCTCATCGGCCGCAAGGGCGAGAACATCAAGCGCATTCGCCGCGCGCTGGAGGACCTGGTCAAAGGCAAGGGCGGGGTCGAAAAGGTCGAGGTGGACATCAAGGAGATTAAAGAGCCGGAACTGGACGCGGTGCTGGTGGCTCGGAACATCGCGGAGCAACTGGAGCGCCGGGTCGCTTATCGTCGGGCTATGAAGCGGGCCATCGAGCAGGCCATGCGGCGGGGCGCGTTGGGCATCAAAATCCAAGTGTCGGGCCGTTTGGCCGGCGCGGAAATGGCCCGCACGGTGTGGCTGCGCGATGGCCGTGTGCCGTTGCAGACCATCCGGGCCGACATTGACTATGCCAAAGACATTGCCCGCACGACCTACGGCGTCATTGGCGTCAAGGTGTGGATCTACAAGGGCGAGATCCTGCCCGAAAAAGAAAAGGCCGAGGCCGAAGAGGCCCCGTCCCAAGAGCAGGGCGTGTATGTCAGCCGCTAAGGGCTGCCCTGGGTTCGTGGAGTGAAGAGCCATGTTGATGCCAAAGCGTTTGAAGTACCGCAAACAACAGCGGGGGCGCATGAAGGGCAAGGCCTATCGAGGGGCCGAGGTGCACTTTGGCGATTATGGCCTCAAGGCCTTGGAGCCCGCGTGGATCACCGCGCGCCAAATCGAGGCCGCGCGGCGGGCCATCGTGCGCACGTTGCGCCGCCGCGGCAAGGTGTGGATTCGCATCTTCCCGGACAAGCCGGTGACCAAGCGGGCGGCCGAGACCCGTTTGGGCGGCGGTAAGGGCAATGTGGAAGATTGGGTGGCCGTGGTCAAGCCCGGGCGCATCATGTTTGAAGTGGGCGGTGTGGCCCCCGAATTGGCCCAGCGCGCGCTGGAAAAGGCCGCCTACAAACTGCCCATCGCGGTCAAGGTCGTGGCGCGCGAAGGCCTTGAGGACTGAACCCGGGCCCAAGCCCCGGACGTGGGAGGACGACATGAAGGCCGCGGAGATCCGCAAACTCTCTACGGAAGAGATTATCGAGAAGTTGGACGAAGCGCGGGAGCAATTGATGCGTTTGCGCTTCCAGCAGGTCACCGGCGAACTGGTTGACACCAGCCAGTTTCGCAAGACCCGCCGCCTCATCGCCCGCCTGATGACTATTTTGCGCGAGCGGGAGATCGAGGCTGAGCAACAAGCCAGCGAGGGTGAAGCATGAACCGGCGTAGGCGACTCACGGGCGTTGTCGTTTCGGACAAGATGCAGAAGACGGTGGTCGTCCGGGTTACCCGGACCTTCCGCCATCCCTTGTATCAGAAGGTGGTCCACCGCTCGAAGAAATACAAGGCGCACGACGAACTGGGCGCCCAGGTGGGCGACGTGGTCGTCATCGTCGAAAGCCGCCCCATCTCGAAGACCAAGCGATGGGTGGTGCAGCAAATCGTGCAGCGGGCCGGCGAGGCCGCGCGGGAGAAGGACGTCGCGGTGGAAGAAGAGGTCGCGGCGCTGGTCGAAGCCGAGACCCCGGCCGAAGCCGCGCCTTCGTCTGCCCCCGCGGCCGATGCCGAGGCCACGGCCCCTGAACCTGAGGCCTGACGGGAGAAGGAACCATGGTCCAGCAAGAATCGCGTCTCAAGGTCGCGGACAACACCGGCGCGAAGGAGATCTTGGTCATTCGCGTCCTGGGGGGCTCCACCCGGCGCTATGGCCGCGTGGGCGATGTGGTCGTGGCCACGGTCAAGGTCGCCGCGCCCCACGGCCAGGTCAAGAAGAGCGACGTGGTCAAGGCCGTGATCGTGCGCACCAAGAAAGAATGGCGCCGGGAGGACGGTTCGCGCATTCGCTTTGACGATAACGCGGCCGTGATCTTGGCCCCTGACGGCACCAATCCGCGGGGAACCCGCATCTTCGGGCCCGTGGCTCGGGAACTGCGGGAAAAGGGCTTTACCAAGATTGTCTCGTTGGCGCCCGAGGTCATCTAAAACCGAAACCCGGGCTTCGGCCCCTGGGTGGGAGTGGACATCATGACGCAACCGAAGTACAAGATCAAGAAGGGCGATATCGTGGAAGTGCTGACCGGCCGCGACCGCGGCACGCGGGGCGAAGTGGTGCGGGTGTTGCGCAAGCAGGGCCGCATCGTGATCGAAGGCGTCAACCGCCGCAAGCGCCATCAAAAATCCTATCAAGCCGGCAACCGCACCATCCAAGGCGGCATCATCGAATTCAACGCGCCCATCCACATCTCCAACGTCATGTTGGTGTGCCCCAAGTGCGGTCAGCGCACCCGCGTTGGCATCCGTCGAGACGACGACGGCACCCGGCACCGGGTCTGCCGCAAGTGCGGCGCTGACATTGACTGACCCATTCGCCTCACAACCCGGCCCTACGGACGGAACGTCCCCGTAGGTGCCTGTGGAGGAAAGGACTCATGGCTCACTGGCTGAAGGAAAAGTACGACCGCGAAGTGGTGCCTGCGCTCATGAAAGAGTTCGGTTACACCAACCCCATGCAGGTGCCCCGCATCGAGAAGATTGTCTTGAACATCGGCGTGGGCGAGGCCAAAGAGAACGCCAAGGTGCTGGAGTACGCGCAGCGAGACTTGGCTACCATCGCGGGCCAGAAGCCCATCATTACCCGGGCCCGCAAGAGCATCGCCGGGTTCCGCTTGCGCGAAGGTATGCCCATCGGTGTCAAGGTCACCTTGCGCAAAGACCGCATGTGGGCCTTCTTGGACCGGCTGATGAATGTGGCCTTGCCCCGGGTGCGGGACTTTCGCGGTGTGTCGCCCAACGCGTTCGACGGCCGAGGAAACTACACCCTGGGCCTGCGTGAGCAACTGATCTTCCCCGAAATCGACTACGACAAGATCGACAAAATTCGGGGCCTGGAAGTGACCATCGTGACCACCGCGAAGACCGATGAACCCGCCCGCCGGTTGCTGGCCCTGCTGGGCATGCCCTTCCGGCGGCAGTAAGGCTTAGGTGGAAGGAAGGTAGATTATGACGCGCAAAGCCTTGTTTTACCGCAACCAGCGCAAGAAGTACAAGGTTCAGCATCGCAACCGGTGCCGCATTTGCGGCCGGCCGCGGGGCTACATCCGCCGGTTCGGCGTGTGCCGAATTTGCTTCCGGGAATTGGCCCTGGAAGGAAAGATCCCCGGCGTGAAGAAATCTTCCTGGTAAGCGGGTGGAGGTAGAAAGATGGCGGTGAACGACCCCATTGCGGACATGCTGACCCGCATTCGCAACGCGATGATGGCCGGCAAAGAGGAAGTGGTGATGCCTTCCTCCAAAATGAAGGAGGCCATCGCCCGCATCCTCAAGGAAGAGGGCTACATCAAGACCTACCGGGTGGAACAGGGCCGCACCCCGGCGCACAAGAACTTGAAGATCGTGCTCAAATACGTGGGCACTCGGCGCAACCGCCGCCCGGTGATTCGGGGCTTGGAACGTGTGAGTAAGCCCGGCCGGCGCATCTATGTGGGCCGCAAACAATTGCCCTGGGTGAAATCGGGCATGGGCATCGCCATCGTCACCACGCCCAAGGGTGTGATGACCGCGCAGCGGGCCCGCAAACTGGGCGTGGGTGGCGAGGTCATTTGCAAGGTGTGGTGACCCCAGCGCCCCATACTCGAGGTTGATGGAGGAAGAGCCGTGTCTCGTATCGGACGCTTACCTATTCGGGTGCCGGAGAATGTCCAGGTGGACATCCAGGGCTCCCATGTCAAAGTCAAGGGGCCCAAGGGCGAACTGGAATTCACCTTCCCCGCGGCCATGAAGATCTCCTTCGACGCCGCGACCCGGGAGTTGAAAGTCGAGCGGCCTTCGGACGAAAAGCAGCACAAGGCCTGGCACGGCACCACGCGCGCGGTGCTCAACAACATGGTCGTGGGTGTCTCGCAGGGCTTTGAGAAGGTGCTGGAACTGCACGGCGTGGGCTACCGGGCCGAAGTGCAAGGCAAAAACTTGATCCTCAACGTTGGCTTTTCGCACCCTGTGACCGTCGAGCCGCCCGAGGGCATCACCTTTGAAGCCGAGCGGGGCCCCAACGCGTACATCATCAAGGTCAAGGGCCACGACAAAGTGCTGGTCGGCCAGGTCGCGGCCAACATTCGCAAGATCCGCCCGGCGGAACCCTACAAAGGCAAAGGCCTGCGTTACAAAGGCGAGCACATCCGCCTCAAGGCCGGCAAGGCCGGGCGCTAACCTTTTTCGCTCCTGCAGGCACGAAACCGGGGCGTCCCCGCCCGTGTCTGCTCAAAGGAGGCAAGCATTATGGCCAAGTTCAGTCGACAAGTCGCACGCAAACGGCGCCACAAGCGGGTGCGCAAGAAAGTGCACGGCACGCCCGAGCGCCCGCGGCTCAATGTGTATCGCAGTTTGAACCACATCTACGCCCAGGTCATCGACGACGAGGCCGGTGTGACCTTGGTGGCGGCCTCAACCATCGACAAGGAGTTGCGGGCCGCGATGGCGGGCAAGACCAAGACCGAGCAAGCCCGCTTGGTAGGGCAAAAAGTGGCCGAACGGGCCCTGGCCAAAGGCATCACCCAAGTGGTGTTCGACCGAGGCGGTTATCGCTACTTCGGCCGGGTCAAAGCCCTGGCGGAAGGCGCCCGTGAGGCCGGCCTGAAATTCTGATGGCCCCGCGGCCTCGAATGACATGACCCTTGGACGGAGGAAACAGCATGGCGGAAGAGTACAAAGCCTCTCAGGCATATGCTGACGAAGAACTGGACGAGCGCACCATCGAGATCGCCCGCGTGGCCAAAGTGGTCAAGGGCGGCCGGCGCTTCTCCTTCCGGGCCACGGTGGTGGTCGGCGACCGCCGCGGCCGCGTGGGCCTGGGCATCGGCAAGGCCAATGCAGTCCCCGATGCGGTGCGCAAGGCCAGCGAGCGCGCCCGGCGCAACATGAAGAAGATCAACCTCTACCAGACGACCATCCCCCATGAGGTGATCGGCGAAGTCGGCGGCGCGCGGGTGCTGCTCAAACCCGCGTCGGCCGGCACGGGCGTGATCGCCGCGGGTGGCGTGCGCGCGGTGCTCGAGGCCGCGGGCATCCGCGACGTGCTCACCAAGTCGTTGGGCAGCAACACCCTCATCAACGTCGTCCAAGCCACCATGCAGGCCTTAGAGCAACTGCGCGCCGTGGACGAAGTGGCCAAAGAGCGCGGCAAGCCCGTGGACCAGGTCAAACCTTTCTGGGATCGCCGCCAGCGGAGGTCCGCATGAGCACAAAGGAACGCTATTTGCGCATCACGTTGGTCAAGAGCCCCATTGGCTACTCCAAGCGCCAAAAGGCCACTTTGCATTCCTTGGGGCTGCGCAAACTGAACCGCACCGTGGAGCACAAAGACACGCCCATGATTCGCGGCATGATCGCCGCGGTCGCCCATCTGGTGCGGGTGGAAACCGTGGAACGCTAAGCCGGGAACAGCAAGGTCGCGGCGCGGGGCGGTCGTCCGCCTTGGTCGAACGCCCCACCGAGGACTGCGGAGGAACCCATGAAATTGCACGAGTTACGACCCAATCCGGGAGCCAAGCATCGCAAGAAGCGCGTGGGCCGTGGCATTGCCGCGGGGCAAGGCAAGACCGCGGGCCGCGGCACCAAAGGCCAAAACGCGCGCGCGGGGGGCGGGGTGCGCCCCTATCACGAGGGCGGCAATCTGCCCTTGGTGCGGCGTTTGCCCACCAAACGGGGCTTCAACCCGCCGCGGCGCGCGGTCTACCACGAAATCAACCTCGACCAAATCGCGCAGCGTTTCGCCGCGGGCGAAGAAGTTACCCCTGAGACGCTGGTCGAAAAAGGCCTGCTGCGCAAGGTACAATATCCCATCGTCTTGCTGGGGCGAGGCGAGATCGAGGTGGCCTTGACGGTGCGCGTGCACCGCATCAGCCGGGGCGCACGCGCGAAAATCGAAGCCGCGGGCGGCCAGGTGGAACTGCTCACTTGGTGAGCCTCGCCGAAGGGTACTTCGGGTAGGAGCGTTCGATGAAACGATCACCGTGGCGCTATCTTTGGACCGCGGCCGACATCCGGCGCAAGTTGCTCATCACCATGGGCATCTTGCTGTTGTACCGCTTCGCGGCACAGATTCCTGTGCCCGGCGTAGACACGGATGTCATCGCGGCAATTATGGGCGGAGGCGGTGCCGGGGCCGGCTTTTTGAACTTGCTGAACTTCTTGACGGGCGGCGCGCTGGCCCGCTTCTCCATCCTATCCATGGGCGTATACCCCTACATTACGGCCCAGATTATCTTGCAGATCTTGGTGCCCATTGTGCCCGCGCTGCAAAAGCGCATGGAAGAAGACCCGCGCGAGGGCCAAAAGTGGATGGAGAAGTGGACGTATATCTTGGCCGTGCCCGTGGCCGCACTGCAAGCGCTGGGCCAGATTCGGCTGTTCTCCTTCTTCGGCGGCGCGCCGGTCATCCCCAAATTCGGCTTCACGGCCGAAACGTGGCTGCCCAGCCTGGGTATCATTTTGGGCATGACCGCGGGCACCATGTTTGCCATTTGGCTGGGCGAACTGATCTCCGAGTACGGCATCAAGGGCCAAGGTATCTCGCTGATCATCTTCGCAGGCATCACCGCCCAATTGCCCTACAACTTCGCCACCCTGTGGCAAGATCCGCAGAACCGGGTGTTCTACACGGTTGTGTCGCTCATTGTGCTGGTCTTCACTGTGTTCCTGATCGTGTTCGTGCAGCAGGGCAAGCGCCTGATTCCGGTGATGTATCCGGGGCGGCGCATTGGGCGGCGGCAATCCATGCCCGTGAAAGGCACCTTGCCCTTGCCCGTCAACATGGCCGGCATGATTCCGCTGATTTTCGCGCAATCGCTGCTGGCCCTGCCCGGCATGATTGCGGGTCTGTTCTTGGGCTCGTCGAACGCCACCTTGCAAAGCATTGCCGCGTCGGTGCAGAGTTTCTTCTCGCCCACCAGCGGGGGCTATTGGTGGACGTACTTCATCTTCGTTGTACTGTTCACCTTCTTCTACACCGAAGTGCTTTTCATGCAGCAAAACTATGGCGAGCAACTGCGCCGACAGGGCGCGCGCATTCCTGGCGTGCCGCCGGGTGAGCCTACGCAAGACTATTTGACTCGGGTGTTGCGCCGGGTGACCCTGCCGGGGGCGCTGTTCTTGGGCTTTGTGGCCATTCTGCCTTACTTGCTCACCTTGCTGGTACCGTCCAGCGCGCAAGGTGGCCAATCGACGCTGTTGCTGATTTCGTCCTCGGGCCTCATCATTGTCGTCGGCGTGGTGCGCGACCTGCTGTACAACATCGAGGCCGAACTCAAGATGCACGGTTACGAAGAGCGGCTGCTGGTGCGTTAGGCTGGCGTGGGAGCAGACATCATGAGCACATCCGACGAACGACCGCTGTTCATCATCTTGTTGGGCCCGCCCGGAGCCGGCAAAGGGACTCAAGCCCGGCGGCTGGCCGAGCGTTTGGGGTTGCCCCACATTTCGTCGGGCGATCTGTTCCGCGAGCATCTCAAAAACCAAACGCCTCTGGGGCAACTGGCCCAGCAATACATGAGCAAGGGCGAACTGGTGCCCGACGAAGTGACCATTGGCATGGTCAAGGACCGCCTGGCCCGGCCCGACGCGCAGCAGGGGGCCATTCTCGACGGCTTCCCACGCACGCCGGCCCAGGCGCAAGCCTTGGACGCGCTGCTGGCCGAGCGCGGGGCGCGCGTGGTTGTGCCCTACATCCAGGTGCCGGAAGAGGAACTGGTGGCTCGGCTGAGCGGTCGCCTGACATGCCGGGCCCAGGGGCACATCTTCCATGTGCGATACAACCCGCCCAAACAGCCCGGCGTGTGCGATTACGATGGCTCGGAACTTTACCAGCGTGACGACGACAAGCCCGAAACCGTGCGGCGCCGCATTCAGGTCTATCAGGAGCAGACCGCGCCCCTGATTGACTATTACCGTCAAAAGGGCGTTTTGGTCGAAATCGACGGCAACGCGCCGTTGGACGCGGTCACCCGGGCGCTGCTGAACGCGGTGCAGCAACGGCACCCATAGCCGCGGCAACGGAAGATGGTCTGGAAGCAACGCATCATCCTCAAAAGCCCGGCCGAAATCGCCATTATGCGCCAGGCCGGGCGCATCAACGCCCTGGCCCTCGAAGCCGTGCGGCAGGCCATTCGCCCGGGGGTGACCACCGCGGAATTGGACGCCATCGCCGAAGAGGTGATTCGCAAACACGGCGGGCGGCCGGCCTTCAAGGGCTATCCGGGGCCCTATCCCTACCCCGCAACCTTGACCGTGAGCATCAACGAAGAATTGGTGCACGGCATTCCGGGGGAACGGAAACTGCGGGCCGGCGACATCGTTTCCGTTGACTGTGGCACCATTTACAAAGGATTCATCGCGGACTCGGCGTTCACCGTGGGCGTGGGGCGCATCTCGCCTTTGGCCCAGCGCCTCATTCGCGTGACCGAAGAGGCCCTCTACAAGGGCATTGAACAGTTGCAGCCAGGGAACCGCATCGGCGATGTGTCGGCCGCGATCCAACGGCATGTCGAAGCCCATGGCTTTCATGTCACGCGGGAATACACCGGGCACGGCGTCGGGCGCTCGATGCACGAGTTCCCCATGATCCCCAATTATGGGCGGCCGGGCCGCGGGGCCCTCATCCGCGAAGGGATGACCGTGGCCCTGGAGCCTATGGTGCTGGTGGGAACGCCGAAGACCAAAGTCAAGCCCGACCGTTGGACCGTGGTTTCCGCGGATGGGTCGTTGACCGCCCACTTCGAGCACACGGTGGCGGTGACGGCCCACGGGCCGCTCATTTTGACCGTGGCCGATTAGGCCCGCGGCCCTGGACAAAAGGGCAATTTGCCGTATAATACCTTTTTTGCGGAAGCGGGTTGCTTTCGGCATTTGACGAAGGAGAGAGCAACATGAAGGTCTCTGCCTCGGTGAAGAAGCGTTGTTCCAAGTGCAAAATCGTCCGGCGCAAGGGCCGGGTGTATGTGATTTGTGAAAATCCGCGCCACAAACAACGACAGGGGTAAGGATTATGGCCCGTATTGCTGGTGTTGACTTACCACGCAACAAGCGCATTGAGATCGCGCTGACCTATATTTATGGCATTGGCCGTACCCGGGCCAAGGAAATTCTGGCCCAGACGGGGGTGAACCCGGATACACGGGTGCACAGTCTGAGCCCTGACGAGATCGCCCGGCTGCGCGAGTTCATCAGCCGAAACTACAAGGTCGAGGGCGACCTGCGCCGTGAGGTGCAAATGAACATCAAGCGGCTGATGGACATCGGCTGCTATCGGGGCCTGCGCCATCGTCGAGGCCTGCCTGTGCGCGGACAACGCACCCGCACCAATGCCCGCACCCGCAAAGGGCCACGCAAGACCGTGGCCGGGCGTGGGCGGCGTCGCGGTGCGAAGAAGAAGTAAGTTCATCCCGGCCTGCGAGGGCCGGCCATCTTGGGCTTTGGGCTAAGGAGAAGAAAGCGTTATGGCTCGTTCGGTTCGTTCTTCTCGTCGTCGGAGCAAGAAAGTCAAGCGGGTGGTGACCCGGGGCCGCATTTACATCCAGGCCACGTTCAACAACACCATCGTCACCATCACCGACGAACAGGGCAACACGGTGACTTGGGCCAGCGGAGGCACGGTTGGCTTCAAGGGCACCCGCAAGAGCACGCCCTTCGCGGCCCGTTTGGCCGTGGAGCAAGCGGTCAAGGCGGCCAAAGACATGGGCATGCACGAGGCCCACGTCTTTGTCAAGGGCCCTGGTCCGGGGCGCGAAGCGGCCTTGCGCGCGTTGCTCAACATGGACTTGAAGATTTTGTCCATCTCTGACATCACCCCCATCCCCCACAACGGCTGTCGCCCGCCCAAGAAACGGCGCGTATAGCCCTGGGGCGTGGTCGTGGGGTCGTGAACACCCTCGCCGCCGAGCAGGGCCGGTGAGGGTAACATCTTGTCTAAGGAGAGAGGCACGCTTATGGGTAGGTATCTCGGTCCGGTCTGTCGTTTGTGCCGCCGCGAAGGCGAAAAACTGTATCTCAAAGGGGCCAAGTGCTTCACCGACAAATGCCCCTTTGAACGCAAGCCTTACCCTCCGGGGCAGCATGGCCGCATGGCTGTGCGCCGGCGGGCCCGGATGTCGGACTTCGCCAAACAGTTGCGGGCCAAGCAGCGCGCGCGGCGGATCTATGGCGTGAGCGAGCGCCAGTTCCAGCGTTATTTCGACATCGCGCTGCAGCGCCGCGGCATGACCGGCCTCAACTTGTTGCAAATCTTGGAATCTCGGCTGGACAACGTCATCTACCGCCTGGGGTTCGCGCGCAGCCGTGCTGAAGCCCGGCAATTGGTCACCCATGGCCACTTCACCGTCAACGGCCGTCGCACCGATGTGCCTTCTATGTTGCTCAAACCCGGCGATGTGGTGGCTGTGCGTCCGGGCTCGCGCAAGCGCAAATACTTCCAAGAGACGGTGTTCGCCTGGGCCGAGCAGCACAAACCCCCGGCTTGGTTGGAACGGGATTTGGAGAACCTGACTGGGCGGGTGGTGCGCCTGCCCGAGCGGGGCGAAATCGACGCGACCATTGACGAACAACTGATTGTGGAATACTACTCGCGGTAAGCGGTAGCCCGTGACGGTGGGAAAAGGCCGGCCCGTGGACGGCCTCCTGCCCTTGTTTGGTGAGAGGTGAGTATGATCGCCAATGTTTTGGCCGGAATGGTCACGCCCACGGTGGAAACCGAACACGAAGCGCAGAATTACGCCCGCTTCGTGATTGCGCCGCTGGAGCGGGGATACGGCATCACGCTGGGCAACGCGCTGCGGCGCGTGCTCCTGTCGTCGTTGCCCGGCGCGGCCGTCACTTCCATCCGCCTCAGCGGGGTGATGCACGAATTCAGCACCATCCCCGGCGTGCGGGAAGACGTGCTGGCGTTGATGCTGCAACTCAAGCAGTTGCGGGTGCGTTTGGCCGACGGAGACCGGGCCCACCTCTATCTGGACGTGCGAGGCGAAGGGGAGATCACGGCCGCGGACATCATCGCGCCCCCCGAGGTGGAGATCGTCAACCCTGAACTCTACTTGTTCACCATCGACGATCCGGAAGCCCACGTCGAGATGGAGATCGTGGTCGAACGGGGCCGCGGCTTCTCACCGGCCGAGGAGCGCAGCCGCTCGCTGGCCATCGGCGAGTTGGCCGTCGACGCCATCTTCTCGCCGGTGCGTAAGGTGAACTTCGAAGTCGGCGCCGCACGGGTGGGGCAAAAGACCAACTACGACCGTCTGGTGCTGGAAATTTGGACCGACGGCACGGTCGCGCCCCGCGACGCCCTGCAAGCCGCGGCGCACATTCTGGCCGCGCACTTCCAGCAAGTGGGTGGCCTGAGCGCGGAAACGCCCATGATGAGCCCTGACGCGGGCGAAGAAGAGGCCCGCGGGCCCGAAAAACTGAACATCCCCATCGAAGATTTGGAACTCTCGGTGCGCGTGTTCAACGCGCTCAAGCGTTCGGGCGTCGACACCGTGGGCGATGTGCTGCGCTTGCTGAGCAAGGGCCCGGATTCGCTGTTGAGCATTCGCAACTTTGGCGCCAAGAGCCTGGACGAACTCAAACAAAAATTGCAGGCCAAGGGCTATCTCACCGAAGAATCTCCGGCTCAGGCCGAGGAAGCGGAGTAAGGAACCATGCGCCATCAAAAGGCTGGCAAGAAGTTGAGCCGCAGCAAGGACGCGCGCACACTGTTGCGGCGCAATTTGCTGAAGCAACTGTTCGAGCACGAGCGCATTCGCACCACCAAAGCCAAAGCCCAGGCCATTCGGGGTGAGGCCGAAAAGATCATCACCCTGGCCAAGAAGGGCAACGCGGCCGCGGCCCAGGGCGACGATCAAGGCCGCGCGGCCCTGGTGCACTACGAGCGCCTGGTCGCGGCCCGCTTGGGCAATGACCGCAAACTGGTGCAGCGCATCTTTCACGAAATCGCACCGCGCTACGCCGACCGACCTGGCGGCTACACCCGCATGTATCGCTGGAAGTTCCGCCAGGGCGACGCGGCCGAGATGGTCATTTTGGAATTGGTCGAGGACTAACCCTCGCCTCTTGGTGAGGCATTCGCTTTTATGGCACATTACCAGATTCGTTTGGCATACGACGGCACGGGGTTTGTGGGCCTTCAGCGTCAAGCCCAGGGTCGCACCGTGCAGGGTGAGGTGGAACGGGCCCTGCGGGCCCTGGGGTGGCAGGGCCAGGCGGTGCTGTATGCGGGACGGACCGATACGGGCGTGCACGCGTTGGGGCAAGTGATGAGTTTTCACCTCGACTGGGCCCACGACGCGGACGCGCTGGTGCGGGCGCTTAACGCGCACTTGCCCGCGGACGTGGTCGTGCGCACAGCCCGCGTGGTCGCGCCCGACTTTCATCCCCGCTACGACGCCCTGGCCCGGCGTTATGTCTATCGGCTATACTGCGCACCGCGGCGCAACCCCTTTCGCGACCGCTACGCGTGGCGCGTGTGGCCCTGCCCGCAAGCCGGCTTGCTGCACGCGGCCGCGCAGAACCTGCTCGGCCGGCGAGATTTCGCCGCGTTGGGCACGCCGCCAGGCGAACGAGGTTCGACGGTGCGCACGGTGTTGCGGGCCGCGTGGTATGCCTTGGGGCCGGACGAATGGGCCTTCGACGTGGCCGCGGATGCGTTCCTCTATCGCATGGTGCGGCGTATGGTGGCCGCCCAAGTGGAGATCGCCCAAGGCCGCCGGGATTTGGACGCCTGGCGGCAGGCCCTGCAAACGCCGCCAGGGCAGCCCTGGGCCGTGTTGGCCCCGCCCCAAGGGCTGTATTTGGCCGCTGTCTACTACACGGCCGAAGCGCCGCCGTCGTTGCAAAAGCCATGGCCCGAAGCCCGCTTTCGGGCCTGGTGGCAGGGCTTGTGGCGCGATGCCACAAGCGCGGCCGAAGAACTCGCTTGAAACGCAACTTTGCTACGGCAGGAGAAAGAGCCGTGACCACGAAAATCACTCGCACCTATTACCCCAAGCCCGATGAGGTGACCCACGACTGGTACGTGGTGGATGCCAGCGGGCAGATTTTGGGCCGTTTGGCGGCCAAAATCGCCACCTTGCTCATGGGCAAACACAAGCCCGCGTACACGCCGGGCGTGGACATGGGCGACTTCGTGGTGGTCATCAACGCGGCGCGCATTCGGGTGACGGGGCGCAAGTTGGAAGACAAAAAATACTATCGGCATTCGGGATATCCCGGAGGCATTCGCGAGACCACCCTCAAGGAATTGTTGCGCACCCATCCCGAGCGGGCCATCGAACTGGCCGTCAAGGGCATGTTGCCCAAAAACCGCTTGGGGCGCAAATTGCTCAAGCGCCTGAAGGTGTATGCGGGACCGCAGCACCCTCATGAGGCGCAGCAGCCCAAGCCGCTGGAACTGGACTGATTTTGGGAGGCAGAACATGACCGTGAGTGTGCGCTATTACGAAGGCATTGGTCGCCGCAAAGAGGCTACCGCGCGCGTGCGCCTCATGCCCGGCACGGGGCGCTTCTTGGTCAACGGCAAGCCGTTGGAAGAATACTTCACCCGCTTCGGCGACGTGGACTACATCTTGCAACCCTTCGTCGTGCTGGGTGAGCCGCGTGAGAAGTATGATGTGACCGTCTTGGTCATGGGCGGCGGCGTCACCGGCCAGGCTGGCGCGGTGCGGTTGGGTTTGGCGCGCGCGTTCTTGAAGATGAACCCCGACCATCGCCCCGCGCTGCGCAAGGCCGGCCTGCTCACCCGTGACGCGCGCGAAAAAGAGCGCAAGAAGCCTGGCCTCAAGCGGGCCCGCAAAGCGCCTACCTACACCAAGCGGTAGCCCTTTACTTTGCAGAACCCCAAGGCAACAAATGAGGCGAGGCGCATGGGGCCTCGCCTTGTCGCGTTGGGCGTGCCTTCCAGCCACTTGTGCCCACAACCGAGCGAGAAGTAGAAAGTGCTCCTCGTGGCCGCCACGAGGAGCACCGCCGGGAAGGGAGGGGAGGGGCACCTACCAAATGCGTGGCAAGCGATCCAGAGCCAGCCAGTGGCGTAATCGCCGTTCCAATTCGCGAGGCCGCAGGTTGTAGAAGCACACAATTTTGCCGGCGCCACCCTCGCCCGCGGCAATCTCGATGTCATCTTCGGGGATACCCAGGTGGCGGGCCAGGTAGCCGATCAGCATCTGATCCAACCGCGCCCCACGGCGTAGGGTTTGCAGATGGATGTGCAGGATGCCGTCGGTCGTCAGGGCCGCACGGGATGGATACTCAGGCCGGGCGGTCAGATAGACCAGCAGCGCCGCACCTAAGTGTCCGTCGTGAAAGCGGGGGCGAGCACCGATTTGGAAGGGAGCAGGGGCGGTCATGGCAACCCTCCAAAAAAGAGATGAAATGGGCGCGGCCACGGTCATGTTGGCGACGATGTAGGGCCGTTGAGGCCCGGTGGTTTGAGCAAACGTTGCAGCGCGGCCAAATACTCCTGATACGCTTGCGCCCCCGCTGGGGTGATGGAGATGTAGGTGCGCGGGCGGCGCATGACAAAGGTCTTTTCCAAGTACAGGTACCCGGCCTCCTCTAACTTGCGCAAATGGCTGCCCAAATTGCCGTCCGTGACATCCAACATGTCGCGCAACGTGGTGAACTCGATGGCTTGCTCCGGGCGCAAGGTGTACAGCACCGTCATGATGCGCAGCCGCACGGGCTGGTGAATCAACGGGTTGAGCGAGAGGGCCATCTTAGCCCTCCCAGCGGCGTTGGTAAATGCCACCCAGGGCCCACGCCCCCGCGCCAATGACGGCCATCCACAGATAAAACACCCGTTCCTCGAAGGCGACGAAGCCGGCAGTGATCAGCAGCGCGGTGATGATCGCCCAAGTCGTGTAAAAGGTGCGATGGGTGATCCTTCCCAGCACGGCATAGGCCCACAGGATGTAGAGCACCACGCGCGTGCCGTCCTGGTAAGGGCTGACCGGGGGCCGGACGATGAACGCCAAGGCGATGAACAACGCGGCTTGAATCCAGAACCCGGCGCGGGTCGGCTCGCCATGCACCGGCCGCACGCGCCACGCGTAGCGGGTGTAAATCAAGCCGGTGCCCAGTAGTCCCACGACCCACAAGCCCATCCACAACCAGCCCGCGCGCGACCCCACGCCCCACAAGAACAAGCCGCCGTATCCGACCAGCCAAATCAGCCCCCAGAGCCAGAACACATAGGCCAAGCCGCGATGCCGCCATTGAAAACGGGTCCGTTGTTGCCAAGACCGCGCCTCGGCCAGCATCTCTTCGGGATCCAACGAAGACGAAGATTCAGGCACGTTGGCCTCCAACTTCCCGGCTGCGAATTGTCATAGCAACTGTAGGATAGAGAACTCTGCGTTGCAGAGTAAGTGTAACACTTCTTGACCTGTGAGTCAATAGCGCAGGTGGAATTTTGGGCAGAAAAAGGGTCGAAAACGCCGCGGTTTTTTACGGCTAACGGAAAAATCTACTCAAAAGAGGATATCCTTTGCAAACCCGCGGGTCAATCTTGAGGCGCCTGTTCAGCCTCCAAGGATTTTTGATAGCCTTCGTTGCGCGCGATGCCGGCATTGATGCGGGCCAGTGCGGGTTCTCGTTCCAGCAGGGCCAAAATGTCTTCCATCAAGAAGACCTGGCCAGGCCGATAGAGCCGTTCATACACCGCGCGCGCGAAGGCCAAATCCTGCGGATAATCAACGGTCCAGCGCAGGTGTGAAAGGTCGCGCGTATGACGGAAGTTAAGCAGCCGAAAGCGGTCGGGGTGCTTCCAGATGTAGGGGGTGACATGTTCGCGTTCCGAAGGCAATTGAGCCTCTCGCGCGGCCCGTTCCAGCGCGTCCCGGGTGAAGACTTCGATGTCCAGGCCCTCGGGGTACGTGGGCTCCAGGGTGTTGCTGACATAATCCAATTCATGCGGTCGTTGCAGCCATAAGCGCACCGCGTGGTCGGTGAGGGCCGGGTCTTTGAAGGGGTCATCCGCGGTAATGCGCACAATGAGCGCGGCATCAGCCAAACGGGCCGCGTGTACGAAGCGGTCGAGCACGTCGTCCACCGAGCCGCGGTAGACCGCGACGCCCATGTCTAAGGCCAAGTCGACCAAGGCCGCGTCTTCGGGTTGGTCGGTGGTCGCCAAGACCAATCCGTCCAAGGTTTGGCAGTGTTGCATGCGCTCGATGACGCGCGCCAGCAAGGGCGCGCCGGCCAGATCCATCAACGATTTGCCCGGCAGGCGGGTTGAGCCCATGCGGGCTTGGATGATGCCAATGATGGGGCGGGTGCGTGGGGTGGTCATAGGGACACCTTCCTCTCTTGGGCCGCGGAGGTCTTGATGGCCAAGGCCACTTGCAAAATGTGCCGCGCTTGGCGCAAGTCTTTGGCGCTGGGTTCTTGGCCCGCCAGCACGCGTAAAAAGTGCCGGGTTTCGGCCAGATACATGTCGTTGACCTGGTAGTGCGGCCAGGTCCAGGCTTGGGTTTCGGCGCGGTCCGCGTCGAAAATGCGCACTTCGTGGGGCGCAAAGGACCACCACGCGCTGCCGCGTGTGCCCAAGACTTCCGCGCGGCAGGTGTAGGTGCGGTTGAGATAGTCCACATGGGCCGAGGCGACGACGCCCGAGCGGAACCGCAGCCAGGCTTCGGCCAGGTCTTCGGTCTCGATCTCCAAGTCGCCCCATTGCCCCACCAGGCCCGTTACTTCTGCCACGGGCCCAAAGAGCCAGACCAAATAGTCGATTTCGTGGATGCGGTCGAGCACGACGCCGCCGCCCAGGTCGCGGCGGGCGCTGTAGCCTTGGCGATAGTCCTCCCAGGGGTGCCAGTCGGGGAGGTACTGCCCAAATTCGGCCCGCGCGAAGAGCACCCGGCCCAGCGCGCCTTGATCCACCAATTGCTTGAGCCGCTGCAACCCTGGGTGAAAGCGAAAGTTGCAGCCCACCAGGGTGTGCAGATGGCGGGCTTCGACTTCGGCAATGAGTTCGTCGACGCCATCCAGGCTGGCCGAGAGGGGCTTTTCGATGAACAGGTGCGCACCGGCCCGCGCCGCGGCCAGCGCCTGTGGGATGTGGTACACCGGCGGCGAGCAGATGAGCACGGCCTTGGGGCCCGCGGCCAAGGCGTCTTCCAGCGAGGCAAAGCCCCGCACGCCCCAGCGGGCTTCGGCTTCGTCAACGCGGGCTTGCTGGGGGTCATAGGCCCAGATGCGACGCACGCCGACCCGCCGCAAATTGGCAATGTGTCGTTTGCCAATGGAGCCCACCCCGACCACCAAAAAGGGCCAGTGGGCGCGGATGTCATCAGAGGGCACAATAGTCATAATGCGCGTCCTCCAGGGGCGAGGTCAGCCAGCCCCGAATGGTTTCGGTGTAGCCCGAGGTGTATTGGCGGTGGAATTCGTCGAGGCCGGCTTGCCAATCGGGCAAGGGTTGACCCAGCGCGCGAGCCAGTTTGTCGCTGCGCAAGGTAAGGTTGCGGCTGCGGGGCGCGGTCAGCCCCGCCGTGGTCACCGACGCGGGCCGAATTCGCGTGGGGTCGTAGCCAAAGCGTTCGGCCAAGGCCACGCCGAACGCGTATTTGCTCAAACAGCGCGGGCTGGTGGCGTGATAAAGCCCGCGCAAGCCGCGGGCCAAAATGTCGAGCAACAAGCGAGCCAGGTGGTTGGCCAGCAGTGGGCAGAAGAACACATCGGTGAACCCCGGCACCGAGTGCCCAAAGCGCAAGTGGTTGAAGAACCACTCGGCCAGGCTGCGCGTGCCCGACAGGCTCCAACCAAAGAAGTTGACGCGCACCACCACGGCTTGAGGATGGGCCTCCAGCACGGCTTGCTCGCCGGCCAACTTGGTGCGCGCGTACACGCTCAGCGGGTGGGGTGGGTCGTCTTCGGTATAGTCGCCGCGGCGGCCGTCAAAGACCGCGTCGGTGGAGATGTGCACCAGGGGGATGCCCTCACGCGCGGCCCAGCGGGCCAATCGGGCGGGGACGACCGCGTTCACCAAATGGGCCCGCTCGGGGTCGCGCTCGCACGCGTCCACGTTGGCCATGGCCGCGGTGTGGATGATCGCCTCGGGCTGCGCCCAACGCCAAACCGCATCCAGCGCGGCCGGCTCGGTTAGATCGACTGTGCGCACGGCAAAGGGAGCGCCGGGCAGGGCGCGCCGCCCAGCCAGGCCCCACACCTGGTGGCCGGCCTGCCGCGCTTCCCAGGCCAGATTGACCCCCAACAAGCCCGTGACGCCGGTGATGAGCAGGTTCATGCCCGGCTTTGCTCCTGCGCGTTGGCCTCTTCGAAGGGCCGCACCATTTCGCGAATCTGCTCCACCGTCAGCCACTCGGTGTTGGTGTTGCTGGCGTAACGAAAGCCCTCGGGCAGAGGCTTGCCGCGGTCGCGCCAGCCCCGGCCGAACCAGGCTTCCTCAT
>CAYUOX010000068.1:0-3503 GCA_964446575.1 uncultured Anaerolineaceae bacterium | reverse complement strand
ATGGAATGAGGTTCCACGGTCTTCCTTTTAGTATAGGGGGAACCACCCTTTCGGCGTATGCCCGAATGGTTTATAATGGTTATTACCCTCGTTTATAACCCCGCTTTCATTTCACACGCCGGGAGCGTCCTGTGAGTCATTTACTCCCCACCTGGATGCGGGTGTTCTTGGCCGTGGCCGAGCACGGCAGTTTCAATCGCGCGGCTGAGGCTCTGCTGTTGACCCAACCCGCGGTCAGCCACCATGTGCGCCGTTTGGAAGCCCAACTGGGCACGGCCTTGTTCGAGCGTTCGCCCCAAGGCGTGCGATTGACGCCGGCCGGTGAAACGCTGCTGCGCTACGCGCGCGTAGCCCGCTGGGTGCTCTTGGCCGCGGAGAGCAGCATCATGGAAGTGGACCGGCAGGCTCGCCACGCGCTGACGCTGGGCGTGACCCCGACCATCTCGACCCATTGCTTGCCCCGTTGGCTGGCCGCGTTCCATCGCCATTATCCGCGAGTGCAGATTCGGGTGCACACCAACACCACCCCGCGCTTGGTGTTGCAAGTGGCACGCAACGAATTGCCCTTGGCCATCATCGAAGGCGAACTGCCGGCCGAAGAAACGGTGGACTTCTGGGTGCTGGAGCGCATGGAGTTCCTCATCGTGGCCCCGGCCCGCGAACCCTGGATCCGACACACGCATTTGCCATTGCGCGCGTTGCATCAGCAGCCCTTGGTCACCCGCGCGCCGGGCACCAGCACTCGAGCCTGGCTGGATCGAGTGCTGGCCGCGCACCACGCGCAGCCTCGCATCGTGGCCGAGTTGGACTCGCCGGACGCGATTCAGCGCGCGGTCGCGCAAGGGCTGGGCGTCGCGTTGCTCCCCCGGTGTATGGTGAACCCCGACGCGACGGGTCTGCATTTCATCGAGGTCGCGGGCACGCCCCCGGTCCGCTACCTCAAGGCGCTGTGGCCCAAACATTTGCCGCTGCATCCCCTGGCCCGGGCGTTCTTAGAGACGCTGCGCGAGGCCTACCCCGCGCTGGAAGAACTGCTGTCGCAAGTGCGGCGCCCCGAAGCCCAGTTGGAGCGCCTGCAAACGCTGTTGGAATCCTTGCCCCAAACCCAAGACGGGGCCGCGCCTTGGCGCGCGTAGACCCGCCTGGGCCGGGGTCCGAACGCGTCCCCACGCGCCCCGCGGTGATATGGTTTAGAATAGAGCCCATCGCCGGGTCAAGCCCACGCTTGGCCCGAGGTCTCTCTCGGAGGCGTGCTCATGAACCAAGGACCGCGTATCGTGTTCATCGGGCCTGGGGTCATGGCCGAGGCCATGATTTCGGGGCTCATCCGCCAGAAGGTGACGTTGCCCAGCCGCATCGTGGCTTCAGGGCCGCGCGCAGAGCGGGTGGCCGAGTTGGAGCGTCGTTATGGCATCACGCCCATCACCGACAACGTGGCCGCGGTGCGCGAGGCCGATGTGGTGGTGCTGTCGGTCAAGCCCCAGAAACTGCGCGAAGTCCTCGCGCAAATTCGGAGCGCGGTGCCCGAAAAGGCCTTGGTGCTGTCTATCGTAGCGGGCGCGCCCATCGCGCTCATCGCGGCCGAACTGGGCCACGCCGCGGTGGTGCGGGCCATGCCCAACACGCCCGGCCAAATCGGCAAGGGCATTTCGGTGTGGACCGCGTCGCCCACGGTGACCGAAGCCCAAAAGCGTTTGGCGGCCCAAATTTTGGGCGCGCTGGGCGAAGAAATCTTCATGAAGGACGAAGATTACCTCGACATGGCCACCGCGCTCTCGGGCACCGGGCCGGCCTATGTCTTCCTTTTTATGGAAGCCTTGGTCGATGCCGGAGTGCACTTGGGCTTTCCGCGGCGCATCGCGGAGCAGTTGGTGGTGCAAACCGTGCTGGGTTCGGCCGAGTTCTACAAGCGCCTGCAGCAGGATGTGCACTTGGCCCACTTGCGCAATCAGGTCACTTCGCCAGGGGGAACCACCGCGGCCGCGCTCTACTATCTGGAAAAGGCCGGTTTTCGCACCGCGCTCTCGCGGGCCGTGTGGGCGGCCTATGAGCGCTCGAAGGAACTGGGCCGCGGCGGCGAACCCAAGCCCCCGCGCGAGGGCGGCCGCTGAACCGCGCGTCCGGGCCGCGTCCCATCGCCCCAGCCCCACGCGGCCCCTGCCCCAGGTGGACCGCGCGGCCACGCGAGGCGCCCAGGCCGCGGTTCGCGCCACGCGAACCCCCAGCCATTGGACCAGATATCGCCGGCTCTGCGGGGCCCGATGCGGCTTCGGCGCGCGGGTTGGGCCAAGGCCGCCCTGAATTTCCGCGCGCCCCACAATTTATAACCTTGACAGGACCCAGGGCGTCCTATACAATCCCCTCTTGCGCGCATGGTATACGCAGACCCCATCGCTGAGGAGGCGATAATGGATAACTTCACGGCCTTTGAGATTATGGCCCTCTGGGGCGTGTTGATCATCGCCCTGATCGCGTTGGCCTACGCGTGGTTCCTGGGCGTGCAGGTACTACGCAAAGACAAGGGCGACGAGGCCATGCAAAAGGTCTGGATGGCCATCCGAGACGGTGCAGAAGCCTATCTGCGGCGTCAGTTGCGGGCGATTTTGCCCCTCATCGTCGTGCTCACTGTGGCCTTGTTCTTATCCGTCTACATTGTGCCCCCAACACCCGAGGCGCGTGAGTTCTTCGCGGGCCGCTCGGAGGGCGAAATTCGCTTTTTGGTGGGCCTGGGCCGGGCCATCGCTTTTATCTTAGGCGCGGGCGCGTCATTGGCCGTGGGGCAAATCGGCATGCGCATCGCGGTGGCGGCCAATGTGCGGGTGGCGTCCGCGTCGCGACGCTCGTTTGGTGAGGCCCTGCAAATCGCCTACCGGGCCGGCGCCATCACCGGCATGCTCACCAACGCGCTGGGCTTGCTGGGCGGCACCATTATCTTCATGATTTACAAGATCGCCGCGCCCGATGTGTTGCTGGGCTTCGGCTTCGGCGGCACCTTGCTGGCCTTGTTTATGCGCGTCGGCGGCGGCATCTACACCAAAGCCGCGGATGTGGGCGCTGACCTGGTCGGCAAGGTCGAAGCCGGCATCCCCGAAGACGACCCGCGCAACCCCGCGGTCATCGCGGACCTGGTGGGCGACAACGTGGGCGACTGCGCGGGCATGGCCGCGGACATCTTCGAATCCTACGAAGTGACCATCGTCGCGGCCTTGATTTTGGGTTTGGCCCTGTGGCATGCGACCGGCCAGTTGGCCTGGGTGATCTTCCCCTTGGTGGTCCGGGGCGTGGGCGTGTTCTCCTCCATCATCGGCACGTATGTGGTCAAAGAGGACCCCAACAAACCCGGCGACGCGATGGCCGCGATCTTCAAGGGCTACATTGTCGCTTGGGTTTTGTCCGCGCTGCTGATCTTCGGTTTCGGCTATCTGTATCTGGAAGCCTTGCAAGATGAGCCCCTGGTGGGCGGCTGGTGGCGCGCGCCGCTGGCTGTGGTAGTGGGTTTGGTG
>CAYUOX010000067.1:0-13992 GCA_964446575.1 uncultured Anaerolineaceae bacterium | reverse complement strand
TGGTGCGCGTTGCAGTCACGGGCCAGCGCGTCAGCCCGCCGCTGTTCGAAACCCTGGAAATCGTGGGCAAAGCCAAAACCCTCGCCCGCATGGACCAGGCCATTGCCATGCTGGAGAAAATGGCAACCTGACCGCAAACCTACTCCCCCAGCAACCCCCATCGCCCACCGCCGCGCGCTGGCAAAGATCACACCACCGGGCGACCGAGAGAAACCATGACGACCTGGAAAACCGCAGCCGCTCAAGCGGGTCAAAAGAGCCGTCAAAGCCATCTCGCCCGAGGCCGAGATCATCCTCTCTGGCTCGCGCGCCCGAGGGACCGCCAGCCAAGATTCCGATTGGGACTTCCTGATTTTGTGGTGAGGTGGCGTCAGGCTGGCCTGCGGCAGTGGCAAGCGGTCAAAAGTGGCCTGGGCTGCCGCCTCCCAAGCCGTGGGCGGTTGCGCACCTTGAAAAAGGGCGTTTTGTTGTACGTTGTGTTGTACAACGAAAGTGGGCTTTGCGATCGCGGGTGCGGGCGCAAAGCCGAGGTTTTGGTAAGGCAAGTTGGGTTTTGGTCGGGTTCACACGGGTTGCGGGTGGGGTCCGAGGCCTGAGTTCCGCCCCAACCCTGCGTCCAGCCGACTGGCTTCGCCGGGCGCTGAGCTGCCAGTTGGGCGTTTTATCATGCAACAGTTCAAAAAGAGTAGAAGGCTATGAAGCATGCGGGCTCCCTCCACCCAGGCCGCCCCATCGCCGTTGACCACCACTTCCTGGACTTGTCCCCAGTCCCACACCGCCCCCCATACCAGACTGGCCCCTTCCCAAAAGTCCGGCGAATCGGCCCCCTGCACGTACACTTGTTGTTCCCCCTCCTCATCGTAGGCCACCCCCAACCGCATCTCTCGCCAGACGCTGCGCCCTTGCCCCGTGCGTTGCCGCACCATCACCCCATCTGCCTCCACGTAGAGCCGCGGCGCCGACCGCTGCCCCCACCGCTGCGGGGGCTCCCCCTGACCAAACACTCGCACCACCTCCGCCTCCTCCCCTTCCTGCACCCGTTGCCCCACCCGCTGCACCAACCGCCACACCGTGCTCGCACTCAGGACCCCTGCGGTCAAACGCACCAGCATCTCCGCCGCCTGGGCAAAGGCCACCACCGTCGCCAACGCCACTACCGCTTCCATCACCTCCGGACTGGCATCTTGATACGCGGGTAACGCCAGCACCTCGTCCAACAGGAACCAATAGCGCCCCTCTGCGTCCTGATACAAGCGCCGCAAAGGTCACCTCCCCAAAACGGGTCACGAAGGTCCGCGGCCGCTTGCCCACCACCCGCCAGCCCGCAAGTTTATGCGCCAAAAGCCACCTATCGAGCCACTCCAACCACGTCTGTGCGACCTGTTGCGCCTGGCGACAGGCCGCCTGGAAGAAATGTTGCTCCCATCCCAACAGCGGCGTTTCCGTCTCCCCTTGCAAATGGGCTCGCCGTTGCGGTATGCTTAGGGTACTCATGGGTTGCTCCTCCTTGGCTTGCTTGGCTTGTGGATGGTTCTATTTTGCCAGAGGAGCAACCTTTTTTCACTTACTTCCCCTTCTCAGCACGCGCCTACTTTATGTAAGCCTACTAAATTGAAATACACTCCGCAAAAATTGCCCGCCCCAAAACCAGCCCGCGCCCTACTCGCCCCTTGGTATAATCCTCCTCGGGAGGGCCCCATGATCCCCGTCCACCTGCGCCTGCAAGGCTTTCTCTCTTATTTGCACCCCGCCGAATTGGATTTCACCCAGTTTTCTGTGGCCTGCATCAGCGGGCCCAATGGCGCGGGCAAGTCCACCCTGTTGGATGCCATCACCTGGGCCCTGTTCGGCCAAGCCCGCCGCCGCGACGACGCCGTCATCCATACCGCCGCGGACGCCGCGCAGGTGACCTTCGTCTTCGATTTGGGCTCCCAGCGCTATCGCGTGCAGCGGGCCAAAGCGCGCGGCAAAGGCCAAGCCCTGGAACTGCATCAGTGGGACCCTGAGCGCCAGACTTGGCGCGCCCACAGCGAACGCCGCCTGCGCGACACCCAAGCGAAAATCGAAGCCCTGCTGGGGCTGGACTACCGCACCTTTGTGCAGGCATCCTTCTTCTTGCAGGGCCAAGCCGACAACTTCGCTCGGCAAACACCCGCGGAACGCAAAGAAACGCTGGCGCGGGTGCTGGGCTTAGATTTGTGGGAAGTGTTCCACGAACGGGCCCGCGAGCGCCGCCGTCAGGCCGAGGCTGAACTGCACCGCTTGGATGACGACGCGGCCGAGGCCCGCCGCATTCTCGAGCAGGAAACCCCTTTGCAGGCCGAGCAAGCGCGGCTTCAGCAAGAATTGCAACGCCTCGCAGCCCAGCGCAGCCAAGTCGAGGAGGCCTTGCGCACGGCAGAAGCCCTCCGGGCCCAGTTGGACGCCGCGCGGCGGCGCGTGGACGCGGCGCGGCGCGACGTGGCCCAAGCCGAAGCCGAACACGCGCGCGCGCAACGCCAATACGAAGCGGTGCAAGCCGAACTGCAAGCCCTGGCCGACCTGCTGGCCCGCGCGGAGGAAATTCGCTCGGCCGAACAACGCCGCCGCGCGCGGCAACAAGAGTGGCAGGCGTTAGAACGCTTAGCGCGACGCTACGGCGAATTGCAAGCCGAGTATGCCCGCGTCGAAGCCGCGTATCGTGAGGCTCGCGCCCGGCTGGAACAAGAGCAAGCCAGTCTGCGCCAAGCGCGCCGCGACGCGCAGGCCGCGCGCGAGCGCCTGCGCCAACTCGAAGAAGCCTTGGCCGCAACGCAAGCCCAGTTGGACGCCCTGCCCGAGGCCGACCCCGACGCGCTGGCCGCGCGCCAACAAGAACTGGCCGCCACCATAGCCCGCTTGCAAGCCGAAAACGACGAGTTGCGCGCGGCCATGCACGAACGCAAAGAGCGGCTCGAGCGCTTGCGTCAAGCCTCGGGCGCGACTTGCCCCTTGTGCGGCCAGCCCTTGACCGACGCGCACCGCGCCGAATTGCTGGCCCAGTTGGAGGCCGAAGGCAAAGCCATGGCCGAGCGTTATCGGGCCAATCAAGCCCGCTTGGCCGAATTGGAGGCCGAACGCCAGCGCCTGGCGCGCGAGCAAGCGCAAGCGCGCCGCGCCCACGCGACGCGCCAGCGCTTAGAACGCACCCTGGCCGCCCAACAAGCCCAGGCTGACGAACTGCGATCCCTCTGGCACGCTTGGGAAGCCCAAGGCGCGCCCCGGTTGGAAGCCATCGCCCAAACGTTGGCCCAAGAATCTTTCGCGCCCGACTTGCGCCAGCGCTTGGATGAGATTCGCGCCGCGCAAGAAGCGCTGGGCTACGATCCGCAGCGTCACGCGCAGTTGGAAGCCGAACTGAAGGCCTTGGCCGCGGCCGAGGCCGAAGCCCAACGGCTCGCCCAGGCCGAAGCCCAACAGCGCGCGTTGCAGGCCCGCCTGCACGACTGGGACGCCCACCGCCAGCAGGCCCGCGCGCGCCTGCAGCAAGCCCAGGCCGACCTGCGCGCCGCGCAGGAAGAATTCGAACGCCTGCAGGCCGCGCTGCCCGATCTGGAGGCCCTCCAACGCCAATGGCACCAACTGGCCGCGCAAGAACGCCACGCCCAGCAAGCCTTGGGCGCGGTGCAGCAACAGTTGGCTTTTGTCGCGGAAACGCGCGAGCGGCTGGCCACGCTGGAGGCTCGCCGCGCGGCATGGGCACAACGCATTGCCCACTATCGCGAGGTTGAATTGGCGTGCAGCAAGAAGGGCGTGCCCGCGCTGCTGATCGAACAAGCGCTGCCCCACCTCGAGGCCGAAGCCAACGAAGTGTTGGCCCGCTTGACCGACGGCGAAATGCACCTGGCCTTTCGCACCCAAGCGGCTTACAAAGACCCTAAACGCAAAGACGTGCGCGAGACCTTGGACATTATCGTCAGCGACGCCCACGGTGAACGGCCTTATGAGACCTTCTCCGGCGGCGAGGCCTTTCGCATCAACTTTGCCATCCGCTTGGCCTTGGCGCGCGTATTGGCCCAGCGCGCAGGCACGCCGCTGCGTTTGCTGGTCATCGACGAAGGCTTCGGCAGTCAAGACGAGACCGGCCGCCAACGCTTGGTCGAGGCCATCAATCGGGTGCGGTCCCAATTCTCCCACATCCTGGTCATCACGCACATTCCCGACCTGCGCGATCGCTTTCCGGTGCGCATCGAGGTCGAAAAAACACCCGCGGGCTCGCGGCTGCACGTCGTCGGCGTGTGAGATATGTTACAATTGCGCGCCGCGCTCGGCCCGCGCGGAGCCTGTCCGCCTGCCGAGCCGTCAGCCCCTCTACGGAGGTAGTCCCATGAGCCCCCTGCGGGAAGTCACCACCGCGACTTTTGAAGCGGAAGTGCTGCAAGCCCCGCGGCCCGTGCTGGTGGAATTCACCGCGGAGTGGTGCGCGCCCTGCAAGCAACTCAAACCCGTGCTCGAAGAGTTGGCCCAAGATTGGGCCGGCACGGTGGATGTGGTGGAGTTCGACGTGGACAAGGACCCCCAAATGGCCGTGCGATATCGGGTACTGGGCGTGCCAACGATGATCTTGTTCGTGCGGGGCGAAGCCAAAGCCCGACTCACCGGTTTCAAACCCAAAAAGAGCATTGTCAAAAAATTCGGCCCGCATATCGGGTAGGTTCAGGAGGCGATCATGAAGCGCAAAGGGTTGATGTGGCTGCTCGCGCTGGTGGCCCTGGCCTGGGTGGCCGGCTGCGGCGGCACCCAAACGCAAACCCGCATCCAACAAATCGGCCCCAGCGAGGCCTATCAGTTGATCCAGCAGCGCCAAGGCGACCCGGATTTTGTCATCCTCGATATTCGCACGCCCCAAGAGTTCTTGGCCGGCCACATTCAGGGCGCGGTGAACGTGGACTTCTACGCGCCGGACTTCAAGCAGCAGTTGGATCAACTGCCCAAGGACAAGGTCTATTTCGTCTATTGCAACAGTGGCAATCGCAGCGGCCAGGCCATGCCCATGTTCCGCGAACTGGGGTTCACCGAGGTCTATGAACTCAAAGGCGGCATTCAAGCGTGGTACCAGGCCGGGTATCCGCTGGTGAGCGGCCAATAGGTTTGGCTCGCGTGCGGCATTTTGAGGGAACGGCGGGCCTGCGGGCCCGCTTTTGCTTGCGGCCCTGGGCCAGGCCCTCGGCCAAGGCGGCTGTCTGCCGGCGCGCGGCCTTGCGCCTGCCTTGCGCGGGCGCGACGCGGGGCGAATTCTTGCCCAAGGCTGGTGCGCGCGGGCATTTGTCGGTATAATAGGTTGGCTATGTGCCAGGCGGCCCTGGCCGCGTTTTTCACATCTTCTCACAGGAGGTTGACCTTGCCTGCAACGGTGATTGCTCGTCCTGACGAAAGCCCGGAAGAACTGCTCAAGCGCTTCCGCAAGCAGGTGGCCAAGGCTGGCATTCTCAGCGCGGTGAAGCGCAAGCGATGGTACATCTCGAAAAGCGAGTTACGACGCATTAAGAAGAAGAAGGCCATCCGGCGCTTGCGGCGCAAATTGCGCAAACGCATGATGCAACAACAACGGCGCCGCTGAGGCGGATCGATGCATAAGGAGGCAGCCCCCCATGGGTGGCGATAAAATCGAAGTCGAAGGCACGGTCATCGAAGCCTTGCCCGATACCCAATTCCGAGTGCGCTTAGACAACGGCCACGAGATCTTGGCCTATCTGTCAGGCCGCATGCGGAAGCACTATATCCGCATCCTGTTGGGCGATCGGGTGAAGGTGGAAATCTCGCCCTACGACCCAACTCGGGGGCGGATTGTCTACCGCTACAAGCGCCGTGTGGCTTCGTCATAAGCGGTGGGGGAAACATGCCCGCGGCGCTGCCCGTGCCGCGCGAGGTCCAAGATTTGTTCGCTGCCTGGGGCTTGGCGTTCGCGCCCGCGACCACGCGGGCTTTTGCGCGTTATGTGGCCGAACTGCACGCCTGGAACCAACGCTTCAATTTGACGGCCTGGCGCGCCCCGCGTGACATTTGGCTGCACCTGGTGGCCGACGCGTTGGCCCTGCTGGCCCACGAACGCCCCCTCCCTGGTGCGCGGTGGGCCGATGTGGGTTCGGGTGCGGGCATTCCCGGCGTGCCGCTGCACCTGGCCCAACCGCACACTCGGTTTGCCCTCATTGAGGCCGCGCAGAAAAAAGCCCGCTTTTTGGAACACCTGCGCACGGCCTTGCCCGCCCCCGGCTTGACCGTGCTGGCCCGACGCGCCGAAGCGGTTGGCCAAGACCCCGCGCATCGCGAGGCCTACGACGGCGTGGTCGCGCGGGCGGTGGCTCCCTTGCCCACGCTGCTGGAATATATGCTGCCTTTGCTGCGGGTGGGCGGTGTGGCCATTGCCTACAAAGGGCAACGCGCGGCCCAAGAGATCGACGCCGCGACGCGCGCGCTGGAAGTGTTGGGTGGCCGGGTTCGACGCGTGCAGCCCGTGGCCGAATTACCCTACCCACGCGTGCTGGTTTGGATTGAAAAAACGCGCCCCACCCCCGCGGCTTACCCGCGGCGGCCAGGGCGCGCCCAAAAGCGGCCGCTCTAACTCGCCTCGCGACTCGGGGCTCGGACAATCCGCCCGAGCCCCGCTGCCTCCCACCCGCGTTTAGGCCGTCTGTTTCACCCGCAGATCCACCACCTTCTCGACCAGCGGCTTGACCGCCTCGCGCAAGGCTTCGGCCTCGGCATCGCGGATCTTCATCACGATGTACTTGCTGCTGGGGTCATCCCCCTCGAACGTGCTCAGCGAGACAATATTGCCGCCCACACTGGCCACGGCCTGCGCCAACTTGGCCAACTCACCCGGCACATCCGGCACCAGCACCGTCAAGCGCACACCCGGCACCCGCGCGCCCATGAGTTCCAAGAACACCTTGAACAAGTCGCTTTCGGTGATGATGCCCACCACTTTGTCCCCGCGCATCACCGGCAGGCCACCGATCTTGTTGTCGGCCATGATGCGCGCGGCTTCTTCCAGGCACGTGTCCTCGTCCACGGTGATGACATCCTTGGTCATGACCTCGCCCACCGTGATCTTGCTAATCAGGTAGTTGATCTCCCACACGCTCAGGCTGGTGGCCGACGAGGGCGAGGCGTTCAAAATGTCCTTCTCGGTGACAATGCCCACCAGATGGCCGCGCTTGTCAACCACCGGCATGCGGCGAATGCGCTCGCGGCGCATGATGTCCAGCGCGTCCACGATGGAGATGTCGGGCGTAACCGTGATCACGGGGTGGGACATGCGATCTTTGACAAACATGGGGGCCTCCTTTCAGAGCAGGAAATGACAACAATGTTCAGAGGATATTTTACCAGATATTCGCATGCATCTATGATTCACTTTCACTATAAAAGCCGGGCCCAACATCGGGAAGTGATAAACGGCAGGTTTGGCGCGTGTTTGGGGATTTTTCTTGGGGAAAACGGCCTTTCAGGCCGGCCGAACCGCGGCGCGCAAACGTTCCAAGCGGGCCTGGGGCAGGCCGTTCAAGGGGTCCAGCGCAGCCAGCGCGCCGGTGGTCTCTAACACGAAGGACGCGGATACGCTGCCGTACAAGGCCGCTTCCAGGGGGTCATAGTGACGCAAAAAGCCCGCCGCGAACCCGCCGGCGAACGCGGCCCCTACCCCGGTGGGGTCGTGCACGCGCGCGGGATAAGCCGGCACCCACCAACGCCGGCGCGCGGCCGCGTCGTATACCGCCGCGCCTTCGGGGCCGCGTTTGAGCACGACGATGTCCGCGCCCCAGGTGGCCAACTCTTCGGCCATGGCCCACAGGTCATCGGTTAGGCCCGCGAAGAGTTCCCGGGCCTCGTCTTCCGCGGGCAGAAACGCGGTGGTGTCCAACAGCAAGCCCCGCAAGTCCTCGCGGAACGATGGGTGCATGTATCCGGGGCCGGGGTCGACCACAATGTGCTGAGGGCCGCGACGCCGAACCTCGGCGGGGATGAGCAGGTGGGTTAGGAAGTCGTGCGGTGCAAACACGGCCGCGCGGGCCTCGACCAGCCAAGGGGGCACATCGACAGCGCGCAGGGTCAACGGCCCAGGCTGGGTGCGCGAATCCAGCCCATTGGGCGGAGGGGTGTAATCCAGCAAATCGGGGGGCAGGGTGAGGCCGCGCTGCGCGAACAAGGGGGCCAAGGCAGGCGCGTCGGCCCGCCCGCGCCGCGGGTAAGCGAACACCCGGCGGCCTTCCACCGCGGCGTCCACATAATGCAGGCCTTGTGTGTCCCACCCTGCGGCGCGCAGGCGGGCCAGCCAAGCCCGCGGGAAGTCAGGCGCCAAGCGCGCGATCAGCCCCACGTCGGGCTCCCACAAGGCCGCGCCGACCGCGGCATACAAGCCCGGCCCGCCGGGCACATCCAGAGCCGGGCGCCCCTGATAAGGCAAGAGGTATTCGCGCCACAAGGGCCCGAAGACAGCGAGGACGGGCACGCGCCTCCCCTCCCGCGGGACTATTTCTTGCGCTTCTTGCGCCGCTTCTTGCGACTGCGTCCACCGGCCGCGGCCGCCAGCGCGGGTTCGCCCGCGGCTTTATCTTTGGCTTTGGCTTTGGCCTTGGCCTTGCTTTTGGCTTTGCCGCTCGCGGCTTTCTTGGCCGCGGGGGCGCGCGTCACACCACCCCCAGGGCCGTGGGCTTGCATTTGCGGCAGGCTCAAAGTCAGCCCCGTGATCTTGGCCTCGCCCGTGGTCTGGATGCGGCCCTGCTGGGTGCGATAATGGAACATCTGGTCAATGGCCCGCGAACGAATGCGCCGGAGCAGGCGATCGTACAGTTCAAAGGCCTTGCGCTTGTATTGCACCAGTGGATCCCGCTGCGCATACGCTTCCAGCCCAATGGAGGTCCGCAGGGCTTCCATCTCGGTCAAGTATTCGGCCCATTCGGTATTGAAGATGTGCAGCAGCAACAGGCGATAGTTCTCGGTCTGCACCATCCGGCCCATGGCTTGGGCGATGGTCGGCCACAGTTCACGCGGCACCTGGCCCAAAGGGGTGTTGGACCACCGGGCATAGGTCTCCGCGCCCAGGGCGCGGCGCAAGCCCGCGCGGGCTTTGTCTTGCAATTGGTTCATGGCCGTGCCTTGCAGGCGATGGAACTCTTCCCAACCCACGGCCCACTCCAACACCCGGCGGGCTTGGTCCAAATGAACGAGGATGGCCTCCGCGGTAGCCGGGTCCGCGGGGTCTAAGTGCTGGGCCACCAGGTGAATAAAGCTCAGGCGGCGGACCAAACGCTCGCGCAGTTGGTGCTTGGCGTCAAATTCCTTGCGGCGGGTGATTTCGATCTCGCTCAAGATGCGCAACACGGCTTGGCCCAATGGGTCGAGCCAAGGCCCCGGCGGGAAGGCGTCGCGCACTTCGGACGGCGGGGCCGCCGTGGGGTCGGCCGGCCAGTGGCGTTCCACCAGCGCAGGCAGGTCGCGACGCACCCCTTCGAGGATGCGCTGGGCGCGCTGGGCCAAGAAATCACGCACTTGTTGCGCCACGTCGTCGACGATGGCGGCCGCGTCTTGGGTCCAATCAACGGTGATGGTCAAATCGCGGCTGTTCACGATGCGCTGCAAACTGAGTTCCAGGCGTTTGGCGTAAAGGTTGTGCAGGGCGGTTTCGATTTGGCGGCGCAAAGGTTCGCGCAGCGCGTCGGGGTCGTCGAGCAGTTGCCGTGCGACCTCAGGACTCACCACCAAGGGCAAACGCAGGATGGTTTGCAATTCCACCTGGATTTGCCGCGGCGAGGGGCGCTCGTCGCTCAAGGCCAACCCTTCGAGGAAGATGTCCAAGTTGTCCAGCCGCTCTTCGATTTCGTCGTGCAACCGCGGCGGCATGTCGGTCACTACATCCAACGCGGCTTGCAACCGCACTTCGTGCTCCAAGCGTACGGCATCTTGGGCCCGCGCCTCCAGCGCGGAACGCAGATGCTCGCGCCCGGCGCGGGCCGCGGCCAACAGATCCTCCAGCAGGCGCGCGTGGGTGAAGTTCGGGAAGCGCCAGCCATGCAATTCAATGGGCGGTTGGATGGTCTCCAGGTAGGCCAGCAATTGCCAAGGGTCTTGGCCCTCGTCGACGGCCCGCTGCAAGCGTTCGGCCACCTCTTCTTGCAACAACCGGGCCATGTCTTGGCTGAGGTCGTCTTTGCGCAAAATGCGGTTGCGCTGGTCGTAGATCTTTTGGCGTTGGATGTTGAGCACATCGTCGTATTCCAAGATGTGCTTGCGGCGGTCAAAGTTATAGCCCTCGACGCGCGTCTGGGCCTGCTCGATCAGGCGGTTGACAATGGGATGCTCGAGGGGGTAAAGGTCGTCGACCTGAAAGCGGCGCATGATGCCATCCAACTGGTCGCCGCCGAACAACCGCACCAATTCGTCTTGCAGCGAAAGGAAGAAGCGCGACGACCCCGGGTCGCCTTGACGACCAGCCCGGCCTCGCAGTTGGTTGTCAATGCGCCGCGATTCGTGCCGCACTGAACCGATGACGTGCAAGCCGCCCAACTCGCGCACCCGGTGCATGTTTTCGATGTAATCCATGAAGGTCAACACGTCTTCTTCGTAAATGCCATATTCCGCGGGCGGCACGGTCCTTAGGGCTTCGTAGCGCTCGTCCATGCGCAGGTTGTAGGGGTCTGGATGCCCGGCCCGGGCCAGCACTCGGTTGACACTGCTGATGACCTCTTCGGGCAGTTCGCCACCCAATTTGATGTCAACGCCCCGGCCGGCCATGTTGGTGGCAATGGTCACCGCACCGAATTCGCCCGCGCGAGCGATGATTTGGCCCTCTTCCGCGTGTCGGCGCGCGTTGAGCACCGCGTGAGGGACACCTTTGCGCAAAGCCTCGACCAACCGCTCTTGGGCGTACGCCCAGCGGGCCTGCTCCGACGGGGTCGGCAACAGCAAATCGCGCAAACGCTCCAGATTGGCTGGCGCGTCGGGCCGTAGGCTGATGCCAAGTTGGCGGGCCAGTTTGCGGATCTCATGCTCGGGCACGCGCTCCAAGGGCTGGTAGAGGGGCGCCAATTCGGGATACATGCGCCCTTCTTCACGGCCCTCTTGCCGCAAGAAGGCATCGCGCACCAGCATGATTTGCACCAGTTTGCGCAAAGGCCCTTGGGCCAACCGCATGCCCAAGCGTTCTGACAGTTCCACAGAAGTCGTACCGACCAGAACGGGCCGGCCTTGGATGTAAAAGCGCAGAATTTCCCACACCACGGCCCGGAATTTGGCTTCCTCGGTGCGGTAGATGACATCGGGGTAGTCTTTGCGCTTCCAAAAGACGGGCTTGCGGTCTGGGTCGTCGCGTCGCGCGTAGTAGGTGTACTTGTAGCCTTCTTCGTCCACGGCCTCCAAGGCCATATAAGGCGCATCAGGGCCGGTGGCTTGATATTCCAGGTTGGTGGGCAGCGCGAGCACATCCAAATTGTAGATGGTACCGAACTCTTCGGCCTCGGTGACCACAGTGCCGCTCATGCCGGCCAATTTCTCGTACATGCGGAAGAAGTTCTGCAGCGTGATGGTCGCGTAGGTCATGTTTTCGGGCTGCACCTGCACGCCTTCTTTGGCTTCGATGGCCTGATGCAACCCATGGGACCAACGCCGACCGGGCATGAGCCGGCCCGTGTTTTCATCCACAATGATCACTTTCCCGGCCTGGACGATATAGTCTTTGTTGCGCTTGTAGAGGAACTGGGCCTGCAAGGCTTGTTCCAGATAACCCCACAGTTGCTCTTGCCGCGGGGTGAGGTCCTCGGGACGGCTGGGGTCGCGCAGGGGTTCGCCCAGCCATTCTTCAACCTTCGCCTCGCCCGCGGGTGTGAGCACAACCGAACGGTCTTTTTCGTTGATGTCGACATCTTCGTCCGCGCGCAGGCGTTTGACCACTTGCGCGATGCGGTAATACTCCTCCACGTTTTCGCTGGCCGGGCCCGAGATAATGAGGGGTGTGCGGGCTTCATCGATGAGGACGTTGTCGACTTCGTCGATAATGACGTAGTGATGCCCGCGCTGGACTTGGTCTTCCGGCCGAAAGGCCATGTTGTCGCGCAGGTAATCGAAGCCAAACTCCTGGCTGGTGCCGTAGGTGATGTCCGCGTTGTAGGCCTCTTTGCGGGGCACCATGCGGAGTTGGTCTTGGTCCTCTTGGGGCGAGCGGCGCTCCAAATCGACCACAAAGGCTTTTTTGCCGTGCTCGGTGCGCGCGGCCATTTGCAGCACGCCCACGCTCAAGCCCAACATGTGATAGATAGGCGCCATCCAGCGCGCGTCACGACGGGCCAGGTAATCGTTGACCGTGGCCAAGTGCACCCCTTTCCCCACCGGCACACCGTCCAAGGGACGGAACTCCCAACGGTCGGGGTCATCGCCCCACTTGGCTTTGGCCTTGGCCACCCACTCGGGGTTGAGGGTGAGCGCGTTGAGGTACAAAGGCAAAGTCGCGACCAGCGTCTTACCTTCGCCGGTCTTCATCTCAACGGCTTTGCCTTGATGCAGGTTCGCGCCGCCAATGAGTTGCACATCGTAATGCCGCAGGCCTATGGTGCGCTTGCTGGCCTCACGCACCGCGGCAAAGGCTTCGGGCAAGAGATCGTCCAGGGTCTCGCCTTTGGCCAGCCGCCGGCGGAACTCATCGGTCTTGGCCCGCAACTGTTCGTCAGACAAGGCTTCGTATTCGGGCTCCAGGGCGTTGATGGCATCGACCAAAGGCCGGTATTGTTTGATCACTTTCTCGACGGGATCGCCGGAAATGAGTTTCAAGAACTTCTTGAGCATGATCGCTTCGGTCCATGGAAGGGATTTGGGGCAAAAAGAAAAACGGGGCAGCGGCCCGCTGTTATTGTACCATCACGGACAAGGGCCGAGCGGTGGTGCGCGGCAGCCTGGACGGCCTCTTGGGCGACGGGGCACGCGGTACGCGGCACGAACGGCCCGTGAGGGAACGCGCCATCCTTAGCCGAGGGCGAAGGCCAGCCCAAAAGGCCTCACGACAGCCTTTCGGGCCGCGCGCCAAGCAGCCGGCCCCTCAAAAGGGTCTATTTCAGTTTAGTAGGTGCAATCATGTGGCGTAGGCGGAGGAGGTAGGGGGCGGTAGGGATGGGCCCCTGCAGGAAAGGCACGTGGGCCTGGAGCCAGGCGCCAGGGTCGCGGCGGTGTCGGTGACGGGCTCGCCGAGGGGAACAGGCCGATGTTGGACTGGCCGTTTGCTTGTCGGCATGCCGGCCACACCACCGACGCAACTCCTGGTTCCGTACCACCTGCAGCACCTTGCCCCTGGGCTGCAGGCCTGACGACGACCCGTGTCGACGTTTCCCCTTCATCCGATGCGCCACCACCGCGCCCACCAGGCTTTCGATATGACCTAAGGTTTCCACCCCGGCTGGGGAGCGCCCCACCTGTCGCCACCAGCGCACCATCCGTGGGTCCTCCAGATGGCGTTTCAGCCATCTCCAGGCCCGTTTTTGGCGTTTCGAGGCCTCTTGCCCAGGCCCAGGCACCTGGGCCCATAAGGTGCGCACCCGATCTTGGTCCCCTACTTGCAAGGCCTCATTCAAGGCCGCGCCCAATTCCGCCCCCGCGGCTCGGTACGCCGCCCGGGCCACATGAAAACGATCCAACTGCCGCACAACCCGATCATGAAGCATGCGGGCTCCCTCCACCCAGGCCGCATCATCGCCGTTGACCACCCCTTCCTGGACCTGTCCCCAGTCCCACACCGCCCCCCATACCACACCGGCCCCTTCCCAAAAGTCGGGCGCATCGGCCCCCTGTACGTACACCCGTTGCGCCCCCTCCTCATCGTAGGCCACCCCCAACCGCATCTCTCGCCAGACGCTGCGCCCTTGCCCCGTGCGTTGCCGCACCATCACCCCATCCGCCTCCACATAGAGCCGCGGCGCCACCCGCTGCCCCTTCCGCTGCGGCGGCTCCCCCTGACCAAACACCCGCCTCACCTCCGCCTCCTCTTCTTCCTGC
>CAYUOX010000066.1:0-35356 GCA_964446575.1 uncultured Anaerolineaceae bacterium | reverse complement strand
CCGAAGTCGCTAACAAGGCGCCCTCGCTCGAGCCAGGGCTGGGGTGGTGGGTGATCCAACGTGCCTCGTCCCAAGCCGAGCAAGAGGCGTGGTTTTTCGTGCCCGCGGGCCAGATCCCACAACCCGAACTGCCCCTGCCACTGCCGGCATGTCCTCCCGGGCAGGTGTCTTGGACCAGCCCGCTGTCCAACGCCCCTTCTCCGATACAGGTGACTTGGGTGGCCCCGGCGTGGTTTCTCGTCCTCTGTGTGCCCGCAGACCAACATGGGTGGTGCCCTGCCGAACGCCCCTGCGCCTGGTTATGGGACCAAGGGGAGAACCGGCTGACCGCCGCGCCCTTTTACGCTCGCTCCCTGTACTCCCAGGCATGGCCCGGGCCGGAGGCTTCCCTGACCTTCCCTTGCTTTTGGCAGGAACATTGGGGCGTTTGCGAAACCCGTTTTGGTTCCCAGGAAGTGCGCTTTCTGTACGCGCTGGGGGAAGAAGACCTCGTGGCCCGCCATCCCCTCCGCCCCCTTCTCGCGGTACGCGTGCCCGAAGAAAGGGGCTGTGAAAACGCGGCTTCGGCCAGACCGGGGTTCCATTTGCGCTTTATCGACCTGGAATCAGGGCGAACATGGACCTGGCAGGGATTCGAAGCCCTGTTTGGGCGTCCACCCCGCTGTCTTCCCCGCCATGCCGGGCCTGTGCAGGGGTGGTTCCGTTGGGCGTTTTTGGGGTGGAACCCCCGCGATCCGGAGGAATTTGCCCTGATGGTCTGGCAGTACTCCGACCATGCACCCGCGGACCAACCCCTGGAGCAGGTGCCTGCTCGAGGCTGGCTGGTCTTTTCCGATGCCCGGCAGGCCGCGCTGGCGGCCGAGCCGCTGCCTGAAGGCCTGGAATGCCTCATGTGGGCGCCCGACGGAGAAGGGTTCCTATGCCAGGAATCTCAACACCCTGGTGTCTATCTTTGGGTGAACCGGCAGGGTCAGGCACGGCAGCGCTGGCGCTTGCCCGAAGGGTTCCAGATCCGCCAATGGGCTCCTTCTGGGCCCCAAACCCGATAGCCCTTTGGGGCATTGTTGGCTCGCGCTCCGCTTTCATAGAAGCGCCAAAGCCCTTTGACCTGAAGTTCAACGGATCTTCGCGTGGCCCGAAGGCCGCGTCCACGCCTTTCCTTGGCCGGCCCAATGCAATCGCTCGCCCAGCCCCCTTGCCGACGAAAGGCGCCTGGCAGTCTGCCCTGCGACACCCTCGGCGACAGGCCTGCCAAAGGGGCTGGAACGCTGGGGCCGCGGCCGGCATCAGGGGGAAGGTTTCGTTGGCCCGATGAAACGCAAATTGGGCGCGGTCTTCCTGGGGCTGCGGGAAGACCCGGCCACGCGGCGGGCCCTGCCGCGGCCGTGCTGTACAACCCGGAGCGCCTGGCCTTTCTTTTGCGCCGGTTGTGGTGCCGCTCCGTGGTGCTGTGGTTCGCGTCCGTGCCCCCGATTATCGAACAGCCTCGCCTGCCCGGCCCGAAGGGAGCGTGTCCCCCGGCAACCAGCGCAAGGCCCATAGGCTCAGCAAGGTCAACAAGCCGCCCCCGCTGAAGGCGGCTTCCAAGCCCCAGGTGTCGCCCAGCGCGCCGCTGAGCGTCACGGCCAGGGGGCGCAAGACGAAACTGAGGGCTAAATAGACGCCGTTGGCCGTCGCGCGGGCTTGATGGGCGTGGTCTTGCACCAGGGCCAGCATGACGGGTTGCGCGGCCAAGGCCGTGAAGCCCAAGGGCAACAGCCACGCCACGCGCCACGGATCTGGGGTGAACACGAAGGCCCACAAGAAGAGCACGGCCAGGGTCTGTACTAAGGCCACAGTGCGCTTGCGACCCAGATAGTCGCTTAGGGTTCCTGCGGTCAGCGCACCCAGCACCCCCGCGGCCTCATACGCGCCGAAGAGCCAACCCGCGGTTTGGACGGTGCGGCCCTGCGCGTGCAAATACGTGGGCAGAAACGTGTTCAGCGCGCCGACTACAAAGGCGCGGCCCAAGATGAGCACCGCCAGGGGCGGACCCCAGGCGCGCAACCAAACGCGCAGCGCGGTGCCGTTCCAGCGACGGCCGCGATCAATGGGTTCCACCGGCGCCAGGCGCCAAAACAGCACGGCTGAGGCCAGCCATCCCAGGACGGCCAGACGCGGCAGGCCGGGCAAGCCCCCCCACCACGCCACCGCGCTCACGGCCAGAATCGGGCCGACCGCGCGGCCCAGTTCGCCCGCGGCCATGAAGATACTCATGCCACGGCCGGTTTGGGGCTCGGCCAGCCGCGCCACCAGGGCTGGCGCGGGCGCGTGGAACATGGCCACGCTGAAGCCCACGGCCAGCAGCAACACAGCCAGCCCGGCATACGACGAGGTCCAGCCCAAGAGGGTCATGCCGGTGGCTGTGAGGCCCGGGGCCAGCACCACGAACCACCGCAGCCAACGGGCTCGGTCGGCCCAAAAGCCGATCACCGGGTTGAGCAAGGATGGCGCTTGGCGAAAGAGGGTCAGACTTCCGGCCAAGGCTAACGAAAGCCCCAATCGTTCTCGCAGCAAAGGCAACAGGGGCGCGAAGAACGCGGTGAACGTGTCGTGCACGAAGTGGCCCAAGGCCACCGTCAGCACAGCGCCGTATGGGAAGCCGCGCCGTGAAGGCGATGACGAAGGCGGCATGTCGTGTCTCTCCCTTAGGAGGCGGTGGGGTCAGGGTCGACTTTGGGCAGCACAATGCCCCTTTGGCGCTGATATTTGCCCTTCTTGTCCGCGTACGACATCTCGCAGGGCTCGTCAGCCTGGAGAAAGATGAGTTGGGCGATGCCCTCGTTGGCGTAGATTTTGGCCGGCAAAGGCGTGGTGTTGGAGATTTCGATGGTGATGTAGCCTTCCCACTCGGGCTCCAACGGCGTTACATTGACGATAATGCCGCAGCGTGCGTACGTGCTTTTGCCAAGGCAGATCACCAACACATCACGCGGCACCCGGATGTATTCGACCGAACGGGCCAGCACGAAGGAGTTGGGCGGAATGACGCACACTTCGCCCTTGAAATCCACCATGGAGCGTGGGTCGAAGTGCTTGGGGTCGACCAGGGCCGAGTGCACATTGGTGAAAATCTTGAACTCGTCTGCCACACGGATGTCGTAGCCATACGAAGACAAACCGTACGAGATCACCCCCGCGCGCACTTGCTCGTCTACGAAGGGTTCGATCATGCCTTGCTCGCGGGCCATGCGGCGAATCCAGGCATCGTTTTTGAGGCTCATGGGGACTTGCTCCGCGTGGGCCGGGGCGCGGCCCGAGATGCACGGTTCGGATTATACCAACGGCCGTGGGGCACCGCGCACGCGCGGGCTCGCGGCTGGGATGCACCGCGCCCCTCGCGGCGCGGCATGGCCGTGCCGGAGGACGTCCCCCAGGGCGCACCCAAGCGGGCCGCGTGTGGGCCGTTTAGCCGCCGAACGCGCGTACCACGGTAGCCACCAGCGTGGTGACCACGACACCCAGACCCAGGGGCATGAGCGCGCCGAACGCGGCCCATTTCTTGCTGCCCGTCTCCTTGTAAATGGTCAAAATCGTGGTGCCGCACGGGTTGTGCAAAATCGCAAACAGCATGAGATTGGCCGCGGTGAGCAGGGTCCATCCGGCACGGCCCACCAGCAGTTCGCGCAGCGCTTGCAGCGAGTCCAATTCAATCATCATCGAGGCGTTTTGGTAGACCATGATCATGGTGGGCACCACGATCTCGTTGGCGGGGATGGCAATGATGTAGGCCAGCAAGATCACCCCGTCCAGGCCCATCAAGCGCCCCAAGGGGTCCAGAAACTCCGCGATGTGCCAGGCCAGGCTTTGGCCACCCACCGAGAGGTTGGCCAACAGCCAAATCACCCCGCCCGCGGGCGCAGCGGTGAGCATGGCCCGCTGCAGCACAAAGACCGTGCGCTCGATGAACGAAGTGTAGAGGATTTGCCACACATTGGGCCGCCGATAAGGCGGCAGTTCCAACGTGAATGCGGAGGGCAAGCCCTTGAGCACTGTGCGCGAAAGCCCCCACGAGACGAGCAAGGTGAAGAAGACGCCCAGCAAGATGGTCACGACCACGGCCAACGCGGCCACCAACGACGCGTACGCGGCCGGGAACTGGGCCGCGATGAACACCGTGGCCAGCATGATCAGGGTCGGATAGCGGCCATTGCACGGCACAAAAGTGTTGGTCAAAATGGCGATGAGCCGTTCGCGCGGGGAGTCGATGATGCGCGTCGCAACCACGCCGGCCGCGTTGCAGCCGAAGCCCATGGCCATGGTTAGCGCCTGCTTGCCGTGCGCGCCGGCCTTGCGAAACAGCCAGTCGAGATTGAACGCGATGCGGGGCAAGAGGCCCAGGTCTTCCAAGAAGGTGAACAAGGGGAAGAAAATGGCCATGGGCGGCAGCATCACGCTGACGACCCACGCCAACCCTCGATAGACGCCGTGCCACACGAACCCCGTCACCCACCACGGCAAACCCAACCTTTCGAACAAGGCTGCACCTTGGGCTTCGAGCCAAAACAGCCCGCGCGCCAACCATTCCGAGGGCACGTTCGCCCCCTGGATGGTAATCCAGAAGACCACCCCTAACATGAGCAGCAGGATGGGCAGCCCTGTGAGGGGCGAGGTGAGCACCCGGTCGAGCATTTGGTCCCAGTCATAGCGCCGCGGGGCCCCGCGCACATGGACCGCGCGTTGGGCAATGCGTTCGGCTTCGGCGTACAGGGCCACCACCACCGCGTCTTGCCACGCCGGCCCCAACGCGCGGCGCAATTCCTCGGCCTTGCGCAGCAGGCCTTCGATGCGTACTTGTTCGGCGGGCGTTGGCGGCTCCCAGGTCGTGCGGCTCGGTCCTCGGCCGGCCAGCAGGTGATCCACGCCCAGCGCTTCGCGCGGCACACCCACGGCCATTTGCGTGGCTTGCCCGCGAGCCAAGGCCGCGATTTCGCCGCTGCGCAGCGCCTGAATGATGCGCGGGTCGCCGTCCAACAGGCGCAGCGCGATCCAGCGGGGGTTGGGCAGCCCAGGGTACAGCGCGCGCACCTCGTCCACCAATGCCTGCAGCGCGCGCTGGAAGAGGGGCGAGCCTTGCACTCGTCGCGGGCGAGTGCGAATCTCCCCCCGCACCAGCGCCTCCAGGGTCTGCAACAGGCGGCTCACCCCCTCGCCGGTACGGGCTACGATAGGCACGGCCGGCACCCCCAGGTCGCGAGCCAGCGCGCGGGTGTCGACATCCAGCCCTTTGCGGCGGGCTTCGTCCATCATGTTGACCGCGACGATAGCCCGATCGGTGATTTCCAAAATTTGCAGCACCAAGTTGAGGTTGCGCTCCAACGCGGTCGCGTCGACGGTGATGATGACCGCATCAGGCCGGCCGAAGAGCAAGAAATTGCGCGCGACTTCCTCGTCTTCCGATGTTGAGAGCAAGGAATACGTGCCGGGCAGGTCGACCAGCCGATACCGCCGGCCGTTGAACTCAAACGCCCCCTCCGCGCGGGTGACGGTTTTGCCCGGCCAATTGCCCGTGTGTTGACGCAGGCCGGTCAGGCGGTTGAACAGGGTGGATTTGCCCGTGTTGGGATTGCCCGCCAGCGCGACGACATAGTCGGCTTGGCCGTCGCCGGCCCCCAACGGGGCCAAGTGCGCAGCCGCGGGGCAAGTCGCACACGCGGGCGTGGGTTGACGGTCAGGCGTGCGACGTTTCTTCCACCAGGGCATCTTGGGCGTCTCCGGTGTGGGGCGATGAGGGGGACGGGCTCCGCGCGGGCCGAGGGCGGACCCAAATGTGCGCGGCTTGCTCTTCGCGCAGCGCGATGCGGGTACCGCGCAGTTCATAGGCTCGCGGGTCGCCGAACATGGCGCGCAGGTAGACCCGCACCCGCGCGCCGGGGGTAAAACCCAGGTCCAGCAAACGGCGCCGGCTGAGGCCTTGCACCGCGGGGTCGATGGTGACCACCTCGGCCTCCGCGCCATCGGGCAACTGACTCAGCGGAATCACATCGGGGGGCATCCGGCGCTCGTGCTCGCCGGCCGGTGCCAAGTGCACATTGGCAGCCACGCTGGGCGCCAAAACGCACTCTTCGCCGTCCTCGCGTAAAAGGACCACGCGCGTGGGGGTGCGTTCCAGCACTTGCACCACCTGGCCGATCTGCAGGCCGCAGGCCAGCAACTGTTGATACGCCACCGCGGGCTCGTCTTCCAAGTGCACAATGCGGCCCCGCTGCCCTGGCGGCCAGGCGCTCAAGGGTTCCCCCCGTCGTGGGGGCACCTCACCCTCGGCCAAAGGGATGGGATCCCCGTGCGGGTCGGTGGCCGGATAACCCAGGGCCGCGTAGAAATGCTGGGCCTGCTCGGGGCTCAGGCGGTGCTCCAGGCGGTGTGCGGTCGCGTGGACTTGGTCCAAAGGTAACCCCGCGTGATCGCGCAGGTAGCGCTCCCACAAGCGGTGGGCGCGCAGTACGTGCACGGCCCAATCTCGCCCCGCGGGGGTCAGGTGCAGGCCGTGGTCTTGCCAACGGACAAAGCCTTTCTGCTGCAGCAAGTCCACCAAGGCTTGCGCTTGGGTTAGCGACAAACCCAGCATACCGGCCAAGGCCTCGAGCGTGGGCGGAGCACCGCGGTCCAGGGTGTACTCCAAAATGTTCTTGAGCGCGTCTTCGACGAGGATGCGCTGCTGGGCTGCACGCCAACGACGCCAGCGGGCCCACAGCCCATAACGCGGCAACGCAAGCAGCAGCACGAGCAGCGCGGCCAGCAACCACCAGGTGGGGTTCATGGGGCGGCCTCCGCCACGGTGGACTTGGATGTGGTGGGCGCTGCGACGCGCACGAAGATGGCCTGCGCGAGCCGTGGACCCACGACCACGGCAGAGCCCTCGGGTTCGAGGCGCAAATGAAGCAGATGGTCGTATGGCGTGCGTTCGAGCAGGCGCACGCGGCGGCCCAAGTGCAGGCCCAAATCGGCCAAGCGGCGCAGCAACGCGGGGTCGCGGTCTGAGACGCGGCTGATGGTGAGACGCGCGCCCACGGGTGCCTGGGCCAAGGGGCGATCGCTCAGCGGCGGCAAGCGCAAATCCGGCCCGGGGATGGGGTGGCCATGCGGGTCGTAGGCGGGGTCGCCCAGCCACGCGGCCAAACGCCGGATGAACTCGTCCGAGGCCGCGTGCTCTAAGCGTTCGGCTTCCGCGTGCACCGCGTCCCAAGGAAAGCCCAAGATGTCGTGCAAGAAGCGCTCGAGCAGGCGGTGTTTGCGAATGACGCGCAGCGCGGCCTCGCGGCCGGCGGGCGTGAGGGTGGCGCCCCGCCGCGGGGTGTAATGCACCAGCGGCGGTTGCCACGCGGCCAGCCGGCGCAGCATTTCGGTGGCCGAGGCCGGGGCAATGCCCAGCCAGCGGGCCAGGGCCGTGGTGCTCACCCGCGGGGCTTGGCGCTCCAAATGGTACAGGGCCTTGAGATAGTCTTCCATCGAAAGGGTCGGCATGAAGTGCATCCTCAAATTGCATTTTAGGCAAGCCTAAATCAGGGGCAGTATACCGTGAACACGGGCGCGCGTCAAGCCTGCACTGGTCTGGTCCGTGGGGTTGGGCCGGCCCGCGATGCGGGGTGGTGCTGGGGCTCCCGGCCGCGCGGGCGGCGCGCGGTTGGCCCGTGGGCGCCGGCCAGGCAAAGCGCGGGCGGGGCGCGAGCAGAGGGCCTGGTCACAAGCCCTGGTTTCGTCCGTCACGCGGCGGGGCGTGGGCGGACGCGCGCTTGGCTGCGCGAGGCGCTGTGATGCCACGCGGTCAAGTGGGCCTGTGCTATAATTCTCACCCCGCGTCCTCCGCGCCGGCCCAGCGTCAGGCGCGGCTTTTTGGCGCGAAGCACGCAGCGAGGAGCGGTTCCCCATGTACAAAACCCATGAGTGCGGCACCCTACGGCCCTCCCACGAAGGTCAGACCGTCACCCTGGCCGGATGGGTGCATCGACGTCGTGACCACGGCGGGGTGACGTTTATCGACTTGCGTGATCACACGGGGTTGATCCAAATCGTGGCCAGCCCGGAGATCGATCCCCAAGCCCATGCTGACCTTGAGCATGTGCGCAGCGAGTGGGTCATCCAAGTGCAGGGGGTGGTGCGCCGTCGGCCGGCCGGCACCGAGAACCCCAAGTTGCCCACCGGCGAGGTCGAGGTCGCGGTGCACCGCGTGCGCGTGCTCAACCCGGCCAAGCCGCTGCCGTTTGTGGTGTCGAAGGACGAGCCTGTCGACGAGCACGTGCGGCTCAAATATCGTTATTTAGATTTGCGCCGGGCTCGCATGCAGCGCAATTTGCGCCTGCGTTATCGCGTCACCAAAGTGATTCGCGACTTTCTCGACGCGCGTGGGTTCATCGAGGTCGAAACGCCCATCTTGTTCAAGAGCACGCCCGAGGGCGCGCGCGACTATTTGGTGCCGTCTCGTTTGTATCCGGGCCATTTTTACGCGCTGCCACAATCGCCGCAACAACTCAAGCAATTGCTTATGGTCGCGGGGGTCGACAAGTATTTTCAAATCACCCGCTGCTTCCGCGATGAGGACCAGCGCGGGGATCGGCAGCCCGAGTTCACCCAGTTGGACCTGGAAATGGCCTTCGTCGACCGACGCGAAGACGTCATGGACCTCATCGAGGCCCTGATGCTCGAAATCGTGCGGCAGACGGTGCCCCACAAGCGTGTGCTGGCCGAGCCGTTCCCGCGCTTGGGGTATCAGGAGGTCATGGAACGCTTCGGTACGGACCGCCCTGACTTGCGCTTTGGGCTGGAACTGCGCGACATCACCGACCTGGTCGGAGACACCGACTTTCAGGTTTTCAAGCGCGTGGCCCAGACCGGGGGGCGGGTCAAAGGGCTGAACGCCAAAGGGTTGGCCCACTACAGCCGCAAGCAGATCGACGAACTCACCCGGTTCGTGGGGCAATATGGGGCTAAAGGGTTGGCTTATTTCATCTTGCCCCCTGAAGGCGGTGTCAAGTCGCCCATTGCCAAGTTTTTTGCCGAAGGCGTGCTCGCCCGCATTGTCGAGCGCCTGGAGGGCCAACCCGGCGATCTGCTGCTCTTCGTCGCCGATACCGATGCCGAGGTGGTGCACGAAAGCCTGGCCCGGTTGCGCTTGCTGCTGGGCGAACGCTTGGGCTTGCGTGACCCCGATGTGCTGGCTTTCGCGTGGATCATCGATTTCCCCTTTGCCTATTGGGACGAAGAGGAACAGCGCTGGGACCCCAGCCATCACCTCTTCACCATGCCGTTGCCCGAAGACATTCCGTTGTTGGAGACCGACCCCGCGCGGGTACGGGGCACCCAATATGACTTGGTGCTCAACGGCAGCGAGATCGCGGGGGGCAGCATCCGCATCCACGATCGGGCGCTGCAAGAGCGCGTGTTCCGCCTCATCGGCCTGGACCTGGACACGGCTTACGCGCAGTTTGGGCACATGCTGGAGGCCTTCGAATACGGCGCTCCCCCTCATGGGGGCATCGCAGTGGGGTTGGATCGCTTGGTCATGCTCTTGGCCAACGAGCCCAGCATTCGCGAAGTGATCGCGTTCCCCAAGAACCAGGCCGCGCGCGATGTCATGGCGGGCGCGCCCTCGCCGGTGAGTGAAGAGCAGTTGCGGGAATTGCACATCCGGGTCGTGCTGCCCGACGATGGGCCCGCGGCCGCGGGGCAACGCGCGGCCTAAACTCGGCTCCGCCGGCTGGCCCGCGCGGAGCCCATCCTCTGAGGAGATGCCGTTATGGAATTGACCTGGCTCGGGCACAACGCCTTTCGGATCACCCAGCGCGGCAAGGCGACCGTGCTCACCGACCCCTACGCGCCCACGACCGCGGGCCTCAAGCCCATCAAGGCCAAGGCCGATGTGGTCACCATCAGCCGCCATACCCCTGAACAGGGCAGTCTCAAGGGCGTGCGGGGCGTCAAGAAAGTGCTGGATCGGCCGGGCGAGTATGAAATCGGGGGGGTGTTCATCATTGGCGTGCAAGTGCGCGGCCCCAAAGGCCACGATCCCCTGGAAGATATGCGCGTGGTGTTCGCGTTGGACTACGAAGGGCTCACCGTGGCCCATTTGGGCGGTTTGCAGCGCGTGCCCGCGCAGGCCGAAATCGAGGCCCTGGGGCCGGTTCAGGTCGCGCTGTTGCCCATTGGGGGCAACGGCAGTCTGAAGCCCGCGCAGGCGGCCGAGGTGGTGAGCCTGTTGGAGCCGAACGTGGTGGTGCCCATGGGGTTTTCGCCGCAAGGCAGCGGCCGCCGCGCGCTGGAGCGGTTCCTCAAGGAAATGGGCGTGGCCGAGGCCCAGCCGCAACCCAGCCTCAAAATGAGCGCTTCGTCTCTGCCCAGCGAAACCCAGGTGGTGGTTTTGGAACCCCGCTTGGTGGAGTAGAATAAAAGCAGGCCCAAACCCTATAAGAGGAGCGCAATCGTGGCCGTCAAATTGCTCATGACCTGGGACATCAAGCCGGGCCGGGAACAAGAGTATTTTGAGTTCATCGTGCAAGATTTCATCCCCACTTTGGAGCGTTTGGGCCTGCGGGCCGAAGACGCATGGTTCACCGTGTATGGCGATTATCCGCAGATTCTCACCAGCGTCGTGGCCGAATCGGTGGACGATGTGCGGCGGGCCCTGGCCTCACCCGAATGGCGGCGCATTGCCGAACGCCTGGGCGAGTATGTAGCCAACTTCGAATACAAAGTCGTCGAAGCCCGGCCGGGCTTTCAACTTTGACGCGCCGCGGTAGGCTCCATGTCCACCCCCGCGCCTTGGGTGCAGGCTTTGTTGGATTGGTACTCCCGGCAGGGCCGGGCCCTGCCGTGGCGTCGCGCGCGCCCCGACCCTTACGCGGTTTGGGTGTCAGAGGTCATGCTTCAGCAAACCCGCGTCGACACGGTGACGCGCTACTTCACTCGTTGGATGGCCCGCTTCCCGACGGTGCACGCGCTGGCCCAGGCCGACGAGCAAGAGGTGCTGCGCCTGTGGGAGGGCTTGGGCTACTACCGCCGCGCGCGGCAACTGTTGGCCGCGGCGCGCGAGGTCGTGGCGCGCTACGGTGGCCGTGTGCCCGATGACCCCGCGGAACTCCAGCGCCTGCCCGGCATCGGCCCCTACACGGCCGCGGCCATCGCGTCCATCGCCTATGGCCACGACGCGCTCGCCTTAGACGGCAACCTGCGCCGCGTGTTGGCGCGCTTTTTCGGCCTCGACACCCCGGTCGACACCCCCGCGGGGCAACGCGAACTGGAGTCGCGCGCCCACGGCCTGTGGCCTGCCGGCCGCGCCGGCGATTTCAACCAAGCGCTGATGGACTTGGGCGCCCTGATCTGCACCCCCCGCGCGCCCAAGTGTTCCGCGTGCCCTTTGCGGCCTTGGTGCCGTGCTTATGCCCAAGGCCGCGCCGAAGACTTCCCCCGCAAGCGCGGCCGCGGCCGAATCCCCCACCACGTGGTTGTGGCTGGCGTGGCCCAGCGAGGCGACCACGTGCTGTTGGCCCAACGCCCTGCCCACAAGATGCTGGGCGGCTTGTGGGAATTCCCTGGCGGCAAGGTGGAGCCTGGCGAAGACCTGGCCACCGCGCTGCGGCGTGAATGGCGTGAAGAGTTGGGGGTGGAAGTCGAGCCCGGCTCTGAATTGGGCGTGTTCCGGCACGCGTACAGCCATTTTCGCCTGACCTTGCACGCGCTGGAGGTGCGCGCGCTGCACGGCGAGCCGCGGCCGCTTCAGCCCGCGGCCGTGCGTTGGGTTCCCTTGGCCGCGTTGCCCGACTACCCCATGGGCAAGGTCGACCGGGCCATCGCGCGGCAATTGGCGGCCAGGCCTCGCGGCGCGGCCGCGGGGCCCCGCCCTGCCCTTGAGACCGACGAGGGCCCGCGGCCGTCATGATGCGCAGTCCCCCGCACCTGTTTGGGAGTCCTCATGCCTGGCCTGCCTCATCGTCCCTTGCATCGCGTGCCCACCCGCCGGCGTTGGCTGCTCTTGGCCTTGTTGGCCCACACCGGTTGGGGTTCGTACCCCGTTTTGGCCCGCTATCTGCAAACGGTCAGCCGCTTGCCCAGCATGTCGCTGCTGGCCACCAGCATGACCGCCGCGGCCTTGGTCACCGTGGTCACCACCCGCCCCCGCTGGCGTGCGCTGCTGCGCCAGCCTCTGCTCTGGGGCCTGGTCAGCGTGGTCATGGTGCGCGCGGTCACCAATCTGCTCGCCGCGCGTTACACCCACGCGGTTTACGTGCAGTTGGTCACACTGATGACGCCCTGGACCGTGGCCTTGCTCAGCGCGCTGTTCTTCCGGGAGCCCGCGCCGCCCCGCACCGGTCGCACCGCGTTCTTGGGCACCCTGGGCGCGGGGCTGATCCTGAGCGCGCGGGTCGACAGTCGTGTCCACCAAGTCGGCCTGCGCGCGGAGGATGGCCTGGGTTTGGCCTTGGCCGCGGTGAGCATGGTCAGCCTCTCCTTGTACATGCTGCTGGTCCGGCGCAGCCGCAACCGGGCTTGGCGCGGCGAAGAGGTCTTCTTGGTGCAATCCATGGGCGTGTTGGCTGTGGGTTGGGTGGCCACGCTGCTGTTGCACGAAGATTGGCACCCTTGGCTGCAGATGGACCTCTCCGATTGGGCCGTGTTTGGCGCTTTTGCCGGCCTTGTGCTCTACGGCGCCAATCGGGTGCAAATCGCCGCGTTGCAACGCATTGGCGCGCGAGCGGTCAGCAGTCTGCTGCCTTGGCGCATGGTCGTGGTGCTGGGCATTGGGGTGCTGCTGCTCGGCGAGCGCTTGACCGCGGCCCGGCAGGTCGTGGGCGTGCTGCTGGTCATTGCCGCGCTCTGGTGGTATCTTAAAGAGTGAACAACTGCCCGCGCGTGACGCGCATCAGGAAGTCCGCCATGCCTGTCCATCTCCGCGCCCGCTGGGAAATCGCTCCGCCTCCGCCGCCGGAGGTGCAACGCGCGCTGCAGCGCTTCCCGCCCCTGTGGCAGCGCATGCTCTACGCGCGCGGGTTGACCGACTATGACGCGGCCAAAGCCTTCTTGGAGGCGCATCCACCCCCCGGCACCGAAGACCCCTTCGCGCTGCGCGACATGGCCGCGGCGGTGGATCGCATCGCCTATGCCATTCGGCACCACGAACCCATCGTGGTCTATGGGGATTATGATGTGGACGGCGTGACGGCCAACGCGCTGCTGACCCAAACCTTGGAGGCTTTGGGCGCGCGTGTCACGCCTTACATCCCCAACCGCTTTGACGAAGGCTACGGCCTGAACGCGGAGGCCCTCACCCGCCTGCATGAGCAAGGCGCGCGTTTGGTGGTCACTGTGGATTGTGGCATCCGCCCGGCCGAGCCGGTGGCGCATGGCCGGGCCTTGGGGCTCGACATTGTAGTCACCGACCACCATCACCCCCCCGCGACCTTGCCGCCCGCGGTCGCGGTGGTCAACCCGCGGCGGGAGGACGACCCATATCCGGACAAGGACTTGGCCGGCGTGGGCGTGGCCTACAAACTGGCCCAAGCGCTCGTGCAACGCTTGGCGCCTGAGCGTCGCGACGAAGTTCACCGCCATCTCGATTTGGTCGCGCTGGGCACCGTGGCCGATGTGGTGCCGTTGCGAGGCGAAAACCGCTTTTTGGTGCGCGCGGGTTTGCGTCGGTTGCGGCAACCCCAACGCCAAGGACTCTTTTCCCTCATGGGAGTCGCTGGTGTCAAACCCGAACGTTTGAACACCGGGCATATTGGGTTCATCTTGGGCCCGCGCTTGAACGCGGCCGGCCGGTTAGACTCGGCCATGGCCGCGCTGCGCCTGCTGCTGACCGATGATGTGTGGGAAGCCGGCCGGCTGGCCCAGCAGTTGGATGTCCAAAACCGCCGTCGACAACAACTCACCGAAGAAACGGTGCGCATCGCGCAAACGTTGGCCGTGCCCGACCCCGACAATCCGCCCTGGGTGCTCTTCGCCGCGCATCCTGATTTCAACCCCGGTGTGGTGGGTTTGGCCGCGGCGCGGTTGGTGGAACGCTTCCATCGCCCCGCGTTGGTGGCCCATCTGGATGGGGAATGGGTGCGCGGCTCCTGTCGCAGCATCCCCGAAGTGCACATCACGCAGGCCTTGGACCAATGCGGGCACCTGCTGACGCGCTACGGTGGCCACGCCGCGGCCGCGGGCTTCACGTTGCACCGCGACCACTGGGAGGCCTTCAAGGAGTGTCTCACCGCGGTGGTGGCCGAGCATGTGCGCGCGCGTGACTTGCGTCCGGTGCTGCGAGCCGATGCCGAAGCCACTTTGGCTGATCTTTCGTTCGAATTGCTGCGCGAACTACGCTGGTTTGAGCCCACGGGGGTGGGCAATCCGCGGCCGCGCTTTGTCGTGCGCGGGGTGCGCATGAAAAACGTGCGCCCCTTGGGCACGCAAGGCCAACATTTTCGCTTCATCGCCGACGATGGCACCGCAACGCGGCCGGCCGTGGCGTTTCGCCTCGGCCACCTTCTGGACCCCTTGCCCCCGGTGGTGGATATGCTGGTCACCTTGGAGTGGAACCATTACAACGGTTCCCACGATCTCCAGTTGCAGGTGCGTGACCTTCGCCCTGCTGCCGCGTCGTCGCGCGCGTGACGCGTCGCGCTACCAGGAGGATGTACCATGCAGGCAAACGTCCGTATGCGGGGCCGCCCAGCGCGGCGTTGGGCCCCGGTGGCCTTCTATGCCGGCTTGCTCTTGGGGATGCTGCTGCTGGGAGGCATCGCTTGGGCCAACTTCGAGGCCCGCATGTTCTATCCGTCCGACATGTTCACCCCTGGGAGCAAGCGCGAACGCCTGCGCAGTCTGCGTTGCCCGCTGGTGGTGTCCCAGGATGAAACCGCCCGCCTGCACCTTACTGTGACCAACCCCTTAGACCGGCCGGTTCGCCGTTTTGTGCGCATTACTGTTGCGTTGGGGCATGTGTTGTTGGTGGATCAGCACAAGATCTGGCTGGACATGGGCCCCCGGGAAACCAAAGAAGTGACTTGGGAGATTCCGGCGTCGCAGGGGGTGTTTGGGGGCTGGTTTTTGATGACCAGCGTGTATTTAGGCGCGACGGGCAGGCTGCTACCCAGCCTCAACGATTGTGGCATTTGGGTTTGGCCCGTCCGGGGTGTGCCGGGGGCGTGGGCCCTGAGTTTGGCCTTTGGCCTCGCGTTTGGCCTGATGGCCGCGGGGTTGTATGCGGGGCGATTGCACGACGCCTCGGGCACCGCGCGCGTGGTGTTCGGCCTCTATCTCAGCGCCTGGGTTGCTCAGGTGGTGTTCCGGGGCTGGGTGGTGAGCGCCGCGCTGCTCGCTTTGCTGGCCATCATCTTGCTCATGGCGCTCTTGCAGCGATTGGAGTATTCCAATGGCGCCCCGCTTGACTGAAGCGCGCGTGGGGGAACCCGCCGCGCCGCCCCCATCCCCCCTGGGTCCCCCCTTCCTCTCGTAGGGGAAGGGGGGATGTCGCGCACGACGCGCGTGTCGGGCCCGCACAGCCCCTCTCTTGGTGAAGGGGGAGGGGGATCCCGCGACCTGGCCGGGTCGTGGCGCGTGGCCGCAGGGCGCGGCAGCGCGTTGCCCTGGGGATGTGGCCCTTGGGCGCGGCCGCGTCTCGCCCCTTGGGCACGCGGCCGCGTGCCCCTACCTGCGCCCGTCCCCGGGCGACCTACCGGGTCGCCCCTACCTGCTGCCTGCCCCCGGGCGACCGCGGGGTCTCCCCTACCTGCGCCCGCCCCTGGGCGACCTACCGGGTCGCCCCTACCTGCTGCCCGCTCTCTTGACGTCTGGGCCCTGTCCAGCGGGGCTGTTTTGGCGTATACTGAAATTGTGTAGCCCTGCCCGGGAGGAGATCCAATGACCGTTCAAGCCATGGCCCCGTCCCATCCGTCGGTGGTTCCAGGCCCGCCGGGGTGGCCCTTGTTGGGCAACATCGCGGAGATGCGCCGGGGCCCCTTTCACGAAGTCCTGCTCTCGCTGCACGAGACCTACGGCGATATCTTTCGCCTGCGCTTTCCGGCCGAGCCCGCGCTGCTGGTCGTGCGTTCGCCCGAGGCGCTCAAGCGGGTGCTGCAGACCAATGCCCGCAACTACATCAAAGGCCAGCAGTTGGAGGTCGCCCGGCCCCTCATCGGCGATGGGCTGTTCATCAGCGAAGGGGAACGCTGGCTGCGGCAACGGCGCTTAATGCAGCCCGCGTTTGTGCGTCCCGCGGTGCGGCGCATGGGCGCGCGCATGGCCCAGACCATTGCTGACGATGTGGTCCGCCGCTGGGAGACCGCGGCGCGGGATGGCCGGCCTCTGGCGGTGAAGGCCGAGATGATGCGCTTGGCGTTGCAGGTCGTGGCCCGCACCATGTTCTCGGGCACCCTCACCGACGAAGATCTGCGCGTCGTGGACGAGCACTTCTCGTTTCTGCTGCGGGTGGTGACCGAGCGCAGCCACAACGTGTGGTACAACCTGTTCCCATGGCTGCAGCGGGCGCCCACGCCCACCAACCGCCGTTTTCAGCAGGCCCTGGCCGCGCTGGAAGAACTGGTCTACCGCCTCATCGCGGACCGCCGCCGCACCGGCGACTATGGCGATGACGTGGCCGGTATGCTGCTGCGCGCGCGGGATGAGGCCTCGGGCCAAGGCATGACTGACAAACAATTGCGTGACGAACTCATCACCCTGTTCTTGGCCGGCCACGAAACCACGGCCATCGCGCTGACTTGGGCCTTGGCCGTGTTGTCTCGTTACCCCGCGCTGCGCCGGCGCTTGCAAGCCGAGGTCGACGAAGTGTTGGGCGACCGCTTGCCCACGGGCGAGGACTTCGACCGCCTGCCCTTCACCCGGGCCTTTTTCGACGAGGTCCTACGGGTCTACCCGCCCCAGGTGGTCATGCTGCGTCAGGCCGTGGGACCCGACGAGTTGGACGGCTTCCCTGTGCGGGCCGGGCAGAACCTGCTGCTCAACATCCACGGCGTGCACTACCACCCTGGGTATTGGGACAACCCCCAAGGCTTCGACCCCGACCGCTTCGCGCCCTTTGGGCCGGGCCCACAGCATAAGTTCGCGTACATCCCCTTTGGCGCGGGGCCGCGGCAGTGCCTGGGCAATCACTTCGCGCTCATGGAAGGCGTGCTGGCGCTGGCCATCATTCACCAGCGCTATGTGTTGGACCTGTTGCCCGACACCCGGCTGGAGCCCGACGCGGTGGGCACGCTGCGACCCAAAGGGCCGGTGCTCATGCGCGTGCGTTTTCGGGAGGAAGCCCACGCCGTGTGAGGCCGGCCGCGTGGCGGGTCGTTGAGGGCGCGCTCTCGCGTCGGCGCGGGTTGGGTCGGGCCGCGGTGGCTTGCCGCGATACGCCGGACGCGCCAACGCGGGCTTGGCAGGAGGCATTCCGTGAGGTTTGGCATCTCGCGGCTGGGGCTTGGGCCAGGGTAACGATGTTATAATCTGCTAAAACATCGAGGTGTAACAATGCGAGTGTTGTGGCGGGCCGCGCGCTATTTGCGGCCTTATCTGCGCTACGCCTTGGCCGCGCTGGTCGCGCTGATTTTGGTCAACATCGCCAACTTGGCCGTACCCCAGTTGATCCGCTGGCTCATCGACCGCGGCCTTAAGCCGTTGCACATGGCCGCGGTTTGGCAGGCCGTGGCCGGGCTGCTGGGCGTGGCCTTGGTGCGGGGGGTGTTCAACTTCTTGCAAGGCTATTGGAGCGAAATCGCGTCGCAAGGCGTGGCCTTTGACTTGCGCAACGCGCTGTTCGCCAAAATTCAGAGCCTGAGTTTTTCTTACCACGACCAAGCCCAAACCGGGCGTTTGATGACCCGCATGACCTCCGATGTGGAGACCATCCGCATCTTCTTCGGCCGCGCGCTGGTGTGGCTGTTGGGCTCGCTGTTCATGGTCGTGGGCGCGGTGGTCTTGCTCTTTCGCATGAACGCCGCGCTGGCTTGGCGGGTGATGTTCGTCGTTCCCGTCATCTTGGGCCTGTTTACCTTCATGGTGCGCCGGCTCATGCCCATTTCGCGGCGCATTCAACGCGAACTGGCCACGCTGAACACGATTTTGCACGAGAACATTTTGGGCGCGCGGTTGGTGCGCGCGTTCGCCCGCGAAGACGCCGAACGGGCGCGGTTCGCGGCCCAAAATCAGGTCCTCTTAGAGCAGCATTTGACTTGGGTGCGCTGGTTCACCCGCATTCTGCCCCTTATCTTCTTCACCACCAACTTGGCCATTGTGGTGGTGCTGTGGTGGGGCGGGCAAGAGCATCTGGCCGGCCGTCTGACCGTGGGCGAACTGGTGGCCTTTGTCGGTTATCTGCAATTTTTGACCATGCCTATTCTCAACATCGGCATGGTTTCAAACCTCATGGCTCGGGCCGCGGCCTCGGCCCAACGGGTCTTCGAGATCCTCGACGCGGAAACCGAGGTCAAAGAGAAGCCCGACGCCATCCCCTTGCCGCCTATTCAGGGCCGGGTCGAGTTCGACCATGTCTATTTTCGCTACCCCGGCAGCGACCGGGATGTGCTGCACGACATCACGTTCGTGGCCGAACCCGGCGAAATCGTGGCCATTTTGGGCGAAACCGGCTCGGGCAAGAGCACCATCATCAATCTCATTCCGCGCTTTTATGATGTGACCGCGGGCGCCGTGCGCATCGACGGCTATGACGTGCGCGATGTCACGTTGGATTCGCTGCGCCGCCAAATCGGCATTGTGCTGCAAGAGCCCATTTTGTTCTCGGGCACCATTCGCGAGAACATCGCTTACGGCAAGCCCGATGCCACCATGGACGAAATCGTGGCCGCGGCCAAGGCCGCCCAGGCGCACGAGTTTATCGTGCGTTTGCCCCAAGGGTATGAGACGGTCATTGGCGAACGGGGCGTGGGCCTGTCGGGCGGTCAGAAGCAGCGCATCGCCATCGCGCGCGCCTTGCTGGTGGACCCGCGCATCCTTATCTTAGACGACAGCACTTCCGCGGTGGACGCGGAGACCGAACATCGCATCTTGCAGGCCTTGGACCGCCTCATGGAGGGCCGCACCAGTTTCGTCATCGCGCAGCGCATCGCTACGGTGCAGCGGGCGCATCGCATCTTGCTGCTGCACGAAGGCCGTCTGGTGGCCCAAGGCACCCACGCCGAACTGCTGCATCGCAGCCCCTTGTATGTCGAGATCCTGAGTTCCCAGTTCGGCGTTCGCCCCTGGGAAGTCGCCCCCGCGCCGCGCTCGCAGAAGGAAGGTTGACATGGGCTTGCAACGCATGTATCAACGCCTGGCCGAATTGCCCGAAGAGCAACTCACCGCGCGCGATCGGCGGGCCGTGGTGCAGCGGTTGTTGGCGTACGCGCGGCCATACTGGCTTTCGTTGCTGCTGCTGGTTGTGGCCATCTTGGCCTATTCCTTCAGCCAAGGCGCCGCACCCACCCTCATCGGCCGCGCGGTCGACCACGCGCTGCTGCCCAAGGACCCGTTGGCCCTGCGGCGTTTTGTGCTGCTGCTCTTGGCCGTGTACGCGCTGGGCTTTGGGGCCCAGGCCGCGCAAATGCACTTGGTGGCCAGCCTGGGCTATCGCATCTTGGCCACCATGCGCCAGCAGTTGTTGGACCAGATCCACCGGCTTTCGCTGCGCTACTTGGAGCGCGAAGAGGCCGGCGACCTGATGAGCCGCCTGGTCAACGACCTGGACATCGTCCAGACCTTTTTCAGCCAGACGCTGCGTCAGGTGCTGGGCTCGCTGTTCGCGCTGGTGGGCATCATTGCGGCCATGCTTTGGCTCGATTGGCGGTTGGCCCTGGTCGCGCTGAGCGTCATCCCCCTCATGTGGCTGGCTACCCAATGGGTCGCGGCCCTGGCCCGCCGGGCCTTCCGCCAGGCGCGTGAGACCATCGGCGATGTGTCTGCCGACCTGCAAGAAGAACTGGAAGGCATTCGGGTGGCCCAAGCCTTCAGCCGCACCGAAGAGAACATTCGCCGGTTCGTGGCCCGCAATCGGCGCAACATGGAAGCCAACATCACGGCCGGGGCCATTACTTCGGCCTTTGGCCCCGCGGTGGATGTGCTGAGCACCTTGGGCCTGGCCTTGGTCGCGGGCGTTGGGGGCTATATGGCCCTGGCCGGATTGGTGACCGTGGGCGTGGTCGTGGCCTTTGTGCAATATGTGCAAGCCTTCTTTCGGCCCGTGCGCATGTTGGCCGCGCAGTGGACTATGGCCCAATCCGCGCTGGCCGCATCCGAGCGGCTGTTCGAGGTGCTCGATTTGCCCCCCGACATCACTTCACCGCCCGACGCGGTGCCGCTGACCGACCTGCGGGGCGAGGTGACCTTCGAGGGGGTGTGGTTCGCGTACGACGATGCGCGTTGGGTGCTGCAGGACATCAACCTGCGGGCCGAGCCCGGCCAGACCCTGGCCATCGTGGGTCCCACCGGCGCAGGCAAGAGCACCCTGGTCAGCCTCATCCCCCGCTTCTATGACCCGCAGCGGGGCTGTGTGTGCATCGACGGCCACGACCTGCGCACGGTGGATTTGCACACCCTGCGCCGGCAAATTGCCATGGTGTTGCAAGAGCCCTTCTTGTTCAACACCACCGTGTTGGAAAACATCCGTTACGGTCGGCCCGAAGCCACCCGCGAGGAAGTGGAAGCCGCGGCCAAGGCCGCGCAAGCCCACGACTTCATCATGCGCTTGCCCGAGGGGTACGATACGGTGGTGGGCGAGCGGGGCAAACGGTTGAGCGTGGGCCAGCGCCAACTCATTGCCATTGCCCGCGCGCTGCTGGCCCAGCCGCGCATCATCATCCTCGACGAAGCCACGGCCAGCGTCGACACTCGCACCGAAGTGCACATCCAGGCCGCGCTGCGCGCGCTGTTGCGGGGGCGCACCGCGTTCGTCATTGCCCATCGCTTGTCCACCGTGCGGGAAGCCGACTTAATCATCGTGCTCGACCGAGGGCGCGTGGTCGAGCGCGGCACCCACGAAGAACTGCTGGCCGCGGGCGGCCTGTACGCGGATTTGTACCATCGCCAGTTCGCGGCCATGGAAGGTTGGACCTTGGGCGTGCCCTCCGCGGGGGAATGACGCGCCTCGGCCTGCGGGCGCCGAGCCCCTTGCCGGTCGGGCCCCGCGGGGGGCTGCCCCGCGGCCCGGGCCGGGATGGCTCTGCTACGCGCCCCAGCCGCGCGGCTGGGCCTAAGGCCGGCCGGGAGCCTATGGGCCCTTCTTCTGACGCACCCGTCGTAGGTTGTCTTCCACCGTGCGGATGTGCGGATGCCCTGGTGGCAGGGTCTGGCGCAAGATGACCAGGGCCTGCTCGTAAAGTTCCCGGGCCTGCTCGTACTCGCCCAGGGCCTCCAGCGTCTTAGCCAGGCCGGCCAGGCTGGTGGCCACATCCGGATGCTTTTCGCCGTACACCTGGCGGCGAATGGCCAGGGCCTGCTCGTGGCGTTCCCGGGCCTGCTCGTACTCGCCCAGGTCCGCCAGCACCAGGGCCAGGTTGTTCAGGCTGGTGGCCACAGCAGGATGCTTTTCGCCGTACACCTGGCGCACGATGACCAAAGCCTGCTCGTAAAGTTCCCGGGCCTCCTCATATTCGCCCAGGGCCCAAAGCACCCCGGCCAGGTTGTTCAGGCTGGTGGCCACAGCAGGATGCTTTTCGCCGTACACCTGGCGGTAGATGACCAACGCCTGCTTGTAAAGTTCCCGGGCCTGCTCGTACTCGCCCAGGGCCCAAAGCACCCCGGCCAAGTTGTTCAGGTCGGTAGCGACTTCGGGATGTTTCTCTCCATACACTTCACGGTCGATGTCCAGGGCCTGCTCGAAGTGTTCCCGGGCCCCCTCGTACTCGCCCAGGGCCTGCAGCACCAGGGCCAGGTTGTTCAGGCTGGTGGCCACATCCGGATGCTGTTCGCCGTACACCTGGCGGCGAATGGCCAGGGCCTGCTCGTGGAGTTCCCGGGCCCCCTCGTACTCGCCCAGGGCCTCCAGCACCCCAGCCAGGTTGTTCAGGCTGTTGGCCACAGCAGGATGCTTTTCGCCGTACACCTGGCGGCGAATGGCCAGGGCCTGCTCGTGGAGTTCCCGGGCCCCCTCGTACTCGCCCAGGGCCCACAGCACCCCGGCCAGGTTGTTCAGGCTGGTGGCCACAGCAGGATGCTTTTCGCCGTACACCTGGCGGCGAATGGCCAGGGCCTGCTCGTAAAGTTCCCGGGCCCCCTCGTACTCGCCCAGGTGCCACGCGTACCGGCCCAGCAGGTTCCACAGCCGGGCCGCGGCCGCGGTGGGGCCCGCGGCCCGGGCCAGCGCGGCCAGGTGGTCCCGGTAGGGCGCCCAGGCCGCGTAGCGGGCCTGCTGCTCGATTTCGTCTTCGAAGCGCGATTCGAAGACCTCGGCCACCCGTTGGGCCCAGGCCTGCAGGGCTTCGGCCGGGGGCGCGGCCTCGAGGCGGGCCAGTTCGGCCAGCAGGGGGTGCAGGCGGGGGCCCGGGTCTTCTTCGGGCCAGCGCATCAGGCTGTGGTCCGCCAGGGTGGCTAAGGCTTCCCGCAAGGGGCCTTCTTCCCAGGGCGGGTCCTGGGTCAGGGCCAGCAGGTCCAGGGGCACGGGCTGCTCGGGCGCCAGGTGGCCCAGGTAGCCAAAAAGGCCCGCGGCCTGCGGCGCGTGGTTTCGCACCCGGTCCAGGCTCAGGCGCAGGGTGGCGTGCAGGTTGCCGGGGTGGCCGGTGGGCAGGGACGCGGGGGCATCCTGCAAAGAAGGATGCTGCAGCACGGCCTGCATCCGGTCCAGTTCGTTCAGGTACGCGGTCGGGGTCAGGCGGTAACGCTTCAGGTAGGCCGCGGCCAGTTCCAGGGCCAGGGGCAGCCGGCCCAGCCGCGCGGTCAGTTCGTCCATCTCGCGGTCAGCCCCCTCGCGGGCCGGGGGCAGCCGCTGCTGCAGAAAGGCCCGGGCTTCGTGGGGCGTGAAGACCGGCAGGGGCAGGGTCTGGATGTGGGTCGGCCACTCCGCGCGGCGGCTGGTGAGGAGCACGGCGACGCGGGCGTCGGCCAGGGACAGCAGCCAGGGGTTCGGGGCCTGGGCAGGGGCCGGGTCGTCGAGCACCACCAGCCAGGGGCCGTGGCGCTGCATCAGGGCCCGGACCATGGCCGCGCGCTCCGGGGCCTTTTCGGGCAGCGTCCGCATCCCAGGGAACCAGCCCGCGCGGAACAGGTCCTCGGCCCAGGCGGCGAGTGCGTCCTCCAGGGACTGGTCGGGCCACACCCACAGCACGCCGTAGAAAAAGGGACCAAAGCGGCGGGCAAAGGTCGCGGCCACCTGGGTCTTGCCCACCCCGCCGGGGCCCACCAGGGCCAGGGCCCGAAAGCCCGGCGGGTTCAGCAGGTGACGGGCCAGTTTTCGGAGGATATCCTCCCGGCCGGTGAAGTAAGGGTTGGGGGGCACGGGCACCCGGCTGCCTGGGGGCAGGGTGCCCGGTTCGGGCAGCGGGCCGTCGGGGTCGGGCGGGGGCGGCGGGGTGTAGGGGGGCTCGGGTCGGGCCGTGGGCGCCCGAACCACCACGGTGGGGGTATGGATTTCGGTGGTGGCGGTCTGGATGTGGGCCTGCTCGGTTTTGATGTGAACCTCTTCGGCCACGACCTGGAGGCGTTGGGTCAGGTGTTGGGTCTGCTGTTGCTGCCAGTTCTGCCAGGCCTGGAGCAGCCGTTCGATGTTCTCCCGCTGGTCGGTCAGTTCCCGGCCCAGGGCCTGCAGGCCGTGGGAGGGTAGGGGCAGCAGGGCCTGCCGCAGGCACAGGGTGTAGAGCCGGGCCGCGTGGTGCTGCTGGTCCTGGGGCAGGCCCCGCCAGGCGCGGGCGATGAGGCGCTGCAGAGCGTCCTCCCAGGCCTCGGCCGCAGGGGGCTGTTTCAGGGCCGCGAGCAGGCTGGCCGCGTCGGTCAGGGGGTTGTCGCGGGCATAGCGGGCCAAATCCGCGGGCGCGTGGCGGACGAAACACGCGTGGGCCCGCTGCAGGGCCTGGCGCAGGGCGCTGTCTCGGGCCGCGGTCGCGAGCCAGCGCTCTTGCAGGGCCCGGGCCAGTTCCCGAAGGCCCGGGGGCAGGGTCTGCACGAAGGGCTCCAGCAGCGCGCGATACAGCCAGTCGTGGACCATGGGGGCCGCCTCCTCGGTGCAGATTATACCCTGTTTTGACCGGCATGGGTTGGCACGCCATCTCGCGGGCGCGGCGGGTTCGGTTTGCGGTGCGTCTTGTGGACCCAGGCCTCGGCCCGCCGGTGCCCACGGCGCCAAGGCCAACGCGGGGTTTTCCCTGGCGCGGGGCCGGTCAGGCCAAGCCCCTGACCGCGCGGCTGGGCCGCCCGCCCCGCACAGGGCCGGCGTATCGTGAAGCCGCGTCGGCTTGTCGCGGCCCGCACGGCCCGAGGGGCCTTTCCCCCAAAGCCGAGGGCCTTGGCGCGCTGCGAGGTGCTGCCCTGACTCGTGCGGCCGGTGTCAAGCGCCGGCGGTTTTGAACGCTGACGGTTTGCTGACGCGAACGCGGACAATAAGGGCAACCGCCCCCAGATGGGTGCGGCATCGCTTCCGCAGCGCTTCACCAGGAGGACTGAAGCCATGTTGAACAATCGCTCTTTGTCCCTCGTGCTGTTGAGTGTGATTTTGGGGCTGGCCTTGGTGGCTTGTCAGGGCCCGATGGCCGTCTTGTCCCCGCCAACGCCCACGGCGACCCCTACGCCGCCGCCAACGATAACCCCCACGCCGACGATCACGCCGACAGCGACGCCGTCACCCACCCCTACGCCCACGTGGCAAATGACTTGGTCGGGCACGGCCCCGCCACCGGGGCGCATGTTCCATTCGGGGTATCTCTCTCCGGATGGTAACTTTTTCCTTCTCGTCTCCCAGCCGGTGACTCCCGATCCTGGGCTTAGCGTCGACGCAGCGGATCCTATTCTCCATTTGTACCAGGTCGGTGTTGAGCATCCGGTCTGGGAAGTTCGCCCCCAGACGAAGAGCCGCGTGGCCTTTATTCGCAATGTGTTCTGGCTCCCGAATGGCGATATTCTGGTGGACGGTATCGCGTTCGATTATGCCATGGTTGCCATTCTCGATGCGCGGAACGGTAGCCTGAAGTGGGAGAAACGCCTCAATTACTATTCCATGCCGTCCATCACCCATGCGGCTTTCGATGCTAAACGGCAGCGTTTGCTGTTGCGGGGTTATGACAAGACGTATATTGAGGCGTATTCGTGGCCCCAACTGCAGCCGGTCGAGCGTTATCAATCTGCAGAAACCCGTAATGGGTGCTGCATTGTCGACTATTTGGTCAATAGCCCGAATGGTGTGCTTGCGATGGGTTGGGAAGCATATGGTATGCGCTACCACTTGATTTTCTGGGAAGGCGAAAGCACGGGGCGTTCCGTGCGCTTGCCTTACAGCCTTGAAGACACTTCCTTTCTCGACCTCGCCTGGGGCCCCCCTGATCAAGTCGGCTTCATCTTGGTGCCTGCCACGGCGCAGAGTTCGGATGTATACACGATTCACATTGTCAATGCCCGAACCGGCAGCGTGTTGTGGAGCATCACGGAAGAGGAATTGGACTTCGGGGTCTTGGAATGGCTGCCTGAACGCGGCTGGATGATTAGCACGTTGTGGGGTGGCATTCGTCTGTACACGGGGCCCCAGGAGTACGAGGTCCTACGGCCGGAGTCTCGCGATGCGCCGGAAGCGTACTTGGCGGGGTTGTCGGCCGTCTCGCCCAACCGTTTTTTGGCCATCTTCGATAGTTGGGTTGAGGTGTGGGACTGGCGTTAACCGTCTTGGTGCCGCGCCCTGTGATCTCAGGGCACGCGGCCACAGGGCGCGGCAATACCTTGCCCGTGGGCACGCGGTCGCGTGCCCCTACCTGCTTCAACACGCCGACCCCATCCCCCCTTGGTCCCCCCTTCCCCTCGTAGGGGAAGGGGGGATGTCGCGCGCGAGGCGCGTGTCGGACCCGCATCGCCCCTCAGCCTTGGCGAAGGGGGAGGGGGATCCAACGGCTTGGCCGGGCCACGCCGCGCAGCCCTTGGGCGCGCGGCCGCGTGCCCCTACCTGCTTCCTGCTGCCCGCCAACTTCCAACCTCTAACCTCGAACCAACCACCGCGCGTACGCGTTCAGCGCGTCGTAATAGGGCCGAATGCTGGGGATGTAATGCCGCTCGTCCGCGCGATGCGGCCCCCAACCGCTTTGGCCCCACACGACGCCGCGATCGCGCGGCACATAGCGAATGCTGGAGGCCGGACGTTTGCGGCAGGTGCCCGCGTCTCGTCCCCAGGCCTCGGCCGTGGCCGCAACCAAGGCCTGGTAGTAGGGATTGGCCAGGTCGACGGCCACGCCATCGGTCACGCTTTCCGCAACCAACCGCAAGCCAACCTCGCGCGCGTAGGCCTCCAAATCGGCCACGAAGGGGGCCATTTCGTCTTCGGGAATGCTGCGCACTTCGATGCCCAACACGCCCCGGGCCGGGGTGATGTTGTACAGCCCTTCTTGGCCCACCAAAAAGAACGGAAAGCGAATTTGCGTCACCCAGCCAGCCCCGCTTGGGTCGTGCAATGTGAAGTGCTGCTGCGCGCGCGCCAAGGCCGCATGGTAAGCGTCCACCAGCCGGGCGACCAAGTCGCGGGCTGTGGCAATGCCTGAATGATCGCGCGTGCCCTGGGCCTCAAAGTACAGCCGGCTCGCGCCCCGGCTGTGGGTGCAAATCGCGCCGTAGGGCTGTGTGCCCGTTTCCTCGGTGCGTTCCCCCGCGATGTAAAAGGCAGGCTCAGGGCCGCGCGCCCGCAGCCATTCCAGCGCGTGGGGCGTGCCCACAGGGAAGGTCTCGCCTTCTTCTTCGTTGCCGATGAGCAACGCGCCGAAGGAAGGATAGGGCGGGCCCTGCGCGCGGCGGTGGGCCATCCATACAGCCAGGGTGGCGACCACGGTTTTCATATCGGCCGCGCCTCGGCCCCACAGATAGTCCCCCTCGATGCGGGGCTCGAATTGGCGGTCGTCGGGCTCGGGGTTGACCACGTCGAAATGACCCAGCCAAAGCACCCGCGGCTGCTCCTGCCCGGGGAAGAACACGAACAACGCGGGGGTACGGCCTTGGTCCAGCCAATAGGTGACCAGGCCGTGCTGCTCCAGAAACGCCTGCAAGTAGCGCCCGGCCCGAGCCACTTCCTCATAACGGGGGTGGGGCAGGGTGCTCACCGAGGGGATGCGAATAAGTTCTTGGGCCAACTCCAAGACGGCGTGCGTGACGGGGTCCCACATGGTGCGGCTCCTGGGGCGAGGTCAGGCCAAGGCAGCCAGGGCTTCCACGAGGCGCTGGGCCGCGGCTTGGGTGCGTTCGGGCGGCAGCGCGTAGGAGAAGCGGATCCAGCGTCCCCCGGCGGGCGAGAAGAACACGCCCGGCACCACGGCCAGGCCGTGTTCCTCGGCCAGGTATTGGCCCAGGGGTTCGCTATCGGCCCAGCCGCGAGCGTCGAGCCAGGGCCCCACATCGATGAACGCGTAGTAGCCCTGGCCGAGGATGAAATGCCAGCCTTGTTGCGACAGGAAGTTGCGCAGCCAGGCGCGGCTTTGGGCCGTGGGCTCGACAATGGGCCGGGCTGCCTGCGTATAGCCAACCTCCAGCGCGGCCAGCAGCACTGCCTGCGCGTAAAACGGCGGAATGACCGCGTGGGACGCGCGCGCGGTCACAAAGCCAATAACCTCCGCCCCCGCGGTCAGCCAGCCAATGCGAATGTTGGACGCGCCCAAGGCTTTGGTCGCGCCGTCCAGCACCATGACCCGCTCGCGCTGCTCAGGGTCGAAGCCCCGCAGCAGCGCGTTGATGTCGCTGGGGCCGTGGTCGCTCACATGATGATAGATCCAATCGTAGAGCACAAAGGCCGCGCCGTGTTCCAAGGCCCAACGGCCCAGGCGGATTTGCTCCGCGAGGGGCATGACCCGACCGGTGGGATTGTCGGGGCTGGTGATGACCAGCATGGCCACTTTGCGGCCGTGCTGCTCGATGAACGCGAAGGTCTCAGCCAGGCCTTCGGGCGTATAGGCCCACGCTTGCGCGGGGTCGCCCGCGGCACGCACCACATTGGCGCCGACGCCGTAGGGGCCCCAGTTGTAAGAGATCCATGGCACCGCGCTGGTGACCACCACGTCGCCCGCGCGGCCGTGGCCCAGGGCCAACGCGGCTTGGTAGGCCTTGACCAGGCCATCGCGACCGCCCACGGTGGCGACGATGTTCTCGGGGCCCCAGCCTGTGTCAGGATCCAAGCGCCAATAAGCCTCGGCCAGGGCTTGGCGAAACTCGGGCGTGCCGTAGGGCATGGTGTAGCCCGTGCCCTTGGCGGCTTGTAGCGCGGCGGCCCGCTCCAACACCTCGGCCGGCACGCCGGGCAGGCTCGCGCCACCGTCGCCTTGCGATGCGTCATACGTGGGCCGGTCGGGATGCCGCTCCCGGAAGGCGCGCAGCCCTTGCTTGACCAAAAACATGCGCGAGGGCGGAATCGGTTGCATGCGGCCCAGATGGTCGCTCACGGGAATGCGGGCCTCGGGTGGGACGACAAACTGGGGTTGGACAGAGGAAGAAGACATGGCGCCGCTCCTGGGTGGGGGGATGAACCCCTCTATTGTGCCCCACTTTGCGCCTTTGGGCAAGGGCCGCGGGGGCTGTTCAAAAATTTCACCCGGCGACACCGCGAGCACGGAGGGAAGGCGAGCAGAAAGGGGCTTTTAGGGTATGGAGGGCCGTTGGAAAAACAAACTGGAGCGAATCTGCCGTGTGCTTTCTTTGGGCGCGCGATTCCGGGGCGTTTCGTGCAGCGCTGCGGATGGGCCCGGGAGGGCAAGGGGCCCACGGCTCATGGCGATAGTCGATTTTTCGAACGCCCTCAGGGCCGCGGCGCCATCCCCAGGCGCGTGGGGCGCCGCGTGGCCCGCCGCGATTGGCGAGGCGCGCTGCAGGCGGCGCGGCAGGACGGACGAGGCGGTCGTGGGCGCGGGAAGCGGGTTGGGCATAGCCCGCGCTTGGATCGGCCGTGCGGCCTTTGGCGCTATGGCAGGGCGTCGCGCGCACTGCCCGCGCGCGTGGCCTGGGGGAACTGGTCGGCCCCAGGGGTGTCGTGGCGGTGGGAGGCGCAGGGCAAAGGGCCGCGAGGTGGCCGGGGCAGCCACATGGGCACAGCCCGGCGATAGGCCGCGTACGCGGGGCCCAGCGTCGCGAGCAATTTGCGCTCTTCCCACCAGGCCCCTACGAAAAGGTACAGACTGAGCCCCGCGTTGAGCACGGCCATGTTCACCGTGAGCCGTGGCGTGGCCCACAAAATCAGCAGTCCGCCTACATACAAAGGGTGCCGTACCCACGCGTACACCCCTCGGCAGGTCAAGTGTGGCCGCTCGGGGGCCAGGCCCAAGAATCCCGCTGGTCCGATACGCCACAGGCCATCGAGAATCATGTACACGCCCAGCCCCTGCACGGCCAAGGCCGCGGCGGCCCACGGCCAAGGCAGCGCGTACAGCACGCGGTCCGGAATGCGCGCGGCCCACAGCAGCAAGGGCAGGAAGGAAATTCCGGCCCAGGCATTGTAGAACAAGCGATAGACCTGCAGGCCCTGCTCGCCCGCGCGATGGGCGAGGGCGCGTTTGAGGCGCAGACTGGCGAGCAGCGAGTGCTGCGCGCCATACAACAGCGTCGCGAGCCAAAGCAGCGTCCGCTGCCCGGTGGGGGTGGCCCAAAAACCGTCCATCCTCACTTGCCCGGATACACCACCAGCCCGGTCAGGGGCTCTTCCCACAAACGCAGCAACAACGCGGGTAGCGTGCTGGGGGGTTCCCGCAGCCAGAGCGCCTTGGCAGGCCGCGCCACCGCCCGCCATAAGGGGTCATAAGGCCGCTGGGGCAGCAACAAATGCACCCGCACCCGGTTGGGCATCAGCATCTCGGCCCACTGGGGCAACGCGGCCAGCAGTCCACCCCGGCCGGCCCGCAACGGCAGCCCGGCCTCGTCGCGTGGGGGGTAGAGCGGCTCGTCACCGCCAAGGTAGACGACCAGGCCACCACGCATCACCCGCGCGGCCATTTGGGCCAGCAACCAGGGCACGGTCAGGTTGATGTCCAGGGCCCGGTGCCAATCCCACTCGTCGAGCCGACTCAGCGCGGCGCCGGGGTTGGCTTCCAGGCCATAGACGATGAGGTCCAACCGTCCCCAATGGTCTTCGATGCGGTTGAGCAGGGCTTGCAGGGCGATCTTGCGCACTGGGTCGCCTTGCAGGGGGAAGGGCTCCGCGGGGGCCAGCGGGCGGGCCTGGCGGACCGTCTCCTCCAGCGCGGCGGGGTTGAGGTCGTGGAGGGCCAGGCGGAAGCCGCGTTGGGCCAAGGTCAGGGCCAGACGGCGGGCTGGGTCTCGGCCTGCGCCCAAGATCCAGGCCACGGGCAGATGCGAGGCGCCATTGTTGGAGGACTGCATGGGACTTTCTCCGCTTCACTGCGTATAGCCATTCAATTGCAAAGGCAACGGCCACCGCGGCAGCGCTTGCGCCGGAGCCACGAACTGCCACGATTCGGCGCATGTGGGAAGTTCATGCCCCGCCACCCGGTCACCGCGCAGGGTGAAGCCCAAATAGGGCGAGGGGTCCAGGGTGTTGGCCAGCCGGCGTTCGTCCAAAAAGTGGCCGTCGGGTCCGCTGCGCACGATGGACAGGTGCAAGTGCACGCCCACTGGCCGACCGGGCGTGCCCGAAAAGTTGCCTTGGTAGCCCAACAACGTGCCCGCCTCAACGGGCACGGCTTCGCTGCCTGGGGGAAAGTCTGGCACAATGAGCGAACGACCTTGGGCATCGGCCAAGTGGGTGTAATATGTCCAGATGATCCGCCCGGGTTGAAGGGGGTCTTGGTGCCGGATGATGAGGCTGGCGCGCCAGTCCGCGCGGCGGTAGAGATGCCCCTGATACACCGCGTACACCGGGATCTGGCCGGCGGCCGCGCCGCCAAAGATGTCGATGCCCGTATGACGGTGGCCCGGGCGGAAGGAATCGCCCCACAAGTAGCCGATATAGCCCTGGGTGGGCGTGACAAAAGGCGCGTTGCCGCACCGGGCCAGCGCGGGAATGCGCCAATGGGCGTGGTCTTGGGGTGCGCGCACGTAGTGCCACAAGCGGCGGGTGCGCTGCCACGAGGCCCGATAGCGCCAAGCCCAGGCCGCGTATATGCCGCCTCCGGCCGCGGCGAGCAGCGCGGCCGCGAGCAATAGGCCATGCCAAGCGTGCGGCAGTCGGTTTCTCATGCTTCGCGCTCCGGCGCAGATGGGGCACGGCGCAATGGCAGCACATGCGCGTGGGTGGCCGCGCGCAGCGCGGCGCTGGGCATTTCCAGCAGCGCGTTGCGACCGCCGCCCCCAGCCCAGATCACGGGCTGTTCCAGCACCGCGGGGTCCATGAGCACCGCGCGGGCCGGGTGGGCGTGGGCCAAGGGCGGCACCGCGCCCACGGGGTAGCCCGTATGGGCTTGCACCTCGTCCGCGCGCGCCAAGCGCACCTTCTTGCGGCTCACGCCAAAGTGCCGCGCCAGAGAGCGATAGTCAACCCGCTGGGGGCCGATGGTGATGACCACGACGGGCTGCTCAGCCACGAAAAACAGCAGGGTTTTGACGATTTGCTCCACGCGCACCCCCGCGGCCTGGGCCGCGGCCTCGACCGAGGGGGTGTCTTGTTGGAACACATGCACGCGGCCGGGCAGTTGATGTTGGCGCAAATAGGCGCGCACATGGTCAGGTGTGCGCAGCGTCACGGCAGTCGACCTCCGGCTGGGGATGGCCCTCGAATTGTAGCACAGTCGGCCCGGGCTGGGCTTCGCGCTCAGGAGGGGGTGTGTTCATCCGTCGGGCGGCGCGGCTTGGAGCAAGCGCTGCACGGCTTCTGCGGGCGAGATCTCGCGGCGCTGCAGGGCGCGCAACACCGCGTTGTACGTGTCTTGGGGCACACGGGCACGCCAACGCTGCCACAGGGCCGCGCGCAAGGCCTCCTCTAAGGTGGCTTGCAGGCGAGCCGCGTCGCGTTGTTGCCACGCGCGGCTGGCGCGCAGGTGCGCGCGGTGCGCTTCCAGCGCGGCCGCCACTTCGGGGATGCCTTGGCCGGTGGTAGCCACGGTCAGCAGCACGGGCGGCGTCCAGTCGGGGTCGGGCCCCGGCCCCAAGCGGAGCATGTCCTCCAGCAGCCGGCGGGTGCGCGCGGCATCGGGCCGATCGGCTTTGTTGACCACCAAGATGTGGGCGATTTCCAAGATGCCGGCTTTGATGGCTTGGATGTCGTCGCCCAGGCCGGGGGCTTGCACCACGATCACGGTGTGGGCCAGGCGCATGATGGCCACTTCGGCTTGGCCTGCGCCTACGGTTTCGACGAAGATGGGGTCGTAGCCGGCCGCGTCCAGCACTTGCACCGCGCGTTCGGTGGCGCGGGCCAGGCCTCCTGTCGCGCCGCGTGAGGCCATGCTGCGAAAGAACACGCCCGGATCGCGGGCCAACTCGGGCGGCATGCGCACTCGGTCGCCCAGCAGCGCGCCGCCCGTGTAAGGGCTGGACGGGTCGACGGCCAGGATGCCCACGCGCGCGTGACCGCGCTCCCGCAGGTGACGCGCGAGCGCGGCCACCAAGGTGGATTTGCCCGCGCCCGGCGGGCCGGTGACGCCCACGATGTGGGCTCGGCCGGTGGCGGTGAACAAATCGTGCAGCGCGGCTTGGCCTTCAGGGGTGTCGTTTTCCACCCAGGTGAGCACGCGCGCCAGCGCCCGGCGGTCGCCTTGGCGCACCCGTTGGGCCCAGGGGTTCATGCGGGGGACTCCTCCGGTTGGGCTGTGCCCCAGACGGCGGCCTGGATGTCGGCCGCGATTTGCGCGGTGGGCGCGCCTGGGCCGTAGACTTTGTAGACGCCCATGTCCAGCAGTTTGGGCACATCCTGCGGCGGGATAATGCCGCCCACCACGACCCAGACATCGTCTAACCCCCGGGCGCGCAGGGCTTCGAGCACTTGGGGGACTAAGGTCATGTGCGCGCCCGAGAGGATGGAAAGGCCGACCACGTCCACGTCTTCTTGCAGCGCGGCTTCGGCGATCATGTCGGGCGTTTGGCGCAGGCCGGTGTAGATGACTTCCATGCCCGCATCACGCAGCGCGCGCGCCACGATTTTGGCACCGCGGTCGTGGCCATCTAAGCCGGGCTTGGCGATGAGGACGCGAATTTTGCGCCGAGGGGTCATGGGTCGCTCCTACGTGGGGGTTGCCCAAATTATAACCGCCGCGGCCCGGCCTGGGGCCGAACCGCGGCGGCAGGTGCCTTCAAACTGCGGCAGTGGGCTTATTCGGCCACGCTCTGGCCTTCCATGCCTTGCAGCAGTTGCGGCAAGTACCAGATCTGCTGGTCTGTGGCGACTTCGCCTTCCTTCAGGTACAGGGTGCCGTCCTGCAGGTACAGCGGACCAACCCACAGGTTAAGGCCATCGGCCAGTTCGCCGATGAACTGGTCGACCTGCGCGGCGGCTTCATCGCTCAGGCCGGGGCCTTTGAGGAAGCCCACCGACGAGGTCTCGTGGTTGTTGATGTCGTTCCAGTCGGGGCCCAGCCACAAGAATTGCGATTCCCAGGTGCCGTTCATGGCCGCTTCGATGAGTTGCTTGTAGCCCGGCGCCCAGTTGAAGTAGGGCACGCCCAAGCAGACCTCAGGCGCTTCTTCGCACGCGCCCTCATAGTCATAGGGGATGGCCCACGCCTTCTGGCCTTGTTCCGCGAACTTCTTGGCTTCGACCAAGGCCTCGGTGGTATCGATGCCCGAGATCACCACATCATAGCCGTTCTGGAAGAAGTCGTCCGCGACTTGGGTCGGGTCCAGCGTCACGCCGGGGATGTGGAACCAGAAGCCGATCCATGTGACCTTGAACTTGAGGTCGTCGGGGTTTTGGCCGCGGTAGTTCTCCCAGCAATACTTGGCGCCCAAATAGGCCGACGCGGCCAAGCGGCGGGTTTCGTCGTTGATCAGCGGGCCCAAGTAGCCGATCTGGCCGGTCTCGGTGGTCAGCGCCGCGGCACAGCCGGCGATCATCTTGCCATATTCCATGCGGCCCATCAGGTTGGACAGGTTGGGCACCTCTTCGTAATTCTTGCCCTCTTTCCAAGCCTGATCGCCCGAGATGTGGATGACATACACCTCGGGGTTTTCTTTGGCGAACGCGGTGGCGTCGTCCTTCATGTCGTCGGAGTTGAAGATGACCACCTTCGCGCCCTGGTCCACCAGTTCTTTGGCCAACTGGGCGGAAGTGGTGCCGGGCCGGTCAGCCGGATTGACCTTGTCGACGTAGATCATGTTGATGCCCAGGGCCTCCGCGACCCGTTCACCGGCTTCATAGTGGGCTTGACTCCAACCGCGGTCGTTGTACGGACCGACCAACAGCAAGCCGAAGGTGAATTCCCCTGCGGCAGGGGCTTCTTCGGCAGCCGCTTCGGTGGATTCGGCCGCGGCTTCTTCGGTTGGCGCCTCGGTGGCCTCTTCGGCCGGTGCGGCTGCTTCGGTGGATGCTTCTTCCTTGGGGGCCGGGGTCGCGGCTTCTTCTTTGCCGCCGCAGGCCGCCAAGGCCATCACCGCCAGCATCAGCAGCGAGAGCATCGCGAGCCAGCGCCAATGGGATTTCCTCATGATGGTCCTCCTTCCGAAAGGGGATGTGAGAGGATGGATGCGATCACGCGGATGAGGGCCCGCAGGGGTAGTCGCACGCATGCCGTGGGTTGAACCCGTCCCCAGGTCCCAGCCTCGTTCCAGGCGGCGCCCTCCTCCGAATTCCTATTGTACCGGAAAATCGGGGCCAGGGACAAGGAGAAATCTCAAGAAGAGTGTATTTCAATTTAGTAGGCTTACATAAGATAGGCGCATGCAGAGAAGGGAAGTTAAGGAAAAAGGTTGCCTCTGGCAAAATAGAACACTACCCTTAACCAAGGAGGAGCAACCCATGGGTACCCTAAGCCTACCGCAACGGCGAGCCCATTTGCAAGGGGAGACGGACACGCGCGCTGTTGGAATGGGAGCAGTATTTCTTCCAGGCGGCCTGCCGCCAGGCCCAACAGGCCGCACAGACGTGGTTGGAGGGACTCGATAGGTGGCTTTTGGCGCATAAACCGGCGGGCTGGCGGGGTGGAAACCATAGGTCATATCGAAAGCCTGGTGGGCGCGGTGGTGGCGCATCGGATGAAGGGGAAACGTCGACACGGGTCGTCGTCAGGCCTGCAGCCCAGGGGCAAGGTGCTGCAGGTGGTGCGGAACCAGGAGTTGCGTCGGTGGTGTGGCCGGCATGCCGACAAGCAAA
>CAYUOX010000065.1:0-37538 GCA_964446575.1 uncultured Anaerolineaceae bacterium | reverse complement strand
AGGCCTTCACCGAAGCCCTCCAGGCCGCCCGGAGTATCGAAAGCGACTGGTACCGCGCCTGGGCCCTGGCCGCCCTGGCCCCCCACCTGCCCCCAGACCTGCTCCCCGACGCCCTCCAGGCCGCCCACAGCATCCAGCGAGACGACTACCGCGCCTGGGCCCTGGCCGCCCTGGCCCCCCACCTGCCCAAAGGCCTGCTCCCCGACGCCCTCCAGGCCGCCCACAGCATCCAGGATGACCTCTGGCGCGCCCGGGCCCTGGCCGCCCTGGCCCCCCACCTGCCCCCTGAACAGCGCCACCAGGCCCTGGCCGAAGCCCTCCAGGTCGCCCGGAGCATCCAGAACGACCACGACCACGCCAAGGCCCTGGCCGCCTTGGCCCCAAAACTGGCTGAGAGCGGCTGCCCCGGTCTCGCCCTCCAGGCCGCCCGGAGTATCCGCTGGGACGACGTCCGCGCCGAGGCCCTGGCCGACCTGGTGCCAAAACTGGCCGAAGCCGGTTTCCTCGACCACGCCCTCCAGGCCACCCGCAGCATCCAGGATGACCTCTGGCGCGCCCAGGCCTTAGTCGCCCTGGCCCCCCACCTGCCCCAAGACCTGCTCCCCGACGCTCTCCAGGCCGCCCAACAGTTGCCAGAACAAGGGATCTGGGGAAGTCCGCGCGCCGAGGCCCTGGCCGATCTGGCTCCCCACCTGCCCCAAGACCTGCTCCCCGACGCCCTCCAGGCCGCCCGCAGCATCCAGGACGACTACGACCGCGCCCGAGCCCTGGCCGCCCTGGCGCCCTATCTGGCGGAGATGGCGCCCCAGGCCCTCTACCCCCTCTGGCGGAAGACACTGCCCGTGCTGGCCTCCCGCACCCGACAGGATCTGCTCGCGGATTTGCAGGCCTTGGTGCCCGTGATCCAGGCCTTGGGCGGGCCAGAGGCCGTGGCCGAGACTTTTCACGCCATCCAAGATGTGGGGCGGTGGTGGCCGTAAGGGAGATAGAAGTGAGAAGGTGGAAGGTGGGGTGGATGGGGGCAGGGGTGTAGTGGCTATGCGCATTAGAGGCCCGTCGCCGCGGCTGTCGGGCAAAGCCCCGCCCCCAAACGCGGCCCCCGCTCACACCACGTTGTATTCCCGAATCAGGCGCCCTTCTCGAAACCGGGCCGCATCCAGCATCGACACGTCCACCGTGTGCGCGCGGCCATCCAGCAAAATCTCGGCCATGAGCAACCCCGCGACCGGGCCGTGCATGAACCCGTGCCCTGAAAAACCTGCCACCACATAAAAGCCCTCCACGTCCGTCGCGCCGAAGACGGGGTGCGCGTCGGGCGTGTTCTCATACAGCCCCGCAACCCGACTCATCACTCCCGCGCGCGCCAGCATAGGCAGGCGGGCCATGGCCGCCTCCATATGCACCAACTCCCATTCAGGGTCCACCCTTTGGTCGAAGCCCGGCTGCTCATTGGGGTTGGACATGCCCGTAAGCACGCCCTGGCCTTCGGGGTGGAAGTACAAGGCCTGGGCGAAGTCGATGACAAAGGGAAAATCTGGGGGCAGGTCGGGCAGCGGGGTGGTGGTCAGCCATTGCCGCCGCAAAGGGGTGATGGGCAGGTCGACCCCGGCCAGGCGGGCCACCACGCCGGCCCAAGGTCCGGCCGCGTTGACCACCGTGGGGGTGTGCACCACGCCCCGCGGGGTCTCCACGGCCCGCACCCGCGGGCCTTCCACCTGAATGCCCGTGACCTCCGCGTCGGTGATGATGCGCACGCCCAGTTCCCGCGCCCGCTTGGCATACCCCTGGACGATGCTATGCGGGTCGGCTAAGCCGTCTTTGGCGTGAAACGTGCCTGCCAACGCGTCCGGAAAGTGCATGAACGGCAATCGCCGGCGCACTTCGTCGCCGTCCAACCACTCGGTGGCCACGCCCAACCGCCGCTGCAGCGCGACATTGCGGCGGAACGCCTCGACATCTTCGGGCCGGGTAAGCACGAACAAATAGCCAATGGGCCGATATTGGGGTGAAACCCCGGTTTCGTCTTCGAAGGCTTCAATCATAGGTAAGGAGACCAGGGACAGGCGAATGTTGATTTCGGTGGCGAATTGATAACGCACACCGCCCGCGCAACGCCCGGTCGCGCCGTGGCCTAAAAAGGCATCCCGCTCCAAGAGCACGATGTCGCGCACGCCGCGCTTGGCCAAATGGTACGCGGTGCTCACGCCCATCACGCCACCACCGACGATGACGACGTCTGCGGTTCGAGGAAAATCGGCCATGACCTGCTCCTTGCGGCACGAGGTGGGTGGAATCCCAGCCGTATGATAGCCGACTCCCTTGGGCAGGGCAAGGGCACAAAGCGAAGCATTCGCGTTTTTCGTGAGGGTCGGCGCGGTTGCGCGCCAGAGGGCGCGCGGCCTGGGCCTGGCAAGCGCGCGCGGACAGCGGCCCTGGCCCCAAATCCTTTTCCCACGGGGTGGCCGAAATGGGGCACGCGGCTGCCTGCCCAAGGGCAACGCGCGGCCTCGCTCGGGGGGCGCGGGCCCAAGAGCCCACGCGGCGTGGCCCGGCCCGGCGGTTGGATCCCCCCAACCCCGCCCCCTGCGTAAGGGATGGGCTATGGGCGACGACTCGCGTGTGACGCGGACATTATCCCCCGTATGAGGGGCCAGGGGGTGGGGTTGTCAAAGCGGGGGGCAGGGAGCAGGAAAAGATGGTAAAATCTCCCTCACCCCGAGCCGGAGCGCGCCATGGGCTCGATTTCAGGCCAGCGAAGCGTTCGCGTCGATCTCGTTCAACAGGGCTCCAGCCTCATCATCGTCACCGGCGATGGCAACACGATTCACCTGGGCCGGGAGGAACACCCCTTTGCCCTGCTGGACCCAGCGTATCAGCAGGAACTGTTGCAACGGGCCGAGCACGGCGCCCAGCCCCCACCCTGGGCGTTCTACGATGGCAATGAACCCTCTTGGGAGGTCATGGCCCACAGGCTGGATGTGCCCCGGGACAAGTACCGCGACATCTGGGATTTTCTCCACGACCCCCAGCGCACGGGCTCCTGCATGGTGCTCATTCTCGGCGCCGCGGGCGAGGGCAAATCCACCCTGCTGCACCGCCTGGCCTGGGACCTGGCCCTGGAAGGGTACCCCGTGCTCTACCACACCCCCGGTTACGTGCGCGCTCCCGTAAAACGCCTGCCCCTGGCGGCCGACCGCCCCCTGGTGCTCATGGTCGACGAAGCCGACCAGCAGGATTTCCTCCCTGGGCTGCTGCACGACCTGGTGCGCCACGGCGTGACCTTCTGGCTGCTGGCCGCGGCCCGCACCCACGACTGGAAGCAGGCCGACCTGGAAGCCCGGCTCCCCAGGCTGCCGCGCAAGCCGGTCTTTCTGGACCAGCTGAGCCGGGACGAGGCCCGGCAGCTGCTCCAGGCCCTGGAACAGGCGGGCCGGCTGCCTGGCCCGGATATCCCCCTGGAAGACCGGGTGAACCGGTTGATCCACCACCACCACCAGCACCAGCAGGCCGAGCAGCTGCTCCCCGCGCTGTACCTCGTCCGCTACGATGCGCCCACCTTCGACCAGGTGCTGGAAAAGGCCGTGCAGCGGCTCTCCAGGTGGCCCCACCACGAGGTGCTGCGCCAGGCCCTGACCGCACTGGCCGCGGTCTACCGCTTTGGCCGGACCTACACCCTGCCGGCCGACGTGCTGGCCCGCTTCCTGAACCGGGAGGTGGAGGAACTCGAAACCCTGCTGGAACCCCTGCGGGGCATGCCGGACCCCCTGCAGGGCCGGGAACGGGGCGGTGAGGTGCTGTCCCTGGCCCTGGGGCTCACCCAGGAGCGCTACCGGCTGCGGCATCCCATCATCGCCCAGCGGCTCCTGAAGGTGCTGCATTACACCCGGAGCCGGAAGCGATGGCAGCTCTACCGGCGGCTCTTCCAGGCCCTGGAACCCTGGCTAACCCAACACCCCCACGACCCCCTGCGCAAACTGCTCAGCCTGGTGCCCCTGTCCTTCCTGCGGCCTGTGGGATGGCCCGCCCCCCACCTGCCCCTCTCGGAACCGGCCGAGCAGGCCATGGCCGTAGAGGCCGCCCGGGACCTGTTCCAGCGCGCGGCCGCGATGGCCCACGAGAGAAATCCCGTGGTCTACCAGGCCTGGGCCCTGATGGAAAAAGAGCAGGGCCACATCGAGGAAGCCCGCCGCCTCTTCCAAAAGGCCGTGGAGGCCGACCCTGAAGACGCCCCCACCTACCAGGCCTGGGCCCTGATGGAAAAAGATCAGGGTCGCATCGAGGAAGCCCGCCGCCTCTTCCAAAAGGCCGTGGAGGCCGACCCCAAAAACACCCCCACCTACCAGGCCTGGGCCCTGATGGAAAAAGAGCAGGGCCGCATCGAGGAAGCCCGCCGCCTCTTCCAAAAGGCCGTGGAGGCCGACCCCCAAAACGCCCCCACCTACCAGGCCTGGGCCCTGTTGGAAAAAGAGCAGGGCCACATCGAGGAAGCCCGCCGCCTCTTCCAAAAGGCCGCCCAGGCCGACCCCAAACACGCCCCCACCTGCCAGGCCTGGGCCGTCATGGAGGCCCGCCTGGGAAACCACGACCAGGCCCGGGAACTCTTCCAAAAAGCCGCCCAGGCCGACCCCCAAAACGCCCCCACCTACCAGGCCTGGGCCGTCATGGAGGCCCGCCTGGGCGATAGGGAAAAGGCCCTGGAACTGCTGGAACAGGGGCTGAAACGGGTGCGGAACTCGCGAGGCCGGGCGCTGCTCCTCTCCACCCGGGGCAGCCTGCTGGCCCGGCTGCAGCGCTTCCCCGAGGCCGAGGCCGCGTTCCGGCAGGCCCTGAAGGTGTACGAAAAAGACCCCCTCACCCACTACCACTTTGCCGTGGACTGCTTGCTCCCCCAGGGCCGGCGGGAAGAGGCCTGCCAGCACCTGCGCCGGGCCCGACAGTTGCGGCCCCGCAAGAAGCGGGACCGCCAGCGCATCCAACGCGCCTGGCAAAAGGCCGGGTGCGCGCCGCGGTGAGCGCCATCCCTTCCCCTCCCTGCCCCCGCGCCTCCCTTCCCATTGGTATAATTCGGCCGCGCGCTCGCGCGCGGGAGGTTCTCGTGGCCCGCTATGGCATCTTCGGCGGCACCTTCGACCCGCCCCACTTCGGACATCTCATCCTCGCGGCAGAGGCGCATTATCAACTGCGCCTCGATCAAGTCTGGTGGCTGCTCACCCCCCAACCGCCCCACAAGCAAGGTCAGCCGATTTCGCCCCTGGGGGTGCGGGCCCAGTTGGTCAGCGCGGCCATCAATCACGATCCCGCGTTCGTGCTCAGCCTCATCGAGGCCGAGCGCCCCGGCCCCCACTACGCGGTAGATACGTTGCGCATCTTGAAACAACACTACCCGCAAGACACGCTGGTCTACCTGATGGGCGGCGACTCCTTGGCCACGCTGCCCAGTTGGCACCGGGCCGCGGACTTCGTCGCCTTGGCCGACGAGATCGGTGTCATGCGCCGGCCCAACGACCGCATCGACTGGCCCGCGCTGACGCGGGCGCTGCCCGGCCTGAAAGCCAAGGTGCGCCTCATCGAAGCGCCGCTGCTGGAAATCGCCGCCCACGAACTGCGAGCCCGCATCGCGCAAGGACGACCCTACCGATACTACCTCCCTCGGCCGGTGGTCGACCTGATCGAAACCTATGGACTGTATCGGGAGACGCGCCCATGACGACCCGCCTCGCGATTCTCAGCGACACGCACGACCAGTTGTGGCAAATTGAACAGGCCTTGCCCCTCTTGCGCCAAGCCCGCGCGGTGCTGCATGCGGGCGACTGGGTGGCGCCGTTCACCCTCAAGCGCTTGGCCGAAGGGCTGTCCGATATCCCCTTGCACGGCGTGTTTGGCAACAACGATGGCGAACGGCGCCTGCTGGCCCGGGTCGCGGATGGCTATGCGCATGTGCACCTGCACGGCGAGTTCGCCGACTTCAACCTCGCCGGCTTGCGCATCGCCATGACCCACTATCCCGACATCGCCCGCGCCATCGCTCGCGGCTCGGCCTACCAGGTGGTGATCTACGGCCATGATCACCGCGCGCATCACGAATGGGTCGGCGACACGCTGCTGCTGAACCCGGGGGAACTGTTCGGCGGCCTGACCGGGCGCAGCACGTTCGTTTGGCTTGACCCGACGACCCGCGCGCTCGAGTGGGTGGAACTCCCTTGGGGGCCAGCCCCGACCGCGGCTGCGGCCTAATGCCCTTGCCATGCCGCCCACCCCCATGCTGCGCACGTGGTTCTTCGACTTGGACGGCACGTTGTACGACCCGCGCCAGGGTTTGTGGCCGGCGGTAGGGGCGCGCATCGAAGCCTTTTTGCAGCGCACGTTGGGCCTCAGCCCCGAGGCCGCGCGCGCGTTGCGGCGGCGATATGTGGCCCAATATGGCACCACGTTGCGCGGGTTGATGGAAGAGCACCCGCACCAGGTGGACCCCTACGCCTACCTCGAGTTCGTGGGGCAAGTGCCGGTGGAAACCTTCGTGCGGCCCGACCCGCGGTTGCGCGCGTTGCTGGCCTCGCTGCCGGGGCCCAAGTGGGTGTTCACCAACGGCGACGCGCCCTACGCGCGGCGGGTCTTGCAAGCGCTGGGGGTGGCAGACCAGTTTGATGGTATCATTGACATTGTGCAACTGGACTTCGTGGGCAAGCCTTGGCCGCAAGCCTACGAACGGGCATTGCAGTTGGCCCGCGCGCCGCGCCGGCAAGCCTTGCTGGTGGACGATGTGCGGGCCAATGTCGCCGGGGCGCGCGCCGCGGGTTGGCAAGCCGTGTGGGTGCATCCCCAGGTGCCGGCCGTGCGCGAAGGCGAAATCCCCCATATTTACGCGCTGCCGCAAGGGCTGCCCCGCCCCGCGCAGGAGTGAACCATGAACCCGCAAGGTGTGAAAATCGTCCTGGGCATTCTGCTCGGGCTGGTGTTTTTTCACTGGTACATTTGGCACCAGTGGCGCAGCGGGCGACTGATGGCCGGGTGGCGCACATGGCAACGGTTCGTCCGCAGCGCCCGGGCCCCCCTTTCGCACTGGAAGGACGAAGACGCGCAAATGCAGGCGCTGCGCGCGCAGGTCGAAGCGCTGCGCGACGCCACGTCCAAAGCAGGAGAAGATGCCCATGAATAAGAGACGGTTTCTCGTCGTAAGCGGTGCGTTGCTCGTAGGGCTGTTGTTCGGATGCATCTTGTTCACCGCGGGCCTGTTTACCGGCGTGTGGTATGGGCAGCGTCAAGTCGCCCCGCTGGCCCCCGAGGCCACGCCGTTCATCCCCACGGCCACGCCATGGCCCACCCGGCCGGCCGCGGGCAACGCGGAGGCAGGCCCCACGGCCGCACCGCCAACGCAGCGCCCCCCTGCCGCGACATCGACGCCCAAAACCCTGCAAGAACTCTTCGAGCCCTTCTGGGAAGCGTGGAAGTTGGTGCATCAACTGTATGTGGAACAGCCGGTCAACGATTTGGAACTCATGCGCGGCGCCATTCGCGGGATGCTGCAAGCCCTGGGCGACCCGCACACGGGCTACATGACGCCCGAGGAGTTCCAAGACGCCCAGGCCCCGCTGTCGGGCGAATATGAGGGCATTGGGGCGTGGGTGGACATCACCGCGGATTACCTGACCATCATCAGCCCCATCCCAGGTTCGCCCGCGGAGCAAGCCGGCTTGCGCCCCGGCGACCAAATCATCGCGGTGGATGGCGAAGATGTGACCGGCGTCCCACCTGAGTTGGTGCGGCGCCGGGTCTTAGGGCCGGCGGGTGAGCCGGTGGTGCTGACCATTCGCCGCGTTTCCGACAACGGCGAGGTGCAAGAGTTCGATGTCACCATCGTGCGGGCCAAAATCACCATCAAGAGCGTCGAATACACCATGATGGACAACCGCGTGGGGTACATTCGGCTGATCACCTTTGGCGAGAAAACCCCCGCGGAACTGGAAGCCGCGCTGCGCGACCTCATGGCGCAAAACCCACGCGGGCTGATCCTGGATCTGCGCAACAACGGCGGCGGCTATCTGGACACGGCCATTGCCGTGGCGTCGCAGTTCTTGCCCCCCGATTCGGTGGTGCTCTATGAGCGCTACGGCGACGGGACCGAAGAGGCCTATTACACCCAGGGCGACCCGTTGGCTGCGCAGGTGCCCATGGTGGTGCTGGTCAACGAAGGCTCGGCCTCCGCGTCGGAAATCGTGGCCGGAGCCTTGCAAGACCACGGCCGCGCGGTGTTGGTCGGCGAGACCACCTACGGCAAGGGGTCTGTCCAACAATGGATTCCGCTGGAAAGCGACGGCGGCGCGGTGCGCATCACTGTCGCGTACTGGCTCACGCCCAACAAGCGGCTGATCCACCAACAAGGGCTGGAGCCCGACTATCTTGTGCCTTTGGACGAGGCGGAGATCGAATGGCTGGGCTACCAGCCGCAGCCCGACAAGGACCCGCAACTGCGCAAGGCCTTGGAGGTGTTGTTGTCGAAATGACCCTTCCCTGCCCTGCCCCGGGCGGGGAACAACGAGGGATAGCGCCATGTTCTTCTACTACGACCCGCTGTACTTCTGCTTGCTGACGCCGGCCATCTTGCTCATGCTGTTGGCCCAGTGGTATGTGTCCTCTTCATATCACCGTTGGAGCCGGGTGCCCAACCGCGCGGGCCTCACGGGCGCGGAGGTGGCCGCGTATTTGGCGCAACGGGCCGGCTTGGCCGTGCACATTGAGGCGGTTCGTGGCTTTTTGAGCGACCACTATGACCCGCGCAGCCGCACCTTGCGGCTCTCGCCCAAGAACTACTACGGCCGCAGCGTCGCAGCCGCGGCCATTGCCGCCCACGAATTGGGCCACGCGCTGCAGCACCAAACCAACTACAAGCCCTTGATGCTGCGCTCCGCGTTGGTTCCCGCGGTGAACATCGGCTCCTACCTGGGCTGGATCTTCATCATGCTGGGCCTTCTCTTGCGCTGGACCAACCTGATCTGGTTGGGCGTGGGCGCGTTCGCGGTGGGCGTGGCGTTCACCTTGGTCACCCTGCCGGTGGAATTCGACGCCTCCGCGCGCGCCAAGCGGCTGTTGCAACAAACGGGCATCGTGCGCGACCCCACCGAGGCCAAGGGCGTGGCCCAAGTGCTCAACGCCGCGGCGCTCACCTATGTTGCCGCGTTCGTCACCGCCGCGCTCCAACTGCTCTATTACATTTTGCTGGCCACCTCGTTTGACCGACGCCGGTCGTGAGCACGCGTTCTGGGCCGCGCGGCGAGCCCAGAGCAGTCCCCACAGGAGGACGCACCCATGTGTGGAATCGTCGGATACATCGGCCCGCGGGATGCCGTGCCCATTTTGCTCAACGGACTGCGCCGTCTGGAATATCGGGGCTACGATTCAGCCGGCATTGCGGTGTATACCGGGCCGAACGAAATCCAAATTCGCCGCAACGTGGGCAAGTTGCAAGGGCTGGTGGATGTGGTGGCCCAAAACCCCCTCAGCGGCTCGCCGGGCATCGGCCATACCCGCTGGGCCACCCACGGCGAGCCCACGGTCTACAACGCGCATCCGCATCGCAGCCAAAGCGGCCGCATCGTGGTCGTGCACAACGGCATTGTGGAGAACTTCTTGGAACTCAAGGCCGAACTCTTGGCCGAAGGTTTCACTTTCCGCTCAGAGACCGACACCGAGGTCATCGTGCACCTCATCGAACGCTACCTGGAAGGCGAAGCCCTCTCGCTGGTCGAGGCCACGCGGCGGGCCCTGCGCCACCTCAAAGGGTCCAACGCAGTGGTGGTCCTGGCCGCGGACGAGCCCGACAAACTCATCACCGCGCGGCTGGGCAACGCGGGCGGCATTACCATCGGCTATGGCCAAGGCGAGATGTTCGTGGCGTCTGACCTGCCCGCGCTGCTGGACCACACGCGGCAGGTGACATTCTTAGAGCCCGGCCAAATGGCCGTGGTCACCCGAGAGCAGGCCCGCGTTTTCACCTTGGATGGCCAACCCGTCCAGGTCCAAGTCACGACCGTGCCCTGGGACCCCGTCGCGGCGGAAAAGGGCGAATATCGGCACTTTATGCTCAAGGAGATCCACGAGCAAGTGCGCGGGTTGACCGACACCATCGCCGGCCGGGTGGATGTGGAGCAAGGCCGGGTGCGCTTTCTGCATTTGGACATCACCCCCGATCAGGCCCGCCGCATCGGCAAAATCTTCATCACCGCGTGCGGCACCGCGTACCACGCGGGCTTGGTGGGCAAAACGCTGCTGGAACGCCTGGCGCGCGTGCCGGTGGAAGTCATGGTCGCGTCCGAATTCCGCTACGCGGACCCGCTCATCGGGCCCAACGACGTGGTTTTGGCCATCAGCCAATCGGGCGAGACCGCGGACACGTTGGCCGCGATGGAAGAAGGGCGTCGCAAAGGCGCGACCTTGTGGGCCATCGTCAACGTCATCGGCTCCCAAGCCATGCGCATGGCCGACGGCTATATCTCCATGCAAGTCGGCCCCGAGATCAGCGTGGCCTCGACCAAAGCCTACACCGCGCCCTTGGTGGACTTGTACATGCTGGGCCTGCTCTTGGGTGAACTGCGCGGCACCCTGAGCCCAGAGCAACGCCGCGCGCTGGTGGACGACCTGATGCGCTTGCCCGACTTGGTGGGCGAAGTGCTGCAGCGGGAAGACGCGTACGCGGCCGTGGCCCGTCACTATGTGAACAGCCGCAACATGTTCTACTTGGGCCGGGGCATCCACATGGCCACCGCGTACGAGGGCGCGCTGAAACTCAAAGAGATCTCGTACATCCACGCGGAGGGCTACCCCGCGGGCGAGATGAAGCACGGGCCCATTGCCTTGCTGGAGCCCGAGTTTCCGGTGCTGGCCTTGGTGCCGCGCGACCCATGGTACGAAAAGATGCTCAGCCAAGTGGAACAGGCCAAGTCGCGCGGCGCGCCGGTGATCGCGTTGGCCACCGATGGCGACGAGCGGGTGGCAGAATTGGCCGACCATGTGCTGTACATTCCACCGACGCCGTGGCTGCTGGCGCCGGTCACGGCGGTGGTGCCGTTGCAAATCTTCGCGTATGTCATTGCCACCGAGCGCGGCCTGGACGTGGACCAACCCCGCAATTTGGCCAAGTCGGTCACGGTGGAATAACGCGGGCGGCCTCGCGCGGGGCTGCCCAAGGCGAGGGCCCGCGGGGGCGAGCCCAAAGCCCAATCAGGCGTGAGGGCTTCGCGGCCGCGCCCCTGGGCGCGCGTCAACGCGAGACGGCCGCGGGTGCCAAAAACCGCGTCTTCAAGCCGGCAGCACGTGCACCGCGCTGGCCTTGAAGGTCAGCCACACTGGGTCGCCCTCCTGCAAGTGCAACGCGCTCCACGACGGTTGGGTGATGTGCGCGACCACGGCCGCGCCGTGACAATCCACCACCACCTTGACCACCGCGCCCAAGGGCATCAGGCGCCGCACCGTGCCCTGGCAGCGATTGCGCGCGCTGGAAGCCCGGGGCGGCTCGACCCGCCAAACGGTCAATTGGTCCGGGCGCAGACACGCGTACACCCGCCGGCCGGGTTCGAACTGCCCCACCGCGGCCACGGTCCAGCCGGCGTCCAAGGCGATCTGCAGATAACCCTCATGCTGGGCCTGCACCCGTCCCGGCAGCACGGTTTCGACCCCCACAAAGCGCGCGATACGCACGTCGTGGGGCGCGGTGAACACCTGCTGCGGCGGCCCCACCTGCTGCACTTGGCCTTCCATCATCACGGCCACCCGCTGCCCCAACGCCAAGGCCTCGCTGAAATTATGGGTCACATACACCGCTGTGATGCCCTCAGCCCGAAACAGGGCCTGCAAGTCGTCGAGCAGTTGGTCGCGGGTGGGCGTGTCCAGCGCGTTGAAGGGCTCGTCAAGGAACAGCACGTCGGGCTGCAGCACCAGCGCGCGCGCCAAACTCACCCGTCGCGCCTCGCCGCCGGACAAGCGCTTGGCCGGGCGTTGGGCCAGATGTGCGATGCCCAAGCGCTGCAACCACGGCCCCACTCGCGCGGCGATGGCCGCGGGCGACAAACCGCGCAAGCGCAACCCCAACGCGACGTTGTCATACACCGTGCCGCGCAGCAGCAGCGGCTCTTGCAGCACCACCGCGATGCGGCGACGATACGCCACCGCGTGCTTTCGCGTCACCACCTGGCCGCGAAAGCGCAGTTCCCCCCGGTGCAAGGGCAGCAGCGCGGCCAAACTCAGCAACAGGGTCGTCTTGCCCGCGCCGTTGGGGCCGATGACGACCAAAACCTCATGGGGGAACACCTCCAGGTGCGGCACGCGCAACACCGTTCGCGGCCCCCGTCGCACTTCCGCGTTGTGCAGCGCCAGCAGGGCCTCGCTCACGGCTCACCATCCTCGTCGTGCTGCTGCAACCAGGTCAGCGCGTAGTTGACCGCGAAGGCCAAGCCCAAGAGAATCACGCTGAGCGCGATGGCGCGGTCGAATTCCCCACGGCGGGTTTCGAGCACAATGGCGGTGGTCAGCACGCGGGTGCTGCGGCGCAAGTTGCCACCGACCATGAGCGACGCGCCCACTTCGGAGATCACGCTGCCAAAGCCGGCGATGACCGCGGCCAGCAAGGGCAAGCGGGCCTCGCGCCACAGCAGCCAAATCAACTGCCGCCGAGTCGCGCCCAAGCCCAACAGTTGCCAACGCAGCCGCGCGTCTTGCTGCTGCAACGCGGTGGCCGTCAGGCCCACGACCATGGGCGTGGCAATGATGACTTGCGCGATGACCATCGCGGTAGGGGTGTACATCCAGCCCAGGCGCCCCAGGGGGCCGGTGCGCCACAAGAACAGGGCCACCACCAACCCTACCACCACCGGCGGCAAGGCCATGCCCGTGTGCACCACGCTGAACCACAAACGCCGCCCAGGAATGCGCGCGCGCAACGCCAACCAAGTGCCCGCGGGCAGGCCCAGCACCAAACTGATCAGCGTGGCCAAGCCCGAGATGCGCAGAGAGCGCCATGTGATGGCCCAAATCTCGGGGTCCCCGCTGAGCAGCAGTCGCAACGCTTCCAGCAGCCCGCGCCACAACGTCTCCATACTCGGCACTCCGTACGCGCCCCGAGCGCCCAGCCGCCCACCCGCGCTCACGGGTTTTGCCGCAGTTCATCCTCCGATTTGCCCGCCGCGGGGAAGAAAAGCGGCTGCCCGTAACGGTCCACGCCGAACTGGCCAATGAGGGCTTGGGTCTCGGGCTGCACGAAAAACTCGATGAGGGCCCGGCCGCCCTCCGCGTTCACTTGGGGCCACTTCTCGGGGTTGACCCGCATGATGTGATAAATGTTCATCAACGCGGGGTCGCCTTGGAAGAGGATGTCTAACGCCAAGGTGTCTTGCAAGGCCAAAAACGTGCCCCGATCGGTCAGAGTGTACGCGCCCTTCTCCGACGCGATGCGCAGGGTCGCGCCCATGCCCTCGCCCGATTCCAGATACCACGCTTGGGCCACGGGCACCGCGCCCAAGGCCGCCTGCCACAAAGCCCGCTCTTTCTTGTGCGTGCCCGAATCGTCCCCGCGCGAGACAAACGCCGCGCCCGCCTCCGCGATGCGCCGAAACGCGTCGGCCGCGTCTGTGGCCTGCCGCACCCCTGCGGGGTCAGATGGCGGGCCAACAATGACGAAGTCGTTGTACATCACCAGGGTGTAGTCCACCACGTCGCGAGCCTCGACCAGGGGCTTCTCCGCGGCCGGCGCGTGGGTGAGCAACACATCCGCGTTGCCCTCTTGCCCCATGCGCAAGGCCTTGCCCGTGCCCACGGCCACGACTTTGACGGTGTAGCCGGTGGCGTCTTCGAACAAAGGCAGCAGATAATCCAGCAGCCCAGAGTCATAGGTGCTGGTGGTGGTGGCCAAGATGATTTCCGTGCGTTCGGGCCGCGGGGCCGCGGTGGAATGTGCCTGGCTCGGGCTGCACGCGGCCAGGCCGACCAACAGGGCCAGGGCCCAGCCCCACACGACAACGCGATGCCCCATGCTCATTACCTCCTCGACGGAATACGCGCCGTGGCGGGCGCCACACCGGCCGAATTGTAACATAGGGGACGAAGAAAACACCCGAAGCGCCGCGCATGGTCGCACAGCCGGGCTTGCCCTGAGTTCCCAGCGCGGGCAAGCGCGGGTATAATGGGCGGCACGCCAACGCCGGAGGACGTGACATGCTGGCCAAACGCATCATCCCTTGCTTGGACATCAAAGACGGCCGGGTGGTCAAAGGGGTGCACTTCTTGAACTTGCGCGACGCGGGCGATCCGGTCGAGCAAGCCCGCCTTTATGACGAACAAGGTGCGGACGAGTTGGTGTTTTTGGACATTTCCGCGACGCCCGAGGGCCGCGCGACCACGGTGGAATTGGTAGCGCGGGTCGCGGATCAGGTGTTCATGCCCTTCACCGTGGGCGGGGGCATCGGCTCGGTCGCGCACATGCGGCGGCTGCTGCTGGCCGGAGCCGACAAGGTGAGCGTGAACTCGGCCGCGGTGCGCAACCCCGACTTGCTCACCGAAGGCGCGCTGCGTTTTGGCAGCCAGTGCATCGTGCTGGCCATCGATGCCAAGCGCGTGTCAAAGCCGGGCGAGCCACCCCGCTGGGAGGTGTACATCAACGGTGGCCGCACCCCCACGGGCCTGGACGCGGTGGAATGGGCCGTGCAGGGGGTCGAAAAGGGCGCGGGTGAAATCTTGCTCACCAGCATGGATGCGGACGGCACGCTGGCCGGCTATGATGTGGAATTGACGCGCGCGGTCGCGGACGCGGTGCCCGTGCCGGTCATTGCCTCGGGCGGCGCGGGCGAACCTGCCCATTTTGCGGAAGTGCTCACCGCGGGCCGGGCCGATGCCGCGTTGGCCGCGTCGTTGTTCCACGACGGCTTGTTGCGCATTCCGGACTTGAAAGCCTACCTGACCGCGCGAGGGGTGCCTGTGCGGCCGGTGCCCGCCGTGGTCTGACGCGGAACGGCCGCGACCACCCAGGCCGCGGCCGACGCGGAGCCGTTCCAACCCAATGTCAGCCGCAATGTCGGGGACGGCCATACAGATACCAAAAGCGCGACGACGGAAACGCGGGGGCCAAATCGGCCTCCCAAACAAAGGGGCCGGCCTCGAAGTGGGCCCGCAAGCGCGTGTCCGCGTGGTTCAACAACTCCGACGCCGCGGGCAAATGGGCCTCGCCCTCGTGCTGAAGCAGGTCGGCCAGCACGCGGTTGCGCACCTCATTGGGGTAGTAGGAAGCCTCGGCCTGGCTCTGCGCGCATTCGTCCATGTATTGGGCCCACAGGCGGGCGCGCATCTCTAATTCCTTGGCCGCCTTCTGCTGCCAGTTGGCCCGCCATTCGGCCACCAATGCTTGCAGGCGCTGCTCCAGGGCTTGCCGCCGCGCGTCAAGGTTCGCCGGCAGCGGGCGCTGCAAACGCTGCCGAGCCAGAAGCAAATTCCCCACCGTCAAAGGCGGGTAGGCCGGCTCGCCCGCGGGCGGCGCGACATCCAAGTTCCAGAACAACTCGGGGCTTTGCAGATACGTCTCCAAGTCGGCCAGCGCGGCCTCCCAATAACGCAGGTCGTATTCCGGCGTTGGCATGGTGTCCTCCCACGGATGGGGTTTGTTTCATTGTAGCAGGGTCGAGAGGGCCGCGCAATAGGAGAAAAAGCCCCAGAGCGAGGCGTGAGGTTCAACGCTGGGCCAGAATCATCCCCGCGAGCATGAGCCCCGCGCCCAGCACGCCGCGCAAAGTCAGGGTTTCGCCCAACAGCAGCACGCCGCCCAGCAAAGCGAACACGGCCTCCAGGCTGAAGATAATGGCCGCCAGACCGGGCTCCGCGTGTTGCTGCGCGACGACTTGCAGGGTGTAGCCCACGCCCACCGAGATCAGCCCGCCGTAAAGGATGGCGGGACCCGCGGCCCGCAGGCCGGCCCACGAGATCGGTTCCCACCCCAAAGCCACCAAGGCGCTGAGGCCGGCCACGACCCAAAATTGACGGGCGGCCAGGCGCAAACTGTCGTTGTGGTCCACGAAGTGGTCCACGGCCACCACATGGGCCGCCCAGAAGAACGCGCTGGCCAAAACCAACGCGTCGCCTGGTGCGATGCGCCACGCGCCCCGCACGCTGAGCAAGTACAACCCTGCCACGGCCAACCACGCGCCGGCCCATACGGTGCGCGCGGGGTTCTTCCCGCGCAGGGCGGCCAGCAAAGGCACCAGCACCACATACAGGCCGGTGATGAAACCCGCCTTGCCCGCGGTGGTCGAAACCAGCCCGGCTTGCTGCAACGACGCGCCCGCAAAGATGAGCAAGCCCAGCAGCAGGCCATGACCAACATGGCCACGCGGGCGCGCGGCGCCTTGGCGACGCCGACGATAGCGGAGGAAGATTTCGAGCACGGCCGCGCCCAGCGCGAAGCGCGCCGCGTTGTACGTGAAAGGGCCGATGTAAGCCATGCCCGCGCGCTGCGCGACGAAAGCCAAGCCCCACACCGCGGCCGTGAGCAACAACAGCCCGTGGGCCCGGCGCCGCGCTTTTTCGGTCGACAACGTGGCGGTGGTCGTCATAAGGCCGATTGTACCGCGAACGCGCGCGCCTCGGCGACGCCCGCCGGCCCCAAGCCCAGGCCCGAGCCCGCGCGCTCGCGCAGCCCCGACGGTCGGACGCGCGACACCTCAACGGCGGCTGGCGCGCAGCCAAGCCGCGGGCCAACCCGCGCGGCCCCAGGGCGACGCGAACGCAGCCCAAAAGCGCGGTTGGCGTGACGCAGGGCACGCCGGGCATAGTACAATGGAACCGCGCGCGCCGTCGCGCCGATTTCGCACCCCAGGAGTATGGCCGTGCTCATGGACCTCCCCCAACCCCACGACTTGGATCACCTGTTCCGCCGCGTGTCGCCGGCTGTGGGCCGCATTCTCGACCAAGCCCTGGCCGAACGGGAGATCACGCCGGCCCAAGGTGAAATCCTCTTCCACACCCAAGGGTTGGACCTGCTGGCCCTGCTCGCGGTGGCCGACGAACTTCGCCGGCGCACGGTGGGGGATGTGATCACCTATGTGGTCACCCGCAACATCAACTTCACCAACGTCTGCTACATCGGCTGCCGGTTCTGCGCGTTCGGCAAACCCGCCCGCGACCCCGACGCCTACACCCTCTCGTTGGATGAGGTGGTCGAGCGGGCCCGGCAAGCGCGTGCCTGGGGCGCGACCGAGGTCTGCCTGCAAGGTGGGCTCAATCCGCACCAGCCGCCCACCATCTACGAAGACATCGTGCGGGCCATCAAAACCGCGGTGCCCGAACTGCACATCCACGCGTTCTCGCCCTTCGAAATCTGGTGGGGCAGCCGCCGTTTGGGCATCTCTGAAGAGGCGTTCCTGCGCCGCTTGAAAGACGCGGGCTTGGGCAGCATCCCTGGCACCGCGGCCGAAATTTTGGTGCCCGAAGTGCGCCAGCGCCTGACCAAGAACAAACTCCGCCGGGACGATTGGGTGCGCATCGTGCGCACCGCGCACCGGGTGGGGTTGCCCAGCACCGCGACCATCATGTATGGCCACATCGACCAACCGCGCCACTGGGCCGAGCACCTGGCCCTGCTGCGCGACATCCAACGCGACACCGGCGGGTTTACCGAATTCGTGCCCTTGGGGTTCATCCACGAAAACACCCGCCTTTATCGTGAAGATGGCGCCCGCCCCGGCCCCACGGGCATGGAAGACCTCAAAATGCACGCGGTGGCCCGCTTGATGCTGCACCCGCACATTGCCAACATCCAAGTCTCGTGGGTCAAATTGGGCTACAAAATGGCCCAAATGTGCCTCAACGCGGGCGCCAACGATTTTGGCGGAACCCTGTTCGAAGAAAGCATCAGCCGCGCGGCGGGCGAAACGCAAGGCGTGCACACCACACCCGACCAATTTCAGCGGCTCATTCGCGATTTGGGCCGCGTGCCCCAGGAGCGCGACACCCTCTACAATCCGGTCGGGCGCGATCCGAGCACGCCGCCTGCGGGGCCGCTCTGGCAACCGCCCTTGGTGCGGGCCATGGCCTCGGCGCACGCGGCGGTTTAGCGCGGCCCCGCGCGGTCGATTTTGGGGAACCTGCTCCGCTGCGGCCGAGAGGCGCCTCAGATGCGCAAGCCCAACCTTGCCCGGCCTCGCTTGCCCTACATGCCCGGCTTGGACGGCCTGCGCGGCATCGCGGTGCTGGCCGTCCTGGCCTATCACGCGCAACTGCCCTGGAGCGACGGCGGCTTCTTGGGCGTCGAAGTCTTTTTCGTGCTCTCGGGCTATTTGATCACCGCGCTGCTGTTGCAAGAAAGTGCCCATCGCGGCCGGCCGCACCTGGGACGCTTTTGGTTGCGCCGCGCCCGACGCCTGCTGCCCGCGCTGTGGCTGCTGCTGGCCACCTTGCCCGTCGTAACCGCGTGGTTGGCACCCGACGCGCTCCCGCGCCTGCGCGAAGACACCCTGGCCGCGCTGGCCTACATCACCAACTGGGTCTACATCTTCCGCGACATCCCCTATTTCGAGCACTACGGTCGCCCGCCCCTGCTGCAACATTTGTGGTCCCTGGCCATCGAAGAGCAGTTCTACCTGCTCTGGCCGCTGCTCTTCATGGCCGCCTATCGCCCGCGCGCGAACCCCCACGCCCGCCGTCGGCTGCTGGGCTGGATCCTCGGCCTGGCCGCGGCCTCGACCGCCCTGCGCTGGGCCTTGTATGTGCCCTACGACGACGCGACGCGCGTCTACTACGGCACCGACACGCGCGCCTCGGGCATCTTGCTGGGCGCGGCGTTGGCCATCGTTTGGCCCCCGCGGCGGGTGCGCGAGGACGCGCTCCGAGAGCGGGCCCGCGGGTGGGCCGAGGCTTTGGGGTGGGTGGGCCTGGTCACGCTGCCCGTGCTCTTCGCCCGACTCAACGACTACACCCCAACCCTCTACCGGGGCGGATTTTTGCTCACCGACGCGGCGACTTTGGCCGTTCTGGTCGGCGTCAGCCATCCTGACACCTGGGTAGGCCGTGCGTTGGGGTGGCGGCCCTTGCGATGGATGGGCCAACGCAGTTACGGCCTGTATTTGTGGCACTGGCCCGTGTTCATACTCTCGCGGCCAGGCATGGATTGGGATGTGGCGCCCGGCCTGGCCCTCGGTATCCAACTGGTCGTGACCTTCGTGCTCACCGAAGTCAGTTACCGAGCCATCGAGCATCCCATCCGCCGTGACGGCGTGCGGGCCTGGTGGCGTCGCGTTCGCGCGCGCGGCCCCTACCACGCCACCGCGGCGGGGCTCACGGCCTTGGTCCTCCTGGCCTGGGATGTCGCGATTCTGGCGCCGAACCCGGTGCAGCCCACTCCCTACGCGGCCGCGCCCCCGCCTGGGCTGCCTGAAGCCGCGCGCCTGCCCACCCCTGCGGCAACCGCGCCCCCCGCAACCCCCACCGCGACGCCGCGGCCCGTCACCCCCCAAGCCATAGCCGCTGCGTCCACGCCCACCGCGCGGCCGTCGCAGGCCATGCCCACCCCCACCCCCCAAGGGCCGCGGGTGACCGTCATCGGCGATTCGGTGATGCAAGCCTCGGTGACCTTTGACATGTGGGCGCCCTGGCACGACCAAGTGGTCGTTGATGTCAAAGAAGGCCGCAAAATGCAAGACCTGGCCGAGTTGGTGCCCCGGCTGGCCCAAGAAGGCCGACTCGGCCCCGTGGTCGTGGTGCACTTGGGCACCAATCGCCCCTTCCCGCCCGAAGCGTTGGACGCGGCCATGCGCGCGCTGCTGGAGCACGGCGTGCAACGGGTGTATTTTCTCAACATCCGTCGCCCCGTGCGCTGGGAGGATTTCGTCAACCAAACCCTGGCCGAAAGCGTGGCCCGCTGGCCGCAAGCCCAGTTGTTGGATTGGCACAGCCTGGCCCAAGAGCACCCCGAATGGTTTGTCGACGATGGCACGCACCTGCGCTACTACGGCGCGCAAGCCTATGTGCAGTTCATCATGGAAGCCATCGCGGCAGGGGACTAAGGCACGGTCACCGCACCATCAGCAGTTGCAGCGGGATAGGGGTGAAAGTCAGCAGCCAGAGCAACAAGCCCAACCAGGCCCAACGGCGGCGAGCCGGGTCCAAGGGGGTGAGCATGTCCAAAGGCTCGGCATAAGAGCGACCCAGCCACAAGATGAGCACGGTCCACAGCCACCAACCTTTCCAAAACACACCCAGCACCGCAATCAGCCCCACCAACCAGGGGAAGAGCCGCCGGGCCCGGTAGCCCAGCAGGGCAAAGAGCACGTGCCCGCCGTCGAGTTGGCCCACGGGCAGCAGGTTGAGCGCGGTCACCAGCAGGCCAACCCACGCGGAAAAGGCTACTGGGTGCAGCAAGACATCCACCCCGCCCCAAGGCACAGGGCGGCCGGTGAAGAAGAAGCGCACCGCGGTCGCCCAATCCCAACCCTGAACGGGCGCGGGCAAGAAACGCCCAAAGACCGCGTATTTGGCGGCCAGATAGAGCAGGGAATTGCCCTCTATCATCAGCGCCATGCCCGGCTGCGGGGTCGGCAGCGCGTCGAGGTCAGACAACTTCAGCCCCAAGAACAGCAGGGGCAAGGCCACCATCAGCCCCGCGATGGGTCCGGCCAGGCCGACATCCAGCAACACCCGCCGATTGCGCGGCGGCTCTTTGAGGCGAATGAACGCGCCCAACGTACCAAACGGGCTCAGGGGGGCGGGCAGCGGCAAGAAATAAGGCAATGACACGGCCATGCCCCGACGCCGCGCCATGAAATAGTGGCCAAACTCGTGGGCCAGCAAAATGGCCAGCAGCGACGCGGCAAAGGCCAGACTTTGGCCCAGCGCAGCGCGCCAATCATGCCCAGCGTTGTGCGCCCAGAAGCCCGTCCACAGCACGCTGAGCAGAGTGGCGAGGAAGAGCGCCAAGTTCACCCACGCTCGCGACGGCTGGGGTTGGATGCGACCTTGCACCAGCAAGACCACGTGCTCGCCGTGCGGCCCCGCGCGGAATAAAGGGGTGAGGTTCCACGCCGCGGTGGCCGTCCACAGGCGGTCGAACGCGCGCGCGGTGTCGCCCACGATGCGGCCAACGAAGCGAGCCCGCACTTGGTCATCGGGGCCGCCCCACGCCACGCTTTGGATGTGCATCACGCGGGCGACCAAAGCCACCAGTTGGGCTTCGAGGTCGCTGGCGGTCGGGGGCGAAGGCGTAGCCGCTGCAGGGGGCAAAGCCATGTCAGGCATCCTTTGACAAAAGAAAATGGCCAGCGGGAGTGGATGGGAGTCGAACCCACCGCGGACCGCGCGGCGGCCCGCCACCGGTTTTGAAGACCGGGAGGCCCACCGGGGCCCCACCACTCCCAAAAGGCACGCGCATTATACCATTGCCGCCGCCAGGTCGCGGTATAATCGCGCTGCCCGCGCGGCGCAACCTGGCCCGCGCGGAGCCCGTCCCCCGGAGCAACGGCATGGCCAAACCTCGCATTGCCACGGTCAAAGGCACCCGCGACTTCTACCCCGAAGACATGGCCCTGCGCCGCTGGCTGTATGAACACATGCGCGCGGTGGCCGAGGCCTTTGGCTATCAGGAGTATGACGGGCCCTTTCTCGAGCCCCTGGAACTGTACGCGGCTAAGTCGGGCGAAGAATTGGTCAAGGAGCAGGCGTTTGTCTTCCCGGATCGCAGCGGGGATTTGATCACTTTGCGGCCGGAACTCACGCCGTCGTTGGCGCGTATGGTGGCCCAACGCCAGAAACAGATGCCTCTGCCCTTGCGTTGGTGGTCCTTTGGGCCTTTTTGGCGCTACGAGCGACCCCAGCGCGGCCGGGGGCGGGAGTTCTTCCAATGGAATGTGGACATGGTGGGCGTCGCAACGCCGGAAGGCGACGCGGAGTTGGCCGCGATAGGGGCCGAATTCTTCCGCCGGGTGGGGCTGCAGGCCCACCAGGTGCGCATCCTGGTCAATAATCGGCGGCTGATGGACGCGCAGTTGGAAGCCCTGGGCATTCCTGCGCAGCAGCGCAAGGCCGTGTTTCGGCTCATTGATCGCCGAGACAAGATGCGCGCGGCCGAATGGGAAGCCTATGCGGCGGACATCGGCCTGAGCGCCGAGCAGATCCAAGGCCTGTATGCCCTCTTCGAACGTCATGATCTATGGCAGCAGTCAGACGAATTGCGCCGCTTTTTTGCCGCGGCCGAGGCCTTGGGTGTGGCCGAATACATCCGTTACGACCCCTCTATCATCCGGGGGTTGGACTATTACACCGGCACCGTGTTCGAAGCGCGCGATCACGAAGGTCGTTTTCGGGCCATCTTGGGCGGGGGGCGCTACGACAATTTAGTGGCTGCGGTCGGTGGCGAGCCAGTGCCTGGCGTGGGTTTTGCCATGGGCGACATGGTCATCACCTTGGTGCTCGAAGCCTATGGCCTACGGCCTGACCTGCCCGTAACCCCCGCGCAAGTGCTGGTCACGGTGTTCGACGCGGACCACCTGCTGCACAGCCTGCGCTTGGCCCAACGTTTGCGCGCGGCCGGGCTGCGCGTGAGCACCTATCCGCAACCGGCCAAGTTGGGCAAGCAATTCAAATACGCCAATCGCATGGCCATCCCTGTGGTGGCGGTGTTGGGGCCCGACGAAATCGCCCAAGAAGGGGTAACGCTCAAGCACATGGGCACGGGTGAGCAGGTCACGGTGCCCCTCGCGCGCGCCGCGGCCCAGGTGCAAGCGTGGCTGGCGGTCACCGACGCGGGGGCAACCGCATGACCGACGCGCCGCTGCGCGCCTGGCTGCGCGACCGCGCCCATCGCGCTTTGGCCGCCGTGCCGACGGGGCTGCAGGCCGAGGTGCACTTGCGCTACCACGAGCGCGGGCTGACCCGTTTCACCCGCAACGGCATCCATCAGCACGTGCACGACCGTGATGGCCAAGCGTACATTGTGCTCTATGATGCCGACGGGCGCATGGGCGCGGCAAGCACCAACCGCTTCGACGACGCGGGCCTGGAACGGGCTGTCGAGCAGGCCGCCGCGCTGGTGCCTCTGACCGCGGCCGACCCCGACTTCCCCGGCTTGGCGGAACCTCAAACGTACCCCGTGGCCCCCGCATGGGACGCGGACACCGCGTCGCTGACCCCGCGCGACCGGGCCCAGGCGGTCCAACGCATCGTGGCCCACGCGCGGGCCCAGAGTTTGCAAGCCGCGGGTGCGCTCAGCACTCAGGCGCGCGGGGTGTTCATCGCCAACAGTCGAGGCCTGGAAGCGTTCACGCAAGGCACCGCGGCCGAGGCCATCGTGGTCATGCAAGGGGACGATGACGCGTGGGGCCGGGCCCAAGACGCGGCAGTGGCCTGGGCCCGGCTGGATCTGGACGCGCTCGCGGCCGAGGCCGCAGACTTGGCCGTGCACGGCCGCCACCCCCGGCCCATCGAGCCCGGCGAATACCCTGTGGTGCTGGCCTCTTACGCGGTCGCGGACCTGCTGCACATGCTCAATCTGCATGGTCTGAGCGCCCGCGCGGTGCAGGAAGGCCGCTCGTGGCTCAACGGCCGGCTGGGGCAGCAGGTGTTCGCGCGGCAAGTGCACCTATGGGACGACCCCCTCAGCCCCGACACGCTGCCGGTGCCCTTCGATGGCGAGGGGGTGCCCAAGGCCCGGCTGGAGTTGGTGCGCGCGGGCGTGCCCCTCACGCCGGTGTATGACCGGCGCAGTGCAGCGAAGGCAGGCCGCGCCAGCACAGGCCACGGCCTGCCGCCCCCCGCGCGCGAGTTGGGCGCGCGGGCCGGTCATCTTTTCCTCGCGGCGGGCAAAGATTCGACCGACGCGCTCTTGGCCGCCATCGGCCGCGGTTTGTTCGTCAACCGCTTCTGGTATACCCGCCTGGTGCACCCGCGCGATTGCGTTGTCACGGGCATGACCCGCGACGGCGTGTTTTGGGTCGAAGGCGGAGAGCGAGCCTACCCGGTCAAGAACCTGCGCTTTACGCAATCGTATGTCACCGCGCTCGCCGAAGTCTTGGCCATCGGCGCCACAACGCGCTTGGTGACCTCGGGTTTAGGCTGGGGCGGCACGCGCGCGCCCGCTTTGGCCTTGCCCGCGTTTCGCTTCACCGGCCGCACCGTGTGAAGCCCCTGGCAAGTGGACGGCAAAGCCTCATCCCTTGCCCTTCAGGAGGCCCTTATGAGCGACGAACTGCGTGAATGGATGCTGAGCGACGAAGACGAACCCAGCGACGACGCGTTGGCCCCCGAGCCGCTGCTGGAAGACGAGGCCGAAGCGCGCCCCACCGCGCGGAAGCGGCCGCGGCCTCAGTTGCAAATCTCGCCGGCCGCGTTCTTTGTGTTCAGCATGATGCTGTTCTTCGTCGTGTGCCTGCTCAGTTTGGTCATCTTGCTGGTCACCGGCCGCATTTTCCCGGCCTGACGCGCCCGAAAGCCGGCCACCACGACACGCGACGGCACAGGCCCCATGCGCCCGCCACGGTCGGGTCGTCACCCCATGGCGGCGGCGCCCGCGCTGGCGAGAGGGGCGCGCGGCCATGCCCCAAGGCCCATGGCCAAAGGCGCGCGGCGCCAAAGGCTGCCTGAACAGGGCGTCGTGGCCCGGCCCCAGGTCGCGAAAAGCCGCCTGAGCCATGGGTCTATGCTCGCCCCGGGCCCAGCGGCGCCGCCTCTTGCCTGAGCCTCTGACCGCGAGGCGGGTACGCGTCGGGGCCTCTGAGCCAACGAAACCGCGAAGGGCGCAGGCGCCTTGCCCTGGCCCGAAGCCGTGCCCAGTTGCCGGGCAAAAAAGCATCGCCGGGCCCGTGTCAGGCAGGCCCGGCGATGCGCGTTGAAGTCGCGAAGGGGCACTTTAGCGGCGCGCGGCCACATCTTCGGCCGTGATGGTGCCGAAACTGTTGCCCCACGCATTGAGAATGTAGTTGACAACCGCCGCGATTTCTTCGTCGGTCAACTGCTCACCCCAAGGGACCATGGCCGTACCTTCGCGTCCGTGCAACACCACATCGACGACCATCTCCAAGTCGGCCAAGTTTTGATTCCCAGCCAACGCGGGGAAGATGTCCCCCTGGCCTTGGCCCTCGGGGCCATGGCAGGCGACGCAGTGCTGGGCATAGATGGCCGCGCCATCGGGCGAGCCCGCGGCGGCTTGAGGGGCATCCTGCCCCGCCGCGGCCGCGGCGGCCACAGGCTCGATGTTCTCGACAAAATCCTTCACGGGTTGATCGCCGATGTAAGAGAACCAGGTCGCGACGCCCGCGATGAGCAGAAAGAGCAGCACGGGCAACACGCCGTGGGTAAACCGCGTCGGGCGCGCGGTAGCGACGACCTCTTCGGACGGGTCGAGCAAGAGCACCTCGATAGGAGCCCCTACCGGCGCCCGGTCGAGGTATCCCGCGTACGTTTGATTGGTGCGGGTCACGGTGAAGCGGTAGAAATAGCGATGCGAATCGCCATTGGTGTAGTAGACGAGAACTTCCATGAAGTGATCGCCCTCCGCGAAATCCGCGGGGTCGATTCGCAGTTGGAAGGGTGCTTTTTCGAGGACTTGGAACGGCTGTGAGTGGCCGTCCATATAGACCTCTACACGCGCGATCTCCGCCATTCTTGCCTCCTTCAAGCAAAACCGGTGCAGTTAGGAATGCGTCTTTGGGCCCTGCCAGCCTATCCACGGCGGGTTAGACTTCGCCCGCATTGGCCCGGTGGATGGCCTGGGCCAATTTCCACAGGGCCGGGGGAAGGATGAAGTAGGCCAGCGCGACGACGACGATCCAGCGGGACCAAAAGGCGTCCAGGTAGCCGGTGCGCAACATGATGGCGGTCACGGCCAGTTGCACGAGGCCGAAGCCCACCCCGACCAGGCTCAGCCAGCGCCGATGCCAAATTTGACCCAGGATGTAGAACACCCCATAAAAACCGGGCAGCATCGCGAAGGCGAACTCCAGCGCCATCAAGGTGCGCACCATTTCGGCACGAGCGGTTGCCTCAATCATCGCCACCTCCCGCCGCCGCGGCGGCCGTCGCTTTCACAAAATGGGTCGCTTTCTTGCCGATGGTCCACAGGTCATAGACCAGCACCAAATAGCCGATGAACATGAGCCACCCGAAGAAGTAGCGCCAGCCCAACGTGCTGGCATACCAAGGATGGGTGTAGGTGCGGATGAACGCGGCCCAAGTGCTTCCGCCTTCGGCGCGTTCGATCAGGGTTTGGGTGAAGCCCGAAATGGTGAACGCGCCCGTAATGCCCACGATGCCAAAGATCATCAGGCCCGCGGCCCATTTCCACCAACGCGAATCCAACGGAATCTGGATGGTCTCGCGAACATTTTGGGCCACGATGTAGGCCAGCATGAGCACGGTGGAGAGGTACGCGCCAAAGAACGCGAGATGCCCGTGGGCCGCGGCCAGTTGGGTCCCATGGCTGTACATGTTGATTTGGGGCAACGTCTGCATGAAGCCCCAAACGCCCGCACCAATGAAATTACCGAAGGCTTGGGCGATCAGCCAAAAGATGGCGGGCTTGTTCACCGCGGTGAGACGATGGCTGCCCGCATCATACAAGGCGTGCACGACCATGGCCACCAACGGCAGCGGTTCCAACGCGCTGAAGAAGCCGCCCAAGCCAAGCCAGTACTCAGGCGTGCCGATCCAAAAGTAGTGGTGCCCCAAGCCTAAAATGCCGGTGCCGAAGACCAGCGCCACTTCCAAGAAAAGCCAAGTCTCCACCACTTTGCGCGACGTCCCCAACAAATACATCAGCGACCAGGCCATCAACACGCCCACAAGCACTTCCCAAGTGGCTTCCACCCACAGGTGGACGACCCACCACCAAAGGAATTGGTCCATGGTCACATTGATGTTGTAGTGCATGCCCGCGCTATACAGCGCACCCAGGGCAACCAGGTCGAAGACCAGCACCATCAAGAGGCCGGTGATGCGCCGACTCGCGAGGGTTGTGGCAATGACGTTGTAGAGGAAGATGGCCACCCACAACACCAGAGCCAGGTCAACCCACCGCGGGGCTTCCAGGTATTCCCGGCCTTCCATGAAGAGCCACAGGGTGCTATGTTCGCCAGGGCCATATTGGACAAACAAATAGATGCCCGCCAACACGAGCACCCCAGCGACAATGACCCACCAAATGATCTTCGCGGCCTTGATGCCTACCACTTCGCGCCCCGTTTCTTGGGGCAAGAACCAGTAAACGCCCCCCACAAGGCCAACCAGAAGCCACACGATCAGCGTGTTCACATGCAACGTGCGATTGGTCATGAAGGGCGCGACTTCAAGCCAGAAGTCAGGGTTGAGTTGCTGATAGGCCGCGATCAACCCAAAGACCAACTGCAAGCCGAACAGAAACATGGCCACCACGAAGTACCAGATGGCCAGTTTTTGCGATTCATACAGTTTGGGGCGAGACGACGTCATTGTGCTCATTTTTCCTACCTCGCAATCAGGAATTAGCGCGCCTCATACGTCAGCCCAAAATGGGGCGGGAAGCCGTTGGTATCAATCGCCGACATCCATTTCAGGAAGGCCACCAAGGCTTTGGCCTCTTCTTCGGTCAAGTTGAGGTTGGGCATGCGCCGCTGCCCCTGGGGATATTGGGGCGGGTTCATCAACCACTTCATCATGGCTTCTTCACGGGTCTCAGCCCCAACGATGGGCTTGATGCGTGTCTCCCACCATGGATCCAGCCACGCGCGCGTCAAATCCGGCGCGTAATACGCGCCATTGCCCAGCAAGGTGTGGCATTCCATGCAGTTGCGCGATTGGAAGGTCAGTTTGCCCTTGTCGACCAAGGCCTTGGCTTCCTCGGGCGACCATTCCTTCCCGAAAAAGCCTGTCTTTTCCCCCACCACGGGGACTTGCCACTGTTGCTCTGCGTCCCACTTGAGGCCGATTTCATGATTGATCACCGTCCACGGCGGAATGCGCCCGGCCCCTGGTCGCGCTTCCGCCACGGTCTGAAAACTCAACACAAGCAAAACGGAAGTCATGGTCACGCTGCTGGCGAGCATGGCCCCGCGCCAGAAGCGCCACGAGAGCCAGCCCGCACCGCGGCTAAGCACGCGGGTCAGCACAACGGCTATGGCGATGGCACCGATCGTGACTTCTAACCAGTGAACTTCCATAGAACTCCTCCTTGTAAAAAAGCGGGTGCCTTCCTATTATACAAATAAACGCAAATCTATCTGTGATCTATATCACGATAGCCGAATAAATCACCATCCAGGGTGATGCGTCTCACTTGGCCAAACACTCACAGATAGCCTGTCACCAACAGGTCGTCCCCCAAGCGCTCGATGGTGACCGCGCGCAGGCGCGGAGCCTGGTCCGCGCGTGCTACTCCCCACCCCCCGATGGCCGAAGGGGCCGCGCCGCCGAACACTACCGGCGCGACGAACGCGTGCACCTTGTGCACCAACCCCGCGTCGAAGAACGCGCCCAACACCGTCGGCCCGCCCTCGACCAACAACGTGGTGATGCCGCGCGCGCCCAAAGCATCCAGCAACGCGGGCAGGCTCACCCGGCCATCGGCACCGGCGGGCAAAGTCCAGACCTCCACTCCCTGGGCTTCGAAGGCCGCGCGCCGCGCGGGGGGCAGCGCGGGCGTGGCAGCCAGCACAGTCTGGCCCGGCAGGTCGGCCGCGAACACGCGCGCGGTCAGAGGCGCCCGGCCACGGCTGTCGAGCACCACTCGCAAAGGATGATGCACCGTGGTCGCGCCGGGCACGCGGGTGGTCAGCCGGGGATCGTCGGCCTCGACTGTGCCGCGGCCGACCAAGATCGCGTCGACCTGGTCGCGCAAGCGGTGCACCCACGCGCGGGCTTGGGGGCCGGTGATCCAGCGCGCATGCCCCGTCCGGGTCGCGATTTTGCCGTCGAGGGTCATGGCGTATTTGACCACCACCCAGGGCCGGCGGGTGCGCACCCAATGGGCAAACCCCTCGATGAGGCGCTGCGCGTCGGCCTCTCCTTCGCCCAGCACCACTTTGACCCCCGCGGCCCGCAGTTTGGCCACGCCTTGCCCGTGCACCACGGGATTGGGGTCCAGCGTGGCGATGTGCACTTCCGCGATGCCCGCGGCCAGGATGGCATCGACGCATGGCGGTGTGCGGCCGTGATGCACACACGGCTCCAGCGTGACATACATGGTCGCGCCGCGCGCCGCGTCGCCGGCCTCACGCAGCGCGAAAATCTCCGCGTGGGGCTCGCCAGCCTTGGGGTGATAACCGCGGCCTACGACGCGGCCATCGCGGACAATGACCGCGCCCACGGGCGGGTTGGGATGGGTGCGCCCCAGCCCGCGACGGGCCAATTCCAGGGCCAAACGCATGGGCTCGGGCGTGGTGCTCATGCCGCGGCCTCCCCAGGGGCGTCGGCGGTCGGCGCATCCGGGGCCTCGTCTGGGTTCTGGGCCCGCGCGGAGCCGGTTCCCCCGCCCCCGGACCGATGACCGTTGTAACGCTGGCGCAATTCGTGCACAAAGGGATCGTCGGAATCGGCAGGCAAGGCCTCCAGGCTGGTGTATACCTGCGTCAAATAGCGCCGGCCATCGGCTCGAATCACGGCCACCTCCGCGACAATGTCCCGAGGCAACATGTCGTAGTCCTGCAAAGTCCAGATGGTCGTAATATGATCGCTCAAATTTGGCCATTGGTCCTTGGCCCATGTATACCGCTGCCGCGCGAACTGCCAAATCTCGTCGGGCAAAGTGCGGTGCCGATACGCCTTGAATTGGTCCCAAATTTGGGCAAAGGGCGTGTTGGGGAACAGCGTCTTGAGCATGGCCTGCTGCACGATCTCGGGGGGACGGCTCCGCTCGGGCAGCACCCAATTGGGATGGAAGTTGCGAATAAACGTGAAAATGCCAAAGTGCGAATATCCTTCGATCACCTGCATCATTTCGGGTTGCCGCGCGTAAGCCCGGCGGTAGGCCTCTTCCAAGAGCAGGCTGGGTTCTTCGGCGTGTTCGTGGTCTTCACCCTCCCAGCCGCTGCGGCGCACGCCTCGGGGCAGCACATCAAAGCGGAAGAAGCGCGGGTCAACGTGGAAGTGGGCCGCAGCCGCGCGACGGATGCGGTCGGGCTCGACATTGAATTTGGCCATCGCGCCTTGGGCGATGAGGTCCTCGAGCGCGTCCGCCAAGCCGCGCTGGCGGGCCTGATCCAGCGCGCGCTCCAGGCCGCTGTGGTAGGTGATCGGCCCGCGCGTGGCCAAGACTTTCTCCATGAGCGCGCGCGGGTCACGCTTGCGCAGGCCGCCGTTGGCGCTCACCCACTGCACCAGGGTGATGAGCGCGCCGGCCACGGTGATGGCGATCAGCGCGTGGTATTTCATGACCACCAAGATGGCCAACATGGCGTAACTGGCGATCATGCCTCGCAACCCCGCGAAGCGCAAGGCTTTGGCCTCAGGGCTACCGGGTTCGATGCCCCGTTCCCGCAGCACCTCATCTCGGGCGAAGAACACCGCGGTGCTGCTGATGACAAACGCGCTCACAAAGCCGAACGCGTAATAGGCTTCGACCACGGTCACCTGGCGAATGATGGGGATGAGCACTGCAGCGACAAACCAGATGACCGCGATACCCACCCGGTCGTCTAAGAAAAGCGCGGGCAAGCGCCCTAAGCGGGCCGCGTTCGCGGCCACGGCCGCGCCGCCCACATAGCCACCGCCCTGGGCCAAGAGCAAGATGACGGCCAAGAGCAAGCCGGCCACAAAGAGGAAAGTCGCGCCCAAGGTGCCGGCCAGCGCGTCCTTGATGGCCCGCGCGGTCGCGATGCTGTACGCGGTTTGGGCCACAAAGGCTTGTCGTTCGGGCGGCGGCGCCTCGGTGGCCTCGGCCAAGGGGCGCAGCACGCTCCCCTCCACATAGCGGGCAATGTACAGTTCCTCGGCCGCGGCCCGGTCCTCGGCGGTCACCTGAATGTCTTCGGGGCGCACGCCACGACCCAGCCACTGCGCGGCCGTGATCTCATATTCGATGAGCAGCGTGCTATAGCCCTCGGTCGCGGGAATGTTCCAACGTTGAGCCGCGTACAGTTGCATCACCCCCGTGCCGATGAGGAACAGCGCGGCCAAGACCAGCGCGGTGCGGATCACCATCCATTTGGGCTTGGCCGCGTGCTTGCCGCTGGCTGGGATGACCTCATAGCCCGAAAAGCCCAACATCGCGCTGGACATGGAGCGGAAGAACAAATACACCACCATGCCCGTGGCCAACGTGCTCAAATCCTCGCGGGCCCGCACCACGTGCTCCACCACCTCCGCGGCTTGCAGGCGGTGGATGATGCCTTCGGTCAAAAAAGCCCATTCAGGATGCTGCCACGCGGCAATGGCCGTCATGGACAGCGCGGCCAGAGTGAACAAAGTGAACGCGCCACCGCCCAACAGGAACAACGGCACGGCCCGCTTGGGCCCCATGAGCACCAGCACGGCCATGATGAAGAACGCGAACAACTCGGCCAATAGGATGCGATAGGCGGCCAACTCGGGCAGCACCAGCATGAGCACATCCGCGGCCGAAATCGCGCTGATGATGATGGTCAGCACTGCGTCCAAGAAAAAGAGACTGGTGCCCACCCACGACAGCCAGCGCAAACGCGCGGGCCCAATGGATTCGACCAAAGGCCCGCTGCCCCCCGCGTTGGGGCGCAAGAAACTGCCGGCCTGATAGGACGGCACGATGCCGAAATAGAGCATCAACGACAGCACCCCAAACGCGGCAATGGCAATGCCGTGATAACCATGCGCGCCGTGGATGGCCAACAGGGTTTGATACGCGGCCACGCTGAACGCGTCCGCGGCGATCTCAAAAATGAGCGCGAACACGCCCAGCCCTGACCCGCTGAGCACCAAACCCTCGACCAACAGGCGGGGCAACGCGCGGCGCGCGGCCCGCCACTCGCCCTCGGGCACATAATTGCGGAACAGACCAAAGGGCATCTTGCTCCCTCCTTTGGCGCAACGCGAAACAGACCGGAACGCGAACCTCGTAGATTGGGCCTATTATAGTCCCGCGGCCAAGGTGCAGTACAATTGGGAGCGCGGCCCCGGTCGCGCGGTCCGGAGTCTTCACCCACTGCGGCCGCCGCGCGGCCCACCCCTTGGTTAGGAGCCCGTGCCCATGCCCGCCACCTCATCCGCCCAACCCCTGGCTGGCCTGCGGGTGCTCGACTTCGCCCAATATCTGCCCGGCGCGCTGCTCACCCAGTGGCTGGTCCAACTGGGCGCGCGGGTGATCATGATCGAACGGCCCCATGGCCGCCACTTCCTCGACCTGCCCCCTGAGCACCCTTACTACAGCGCGTTGCGCCGCGGCAAAAAGTCCATCGTCCTGAACCTGAAAACCGCCGACGACCTGGAGATGGCCCGCGCGCTGGTGCGCTGGGCCGATGTGCTGGTCGAAGGCTTTCGGCCGGGCGTGATGGAGCGCTTAGGCTTGGGCCCCGCTGAAGCCCGCGCGCAGAATCCCCGCCTCATCTACCTGCGCCTGAGCGGATTTGGTCAGCAAGGGCCCGCGCGTGAGCGGCCAGGTCACGATCACACCTACACCGCGCTGGCGGGCCTGCTGGCGCCCTTTGGCGGCACACCCCATCTGCCACCGGTGCAACTCGCGGACGTGGGCGGCGGCACCCTGCCCGGCCTGGTTGCGCTGTTGGCCGCGCTCTGGCAGCGTGAACGCACGGGCCAAGGCACCTGCATTGACGTGGCGCTTTACGATGGCGCGTGGGCCTGGACATACTTCCTGCTGCCCATGCACCGCCAAACCCCCGCGGATCGGCGCTGGCTGGATGTGTTCTTAGGCCGCGTGCCGGCGTATCGATTGTACGAAACCCAAGATGGGCGCTGGCTGGCCTTGGCCGCGTTAGAACCCCATTTTTGGGACGCGTTCTGTGAGGCCGTGGCACATCCTGAGTGGCGGTCGCGCGCGTTCGACCCAACGCTGATTCCCGAAGTCGAGGCCCTGTTCCGCGGCCGCCCGCTGGCCGACTGGCTGGGCCCCGACGGCCAAGGAGGCATCTTAGACCCGCGGCGCATGTCCGTCGCGGCGGTGCGCACGCTGGACGAAGCGCGGCGTGACCCCCACTTGACCGCGCGCGAACTTTTGGCCGTGGATGAATATGGCTATACGCATCCGCGGCTGCCCATGCGCTTCAACGGCCAACGCCCTCCCGCCCCCCGCCGCGTCCCCCGGCCCAACCAACACGCCGCAGCCGTGCGCGCGTTCTTGGCCGGCACCCTGGACGAAGACGCCCTCTTTGCTGCGGAGCCCGAACCATGACCACGCCCTCGCTCCCCCTGGGCCCGGCCCGCTGGGTCACCTTCCCCGGCCGCGGTCACCCCGCGCACATGGCCCCTGCCAACGGCTTCCCCCCCCAGGTGTACGCGCCGCTACTGCAGCACTTGGCCGACCAACTGGCCCCTTTCGCGCTGGTGCCCTACGCCATGCGCGCGCCTATCCCCCCGCCACCGCGCTTGGAATGGGTCGCCTTGGCCGATGAAATGGCCCATCACCTGCAGGCTCGCGGCGCGCGCGACCTCATCGGCCTGGGCCACTCCCTGGGCGGTGTGCTCACCCTCATGGCCGCGGTGCGCCACCCCGGCTTGTTCCGCACGCTGGTGCTCATGGACCCCGTCTTTCTGCCGCCTTGGGCCCTGCTGGGCATGCGCGCGCTGCGCATTGTGGGGCAAGAGCACCGCTTCTACCTGGCCCAAGCCGCACGGCGCCGAAGGCGCCGCTTCCCCAACCCCGAGACCGCCCGCGCCCGCTACCGCACCCGCGCCCTGTTTCGGCACTGGCATCCCGCGGCCCTGGACGCGTACATCCAACACGGCCTGCGCCCCCGGGATGACGGCCAAGTCGAGTTGGCCTACGACCCCGCCTGGGAGGCTGCCATCTTCGCGCGCGTGCCCGTGGACGTGTGGTCGTGGGTCCACCGCGCAGCCCGCCAAGGCCTGCCGACCACCATCCTCTATGGCGAACACTCGGAGATCTACCGCGACCGCGTGCTGCGCCGATTGCGCCGCGTATGGCCCACCGCCCGCTTGGTGCGCATTTCGGGCTACGGGCACATGTTCCCCATGGAAGCCCCCGCGCGCACCGCGCAAGCCATTGCCGCGGCTTTGTCATCCGACACCCCACCGAAGCGGGTATAATTCTTATGCCCGTTCCGCGCGTCACGCGCGCTCCCTCATGGCCGGACGGAGGTTTCCCCCATGTGGCGTTTGTACTTCACCCCCACGACCTTGGACGAGGCCCTGACGCTGTTGGACCGCTACGCGCCCCGCGCCCGCATTGTGGCCGGGGGCACCGATCTGCTCTTGGAACTCGAGCGGGGCCAACGCGCCGGGGTGGACACCCTGATCGACATCACCCGCATACCCGGCTTAGACCGCATCACCCTGGACGACGAGGGCTGGATTCACCTCGGCCCTGGCGTGACGCACAATCAGGTGCTCGCGTCGGACCTGCTCCGAGAGCGGGCCTTCCCCTTGGTGCGAGCCTCGTGGGAAGTCGGCTCGCCCGCGCTGCGCAATCGGGCCACGGTCGCGGGCAACATCCTCACCGCGTCGCCGGCGAACGACACCATCACGCCGCTGATGGCCCTGGCCGCGCGCGTGACCCTGCGCTCGGCCCACGGTCAGCGCACTGTGCCGTTGGCCGAGTTGTACACCGGTGTGCGGCGCACGGTGGTGCAGCCCAACGAAATGCTGGTGGACATCGCCTTTCGGGCCTTGGGTCCGCGCCAACGGGGCACGTTTCGCAAGTTGGGGCTGCGCAAGGCCCAAGCCATCGCGGTGGTCAACGTGGCCGCAGTGCTCACCTGGGCCGACGATGGCGAGACCATCGAAGACGCGGCCATCACCCTGGGCGCGGTCGCGCCCACCATCGTGCACGCGACCGAGGCCGAGGCTTTTCTGCGCGGTCGGCGGCTGACGCCCGAAACCATCGCGGAAGCGGCCCGGCTTGCGGTGCGCAGCGCGCGGCCCATTGACGACATTCGCGGCAGCGCGGCCTATCGTCGGCGCATGGTGGAAGTGTACACCCGCCGCGTGCTGCAGGCCCTGGCCCAAGGCGATGTGTCCCACGAAGTGCCCGCCCGGCCGCCCCTGCTGTGGGGGAAGACCACGCCCTACCCGCGGCCGTTGCCTGTGTCGGCCAGCCATCCGCCCGACGAGATCGTCGCCCGCATCAACGGCCGGGTCATGGTCTTCCGCGACGCGGAGGGCAAGACCCTGCTGGACCTGTTGCGCGAGCACGCGCTGCTCACAGGCACTAAAGAGGGCTGCGGCGAAGGCGAATGCGGTGCGTGCACGGTCCACTTGGACGGCGCGGCTGTGCTATCGTGCCTGGTGCCCGCGGCCCGAGCCCACGGCGCGGAAATCGTCACGGTGGAAGGGCTGGTGCAGGCCGAGCACCTGCACCCCGTGCAAGAGGCCTTTGTGCACGACCACGCGGTGCAGTGTGGCTACTGCACCCCGGGCTTTGTCATGGCCGCGGCCAAACTCATCGAAGAGCATCCGCACCCCGACCGGGAGACCATCGCCTATGGGCTGAGCGGCAACCTGTGCCGCTGCACGGGCTACTATAAGATTTTCGACGCGGTGGCCCACGCGGCGGCCCTGGCCCGTGAAGAGGCCGAGGAGGCTTGACGTCCATGGCCCCCGCGACGCTGCGCTTTCGCCATTTCGCCCATTTGCCCGAAGCGCGTGTGCATTTCGGCGACCTAACCCTCTTGGTGGGCCCCCAAGCCAGCGGGAAGAGCCTGGTCGCGCAGTTGTGGAAGTGGGTGCTGGACACGGATTTTGTGCACGCATTGCTTCAGGAGTATGGCTATCAGGTCGAAACTTGGCGTGACTTCGCGGAAGCCTACTTTGGCGAAGGCCTGGGGCGCGCCGCGTGGCGCGCCACCACACGCGTGTGGCATCAAGATAACCCCTGGCCAAAACGAGAAGCCGAGATTCTGAAGGCTTGGCACACCTCCCCGGGCGACGAGCAAGTGTTCTACATCCCCGCGCAGCGGGTGTTGTGCTTGGTCAACGAATGGCCACGGCCGTTCCGCGACTTTGGTGCAGGCGACCCCTTCGTGCTCAAACGCTTCAGCGAAGTCATGCGGCGGGCCCTGGACGAGGCCCATCTCGAGGCTGACGAGTTCCCCCGTGCCCAAACGGCCTGGTACGAAGCCGTACGGCGAGCCCTCTATCCCCAAGCCCGAATTCGTATCCAGACCAAAGATTACCGCAAACGCATCGTGCAACGCATCACTACGGCGTCCCAAAAGGGTGTTGATTTGCCGCTCATGACTTGGTCGGCGGGGCAGCGGGAATTTTTACCCCTTCTGTGGGCTGCGCACTGGCTGCTACCGGCCCAAGAGCGACGGGATAAATATCGCTGGATCATCGTGGAAGAACCAGAAATGGGCCTGCACCCCCAGGCCTTGCGGGCTTTCTTCGTGTTGTTAGGCGAATGGCTGACACGCGGCTATCGGGTCATCATCACGACCCATGCGGTACAAGTTCTGGAATTCGGCTGGGTGCTCCAGCATTTCCAGGCCGCGCGAGCGCGACATCCAGCGCATCGCGCGACCGTTCAACAGGCACTGCAGTCATACCTGCTGGCAACCCACCTTGATGCGACATCATTGTTGGAGCGAAGTGTGCGAGTGTACTTCTTCAAACGCCAGGATGGCCAGGTGACCATTAAAGACATCAGCGGTTTGGATCCATGGTCCGACGATATGGACGAGGCCGATTGGGGCGGTCTGACCGCGCTCACACAACGAGCGCAAGAAGCCGTTGCTCGCGTCGCGAACTTGCTGGATTTGGTGGAGTAGGCCATGACCCGCCAAAGGGGTTGTACCGCGGCCGATTTTCCCCGCACGGTGCGTGAGGCTTTCCCTCATTGCCGGGTTCAAGCCGGTTTGCAAGGCCTAAAGCCTGCTCACCGTGCGCAAGTTCGCGTGGACAGAACCCGCGATTTGCTGGGCAGCATGAACCTGGACGCGTGCTATCAGGCACGCGAGCCCAACGCGCCACGCTGGGATTATCTCATTGGCTGGTGCAATGCACAAACCCAGGAGGAGCATCTCTATTTTTTAGAAGTGCACCAGGCCAAGCCGGAAGCCGTATCCCAGGTTCTGCGAAAAAAGAAGTGGGTTGTGCAAAAAATTCGCGGTCGCGCACCGGCGAGGAAGAAACATTTCTTTTGTTGGGCCACCACGCGAAAAACAACCTTATTGAAGCATAGCGCGGCCCTCCGCAAATTAGCTCAACAAGGCATCATTTTCGTCGGCTACCGCTTGCACATTCCCCGCGGATGCGAGTAACTCGCCCTGCTCGAGGAGTACGTCATGGGCTTTTATCGTGAGAGTTACGGCTATAAAACCCCGCCGCTGAAAGAGCGCTGGCGTTTGCCGCCCGCTTGGTATGGCTTGGGATGTTTCTTCGCGCTGCTCATCCCCGTGGTGTCGTTCTTCGGCGGCATGGTCGCGGTGCAGCAGGGCCTGCAGCGCGGCTGG
>CAYUOX010000064.1:0-16043 GCA_964446575.1 uncultured Anaerolineaceae bacterium | reverse complement strand
AAAATGCCGTGTTCCAAGATGGATGGCAAATTCTGGATATGCGTAATGTAATATAGGGAACGCGGCCACCAAACTTGAGCCGCCATGCGTGTAACCTCCCGCGCTCACACCCCAAACACTTCCACCAAAATGCCCTTTTGCGCGTGTAGGCGGTTGTGCGCTTGCTGGAACACCACCGATTGGGGCCCGTCCATCACTTCATCGGTGATCTCATAACCCCGATGCGCGGGCAAGCAATGCATCACGATCGCGGTGGGTTTGGCCTTGGCCACCAACGCGGCGTTGACCTGGTAAGGCGGGAAGACCTGCATTCGCTTTTGGGCCTCTTCTTCCTGGCCCATGCTCACCCACGTGTCGGTGTAGATCACATCCGCGTCGGCCACCGCGGCGCTCGGGTCGTGCATCAGCCGAATTTGGCTGCCGCTCTCCGCGGCAAACCCGCGCGCCTGCTCCACCGCGGCCGCGGGTGGCTCATAGCCTTGGGGCCCGACCCAAGTGAAATGCGCGCCCAACTTGGCCGCCGCGTGCATCAGCGACACAGCCACATTGTTGCCGTCGCCTACGAACACAATATGCAGCCCTTCCACCTTCCCAAAATGCTCATAGATGGTCAACACGTCGGCCATGGCCTGACAAGGATGATTGTAGTCGCTCAGCCCATTGATGACCGGTACCTCGGCCCACCGGGCCAGTTCCACCACGTGCTCATGGTCAAACACCCGGGCCATGATGGCGTCCACATACCCGGCCAACACCCGCGCCACATCCGAAATCGCTTCCCGCTTGCCCAGGCCAATCTCTTGTGGCCCCAAATAAAAAGCATATCCGCCCAGGTGCTGCATAGCCATCTCGAACGACACTCGAGTGCGCAAACTGGGCTTTTGGAACACCATGCCCAACGATTTGCCGGCCAACAGGGGCGGATTCGCTCGATATTGCATCCATTGACGCTTCAAATCCAGCGCGCGGTCCAACATCCGCCACAATTCTGTGGCTGAAAAATCGGCAATGGCCAGAAAGTCGCGTTTGTGCGTCATCCTCGGCTCCTTGGTGGCGAGATGCCGATATTATAACACGCTTCTCGCCGAAAGCCGGTGTATAATCTCCCCCGTATGTGGAGGAGCCATGCCCGCGGAAGTGTGGTTGACGGCAGATATTGGGGGCACCTGGCTGCGAGCCGCGTCGTGGCTGGGCGATTTGGGGGATCACCCTCCGGTGCGGCAGCGTCGCGTCGCGGTGGCGACTACTGCTCGCGAGCCCACGGCCGCGTTGCTTGACGCGTTGCGTGCCGCGTGCCCCCCGGGCGCGCGAGTACGGGCCGTGGGGCTGGCCGTGGCCGGCTTCGTCGACGCGGCGCGCGGGCTTGTGTTGCACGCGCCCAACATCCCCGCGTGGCGCGATGAGCCTCTGGCCGCGCGAGTAGCCGAGGTTTTTGCCGCTCCCGTGACGGTGGTCAACGACGCCAACGCGGCCGCGCTGGCCGAGGCCCGCTGGGGCGCAGGCCGGGGCGCTGACCCCGTGCTGTTCGTCACCGTCAGCACGGGCATCGGCGGCGGCATTGTGGCCCACGGACGCCTCTTCGCGGGCGCGCGCGGCCTGGCCGGTGAACTCGGCCATCTGACCCTCGACCCAAACGGGCCGCGCTGCTCATGCGGTGGCCGGGGGCACCTGGAGGCCCTGGCCTCGGGCTGGGCCATCGCGCGCGACGCGCGGCAACGCGTTGGTCGCGCGCTGGACGCGCGCGGCGTTGCTCAGGCCGCGGCCACGGGGCAAGCCTGGGCCCAAGACCTGCTCCGCCAAGCCGCGGCGGTGCTGGGCCGCGCTTTGGCCGATCTGAGCCATCTTCTCGCACCCGAGGCCATCGTCATCGGCGGCGGGGTGAGTCGCAGCGGCCCCTTGTGGTGGGACGCCTTGCGCGCGGCCTATCGCGCACACCTCATGCACCCGGCCTTTGACGCGCCCTTGCGCATGGCCGCGCTGGGCGACGATGCTGGCTTATTGGGCGCCGCGTTGGCGAGTGGGACGCCCCCCGCCCGCGCGTAGCCGCCGCGCCTCGTGATATTGAAGGAAGGTGAACGATGCACAGCCCCCTGTTGCGGCTGCTCTATGGCGTGTTGTTGGCGTCGGTGCTGCTGGGAGGGCCTCTCGCGCGTGCGCGACGGCTCCTAAGCGTTTGGCCCCCGGCGAAAAAGCGCAAGTCTGCACTTGGAGAAGCCGCGAAAATGTCCTTTTACGTGCCGGCCCAGGGAATGAATACGCGGAGATAAAGCGCTTGATACCGGGCGCGGTGGTGACCATTACGGGCGCGGCCGTGTGCGATGAAGATCCCGGCTGGTGGTATTGGCCAGTGCGCACCCGCAGCGGTTACACCGGCTGGATGGCCGAAGGCGGTGACGAAAAAGACCCTTACTTTCTATGTCCCTATCCGTGAGGGGGTGTTTGGCGATGGCACTTAGGCTACCGACGGCCCTGCTCGACGCTTTACGGCGTGCCCAGCATTTGGTCGTCTTCACAGGCGCGGGCATGTCGGCCGAGAGCGGGGTGCCCACGTTCCGCGAGGCGCAGACCGGCCTTTGGGCTCAATATGACCCGACCGAATTGGCCACCCCGCAGGCCTTTCGGCGGCATCCGCAACGCGTGTGGGATTGGTACACGTGGCGCCGGACGTTGGTCGCGCGGGCTCGGCCTCATCCTGGCCATCGGGCAGTGGCCGCGCTGGAGCAATACATCCCACAGGTGACGGTGGTGACCCAAAACGTGGACGGGCTGCATCAAGAGGCGGGATCGTCGCGCGTCATCGAATTGCACGGCAATTTGCGGCGCACGATTTGCAGCCGTTGCCGGCGAGAGGTGCCGCGCACCCAGTGGGCGCCGGCCCGCTCGGAGGGTGTCCCCCGGTGCCCCTCTTGCGGTGGCCTGCTGCGGCCTGCGGTTGTGTGGTTCGGCGAGCCATTGCCCGAAGACGCGTGGCAGGCCGCCCAGCAGGCCATGCGCACAGCGGACGGCGTGTTAGTGGTGGGCACTTCGGGCGTGGTGTATCCCGCGGCGGCCCTGCCGCTGGAGGCCAAGGCCCATGGCGCCTGGCTCGCGGAGATCAACCCCACCCCCAGCGCGCTTTCACCCGAGATGGACTATGTTTTGCGCGGGCCCGCGGGGGAGGTGTTGCCCGCGCTGGTGCGCGCGACGTGGGGCCCGGGGCCGGGGTCGTGACCGTGCAGCCAGGCGATCAGGGCTTGGCGCAAAGTGTCGGCGGCGGTGAGGTGGGGGATGTGCCCCGCGCGCGGCAATAGCCACACGCGGCTGTAAGGCATCTCAGCGGCCAAAGCCGCGTAGGATGCCGGCGTGAGCACCCGGTCGCGCGCGCCGCCGATCACCCACGTGCGCACAGGCAGCCCGCGCACCCGGGGGCGAATGTCGGGCACGCGCGCCACGGCCCATACCGCGCGCGGCGACATGGCCGTCAATTCAGCCACCCGCCGCGCGCGCTGACTGGGGCGCATGTGCCACGCGTCGGGGTAGAGGCGATAGGCCCACCGCAGCCAGAACGCGCTGCCGCGTGGCCAGCGGGCTGGCAACCATGGCAGCAGGTTGGCGACACGTACCCACACGCGCGCGGGCCAGCGGATGGCCTCGCCCGTGGTCAAAGGCGCAAAGAGGGTGAGACTGGCCACCCGTTCCGGCGCACGAGCCGCATAGGCCAGGGCGACGTATCCGCCCAGGGAGTGGCCTACCAAGTGCACCGGGGCAGTGGTGTGTGCGTCGATCCAAGCGTGCACGGCCTCGGCCCACGCCAAGGCCGAGGGGGGCCGAACCCGCGGCGGCGGATTCGGGCCGTGGCCGGGCAAGTCGACGGCATAGCCGCGCCACCCCGCAGCCGCGACCGCAGGCAGATAAAAATGCCATTGCCCACGCCCACCCGCGAAGCCGTGCAAGAAAACCACCGCGGGCCCTTGGCCTTGTGCTTCATAGGACAACATGCGCCTGCTCCGCCTTGGTTCTACCCCAAACGCGGCGCTTTGCCAAGGTGACGGCGCGCGGTGGTCGAGGGCGTGGGCGCGCAACCGCGGGAGCCTTGTGTGGCATGGCAAAGACACCGCACGGCCTGGGCCGTGGCCACGGCTTGTAGCGTTCGACCTCGCGGCCGCGCCCGGGCGAGGGCCCGCGTGGCTCGCCTGGCTGGCAGCCCCGCGGTCGGCTCGCACAGCATGGGTTATAATTCAAACATCCAGGGCGAGGCTTCGCGTCGCGCCCGGTAGGAGGTTGGGCGATGGCAACATCTGCCTTGCGCGAAATGCGCGAATACAACCTGGCCCCGTTTTGGGATGCCGAAACGCGCACCGAGAACACGTGGAAGCGTTGGGCGGCCATCTTGGATTATGGGTGGGGGTGGTACAAAGAGTACAAGGCCCAAACGCAATTCCTCGAGGCTTTGCGCCCGCTGTTGGACCGGCGTTTCATCGCCATTCGTAATTATGTGTGGCCCGAGGTCATCGAATACCCGTTTCCCATCATTCTCTTAGGGCCGCCGGGCGTGTATTTGCTTTATGTCACGCCGTTGAGTGGCGAATTTCGTATTCACGAAAACCGCCTGCTGGCGTTAGGCAAAGGCAAAGGGGTGCCGGTGAAACCAAATTTGGTGCAACGCACCCGTTTGTTGGGCGCGGTGCTGGAGAAATTCATCGCCGAGAAATTGGGCCTTGAAATTCCGGTCGCGACTCGTTTGGTCTTTACCGCACCGGATGTCTATGTGGACACCGTGGACGCGGAGGTCAAGCCGCTGCTGCCAGACGGGGTGAAGGGCTTTGCCGAAAGCCTGCTCAAGGCCCGGGAACGGTTATCGCGGCCAGAGATTCGACGCTTGGCCGAATTGTTCCTCGAATCGGCGCGCGAGCAAAATCGAGAGGAAGCGCGCCGCGCCCGGGAGCAGCGTACGGCCATTTTGGCTTCCGCGCAAGCCCAAGTGCGGGGCAGGGGTGAAGGCGCGCCCGCGCCGACGACCAAGCGTCGCACGGCCACCAGCGACCGCATCGCGGGGCTCACCCTCAAGCAGTGGCTGATCTTGGCCGCTCTGTTGGCCCTCAACATCGTGCTGCTACTGGTGTTCATCTTCTTGGTCGCTTCCACGGGGTAATATGGCCGCAGAGCCGTTTCTATCCATCGTCGTGCCCGCGTATAACGAAGAGCAGCGCCTGCCCCGCAGCCTGGAGCAGATCCTGGCCTTTTTGGACGCCCAAGCCTATGCAGCCGAAGTGGTGGTGGTCGAAAACGGCAGCACCGATGCCACTTGGCAAGTCATCCAGACCTACCAGGCGCGCGACGCGCGCGTGCGTGGGCTGCGCAGCCCTCGTAAGGGCAAAGGCTTGGCTGTGCGCTTAGGCATGTTGGCGGCGCGCGGACGCTATCGTTTCCTGGCCGATGCCGATTTGTCCATGCCCATTGCCGAAGTGGCCCGCTTTTTGCCGCCGCGGCTGACCGATTTCGACATCGCCATCGGCACGCGCGAGGGCCCCGGTGCGGTGCGTTACAACGAGCCTTGGCATCGGCATTTCATGGGGCGGGCCTTCAATTTGCTGGTCCAAGCCCTGGCGCTGCCCGGCATTCGCGACAGCCAGTGCGGGTTCAAAATGTTTCGCGGGCCCGTGGCCGAAGATGTGTTCCGGCGGGCCTCGTTGGAGGGCATGGCTTTTGATGTAGAGATTTTGTTTTTGGCTCGGCGTTTGGGTTATCGCATTGTCGAGGTGCCCATTTCGTGGTACTTTGACCCCGACAGTCGGGTGCATCCGGTGCGTGACACCCTGCACATGCTGCGCGACCTGCTGCGTTTGCGTTGGCGGGCGTGGCGCGGCGACTACGCGCGCGAGCGGCGGACATGAGGTATTGGCAACTGGGATTGTTGGGCTATCCCTTGGAGCATAGCCTATCCCCACGGCTGCACACCGCGGCCTTGCAAGCCTTGGGCTGGCAAGGCGAATATCGCTTGTATCCTGTGCCCCCGGGCGATGACAGGGCACTGCAACAGTGGGTGGATCGGCTCCGCGTCGGCCATGTGCATGGCCTCAACGTGACCATCCCCCATAAGACCACCGTCGCCACGCGGGTGGAGGTCCTCACCCCTGCGGCCCGGGCTGTGGGCGCGGTCAATACGTTGTTTCGGACCGCGTCAGGGCAAGTGGCGGGCGACAACACCGACGTGGCTGGCTTTTGGCGAGACGCGCGGGCACGCTTGCCTTTGGAGGAGCCTCGGCATTGGCGCGGCCTGGTCTTGGGCGCCGGCGGAGCCGCGCGCGCGGTGACCTATGCGCTCGCGCGCGCAGGAATGCCCGTGTGGGTCGTCGCACGGCGTTGGGCGCAAGCCACGGCCTTGGCGCGTGATCTGGCGCCTCATGTGACCGCGCCGCTGCGCCCCGCGCGTTGGGAAGCCTTGGGCGATTTGGTGCGTGCGGTGGGGCCACGCTGGCTCATCGTCAACGCGACTCCGGTAGGCATGGCACCGCGTTCTGAGGCCAGCCCTTGGCCCGCGGGCCTCCCTTGGCCCGCGTCGGCCGCGGTATACGACTTGGTTTACCACCCGTGCCCCACGCGGTTTGTGCAGCAGGCGCGCGCCGCGGGCCTGCCCGCGGTGGACGGATTGGGTATGTTGGTCGAGCAGGCGGTGTTGGCCTTCGTACGCTGGACGGGCGCGCTTGAAGCGCAGGTGCGTTCCGCAATGCGCGCGGCCGTGGGATTGGATTGATGGGCCTCGCGCCGCGCGTTTGGCCCTCAACCCATGCCCGAGCCCAAAAAGAACCTTCCCCTGGCGCTCATTTTTGGTATGATAGGAGTAAAGCCTTGATATAAGGAAGGCATGCATGAGCCTGGCCGCGTTGTTGCGCCCCCGTCTGCAACAAATGGACCCTGCCGTGCGCGAGGTGCTTGAGTATGTGCTCGCGGAACTCGAGGAACAGCGGGCCATGCGGCAGGAGTTCGCGCGTTTGGAGCAGGCCTTACGCGCGCTGGAAGAGAATGCCAAGCGCGTGTGGGAGGCCATCCACGCGCTCACGGAGGCGCAGAAGCGCACCGAGCGCCGCGTAGAAGAGTTGGCCGAGGCCCAAGCCCGCACCGAGCGCCGCGTGGAAGAGTTGGCCGAGGCCCAAGCCCGCACCGAGCGCCGCGTGGAAGAGTTGGCCGAGGCCCAAAAGCGCACCGAGGCGCGGCTGGATCGATTAGAGGCAGCCGTGGCCGAATTGGCCGAGGCCCAAGCCCGCACTGAGCGCCGCGTGGAAGAGTTGGCCGAAGCCCAAGCCCGCACTGAGCGCCGCGTGGAAGAGTTGGCCGAGGCCCAAAAGCGCACGGAAGAGGAGGTGCGAGGCTTGGCACAGTTCACGAAAATGCTGCACGAACGCGTGGAAGGACTCTCGAACGCGGTGGGTTACTCGCTGGAAAATCGGGCGTATTTGGCCTTGCCGTCGATTCTGGAACGACGTTATGGCTTGCGGGTGGAAGGTGCTCTGCGGCGTCGCTATGTGACCATAGGCCGCAAGATGCGACAAGTCAACATTTACGGCTATGCGCGTCGCGACGGCCAAAAAGTCCTCATCGTGGGCGAAGCCAAGGTGCGACCTTCCCGTAGCGAGATCCAGCGTCTGCGCAAGTTGTGCGAGAAGTTGGAAGCGCAAGAAGGCCTACCGGTGGTGCCGGTTTTCGTAGCGCACGATTTCCCGCCGGCCATCGAGCAGGCGCTGGACGCAGAGGGCGTGCTCGCGGTATGGTCGTACGACATTGACCGCGAGTTGTATCAGCCTCCACGTGGCTGAGGCTTCTATGCAGGTGGGTGCGCCCTGGCCATCGTCGGCCAGGGCGCTTGTGTCAATGTTGCTCCGCGGGCGCGTAGAGCCACTGATCCAGCGTTTGGCCCGTTTCCCACAGGTGCCGAAGGATGGCCGCATCGTCGTGGGCCGGACCGGCTTCGCGAAAGAGCACGGCCCGAATGTGGGTCAAGTCCGCAAAGCCTCTGCCGTGGCCATGGCCATGCAAGGTTCCGTGCACCAAGCGCGCGCCTTGTCGCACGGCAACCAGCGCGTTGTCATCCGCGCAGGCGTTGGCGTTATTGCTGTGCACCCCCACAACCGCGTCCGGAAAACGCCGCACGGCCATATACACCAGGTCCGACATCTCCCAGGGCAAGGCTTCGCCTCGGGCGTCGCCCAAAGTGATGGCCGACGCGCCGCTTTCTAAGGCCACGCGAGCATGCGTCCAGGCGGTGTTGGGCGCTTGACGATGCGTGTGAAAGAAGTCGACAAAGACGACCAACACCTCGCGTTGGGCCGCGCGGGCCTGCTGGATCGCGGTTTGCCACGCGGCCGGGGGCGCGGTGGTGGGAAGATGGAAGGCCAGTACCGGCAGCGCGGTTCGTAGCGCGTGCGCGGTACGCTGCGCATTGGATGCGGCTTCGCTCCCCAACGGAACGCGCATGGTCGGCTTGGCGTGGCGAGGGCGAAAGCCGTCCACCATCCAAACCGTTTGGCCGGTTGCCGCGTCCAGGAGCGCGATTTCCATATAGTCGACGCGGCCCGCGTCCAACTCACGCGCCAGCGCGGCGCGCCGCGCTGGCGAGAGGCGGTGGCCTTGCTGCCATAGTCCCGCGGTGAGGGTGGCGTCATAAAAGCGCACGGTCGTGGGCATAAGCGACTCCTCCTTGGTGGGGCCTGCAACGCAAAACGCCGCTCCTGGGGAGCGGCGTTGCCTTGAGCGGGCCTGGATGGAATATCTATGCCGAGGCCATCCGCTCCCCCCAGGGGCGCGGGCGCGCAATAATAAGAGCCAGGATGAGCCCCAGGCTTTGGGTCATGCGCCCCGTGGGAGAAGCCGAATAGCCGTCCATCAACATGAATCCACTTCGGTCGAGATGGGGCTATAGTGTACCACAAAGGCGGGTCTTGGCAAGGGAATCTGCGGATCTTGCCCGTGGGCGGACGATAAAGCACATTTTTTAGCGCTGGGCGTGCAACAAGCCTTCGCGTTCGAGGGTGAGCCAACCGTCCAAGCGGCGCTCCAGTTCGGCCGGTGTGATGTCATACACCACCATGATCTTGCCCGGTTGCCCCTGGCCGGCCGCGACGAGAATATCTTGTGGGGCGCACTTCAAATGCCGGGCCAGATACTCGACCAACACTTGTTCCAGCCGCGCGCCAGTGCATCCGGTTTGCAAGTGCACATGCAACAGACCTTCGGGTTGCAGCGACGCGTGGGTCGGATATTGGGGGTGCGCAGTCACATAAACCAACAACGACGCACCACCCCGGCCGCTGTGGAAGCGCGCTCGCGCGCGCACGCGAAAGGGGGAAGCGGCCTTGCTCATCGTTTTGCCTCCTGGGGGCGTAGATGCCCAATGATGCCCTGCGGTGAGGCCTCAAGCCGGCTTGCTCCCCCCGGCCGCGCGTGAGGCGCGCCTGCCATGTTGGTGGCCATTATACGGCAGCCGGCTGCCCGCGTCAAGTATCTTGAAGTTGCTCGATCTTTAGCGGCGCTTCGATGCGATAAGCGCCATACTTGAACGCGCGTTTGCGGATCCGCAAGGCCGTGTGGCTGCGTGGTCAGCCCAGCGTGCTTTCGCCGTGGCTGAGGGCGTAGAAACTGCGCCCTGGCGAGCCCTTGAGATGCACGAATTCGGTGATCATATAGCCCCGCGCGAACAGGGTTTCCAACACCGCCCGAATGTGCAGCCGCCAGCGCAGGGCCAGATCCAGATCCGCAGCCTTGAGCCCAAACCAATCTTCCGGAATCTCCACCAGAACAATGCGTTCCGTCGCGGGCTGCGGAAAATCCACCTCTGCCGGTGGTTCGGGCCAGCCCGCCTCGTTGAGGCGTGTGGGATTCAAAATGCGGGCCCCGGCCGCGAAAAAATGCGCCAAGTCCAGTCGCTTACGGGGTTGCGCACGCATCCGTTCCAACACGCGCTTGGAGTTCACCCACACCTCCACCAGCACCCGGTCGGATGGCAGCCCACGATTCAGCGGATCGGTCATCGTGCCGTACCGATTGCGATAATACGTGCGGGCAATGCCGCCTAACTTGGTGATGTTGAGGTGCGCGTTACGGCCCCACAGTGGGTCAAAGGTCCAAGTAATGAGCGGCAATGCTTGATGGCGCACCGTCTGCCATTGGGCGCGCTTTAGCCAATAACCCAAACCCTGCCCCTGCCAAGCCGGAACCACGCCCAGCATGTGCGAATGGTGCTTGTAAAACGGCCGTTGGCCCGGTGCCTGGTGCCGGGCCAAAAAGCCAAATACAAATCCAACCAAGGGTTGCTCGGGTTCTTCCATCGCCACCGCGCCCAAGACAATGCCTCCCTCGTGGGCCAGGGTGAGCAGCAGCGACGCGGGCACGACTTGGATGCGGCCCTCCCAGGCCTGACGCTGCACTTCCACGACCTGCTCCATCTCGTCGATGCGCTCCAAATGGCGGATCTCCACCACGCCTCGGGGCAGATGCAAGCGACGCATGCGGCACCTCCAAGTCGATCATGGGGGGGACGGGCTCCGCGCGGGCCCGCGGGCGCCGCGAGCGACACGCGCGGCCTTCGCCGGCGCCGCGGGTGTGGCCAACCGATACACCGCCGCGGCCCAAGCCGTGGCCACATTGAGCGAGCGCTTGGCGCCCTGCATGGGCAACCGCCAAACCTGGTGGCACAATCCCAGCACAGCCGGATCCAAACCGGTGACCTCGTTGCCCACCACCCAGGCCCAAGGCTCGGGCGGGGGCCCTTGGCCCACCGGCAGCGGGGCAGCCGTAGCCGCGGTCTCCAGCGCCCACAACGTCCATCCCAGCGCGCGCAGCGTGCGCAGCAGCGCTACGCCGTTGGGGTGCCACGACCAGCGCACTGTAAACTGCGCGCCCAGCGCGGTTTTGGCCACTTGGGGATGCTCGGGCGTGGGAGTGATGCCAACCAAGAACACGCGCCCATACCCCGCCGCGTCCGCAATGCGCAACAACGCGCCCACGTTCCAGGCACTACGCACATTTTCGACCACCAGCGCGCGGCGCGTGGGCGCGCCCTCGCGCGGTCGGGCCCCGCGCGGCGGCGCAGGCCAGCGCTCTTGCTGCTGCAATGGGCCGTGACAGCGCGGACACGAGGCGGGTTCTTCGCTCACCGCGGCCGGAAAGCGCAGCCCGCAACGGGGATTGGCGCACCGATACACGGCCCAAGCGTCCATCGCCCTGTCCTCATTCCGCCTCGTCCCAGGCGGGCAGGTCATCGGCCGGATAAGCGATGGTTTCGACCTCCTGGCGGGTGCGTTCCAACAAGGCCGGAAGTTGGATGCGCGCTTCGATGGCTTCGATCACCTCTCGGCGGGCACGGGTGGCCGGGTTTTTCGAAATGATGGCGCAACAGTCTTTGTAGGGCCGCTTAGCCACCTCGTAGAAGCGCAACCGTTCGGCCCAAGCGATGATCTCGTCTTTGTTGAACGCGATTAGCGGCCGAAAGAGGGGAAAATCCAATGCCGCATCCACCGCGGTCAAGTTCTCCATGGTTTGCGAGGCCACCTGGGCCAAACTGTCGCCGGTGAACAGCGCGGCCGCGCCCCGCTCTCGCGCCAACTGCGCGGCCAAGCGGGCCATGAACCGACGAAAGACGACCAACTCGTACCGGGCTTCACGGCGCGGCAGATCCAACGTCGCGGCCTGAAAGAAGTGATATGGCACATAGTGCACCTTCAAGCCGGGGATGTACGCGGCCAAGGCTTGCGCCAAATGCCCGGCCTTGTCGTGGTGCGCGTAGCGGGCTTCGGTGAACGCGTGAAAGTGTACCAACTCGACAGCCGCGCCGCGGCGTGCCATAAACCACGCGGCCATGAGCGAATCTACTCCGCCCGAGAACAAGCCCATGACTTTGCCCGCGGTGCCCACGGGCAAGCCTTGATAGCCCTTCTTGGGGTTGGCGAACACGAAGGCCCGCCCTGGGATGATTTCCACCCGCACCGTGAGCGCGGGTTGGGAGAGATTGACCCGCAGCCCCACGGCTTGCACGATGGCCGCGCCCAACTCTCGTTCCATCTCTAAGGTGCGTTTGGGGAACGATTTGTCGGCTCGCTTGACCCGGACGGCAAACGTGAGCCCTGGGCGTTGCGCCGCGGCCTCTTGGGCCAGCGCCACCCCCGCGGCGACAATAGCCTCCCATTGGGGCGGCACCACACGCGGCACCGCCCACCACGCCACGCCAAAAACTCGCGCCACATCCAAGTGCGGATGCGGCCCTTCGGCCAGCAAACGGCCCCGCTCCTCGCGCACATGCCGCAAGGGCAATTGGCGGCGCAGGTTGCGCTTGAGTTGCTTGATGAAATCGGGTCGGTTTTTGCCTTTAAGCCCGATGTCGCTGCTGTAGTGGATGAGATAAAGCGCGCTCATGCGACCTCACAGGACATAGGTCAATGCCAAGGTGTTCGTATTGTACTCCAACCTGGGGCCTGGGGCCGCATGGTATAATGAAATCGCCAGCCTTATCCGCCCTGGTTTCGTTCCCCACCTGCACGCGCCGGGACGGTGGACGCTCGCGAGGAGTAACAGCATGGCCGGACATTCCAAATGGAAGAACATTCAGCGCAAAAAGTCAGCCATGGATGCCAAGCGGGGGAAGTTGTTCACCCGCCTGGCCCGGGAGATCATCATCGCGGCTCGTGATGGCGGTGGTGACCCCGAGACCAACCCCCGGCTGCGCATGGCCATCGAGCGGGCCAAGGCCAACAACATGCCTAAGGATAAAATCCTCAAGGCCATCCGCCGAGGCACGGGCGAAGACCGAGAAGGCGGCCAGTTGGAAGAGGTCTACTACGAGGGATACGCTCCCCACGGCGTGGCCATGATGTTGTACTGCGTTACCGACAACCGCAACCGGGCCCTATCGGAAATCCGCTACACCCTCAACCGCATGGGCGGCAGTTTGGGCGAGAGCGGTTCGGTCGCCTGGCAGTTCAAGCGTATGGCTTACTTCGCCATTCCTGCCGAGGGCAACGACCCCGACGAGATCTTGGAATTGGCCATCGACGCAGGCGCGGAGGACGTGGAATTCGACGAGTTCCTCATCGAGATCTACGCCGAGCCCGAGGCCTTCAAAGCGATCAGCGACCGGTTGCGGGCCGCGGGCATTCAGGTGCAAGAGGCGGGCCTGAAGATGGTGCCCACCCAAGAAGTGCATTTGGACCCTGAGGCCGCGGCCCAGGTCCTCAAAGTCATCGAAGCCCTGGAAGATCTGGACGACGTGCAGGAAGTCTTCTCCAACCTGCACGTTCCCAAGGAAGTGTTGGCCCAGGCCGACTGAAAGTGGTATGCGACGATGCGCATTTTAGGCCTGGACCCGGGCACGGCCATCACGGGCTACGGCATCGTCGAGCCCCGGGGCGATGGCTCCTATCGCGCGGTGGCGTACGGCGCGCTGCGCACCCCCGCGCAATGGCCGTTGCCCCGGCGTTTGCGTTCTTTGTACGACCAATTGCAGGCTGTGTTGCGGGAATTTTCCCCGCAGGCCGTGGCCGTGGAAAAACTGTTCGTGCAGCGCAATTTGCGCAGCGCGCTCAGCGTGGGCCAGGCTCGTGGCGTGCTGTTGTTGGCTGCCGCGCAAGCCAATTTGCCCGTGGCCGAATACACCCCGACCGCGGTTAAGCAGGCCCTGACAGGCTACGGCGCGGCCGACAAGCAGCAAATGCAACGCATGGTGCAAATGCTGTTGGGTTTGGCGCAGCGCCCCCGGCCCGACGATGTGGCCGACGCGTTGGCCGTAGCCTTGTGTCACGCCCAACACATGGCCTGGTCCCGTCGCGTCTCGCCGCAGGAGCCGCAACCATGATCGGCTGGGTGCGAGGGACGGTGCAGGCTCGCGAAGAAGAACGCTTGTTGGTCCAAGTGGGCCCGGTAGGCCTGTGGGTACACGTGCCCAGGCCCCTGGCCCAGCAGGCCGCCGTGGGGCACGAAGTGGCCCTGCACACTCACTTGGTGGTCCGAGCCGACGCCCTGACCTTGTATGGCTTTGCCGAAGCCGAAGAGCGCGACTTGTTCGTAGCCTTGTTGGGCGTCAATGGCGTGGGCGCGCGCTTGGCGTTGACGTTGTTGTCGTTTTTGAGCGCCGAAGCCATTCGCCGCGCGGTCGTGCAAGAACAGCCTGAAGTGCTGCAGCGGGTGCCCGGCGTTGGGAAAAAGACTGCCCAGCGCATCGTGTTGGCTTTGCACGACCGCTGGACTGCCCACCCGTTGCCTGGCCTTGAGCCGGCGTCTGAACGGGATGCGGAAGTGTTGGATGCCCTGGTCGCGTTGGGCTACAGCGTGGTCGAGGCCCAAACCGCCTTGCAGCACATCCCGCGAGATGCGCCGCCCGATTTAGAGACCCGCCTGCGGTTGGCGCTGCAATATTTCGCCCGTTGACGCGGGCCGTGAGGTGCTGGCATGGGATGGCTGATGAACGAAGCCCAAGCCGAATTCCTGCGCCGCGAACGACGCGCCCTGGCGCGGCTGCAGCAGATCCTGGAGACCATCAAGGCCGACCCCGACGACCGTCGCGCGCTGGCCGATTCCATTGACCAATTGAACGACTTCTTTCTCTTGGTCGTGGTGGGGGAGTTCAACGCGGGCAAAAGCGCGCTCATCAACGCCATATTGGGGCAGCCGCTGTTGCCCGAAGGGGTCACCCCCACCACGGCCCAAGTGCAGGTCCTGCGTTATGGCCCCACCCAGGCGACCCGGGTGTTGGCGCCGGGCCTGGTGGAAATCACCTTGCCGGCCGAGCGCCTGCGCGAGATGAGCATCGTCGATACGCCCGGCACCAACGCCATTATTCGTGAGCACGAAGTGCTGACCGCGCGCTTCGTGCCGCGCGCGGACCTGGTGTTGTTCGTCACCTCCGCGGACCGCCCCTTTAGCGAGAGCGAACGGGCCTTCATGGAGGCCATCCGTGAGTGGGGCAAGGCTTTGGTGCTGGTGGTCAACAAGATCGACTTGTTGGACCGCCCTGAAGATGTGGACGAAGTGATCGCGTTCGTGCGCGAGCAGGCCAAACGCCATTTGGAACTCGAGCCTCCGGTTTTCGCTGTGAGCGCCAAACTGGCGTTGCGGGCCAAGCAAGGGGAGCCCGCTTTGGCCGAAGCCGCCCGCTTTGCGCCTTTAGAGGCATACATTCACCGGACGTTGGACCAGCGCGAACGGCTGCGGCTCAAATTCCGCAATCCCTTGGGGGTGGGCTTGCGCTTGGCCCGTCAATACCGGGCTGCGTTGCGCGAGCAGCAGGCCGCGTTGGAAGAAGACATGGCCTTGTTGGAGCGCTTGGAAGGCCTATTGGCCGTGTATCAGCAAGATATGCGCAAGCAATTTGAGTTGCGCATGGCCGAAATGGAGAAAATCCTTTTGGATATGGAAGCGCGGGCCCAGCAATATTTCGATGAGACCATTCGCATTGGCCGTTTGCCCGATCTGGTGCGCAAAAAATATTTGGAACAAGATTTTCAGGCCCGCGTCATTCAAGACATGCCGCAGCAACTGGAACAGCGGGTCGAGAGCCTGATTGATTGGCTGGTTAACGCGGAACTGCGCCAATGGGAGACGCTGCTCGAGCAGGTGGCGCAACAGCAAGCCCGCCACCAAGAGCGCATGGGCGCGGCCTTACAAACGCCGTTTTTCGCCCGCCGAGAGCAGTTGTTGACCGAGTTGCGTGAACGAGCCCGGCGGGTGTTGGCGACCTACGATACACAGGCCGAAGCCCGGCGTTTGGCCGAGGGCACACGCGCGGCCGTGGCCGCGGCCGCGGGCATTGGCGTGGGCGCGGTGGGGCTGGGCGCGCTGGTTGTGGCCTTGGCCAGCACCGTGGCCATGGATGTCACGGGCATCTTGGCCGCGGGGGTGATGTTTACCCTGGGTTTGCTGATCATTCCCGCGCGGCGGCGGCAGGCCTCGGCTGAGATGCATCGCCGGGTGCAGGCCCTGCGCACCACCCTCAGCCAGGCGCTGCGCAACCAGTTCGAGCACGAAATCCAGCGCAGCGTGGAGCACTTCCAAGAAGCCCTGGCGCCTTACACTCGTTTCGT
>CAYUOX010000063.1:0-4791 GCA_964446575.1 uncultured Anaerolineaceae bacterium | reverse complement strand
GAAAGTGAACTGGACGAAAAACCAAATCCAGAGCAATCCTCATGCTTGTAGACACCCCGCCCCGGCCCTCGTCGCCTAAGCGCAGCGCTGGCGGCAAGCGGGCTTGTTTGACCGCCGCAGGATCCCGTTCTTTCATTCATTGTTAAAGAAGAAGGCCGTCACGCGGCGACGCCCCCACCCCGCGCACAACGGCCGCGCGCCCGATGAAGCGCACGTTTCTCTGTTCCCGCTCCCGTGCCCACGCTGACGCAGCGCCCTATCAAAGATGGTTGCTCACCCTTTTCGAAATATAATAATACGATATGCTGTGAGTCCTATAGCAGGCACAGCCCTCACGCGCGTGCCCGCCGCCACAGGGTCACGCTTTCGATATGATAGGTCTGCGGGAACATATCGAAGGGTGTGGCACGCACCAAATGGTAACCTGCCTTGTGCAATTGCCGCGCATCACGCGCCAAGGTGGCCGGATGGCACGATACATACGCCAACCACGTCGGCCCCAGCGCGACCAGCGCGTCCAGCACTTCCCGGCTCAGCCCTGCCCGTGGCGGGTCCACCACGGCCATGTCCACGCGCACCCCGCGATCGCGTAAGTGCGGCAAAGCCATCTCCGCAGGCGCCTCGTACAATTCGACATGGTCATATTCGGCCAAGTTGACCTCAAAATCGGCCACGGCCCAAGGATCTTCCTCCACCGCGATCAACCGCCCCACCCGCGGAGCCAAAAACGCGCTGAAAAGACCGCCGCCCGCGTACACCTCCAGCAGCGTCGCGTCATCACGCAACGGCAAGTGGCGCAACAAGTGATCGATGATGGCCTCGGCCACCGGGATGTTCACCTGAAAGAACGCGTGGGCCGAGACGCGAAACGCGCGGCCCTTGACCCGTTGCACCACGTACGAACGCCCCGCGAGCACATAGGGCCCCTCAGCGCCAATGTAGACCATAGACACAGGAAAGTCCACCTCCAGCGGCGGCGGCTTGGCCTCATCGCCCAGCAGCACCACCAGGGCTTCACCCTCCGCACCGCTGCGCACATGCACCCGGCGAATGCCCGCACCCTCGTCCACATGCAGCCGGGGCCACACAGCCGCGATGGTGGCGTCTAACAAGGGGCACGTCTCGATGGGCACCACGGTTTCGCCGTCTCGCGCCTTGAACCCCAAACGCCCCTCCCCCGCGGGATGGAACTGGGCGTGATTGCGATAAGCCCAAGGTTGCGGCGAAGGCACTGTCGCTCCTACCGGCGGCGTGGATAGTTTGCCCAAACGCTCCAATTGATCGCGTAGAATCACGCTCTTGGCCGCCAATTGCGCGGGATAGGAGACGTGCTGATAATGGCAGCCTCCGCAGACTTTATAGTGGGGGCACCGTGGCGGCACCCGATCAGGCGAAGTCTCCTCCAAGGTCACGATTTCGCCGCGCGCGTAATGCGATTTGACCTCGGTCAAACGTATCTGGGCCACTTCGCCAGGCAACGCAAAGGGCACGAACACGGCCCGGCCATCGGGCAGGCGGCCCATGACTTCACCGCCATATGCCCAAGTCGTGAGCACAACCCGATACACCTCGCCCACCTGAGGGCTGCGGGTCGGGTCGCGCCATCCATCTGTGGTGGCATCGTCGTAAGGCGTTTTCATGACCACCTCATGCCGCGGGGCGTGAGTCGGTTTGGCCGGCCAGGAACTCGTCCAGCACGGCCAGAAGGTGTTCGATGTCGTCCATGCGGATTTCGCCCATGTGCGCGATGCGAAAAGTCTTGCCTTTGAGCGGACCATAGCCGTTGGCAATGCGCATGCCCCGCTGAACGAGGAACGCGTTGAGTTCGGCGATGTCGACGCCGCGCGTGTTGCGCACGGTGGTGACCGTCTTGGAGCGATAGCCTTCGGCCGCGAACAATTCAAAACCCCGCGCGACGGCCCATTGCTGCACGCGCGCGGCCATGGCCGCGTGCCGCGCAAAGCGCGCCTCCAGACCTTCGGTCAAGATGCGATCCAATTGCACATCCAAAGCGTAGATGAGGGAGATGGCCGGCGTGGCCGGGGTCGAATCCTTGAGCCGATGCTTCTCCAGGCGCAGCAGGTCGAAATACCAGCCCCGATGCGGCACTTCCTTGGCCCGCTCTAAGGCCCGATCCGACACCGCGGCCAGGGCAATACCCGGTGGCAAGGCCAACGCCTTTTGGCCCGAGGTGAAGACCATGTCCAGCCCCCACGCGTCCATCTCCAAGCGCGCGCCGCCCAGACCCGAGACCGAATCCACCGCGACGAGCACTTCGGGCCTCACCGCGCGTACCGCGGCCGCGATTTCCGCGATGGGATTTTCCACGCCGGTGGACGTCTCGTTGTGCACCACCATGACCAAGTCGTAATCGTCCCGCGCCTCCAGCGCGGCCGCGAAAGCCGTTCCCCGCAAAGGTTGGCCCCACGGGGCTTCGACCACATCCACCGCCACGCCATTGGTCTCGGCCACCTCTCGCCAGCGTTTGCCAAACGCGCCGTTGACGCCCACCAACGCTCGACGACCCGGACGCACCAGATTGCGCACCGCGGCCTCTTGGAAGCCCGTGCCCGACGACGCACTGATGAACACGCGATATTGGGTGAAGAACAACGCCCGCGCCCGCTGCTCGCACGCGTGGAACAGCGCTTCAAACTCGGGGCTGCGGTGCGGCAACATGGGCTTGGCCTGCGCCTGGGCCACCTCGGGCGCTACATCCACCGGGCCGGGGACAAAGAGATGGGCCATGGCAACCTCCTGGTGGAAAATCCAACCCACACGACGAAGGAATTATACCCCGTCCCGCGCGGCCCCGAGGCTTCTTGACATTCCACCCCAACCCGCGTATGATGGGCCCACGCCCGCGACGCTTCGCGCGGCCATCCTCCGCAAGCGCAAAGCCCATGCTGTTGCACACCACCGACCTGACCCACGGCTACGGCTCACACATTCTCTTCCAAGGCCTGAACTTGCAGATACCGCCCAAGGCCCGCATCGGCTTGATAGGCCCCAACGGCAGCGGCAAGACCACCTTGCTGCGCGTGCTCTTGGGCCTGGAAGAGCCCTTGTCGGGTCGCGTCCACCGGGCCAAGGGCTTGCGCATCGGTTACTTGCCTCAAACCTTGGACCAACCGCCCGCGACGCTCACGCTGGCCGCATTGCTCGACCAGCCCTTTCAACGCCTGCACGCGCTGGAGGCCCGTTTGCGCGCGTTGGAAGAGGCCTTGGGCCAAGCCCCGCCCCAGCGCACCGAGGCCCTGCTGGCACGCTACGGCCGCGCGCAAGACGAATACGAACGCCTGGGCGGCTACACATACCAGGCCCGCCAAGCGCGCGTCCTCGCTGGGCTGGGCTTTGCCGAACACGACCTCCCGCGGCCTTTGGCCCAACTCTCGGGCGGGCAACGCACCCGCGCCCATTTGGCGCGCTTGTTGCTCGAAGAGCCCGATTTGCTGGTGCTTGACGAGCCCACCAACCACCTGGACCTGGCTGGCGTGGAATTCTTGGAGCGTTACTTGCAGGGCTTCCCGGGCGCGGTGCTGGTTGTCTCGCACGACCGGTATTTTTTGGACCAAGTCACGCGCACCATATGGGAGTTGAGCCCCCACGGGGTCGAAACGTACCGGGGCAACTACAGCGCCTATGTGCAGCAACGCGCCGCGCGCTGGGCCGAGCGACGCCGCCAATGGCAGGCTACCATGGAGCAACTGCAGCGTGACCTGGCCTACATCAAGCGCCACATGGCGGGGCAAAACAGTGCGCAGGCCAAGGGGCGTCTCAAGCGCCTCAGCCGCGCGGTGCTGGCCTTGGAGGCCGACGGCCTACGGGCCTTGGAAGTGCTTCACAGCACCACATGGGGCCGCGCGGTCGAGCGCTTGGGCCTGCAAACCCGCGAACTCACCGTGGCTGAAGCCGAACAGCGCCTCAAGGCCTTGCGCTTCCCCCAAACCGAGCCCCCTACCCCACAACCTCGCCTCGCGCCCGCCCAGCGCAGCGGCGAATGGGTGCTGCGGGCTCGCGACCTGGTCGTTGGCTACCCCGACCGCCCCTTGTTCCGCGCCCCGCGGCTGGATTTACGCCGTGGCGAATGCGCCGCGCTGCTGGGCCCCAATGGCAGCGGCAAGACCACCTTCTTGCGCACCATCCTTGGCCATCTCGAGCCATTGGCCGGCCAAGTGCGGTTGGGGCCGAGCGTCAGGCTGGGCTACTTCGCCCAAGCCGCGGCCGACCTCGCCCCCCAACGCACCGTGTTGGACGAGGTTCTGACCGCCGCGCCCCACCTGCTGCCCGCGGAGGCCCGCCATCACTTGGCCCGCTACCTCTTCCGCGGCGACGCGGTCAACCGGCCCGTGGCTGTGCTCTCGGGCGGCGAGCGGGCCCGTCTGGCCCTGGCCAAACTGGAACTCCAAGGCGCCAACTTCTTGCTGCTCGACGAGCCCACCAACCACCTGGACATCCCCGCCCAAGAGGCCTTGCAAGCCGTGTTGGCGGCCTATCCGGGCACCATCCTCCTGGTCAGCCATGACCGTTACTTAGTGCGGGCCCTGGCCACCCAAATTTGGAGCCTGGCGCGCGGCCATCTTCAGGTGTTCATGGGACGCTACGACGCGTACCTCCAGCACCGTAGCACGCTTGACGAGATGAAGACCAGGGAAAAACGCTCCGCGAACGGCCGGGCGGGCTCGCGGCCGCACGCGCGCTCCTCCCCGCCCCGGCCAGGCCTCTCCAAAAACCAACGCCGCAAAATCGAGCGCCGCATCGCCGCCCTGGAAGACGCCATCACCGCCCTGG
>CAYUOX010000062.1:0-86731 GCA_964446575.1 uncultured Anaerolineaceae bacterium | reverse complement strand
CCGCGCGGCCACCACCGCGCCCAGCCCGCGCGGCCACCACCGCGCCCGGCCCGCGCGGTCGCCATCGCACCCAGCCCGCGCGGTCACCACCGCGCCCAGCCCGCGCGGTCGCCACCGCACCCGGCCCGCGCGGCCGCCACCGCACCCGGCCCGCGCGGTCACCGCCGCACCCAGCCCGCGCGGTCACCACCGCACCCAGCCCACGCGACCACCACCGCACCCAGCCGCGCGCGGTCACCGCCGCACCCAGCCCGCGCGGTCACCACCGCGCCCAGCCCGCGCGGCCACCACCGCGCCCAGCCCGCGCGGCCACCACCGCGCCCGGCCCGCGCGGTCGCCATCGCACCCAGCCCGCGCGGTCACCACCGCGCCCAGCCCGCGCGGTCGCCACCGCGCCCAGCCTACGCGGTCACCACCGCACCCAGCCCACGCGGTCACCACCGCACCCAGCCCGCGCGGTCGCCACCGCACCCAGCCCGCGCGGCCACCACCGCGCCCAGCCATGCGCGGCCACCACCGCGCCCAGCCACGCGCGGCCACCACCGCGCCCGGCCCCGCGCGGCCGCCACCGCACCCGGCCGCGCGGCAATGGTACAATGATTAGGCCAAAACCAAGAATCTCCAACATCCAACGCAGGAGCGAAACCCCCATGTTCGAAACGGTTCAATCCGAAGCCTTTCAGCGTTTGCGGCAACGCGCGGCCGAGATCGCCCGCTACGCCGCGGCCACAGCGGTGCTCAGTTGGGACCAAGAGACCTACATGCCGCCCAAGGGGCACGCGGCCCGCGCCCGCCAGTTGCGCGCGCTGGCCGAGTTGACCCACCGCTTGGCCACCGCGGCCGAAGTGGGTGAGTGGCTGAGTCAGGCCGAGGCCGACATGCAAGCCCAGGGCTGGGATCCAGACTCCGACGAAGCCCGCTTCCTCAAAGTCGCCCGCCGCGACTATGATCGAGCGACCAAAGTGCCCACTGACTGGGTCGCGGAGTTCGCTCAATTGACCTCAGAAGCCAAACAGCGCTGGCAGCGCGCCCGGGCCCAAAACGACTTTTCCCTCTTCGCCCCTTATTTGCAGCGCATCGTTGAAATGCGGCGCCAATACGCCGAATTCTTCGCACCCTATGAGCACATCTACGATCCATTGCTGGACAACTTCGAGCCGGGCATGAAGACCGCCACAGTGCAGGCCCTGTTCGCGGAGTTGCGCCGCGCCCAGGTGGAACTGCTGCGGGCCATTCTGGCCCGGCCCCAGGTCGACGACGCCTTCCTCTATCGGCCCTTCCCCGTCGACAAGCAAAAGGCCTTTGTCCGCGATGTGCTGGCCCAAATGGGCTTTGACTTCCAGCGAGGCCGTTTGGACGAGTCCGCGCATCCGTTCACCACGGGATTCAGCATCGACGACGTGCGGTTGACCACGCGCTACAAGGAAACCGACTTCTTCGGCCAAGCCTTCTACAGCAGCCTGCACGAAATGGGACATGGCCTGTACGGCCAGGGGGTGGACCACCGCTACGAAGAAACGGTGCTGGACGGCGGCGCGTCGTTGGGTGTGCACGAGTCGCAATCCCGCTTGTGGGAAAACCTGGTCGGCCGGTCACGGCCTTATTTGGAATGGCTGTTGCCCCGCTTGCGGGCCGCGTTCCCCGGCGTGTTGGACGACATCACGCTGGACGCGTTCTATCGCGGGGTGAACAAAGTTCAACCTTCCCTCATCCGCACCGAGGCCGACGAGGTGACCTACAACCTGCATATCATGCTGCGCCTCGACCTGGAGATTGCCCTTTTGGAAGGCCGAGTTACGGTCGAAGCGTTGCCCGAACTCTGGAACCGCCGCATGGAAGAGGACCTGGGCGTGCGACCGACCAACGATGCAGAAGGCGTGCTCCAAGACATCCACTGGTCCATGGGCGCGCTGGGGTACTTCCCCACCTACGCGCTGGGCAATGTGATGAGCGCGCAGATCTGGCAGGCTGTGCGCCGCGATCTGCCGAACCTGGACGCCCAAATGCGGGCCGGTCAATTCGCGGATCTGCTGGCCTGGCTGCGGGAGCACATCCATCGCTACGGCCGCAAATACGAACCTTTGGAAGTGCTGCGCCGCGCCACTGGGCAAGAACTGCAATCTCGGCCTTACCTGGATTATCTGCAGACCAAGTACGCGGAAATCTACGGCTTGTGATCGCCGCGAGGAAAACCCGGCCCGGTCGCAGCGACCGGGCCGGGCATTCTTGGGCAGAGGTGGGGGGCTTTCACGGGACGGGCAACAGCAAGCGGCGCTCTAAGCACAAGCCTTGCAAGTGGTTTTCGGTGCAGGCTTTGACGATCACCGTGACCGGCTCGCCGCTCAAATCGCGGCCTGGTGTCGCGATAGTCACGAAGCCCACTTCACCCGGCAGCAGCCGCTCCAGGCGCCCACCCGCGTCGCAGGTCAACCACCATTCGAAGCCGTTGCGCTGGTGCAAGCCAATGGCATAGTCGTAGGCCTGCCCAGGGCCTTCGATCTTCACGTCCACCGACTCCAGCAGGCGGGTTCCTTCGTTGCGCAGCCACAGGGTCAAGCCGCGCTGATCGCCGCAGCGGCTCACCCGTTCGATGCCCACCAAAAAGGCCACCGCAGGCGGTGGAGGCGGCGTGGCCTGGGGCAAGCGGTTCGGGTCGCCTTGCACCACCTTGGCATAGCGCGCGGGCAGCCAGCATCGCGTGCCTTGGTCGGTACGCACCAGCCAATATCGGCCGCGCGCGTCCTCATACTGGGCCAGCGCCACAGCCTGGCGACCGGGTTGGAACGCGGCGCGGGCTTCGTAATACATGGCCGGCCCTGAGCGGCACCACACGTTGCCTGTCGCCTGCACCCGCACCGTACCCTCGGCCGCCTCGGTCACGGTGGCCGTGGGCTCGGCTTGGGTCGCGGCCGGCGCCGGCGTGGGCGTCGTGGGCACCGTCGGGGTCACCACAGGCGTATAGGTCGGCGCGGGCAACAGCAGCCCCGGTAGGCTGCCGAAAAAGCCACGCTCTTCGCCCTCTTCTTGCTCGCGCGGGATGGCCAAGAAAATGACAATGGCCAAGCCGATCAGGCCGGCCACTGCAAACACACGAGCCCAGGGTGAGTTCTCCGGCGCGGGGGACGCGGTCATGTGGGCCTCCGCGAAACAAAGAATCAAGACTGCACGGGCCAATAATTGTACCACCGCGCGCGCCGAAACAAGCCGCTGACCTGCCCCAAAAACAGGGCTTTTTGGCCCAACCCCGTGGGCTGCGGCCCTGGCCGACCAGATGGCGCGCTCCTGCCGACCGCCGCCGCGCCAACCGCCGCTGGGGCACCAAGTCCAACGGGGCCGCGCCGCCCTTCGGGGTATACTGGGGTCATCGCCAAGACCCGACTACCCACCAGGAGCGCACCCATGGCCTTCCGTCTTCTTCCCCTCCCCGAGCGCAAGCACATCGCGCTGGTGGCCCATGACAACATGAAGGACGATCTGCTCGATTGGGCCCGCGCCCATCGCGAGACATTGGCCCGCCATCACCTCTATGCCACAGGCACCACCGGGCAACGGTTGCAACGCGCGCTGGGCCTACCCATCCAGCGCATGCTGAGCGGCCCCTTGGGTGGTGATCAGCAGATTGGCGCGCGTATCGCCACAGGTGAGATCCACATCCTGATTTTCTTTTGGGACCCGCTGGAGCCCCACCCGCACGATCCGGATGTCAAAGCCCTATTGCGCATGGCCCAGGTGTGGAACATCCCCACCGCGACCAACCGTTCGTCGGCTGACTTTTTGATTGCATCGCCTTATTTCGACGCGCCGTATCCGCGCCGCGTGCCCCTCTATGCGCGCGCGGCCTCAGGTTGAGCCGGGCTCACGGCCAGCGCGGGAACTGATCAAAGCGCGGGGCACGCTTCTCCAAAAAGGCGTCCCGCCCTTCTTGGGCCTCATCGGTCATGTAGGCCAAACGGGTTGCTTCGCCCGCGAAGAGTTGCTGGCCCACCAAGCCATCGTCCACCAAATTGAACGCGTATTTAAGGAAACGGATGCTCATCGGGCTCTTGCGGTTGATGGTTTGGGCCCATTCAAAGGCCACTTTTTCCAATTCCGCATGGGGCACCACCGCGTTGACCATGCCCATGCGATAGGCTTCTTCAGCCGTATAGACCTTCTCCAAAAAGAAGACCTCGCGGGCTCGCTTTTGGCCAATGTGCCGAGCCAAGTAAGCCGAGCCATAGCCCGCGTCGAAACTGGCGACTCGGGCGTCGGCCTGCTGAAAGCGGGCGTGCTCTCGGCTGGCAATCGTGAGGTCGCAGACCACATGCAGGCTGTGCCCCCCACCCACCGCCCAGCCGGGCACCACCGCAATGACCACCTTGGGCATGAAGCGAATCATACGCTGCAGTTCCAGCACGTGCAGCCGCGGGAGTTCGTAGCCACCCTCATAGCCGCCCTTGCCTCGCACCCGCTGATCCCCACCGGCCGAAAACGCCCAACCGCCGTCCTTGGGCGAGGGGCCTTCGCCCGTCAGGAGCACAGTGCCGATGCTCGTGTCCAGCCAAGCATCTCGAAACGCGTCCAGCATCTCGTCGATGGTCTCGGGGCGAAACGCGTTGCGCACCTCAGGGCGATTGAACGCGATGCGGGCCACGCCCTGGGCTTTGTAGTACGTGATGTCACGGTAGGCCTTGACCGGCTCCCCCCAATCGGTGGCGGGATGGATGTAGTTCCAAGTCGCGGGCATGAGCACACCTCACACAACAAGGGATGGGTTGGCCTGGCACGGCCGAAGGGAATTATACCGTTCCGCGCGGGGTGAGGCATTCGCCCGTAGGGGGCGGGTCTGGGCACGCGGTGCGCGATGGGGCACCGGGGCTGGGCCGTGGTTTACGGCGCGTCGCGGTCGGGGTCGGGCGCGGCGGCGTCCACAACATGGAGTTCTTCGGCCAACAGCGACCCATCCACCTGGCGCCAGGCGTGCACCACCACCCAATCGCCCACTTGAGGCGTCGGCCCTGTGGTCTTGGTCGCCTCGGTGACTTCAACGGGCAAGCCTGCGATCCACCAAATCGAGCCTTCGCGTGCGGTCAGCCGGCCCGAGAATTCCACCTCGACGCCATACATGCGCTCCACAGGCTCCGCGTGCCACAAGATCCACTGCTGGAACCGGGCATCCCAAACGGCCGCGACCTCGACCCACTCCCCTTCTTGCGGATCGCCGACGATGTCGGCTTGGGGCGCCAGCGTGAGTTCCAGGCCGTTGACCTGCCAATGGGTGGGGCCGCGGTGCTCCAGACGGCCGACAAATTCGACTTGGGTGCTCTGCTGGGCCCGACGCCGCGCGGCAATGCGCACTTCCAACGCCGTCCACGAGCCATCGGGGTTCTCATGGCCCAAAATCTCGACCAAGTCGCCTTCGTGGGGCACGCCATAAATCAGCGTCTCTTCGGTCATGTAGACTGGACGATCGCCGACCCGCCATACCTGGCCTTGAATGTCATCCACTGGGCCGACGAAGAAGGTTAACTCGTCGGACCGATGCTGCAAAGCCTGGGCATGCTGTGCGGCCCAGCCATTGATGACTTGCAGCAGGTCTTCGCGCAAGGGGGGTGGCGCCAAGGCCGCGGTGGTGAGCAGTTCCGCGTTGAAGCGTTCTTCCAGGGTGGCCAACTCAGGGGGCACGGCCTCGCCCGCCGCGCGCGGGGGATGCGCGGCCAGTTGGGCCAAGTAGGCATCTAAATCGGCCAGCGCTTGCTCGGCTTGGTCAAGGCGGCCTTCTTGCAACAGCAAGCGCGCCTCTTGCACCCGGGTTTCCGCGAAAGTGAGCAGCAGAGTGGCCCGCCGGGCAGGGTCGCGGGTCAAGGCCAGCCGCGCGGCCTCGCTCCAACGCTTGACCGGGTACAGAGGCGATCCGGGCAACGCGTGCTGGGCAGCCTGGACGGTGGTCACGCTAAGGCCCAAGGTCAGCACCAACACGGCCAAGGCCCATGCCCAACGCAGCCAGAGCCTGCGCGGGGCCCGCCGAACCGTGGGAGGTTCTGGGTTGGGTGCCGAAGCCGCCAACGCGGCGACTTGGGCCAAGTAGGCGCGCCGCGCGGCCGCGGCCCGCGCGGGGTCCCGCGGTGGGATGCGTTCGCGCGCGGCCTCGAAATAGGGCCGCAAGTCCTCGGGGAGTTCAGGGTCAGTTCGCGTCATGTTTCAATCCAACGGAGGTGGGCCGTCCGCGCGTCGCAATTGGCGGCGCAACGCGCGCAACGCCCGGTGCTGCAACACTTTGACCGCGCCCACGCTCTTGCCCATCACTTCGGCCACCTCGCGCGGGCTTAAGCCTTCGAGAAAGCGCAGCGTGAGCACCGTGCGCTGGGCCGGCGGCAACGCGGCCAACGCCGCGCGCAACGCCTCGGCCCGCCAAGCCGCGTCCCAGCCGTCCGGAGCGACGGGGGCATCGCGCTCCGGATCCAAGCGCATCGTGGGCCGCCGTCGATAGTGGTCGTTCAGCCAGTTGTGCGCGATGCGAAACAGATACCCGCGCAAATGCTCGCGCGGGCCGCCGCCCCGCCGCAACGCGGCCAAAAAACGGGTAAACGTCTCGGCCACACACTCCTCAGCGATATCAGGATCACCGGTGACGCGCACGGCCAAACGGTAAATCTGAGGGCTATAGCGATCGTAGATCTCGGCCAGAGCCGCCCGATCCCAAGCCCGCGCCCGTTCCAGCAGGCGCGCTTCCTCGGTGGATGATGCAGCCATGCGACACCCCGGTCTCTATTAAGGAAGACGCTTTTGGCAAAGCACCGTTACGGCCAACGGGCCACGCCCCAACGCCCACGGGCCACGCGCATGGCCGCGCCTGCAGAGCATCCACCCGCGGGGGCGGGTTGACCGCGGACTTAGGGCTCCACGGGCACCAGCAGGACCCGGGTGAGCACGGCAGGGGCTTCGCGGGGATTATACAAGACCTCCTGCCGGGGGGCCAAGGCCGCGCGCAAAGCCGCCAACGCGGCTGCATCGCGGCCCGGATCGATAACGAACACCCATGGCGTGCGCAACCAAGGGTCTTGCAGGGGCACATAGACCGCGTAATCGCTCCAACGGGTCACCCCTTGCACCCGCACCCATGCGGGGGTGAGCGCGCGCGCCTGGGGGCTCAAGAATACGGCCACGCGACGAGGGGTCATACCATAGAGGCCGCGCATCATGTGCAAACGCGCGGGCAAGTAGTAGCGCAGATTGAGCACCACCAGCACGGCCACCAGCGCCACGACGGCCGTGCGCGGAGCCCATCCCCCACGCACGCGACCCAGGCCGCGCCACAACGCCACCCCGCCCCACGCGCTGAGCAGCAGCCAACTGTGCAGGCCTTCGAAGTAGTAACGGGGCCCCAAGACCCACGCGCCGACCCAATAAGCCCAATATACCCCCACCAACGCGGGAAAAGTCAGCAGGGCCGGCCAGGCTCGCGGGCGACCGCGCGCGGCCCACAAGCCGGCCGGCAGGAGCAGCCACGACGCGCGCAACCAGCCCAGCACGTCGCTCGCGGCCACGGTCAGGCTAAAGCGGGTGTTGACCCACCCCTGCGCCCACGAGTGGCCTTGCGGCAGAGGGCCGTGGCCGGGCCCAAAGCCGGGTTTGTCGTAGGGCCACCACAGGGTGTAAGGGCTTTGCCAAGGCGAACCGGTGAGCGCGGCCTGCCAAAGCAGGAACAACCCGAGGCCGAGCGCGGCCCCCGCGCCCGCCAACAACAAACCGGGCCGCGTGGCCGGCCGCCGCACAAGGGCATACAGCACCACGGGCAACCACGGCAGGGCCACCCCCAGCGCGGTCCAGGGGCGGGTGAGCAGCAGCAGCGCCGCGCTCCCCCCGGCCACCAGCGCCGGAAGCGGCCACGCCGGACCGTCGGCGCGCGGCCATAACACGTCCAACAGGGCCACGTGCATCAGCAGGGTGAACACCCACGCGGCCATGTGGGCCAGCAACGACCCGGCTTGCAGCCAAAACAAGGGCGACGTAAGGGCCAACAACACGGTCACCCACGCCACCACGGGGTCGGCCACGCGCTTGGCGAGGCGATACAACAGCCATACGGCCAGCCCCGCCAAAAAGGGGTTGACCCACGCGGCCCGGCCCCAACGCAGGCCCAAAGCCAACACCACCGGCCATCCGGGCGGATATTTGCCAAATCGTTGGCCGTCGCGGTCAATCACAAAGGGAATCAAGAACAACTGGGGCTCAGGGGGCGAAGGGACGGTCAGTTGCCCTTGGCTGGCGGCTTGGGCTTGCCACCAATACGCAACTTCGTCTTCCAGATGGGGCCAAAACTCGAAGTAACGCCCCGCGACATGGTGGGCCAGGCCCACGGTCAGCAGGGCCAGGGCGAGCATGGCGCCGTGCCGGGTGAACCACGCGCGCGCAAAAGCCCCGACGCCAAGGCCGGGGCTGGTTCGCCAACGCGGTAGGTAGGCCGCAAGAGGGGAGAGAAGGCGCATCGCGCGCCGCGGTGTTAGTTCAGCCGGTGCCGTCCATTGCCGCGCAAGCGCTTGCGGATGTCTTCCAGGGTCTTCTCGAGATCCGCGACCCGCGCCAGCGCGGCTTCGCGCTCTTCGCCATAGGCCTCGGCCGCGGCGGCCTTGGCCTCGGCTAAGGCCTTGAGCAGCGCGGCTTCCATGGGCGTAGGCACATAGGTGTCGTCTTGGTCGTCCCGATCCGCGCGCGCCAAGCGGCCGGCCTCTTCGGGCTTGGGCTCCAACGCCTTCATGCTCAAACGAATGCGCTTGCGCCGCCGATTGACCTCGATAACCTGGGCCTCGATCTCATCGCCCTCGCTGACCACATCGCGCGGGCTGCGAATATAGCCGTGGGTCATCTCGCCAATGGGCACAAAGGCCGGCACTTCCGCGCCGATTTCAACCTCGACGCCGCCGCGCAAAATTTTGATCACTTTGCCCTTGACCGTCATGCCCTTCTTGATCTCGCGCCATTCCAAATCCAAGGGCTTGATCATGGTCAATTCGACAATGCCCTTGGGGCTGATGCGCCGCACCCAGACATCCACCTCTTGGCCCACCTCCAGCACATCTTCAATGCGAAACACGGGCTCGCGGCTCACCTGGGAGATGTGCAACACCGCGGGCTTGTCCAGCCCGATGTCCACAATGGCCCCGGCCACGGTCAATTTTTTGATGGTCCCCCGAAAATGCATTTTGCGCTTGATTTCGGCCGTCTCACCAACGGCGACCGGCTCTTGCGTGCTCATAGCACACCTCCTGACAGGATTCCAGACTCGTCCCACAACGACGGCGGTTCATTATACCGCACCCCGCACATTTGGGGAGGGTGCGAAGCACAATTAGCGGCCCGAACGGGACCACAAACCCAAAATTTGGACAGAGGTCACTTGGGCCTCGGGGACGGGGGACGGCTCCGCGAACGGCCCGCGCGCGGGCGGTATTGGCGCGCGCCTCGGGCGCCCCCGTGGCCGGCCCGCGCGGAGCCCATCCCCAAGAAGCCACAGCCCGCGCGGCCGGCTCGGCCGCCGCTCGCGCCTGGGTGCCAAGACGCGCGACGGTGACCTTGGCCCCGTGCCAAGGCCACCGTCACGAGCGAGGCGGTTGGGTTGGAGATGATAGTGCCGATGTTGCCCGGTTCGAAAGGCCCACAGCCTTGGGGGGTCGTCCTGAATACCGGTGGGGCCCCGTGGGCTCAACGTGCCGCGGCCTGCACCAAGCCGCAGAGGCGAACCGTGCAGCCGGCTTGGCCGCGATTAGTCCGCCGCGGCCACTTCCTCTTCGGGCACTTCCTCATACCCCACGATCATGGCTTTGATGTTCGAGAACACCGTCTGGCCCGTGGTTGTCATATACACATGCACGATGAAGAAGATGAGGATGAGGAAGGCACCGGCCAGATGCAAAGTCGACACCTGCCCCAGGGACCACGAAAGCCCCCACTCGGGCCAACGATTGTAGTAGATGAGCAGCAAGCCTGTGGTCACCAAGATGGGCGCGATGACCAACTTGAAGCCCAGATAGGTCAGCCGCTGCAAGGGGTTGAGTTTCGACAATTCGCTCTTCTTGTAAGGATGGGGCTCGTTGCGAAAGATGCCGCTGGTGTAATAGCGTACCATGACCCCGACCCGCTCCAGGGTGGGGATGTAGTTGCGCCACTGGCCGGTGGTGAAGTGCCAAAACGCAGCGAACACGATGAGCGCGACCAAGGCCCAGCCCAAGCGCACATGCCAGAAGTAGGCCTTGTCAAAGCCCAGCCACGAATACGAGCCGTGGACTTCGAAACCGGTGAGGCCCAGGCCGATGATCAGCAACGCCTGCATCCAGTGCCAAAAGCGCTCGAAGCGGGTGTAGAGGTAGATGCGTCGGGTTTTCATCCTTCGTCCTCCTGGTGGGGGTGGGGGCGCCGGCTGAGCCGACACCCCCGCCCAGCGTGGAGCAGTGTCAAGCCGTTCCACGGCTCACGCGCGCTTGCGGTTGACCACGCGCAAGCCCGCGTGGATCACCACGCCCAACAAGGTCAAGCCGCTCAACGTCCAGCCGATAGCGTCCAGCGTGGGGTGGCCCGTTTGTGCGGGGATGTACACCCCTGGCACTTCGGCCAGGCGGCCGTTGGGCGCGTGGCAGTCGTTGCACTTCAGGGCCTGCTCCGCGGGGGCTACCATGTGCGTAATGGGCCAATACATGGTGGTCTCGATCCAATCATATTGCCCGCTGTAGTCCAAACCCGCGGTTTCCATGCCGACCCGAAAGGCTTCACCCCAGTCGAAACCCTTCCAGAACGCGGTTTTGTCTTCCTTGTTGAAGGGGAACAGATGCGGGATGAGCAGCACCTTGTTGACCGGGTCATACCCTTGCTTGCCCCGGAAGACCTTGAAGGGGTAAATGCGGGCATTGGGGTCTTCAGGACCACCCTGCGGGCGGTTGATGTACACGTCGCCGCTGGGGTCGATCTTCTCGCCTTCCACCATGTAGGTGGTCTTGCCGTTGAACCAAAGATAGGTGGGTACCACGTTCTTGGCCAGAACGAACTCGCCTTTCTTGTAGTGGTAAGTGACCCAACCGTTTTCGTCCTTTTCGACCCCGCCATCGCCGCGCTGCTTGTCACCCGCTACCGACCAGTCCCACCACATCTTAGTGGGCTTGTCGCCGCGCGCAAACGCGGGGATGTGGCACGTCTGGCAAGCCACCTTGTCCACATGGTCGTTCAATTTAGGGTTCTTCATGGGGGTCAAACCGTGACACGATTCACAAGTCGTCGGATTCCCATCCGAGACGGGCAGGTCCTTGCCATGGGTGTCCTTGGGGGTCATGGCATAGCGACTGCCGGGCACCTGATGGGCCTCGGTTTTATGACAATCGGCGCACACCATGCCCGCGCCCTCGGGCGAGAGGTGGACGTCCACCTCTTTGGGCGGTGCGGCCAAAGTGGAATCCATGTCGCCGTGTTTGACGCCATCGCCGCCGCCGCCATAGAAGTGGCACGCGCCGCAATTCTTGTTGCTGGGGCGCCCCACATTCTGGGCGACGTAGGCCAAATCAGGCGGCTCCCAAATCTTGCCGCTGCCCGGCGGGAACTCCTTAGGTTCATACGCGGGGTGCCCCGCGCCCGTGGGGAACTTCTTGTACGTGCCGGTGGTATCGTGGCAAATCAGGCAGTCCACCTGGGCTTCGGTGGCCGTATCGAAGAACGTGTCGTCCTTCCAGCCATAGCCGACATGACAACTGGTGCAGCGCGGCCAGTTGGAAGTCACGGCCACGCAGAAGTTGTTGATAACATGCTTCTTGCCCCAGGTCTCGCCATCCTCTCCCCCGGGGAACTCCCACGTCCAATGGGTGCTGGCCATAACCTGTTTGGCTGCCTCGGTGTGGCACTCCAAACAGGCTTGGGTGACCTCTGTGGCGTTTTCAAACTCGCGTTGGAGTTCTTCGAATTGGGTGTGATCGGCAGTGGACTCGTCCTCAGCCTTGATGGTGGTGCTGAGGCTGGCGCTCGAGTCGGCGGGCGCGGCCGCCCAACCCGAGGTGGTGGCATAAGCCAGCAGCAACACCACACCCATCAGGCCCAGGCCGAGCCACCAAGGGTGGAGGCGGTGTTTGGTGGTGGTCATCCTTACCCTCCATGGTCTTGAATGAGCGAGAAGGCAACAAACCGAGGGAAGTTATCATCCCTTCTTTTCGGTTCGCGTTAAGTGTAGCCGCAGGGCCCTCCAGGGAGATAGTGACTCATGTCACAATATCAGGGATGACATCTGGCAAGGATTGTGAAGCAGTAGGCGACGGCATGGCGTGCAAGACAAAAGGGGGATCCTTTTGAAGGCCCTGGGTGATTGGCAGACGTGAAGCCAGCGGGGCGTGTTGTCGCCGCGCGGCCCCGGCGGGGAGGCGCTTCTCGTGCTATAATCAGCGGCATGAGCACGCACGCATCGGCAAACCACGCGCCCATTCGCCCCTTGCCCCCCGAGTTGGTGTCGCAAATCGCGGCCGGCGAGGTGGTGGAACGCCCCGCGTCGGTGGTCAAGGAACTCATTGAAAACGCCTTGGACGCAGCCGCACAGCGCATTGAAGTGCGTATCCAGGCCGCGGGGCAGCGCCTCATTGAGGTGGTCGACGATGGCCACGGCATCCCCGCGGCCGAGTTGCCCTTGGCTGTGCAGCGCCATGCCACCAGCAAAATCGCCAGTGCCGATGACCTGTTCCACATCCTCAGCCTGGGGTTTCGGGGCGAGGCATTGGCCGCCATCGGCTCGGTCGCACGGCTCACCTTGCGCTCACGCCCGCCCACCGCGGACGCGGGCGCGCAGATTGTGGTCGAGGGCGGGCGTATCGTACGCGGGCCCGAGCCCGTGGCCATGGCCCCCGGCACCCACGTTCGCGTCGAAGACCTATTTTATAATGTGCCCGCGCGGCGCAAGTTCCTCAAACGGCCCAGCACCGAAAAACGCGCCATTGACGAAGTCGTCGTGCGCTACGCGCTGGCCTACCCCCAAGTGCGGTTCAAACTGAGCCACGACGGACGGCTCGCGCTGAACACCGCCGGCCACGGCGACCGGCGCGAGGTTTTGGCTTTGATTTACAGCCCGGCCGAGGCCCGCCAAATGCTGCCCGTGATCTCGGAAGAACTGGGCCTGGCCGTACACGGCTTCATCAGCCCGCCGGGCCTCACCCGCAGCCATCGCCGCGACATCCTGTTCTTCGTCAACGGTCGTCCTGTGCGGGACCCGGCCCTCACGGCCGCGCTGCTCAAAGGCTATGAGCACCTGGTCATGAAGGGGCGCTACCCCCTGGCCGTGCTGTTCATCACATTGCCCGCGGACGCGGTCGATGTGAATGTACACCCTACCAAAGCCGAGGTACGCTTTCGCGATCCGGATCGGGTCTTTCGGGCTGTGGTGCGCGCGGTGCGCAAAGCCTTGCTGGCCCACGCGCCTTTGGCCCAGCGCCCCGCGCCGCTGAGTGAGTGGGACTTAGCACAACCTGACGCGCGCATTCCATGGGATGCGGCGACGGACAACGCGGCCGAGGCACAAACGGCCCCTGCAGCCGATGCCCGGCCTCAACCGGAGGTCCTATCCCCCCAAACCCCAGAACCGGCCGAGCCCGCCACGGCCGCCGCCACCGTGCCCTTGCCTGGCGTGGAGCCCCCCCTTCTGCGTTTGATCGGCCAAGTGGCCGCGACCTATTTGGTGGCCGAGGGCCCTGATGGCCTGTACTTGATCGACCAGCACGCAGCCCACGAGCGCGTGCTCTTCGAGCAGATGATGGCCCGGCGTGGGCCCCAAGCCGCGTCGCAAGCGCTGCTGGAACCGGTGACAGTGACCCTGCCGGTGGCGCAGGCCCGTACGCTGGAAGAACACTTGGAGACGCTGCGCCGGGTGGGGTTTGAGGTTGAGCCGTTCGGCATGGGGATGTTTCGCGTGCGGGCCGTGCCCGTGGCGCTAAAAGACGCGGACCCGGCCACCGCGCTGCGCGCCGCGGTAGAAGACATCGAGCACGACGAAACGCCCTTGGCCGGCGACGCGGAAGCCCGCTTGGTCGGACGCATTTGCAAGGCCCTGGCCGTGAAGGCCGGCCAACGGCTAAGTCCCTCAGAGCAGGAGCGTCTGCTGCGCGACTTGCTGGCGTGTGAAAACCCGCGCACCTGCCCCCATGGCCGACCAACCATGATTCGCCTTCCCGTAGACATGCTGGAGCGCGAATTCGGCCGGCGGGGTGCGCGTTGACGTCCTCCCCGCGGCCGGCCGCGGGCCCCGTTCCGACCAGCCAGGTCGCGCGGGATTGCACCCCACGCCACACCTCGGAGGCTCATCATGCTCAAGGTCAGCATTGTCGGCGCATCTGGTTACACCGGTGGCGAGTTGCTGCGCTTGTTGCTCGACCACCCACGCTTGGAAGTGCACCAGGTGACCTCGCGGCGCTACGTTGGCCAATATGTGTATCAAGTGCATCCCAACCTGCGCAAGCGCACCCGCCTCAAGTTCGTCACCCCCGACGCGCTGGAGCCGGTGGATGTGCTCTTTTTGGCCTTGCCCCACGGCGAAGCACAAAAGCACATCGCCCGCTGGGCCGATTTGGCCACCTATATTGTGGATTTGTCCGCGGACTTTCGGCTGCGCGATGCCGACTTCTATGCCCGTTGGTATGGTCAAGCCCACGCGGCCCCTGAATGGCTGAACCGCTTCGTCTATGGCCTGCCCGAACTACACCGCGCGGAACTGCGCACCGCGCGCTACATCAGCGGCGTTGGCTGCAACGCCACGGCGACCAACTTGGCCTTGTGGCCCGCGCTGCGAGCGGGGCTGATCGACACCACCCGCCCGGTGATTGCCGAAATCAAGGTCGGCTCGTCTGAGGGAGGCATCACGCCCAACCCAGGCTCGCATCACCCCGAACGGGCCAACGTGGTGCGCACCTACGCGGCCTTTGGGCATCGCCACACCGCGGAAGTGATGCAAGAACTGGGCCTCGCGCACGTGCACCTCACCATGACCTCCGTGGACATGGTGCGCGGGGCCATGGCCACCGTGCACGCGTGGGTGCGTCCGGGCACCACGGAAAAAGACCTCTGGCGCGCGTATCGGGCCGTCACCAAGGAGAACCCTTTCTTGCGGCTGGTCAAAGAGCGCCGCGGGGTGTATCGCGTGCCCGATCCTAAGATTTTGGCTGGCTCGAATTATGCCGATTTGGGCTTCGCGCTGGACGAGGAAACCGGGCATTTGGTGGCCATGGCCGCCATCGACAACCTCATGAAAGGCGCGGCCGGCAGCGCGTTGCAAAGCCTCAACCTCGCTCTGGGGTGGGATGAAACGTTGGGCCTGGAGTTCCCGGGATTGCACCCGATTTGAGCCTGGCCCCAAGAGGCAGCCCCACATCGGGCCCGGTCAAGGTGCTGCAACCCCGAAGAAAACGCGTCCCGCGCCGAAGGGCTGACCAGTTGGGCCGCGCGCGGCCTGGGCCGGGCTGCGAGGTCGTTCGCGGCCGCATGGGGCTGGGCCGCGCGCCAAGGGCAGCGCAAGGCCGGCCCGGGCCTACGCGCCGGCGCGATCCCTGGGCCGCGGCCACATCTACGCGCGATGAAAACGCCCGGGCAGGTCTCCCTACCCGGGCGTGTCATTGAGGCATGGCTCGGCCGCACCGGAGGGCGTCCCCCGCCAAATCGGCTTAGAAGAGCCCCACAACGCGGCCCGTCTCCAGATCGACATCCACGTTCATGTAGGCCGGCCGCGTGGGCAAGCCCGGCATGGTGCGGATCTTCCCCACCAGCGGGTACAAGAAGCCCGCGCCCGCAGACAAGCGAATGTCACGCACAGGCACCCGGAAACCTCGCGGCGCGCCTTTGAGATTCGGGTCATGGCTGATGCTCAGGTGGGTCTTGGCGATGCAGATGGGCAGTTTGTCGTAGCCCAGGCGGGTGTATTCGGCAATGCGCTCCTCGGCCAATGGCTCGAAGTCCACCCCATCCGCGCCGTAAACCTCCCGAGCGATGATCTCGATCTTCTCCTTGATGGGCAGATCGAGGTCATACAAGAAGCGGAATTGGGAAGGCTGCTCGGTGGCCTTCATGACGGCCTTGGCCAGGTCGATAGCGCCCTCACCGCCCAATTCCCAGTGGCGGGTGACCACCGCGTCGAACGCGCCAGCCTCCAGCGCGGCTTGGCGGATCATCTCGTGCTCGGCCGGCGTGTCGGTCGAGAACGCGTTGATCGCCACGACCACCGGGATGCCGTACTTGCGCACGGTTTGGATGTGGTGGATCAGGTTGGGCAGGCCCGCGCGCAGCAGTTCCAGATTCTCTTGGGTGTAGGCCGGGTCCAGGGGCTTGCCTGGCGTGACTTTGGGGCCACCGCCATGCATCTTGAGCGCGCGCACGGTGGCGACCATGACGGCCGCGTTGGGGGTCAAGCCCGAGTAGCGCGTTTTGATGTCCGCGAACTTCTCGAAGCCAATGTCCGCGCCGAAGCCGGCCTCGGTGACCACATAATCGGCCAACTTAAGCGCGATGTAGTCGGCCACAATGGAACTGTTGCCGTGGGCGATGTTGGCGAAAGGCCCCGCGTGCACAAAGACCGGTGTGCCTTCCAGGGTTTGCATCAGGTTGGGCTTGAGCGCGTCTTTCATCAGCACCGTGAGCGCGCCCGCGACGGCCAAGTCCTCCGCGGTAACGGGGTTGCCTTCTCGGTCGAGGCCGACCACAATGCGCCCCAGACGCTCGCGCAGGTCTTTGAGGCTGGTGGCCAAAGCCAAGATGGCCATGATCTCACTGGCCACGCTGATGTCGAAGCCTGTGCGCCGGGTAAAGCCCTTCTCGTCAGGCCCCAAGCCGATTTCCACCTCGCGCAGCAGGCGGTCGTTCACATCCACCACCCGGCGCAGGGTGATGGTCGCCGGGTCGACGTCCAAGCGCACCAATTTGCGCCGTTGCTCGGGCGTCAAGTTGTCCAAGTCCTCGGGCTTGATGCCCAGTTTCTCCATGCGATAGCGATAGCCACGCGGGATCTGGCGCACGCCGTTCTTCACCGGGAAGAGACGTCGAAACAGGGCTTCGTCGCTCTGGCGGGACTCATGGAACATGCGGGTGTCGAGGGCGGCCGCCAGCAAGTTGGTGGCAATGCTCACCGCGTGAATGTCGCCGGTGAGGTGCAGGTTGAAGTCCTCCATGGGGATGACCTGGCTGTAGCCGCCACCGGCTGCACCGCCCTTGATGCCGAAGGTGGGGCCCATGCTGGGCTGCCGAATGGCGGTGAACACCCGCTGGCCCAAGTGAGCGCCCAAAGCCTGGCTCAAACCCACTGTTGTGGTGGTCTTGCCTTCGCCCAGAGGCGTCGGGGTGATGGCCGTGACTACGATGTATTTGCCGTTGGGCCGATCCTTCAAGCGCTCCAAAATCTCCAGTTTGACCTTAGCCTTATAGGGGCCGTACAGTTCCAGTTCCTCGGGCAAGATGCCCGCCTCTTCGGCTACTTGGGTGATGGGCTTGAGTTCGGCCTCTTGCGCGATTTCGATGTCCGAAGGCACCGGATAGCGGCGCTTGAGAGGCGTGGGGGTAAACGGTCGAGACATGGCATTGCTCCTTGCGTCAAGATGACATCCAACAACGCGCCGCAGGCCCCGGGGGCGCGCGGCGTTCTTTTCCATTATACGCCATCCGCGGGCAGACGGCATCTGTGGTTGGTCATGATGTACGGCTTGCGCAACCTCGCGGCTGTGGGGCGATGCGCAAATCGGCAGCGGACGGTTTCTTCGCGGCCGGGGCACGTCAAGGGGCGAAGCGAATCAACAGCACATCGCCATCCTGCACCACGTAGTCCTTGCCCTCCAGGCGGATTTTGCCGGCGGCTCGGGCCGCGGCCCAATCGCCCAAGGCCATCAATTCGTCGTAATGGATCACTTCGGCGCGAATGAAGCCGCGAGCCAAGTCGGTGTGGATCGCGGCCGCGGCGTCCAGCGCGGTGCTGCCCCGCGGCAAGGACCAGGCCCGAGATTCTTTTTCCCCCACGGTGTAAAAGGTGAGACGATCCAACAAGGCATAGGACAAGCGCACCACCTGCTCCAGCGCGGACTCCGTCAGGCCATATTCCCGGCGAAAGTAGGCGGCTTCCTCAGGCTCCATTTGGGCCAGTTCCATCTCCAAGCGGCCGCGCAGCGCGACAATGCGGGTGCGCGGACTGGGCGTCTCGATGGTCGGGGGCTCATCGTCGTCGCCGATGTTGAGCAGCACCAACATGGGCTTGCGGGTGAGCAAGCCAAAGCCAGCCAGAATTCGGGCCTCTGCAGGCGAAAAATCCAAAGCCCGCAACGGCTGGCCGGCCTCCAGCGCGGCATACAGCCGCTCGAACAGCGCGCGTTCGCGGGCGATGTCGTCCTTCGGTCGGGCGCCCTTTTGCCGTTCTTCGGCCAACCGTGCCAGGCGACGCTCTACCGTCACCAAGTCGTGCAGCAGCAGTTCCTGCTCCAGCGCGGCGATGTCGCGCGCGGGGTCCACCGACCCCGCGGGGTGGGGAACTTGGGGGTTGTCAAAGGCCCGCACCACATGCACCAGTGCGTCCATCTGGCCCAACAGATTGCGCAGCGGCCCCGGCAGTTCGCCGCCAGCCTGACCGCTCAAGCCCGCGATGTCCGCGTAAGTCACCTTGGCATAAGTGCGTTTGCGCGACCCAAAGCGTTCGGCCAGCGCGTCCACGCGCGGATCGGGCACATCCACCACCGCGGTATGCACTTCGAAACGGTGGCCGGTCATGGCCAAGGGCACATCACTGCCGGTCAAGGCGTTGAACACCGTGGTCTTGCCACTCTGGGGCAAGCCAACCAGACCCAATTGCATGGCCGCGTCCTCCGGGGGAAGGTATGACCGAACGAGGATACCACAAGGGGCGGCTGCGTCAAGGGGTCCAGCGCCACGGAACCATACCCCACCGCTGGGAGCGGGCAGAAGGGCGCAGCGGGTAGGGGCGACCCGGCAGGTCGCCCGGACCGGGGCCGCGGGCCCGGCGGCCGCGCGGCGTGGCCCGGCCCGCGGGTTGAATCCCCCTCCCCAACCCCTCCCCCTTTCGTAAAGGGGGAGGGGCGATGCGGGCCTGCCCCGCGCCTCACGCGAACCATCTCCCCCCTTCCCCTCGTAGGGGAAGGGGGACCAAGGGGGGATGGGGTCGGCGCGTTGGAAGTTGGCGGGTAGTAGGGGCGAGGCGCTGCCTCGCCCGGCGGCCGCGTGCCCAGCGGCCGCGCGGCGTGGCCCGGCCAGGGGGTGGCGCGTCTTCGCAGTACGCCGTTCGCGCGGCGCGCGTTGCACCGCGTTGCCTCGTATGGGTGCGGGGGCAAAGTTTCGCGCCGTGGTTGCCCAGGGCCCCGACCGCACGACGTGGTTAGGCGCCCAATCCCTGTTGGCGGGCCTGCCACAGCCGTTGTAGAAACGTGCTCAGCATTTGCAGCGAAATGGGCTTCTCAAAATAATGCTCATAGCCCATCTCTGCGAGTTCCATGCGATAGCGCGCTTCAGCCGTGAGAATCACCACTTGCGTGCCCTGGGCCGTGAGCCTCTCGCGATATTCCCGCAACAACTCGGTCGCAATGCCGTCAGGCAAGCGAATGTCCACGACGAAGAAGTCATAAGGCCCTTGTTCCAAAAACGCGCGCGCTTCGGCCAACGAATAGGCCTGATCCACGGCAAAGCCCGCGCGAGCCAACACACGGGTGTACAGATCGTTCAGCGGGGCTTCGTCTTCTAACACCAACACTTTCGCCTTCATAGATGCACCTCGGGGGGTGTCAAGCGCGATTTGGCCGATTCAGGGGCACGAATTATAACACGCCCCCTGCGATGGCATTCTCTGTATAATGAAGGTGCTGACCGATTCCGCCCAGTCTTCGGCGATGAGGGAGGTGATCAATGGCCTTCCGTCCTTTGCCTTTGCCGCCCCATTTTGACCCCGAGCGGGTCGCGCAGGTCTGGCGTGTTGACTACGCGCGGCGCTTTGAAGACGCGCGCGCGTGGGCTCAAACCCATGGCTTGCAGCCCGCGGCGCAAGATCGGCCCCGCATTGCGTTGGTCCTCATCGATGTGCAAAACACATTTTGCCTGCCCGATTTCGAATTGTTCGTGGCCGGCCCTTCGGGGCGGGGCGCGGTGGAGGACAATCAGCGCTTGGTGGCCTTCATCTATCGCCACTTGGGCATATTGACCCACATCGTGGCCACGCTGGATACGCATTTGCCCATGCAGATCTTTCATCCCCCGTTTTGGGTTGACGAGCAAGGGCAACACCCCGAACCGTTCACCCAAATCACGGTGGAAGATGTGGAGGCCGGCCGCTGGCGCTTCAACCCCGCGTTGGCTGACGCGTTGGGGTTACAGCCCGAACAGGCGCAGCAATATGTGCAGCATTATGTGCGCACTTTGGAGGCCCAAGGCAAATACAAGCACACCATTTGGCCTTTTCACGCCATGCTGGGCGGCATTGGGCATGCCCTGGTGTCCGCGGTTGAAGAGGCCATCTTCTTCCACAGTGTCGCGCGTTATGCCCAGCCCCAATTGATCCTCAAAGGGTCACATCCCTTGACCGAGCATTATTCGGCCTTGAAGCCTGAGGTCAACACGGATTTGCAAGGGCGCCCGTTGGTGCCGCCCAACGACGCGCTGGTGGAAGTCGTGCAGCGTTACGACGCGGTCATTATCACCGGCCAAGCCAAAAGCCACTGCGTCGCCTGGACGGTCAACGATTTGCTCAACGCGTTGGACGCGCGCGGGTTGGGCTACTTGGCTGGGCGCATCTACTTGTTGGAAGATACGACCTCACCGGTCGTGGTGCCGGGCGCGGATTTCACCGCCGCAGCCAACGAGGCCTTTGTGCGTTTCGTCGCCCGCGGCGCGCACCGGGTGACCACGGTGCAGCCCATCACCACTTGGCCGGAGTTCCCCTTGAGCGGCGCGTGAGCCTGGCATGGCGGCGCGCGGCCCCAGAGGAGGGAAGTCATGCGTTTGCGCTGGAGACGACTACCGTGGTTCTTTTTGGGCCTGCTGGCGGCTTTGCTGTGGGCGTTGTGGGCCGCGCGCGGGCGGGCCGCGCCCTTGGCCTTGACACCCACGCCATCGCCCCAACCGGAGGACATCCCCCCAACCCTCGTGCCCGATGTCTTGCCATTGTTACGCGCCGAAGAAGTGTGGTTGGAAAATCTCTATGAACGGGCCAGCGTCAGCGTGGTGCACATCACCACGCGCACCTATGCCTATACCCTGTTCTGGGAGGTGCGCCCGCGGGAGGGTACAGGTTCGGGTTTTGTGTGGGATGAGCAAGGGCATATCGTGACCAACTTCCATGTGGTGCGCGGCGCGCAAGAAATCGAGGTCGCGCTGGCCGATGGCACGCGGCTGCCCGCGCGTGTGGTTGGCGTGGACCCGCCCAACGACTTGGCGGTGTTACAGTGGCAAGTGCCGCCGGGGCAGCCGCAGCCTCACGTGCCGCCGTTGCCCTTGGGCGATTCGCTGCGCTTGCGTGTGGGGCAGCGGGTGGTGGCCATTGGCAACCCCTTTGGCCTGGATCGAACCATGACCGCGGGCATCATTAGCGCGCTGGGTCGGGTGATTCGCAGCGAAGACGGTAGTTTCATTGGCGAGGTGATCCAAACCGATGCGGCCATCAATCCGGGCAATTCGGGCGGGCCGTTGTTGGATTTGGAGGGGCGGGTCATCGGCGTGAACACGGCCATCTTTTCGCCCTCGGGCGCGAACGCGGGCATCGGCTTTGCCATTCCGGCACACACCGTGGCCCGGGTGGTGCCCGAGTTGATCGCGCAGGGCTACTATCGGCACCCGTGGTTGGGGGTGGAAGGCTACACGTATGAACTGCGGCCGCCTGTGGCCCGGGCGTTGCGTCGTTTGGGCTACGCGGTACCTGAGCAGGGGTTGTTGGTGGTCGCGGTCTACCCAGGAAGCCCTGCGGATCGGGCCGGCATCCAAGGCGGGCGGCGCACCGTGCAATTGGGGCACCTGTTGCTGCCCGTAGGGGGAGACGTCATTGTGGCCGTGGATGGGCACCCAACGCCCACCGAACGCGAACTGCGCTTGTGGTTGGAACAGAACTATCGCGTGGGCGACAAGGTCCTCGTGCGCATCGTTCGGGAGGGCGAGGTGCGAGATGTGCGTGTGGTTTTGGACGAACGGCCTTGACGCGACGCGGGCCTTGACGTGGGTTTGGGCCGCGCGGCCGCCATTGCCCCTACCGTCGTGTTAGCCCGCGGTGGAAGGGGCGTCGGGGCTGAGCAGGTGGGCTTGGCTCAGGAGATGGTCGCGCATCACATCCCGCAGCAGGTCCAACGCCTCGATGACACGGCGGTCGTTGAGGGTGTAATACACAGCCTGCTTGCGCCGTTGGGCCCGGACTAAGCCCCGCTCGCGCAGAATTTTGAGATGTCGCGACACCGTGGGCTGGGAGATGCCCAAAGTGCGGGCCAAGGTGTTCACGTTCTTCGGCCCTTCGGCCAACAGATAAAGGATGGCGATGCGCTTGGCATCGGCCAAGCCGCTGCACAAATAAGCGTGCAGTTGTACGCTTTCGTTGGTCATATCGGCTAAAGCGACCATGAGAGCCCTCCTCAGGTGGGTGGTCAGAAGGTTGGCCCACGCGTTTGCACGGTCGGCTAAGTTTGGATATGTGCATACTTTAGTATATGCACCGCGCGCGGTCAAGGATAGTGAAAAACAACACTATCCGCGCGTATCCAAAACAAAAAAGGAGAGTTGTCAGGGGCGGAAGGACGGGGTCGCCGCCGTGGTGACCAGGTTGGATGTGTCGGGTTGCGTCGGTAACAACCAACGCACGCGCGAAGGCGGCCAATAGACCAGCACGGCTTGCCCCAACACGCGCTCTAAGGGGATGGGCCCTAAGATGTGCGAGTCCGTCGAGTGGTTGCGGTTGTCGCCCAGCACGAAAATGTGCCCTGGTGGGACCTTCCAATAGCCGTTGTAGCGGGGTTTTTCCATGATATAGGGCTCGTCCAAAGGGCGATTGTTGATGAAGACCGTGCCGTTTTGAATGAGCACCTCATCGCCGGGCAGGCCGATGACCCGTTTGATATAATCGCCCAACCCGTTGTCGTTGGGGCGAAAGACAATGATGTCGCCCCGGTGGGGCTGGCGTCCGAACCGATAGGCCAGGCGATAGACCAGCACGAATTCGCCGCCGCGCAAGGTCGGCACCATGCTGTAGCCCTCGACCCGGATGCGGGCCGTGAGGGTGTTGAGCACGATGTAGAGCGCGGCAGTGAGGAAGAGCGTGTAGAACGTCTCGCGCAAGAAACGGCCCATGGCCCGCCAGAAGCCGCCGGCAGGCGCTTCCTCCTCGTTGGGGAGCAACGTCTCGTCGGATGTGGGGTTGTGTATTTCAGAGTCGTACATGGCCGCCCTAAGCGTCCCCTTGCGCGGGGCTGAAGAAATGAGATTGCGCACGGTTGAAGATTATACCACTGTGGTATAATCGGCGCATCCAACTCAGGCAGCCTGACCTTTGCCCACTGACGAGGCGCCTATGTCCCAAGTGGCCCAACAACTGTTCAACGCGCTGCAATGGGGTAGTTTTTACGCCCTGATCGCCTTGGGTTACAGCATGGTTTACAGCATTTTGATGCTGTTCAATTTCGCCCATGGCGATGTGTTCATGGTGGCGAGTTACATTGGTTATTTCGTCGCAACCGTTTTGCTGGGGTTGGCCTTAGGTGGAACCTTGCCCTTTTCGGGCGTGGTCGTGTTCGTGCTGACCTTGCTGTTGACCATGTTTTTGGCCTCGTTCATCGGCATCGCGGTGGAGCGGGTGGCCTATCGGCCTTTGCGCGACGCCCCGCGAGCCTCCGCGGCCATCACCGGCTTGATGGTGGGCATTTTTTTAGAGACGCTGGTGCTGTGGCGCTTGGGCGCGAGCCGCCGCAATTTTCCGTCGTTGATCGAGGTCTCGACCTTCCAGATCGGCCCAGTGCAGGTGACCAACCTCAAACTCCTCACCATCGTGTTGGCCGTGGTGCTCATGGTGCTGTTGCACCTGTTCATTCAGAAAACCAAAGTGGGCATGGCCATGCGGGCGATGTCCTACGATTATGCGGTCATCCCGCTGATGGGCGTGCCGTTGGACCTTATCATTGCCTTCACGTTTGCCTTGGGCTCGGCCCTGGCCGGCGCGGCCGGGGTGCTGTTTGGCATGGCGTACCCGGTGCTGGACCCATACTTGGGCGTGTTGATCGGATGGAAGGCCTTTGTGGCGGCCATTCTGGGTGGCCGGGGTTCGATTTTAGGCGCGGTGGCCGGGGGCTTCTTGTTGGGCTTCATCGAGATTCTGGTCGCCGCGGCCTTGACCTCGACCATGCGCGATTTGGTGGCCTATAGCATCGTGTTGCTGATCTTGACCTTCCGGCCCTACGGCTTGTTCGGCGAAGAACACAGCGTGCGCCTGCGGCTGTAAGCGTCGGCATCTTCGCACTGCGAGGACGGAACTATGCAGCGCTCCTCTGAAACACCCTCTGGGCTCAAAGGCTGGTTCCAGCGATGGCGCGAAGCGTATCGGGATGTGCCCATCAGCGCGTGGCTGGTGGGGATGTTGGCCGCGGTCTTGGCCGAAGCGTTGGTGGGGTACGATTTAGCCTATCTCCTGGGTTTGGGCAACTTGCCGTCCTTCTTCGGTCTGTCGCTGATTTTCAAACGCTGGCAGTTGATTCCTAACATTCTGGTTTTTGTGGTGGTGGTGTATGTGATCCCCGCGTTGGGCGCCACGTATCTGGTGCGCAAGTTCATGGCGCGCTTCGGCCGCATGCGCGGGGTGGCGTGGTTGCAACGCATCCCCTCGTGGGGGTACATTCTCTTCAACCTGGCCTTTGTGTATGTGATTTTGCACTTTTGGGCCGCGGCCAGCGACTATCGGCTGTTGGTGCTGCGTCTGCTGGGCGTCAACATCATCTTGACGTTGAGCCTCAATCTGGTGAACGGCTGGATGGGGGAATTTTCCGTCTCGGTGGCCGGGTTCATGGCCGTGGGGGCTTATGTGGCGTCGATCCTCATGGTGTGGGGTTTTGTGGATGATGACGTTTTTGGGGCCGCGGTCTTCCCCGAGGCTTGGGCGCCTTTTGCCTTCCCTGTGGCGCTGATCATCGCGGGCGCGGTCACGGCCATCACCGCTCTGGCCGTGGCCATCCCTTCCTTCCGCACTCGGGGCGACTACCTGGCCATCATCACCCTGGCCTACATGTTCATCGTCAAAAGCGCTATTGAAAACATCGACTTCTTGGGCGGTGCGCGTGGCTTCATGGGCCAGCCCAACGTGGCTGATTCGTTGCTGGTGGTGTTCATCTGGACCGTGCTGGCCGTGTGGATCATGCACAATTATGTGACCTCGACGTTGGGCAAGGCGACCAGCGCGGTGCGTGACAACGAACCCGCCGCGGAGATGATGACCGTCAACACGCGCAAGGTCAAGATGGTGGCCTTCTTGACCCACGCGTTTTGGTCGGGCGTGGCTGGCGGCCTGTACGCCCACATCGTTGGTTACATCAATCCGGGCAACTTTGGCCTGGTCAAGTCGGCCGAGATTTTGGGCATGTTGTACCTGGGCGGTTTGAACTCGGTCACCGGCTCGATTTTGGGCACGGTGTTGTTCACGATGCTCAGCGAAATCTTGCGGCCGCTCCAACTCATCAAGTGGATGGTCATCCCGGTGATCCTCATTCTGGTGATGATCAAGCGCCCGCGGGGCCTGTTGGGCTTTCAGGAGTTGCGGTTGCCGTTCTTGGAGCGCCGAGCCCAGGCCGAAGAGGAGGTCTCTCATGCCCCTGCTGGAGATTAAGAACCTGACCCACTTCTTCGGCGGTTTGCGCGCGGTCCACAATTTCAACATTCGCATCGAGCCCGGTGAGATTCGAGGGCTCATTGGCCCTAATGGCGCGGGCAAGACCACGGTGTTCAACCTCACCACCGGCGTGTACAAGCCCACGCAGGGGCAAATTCTGTTCGAGGGACGCGATATCACTGGCAAGCCGCCTCATGAGATCGGCAAGTTGGGCATCAGCCGCACTTATCAGAACCTGCGCTTGTGGGGCAATCTGACCGCGCTGGACAATGTGAAAATCGCGTTCTACGGACGCATTCGCTACGGCTTGTTGGGTGCTTTTTTCGGCCTCAACGGTCGTCACGAAGAAGAGCGGCAAATCGACCGCGAAGCCCGCGAACTCATGGCCTTGCTGGGCATCGAGCAATATGCCGACATGGTGGTCTCCGGGCTGCCTTACGGCATTCAACGCAAGGTCGAAATGGCGCGCGCGCTGGCAACCCGCCCCAAACTCTTGCTGTTGGATGAGCCCACCGCGGGCATGACCCCCGCGGAGATGGAAGAGACCATGGAGTTCGTCCTCTACATTCGGGACACCTTCAACTTGACCATCTGGCTCATCGAGCACAAAATGCGCTTTGTCATGGGCTTGTGCCGTTGGATTCAAGTGCTCAACTTCGGCGAAATCATCGCGGAAGGCACGCCCGAAGAGGTGCAGAACAACCCCGAGGTCATCCGGGCCTATCTGGGCACCGCGGTGACCTAAGCCTTGCGCGCAGCCAGCAGTGAGGACGCTATGGCCCAAGAAGAACGCACACCGCAACTCATTGTAGAAAACTTGGAAGTCTATTACGGCGCGATCAAGGCCCTGCATGGCATTTCCTTCCGGGTGTATCCGGGCGAGATCGTGACCATCATTGGCGCCAATGGCGCGGGTAAGACCTCTACGCTGCGGGCCATCTCGCGGCTGGTCAAAGTGGGGCCTGAAACGCGCATGGTGTTCGAAGGTCATGACCTGCTGGCCTATCCGCCGCACAAAGTGGTCAGCCAGTTGGGCATCAGCCACGTGCCCGAAGGCCGGCGTTTGTTCGGCAATCTCACCGTGTGGGAAAACCTGCAATTGGCCACTTTCGCGCGCAAAGACCCGCCTGAAGTCATTCAGCGCGATTTCGACATGGTCTTCGACCTGTTCCCTCGGTTGGCCGAACGTCGGCATCAGCGGGCCGGCACCATGAGCGGCGGGGAGCAGCAAATGTTGGCCGTGGCGCGCGCGTTGATTACCGCGCGGCGCATGATGCTTTTGGACGAGCCCTCTATGGGCTTGGCCCCCAAGTTGATGCAAGAGATGTTTGAGGCCCTCAAGGAAATCAACAAAGAGGGCACCACCATCTTGCTGGTCGAGCAAAACGCGAACATGGCTTTGCGCTTTGCCCAGCGGGGCTACGTGTTAGAAACCGGTAACTTGGTCCTGGAGGGCCCCAGCGACCAATTGTTGGCCGACCCCCGGGTCAAAGAGGCTTATTTGGGCGGTTGAGCCGCGTGGCTGGCTGCCTGTGCGTGACCGCGCGCCCCGCCAACGCCGGGGCGCGTTGGCATTTCTGGCCCCTTGCCTTGGCCTCTCATCGGCGCGATAATAGGCGCCGGCGAGGTGCTCATGGACAGGACAAGTTGGTGGCTCTGGCTCGCGGCGCTGGTGCTCGCGGCCGCGCGCGCGGCACGAGATTGCCGTTCCGCACGGCCATGCGCGCGGGCTTGGGCGTGGTGGGGCTTGGTGGCCCTGTACCCCTTGGGCGCTGCAGGATTGCTGCGGGGCGTCGCGTGGGTGTACGCGGCCGCGCCTGAAGCCGTGGCCGCGCGGCTCATGCCCAGCCGTGGGATCCTGCCCTTGGCCCATTATCAGGCGCGGGCACAAGAAGGCCTGCGTTGGGCCACGGCCGCCTTGCTCGCGCTCGCCCTGCTGCTTGCTGCCATGCCCCTCGCGCGGCAGGTCGTCCACGGCCGACGTTGGCGCGCGTGGCGCGACCATGCCGTGTTCCGCCTCGGCGCGCGCCTGGGGCTGCTCGTGACCCTCGCGTTCATAGGCTACAATGCCCTCCTGCACTTGCAGTTCACCCGTCCGCATCCCGTGTTCTACACGGGATGCCGCAAGGTTTGGGGGCACCGTGGGCACCCCGAACCGCCGGCCATCGCGGAAAACACCATCGCCAGTTATCGCCGGGCGTTCGACTTGGGCGCCGCGGGGGTTGAGATGGATGTGCGCTATGACCCCGAGCGCCGCGAGTATTTCATCGGCCGTTACGATCGCGGCGCGGCGCCCCCGCCGGGGCAGCGTCTGCTGTTGGAAGACGTGTTTGCGGCCGTGGGCGCGCGCGGCTACTTTTGGCTGGACATCAAGACCATCGGCTACCTCACCCCAGACCAAGCCCAGCGCGCAGCCGATGACTTGGCCGTGCTGTTGCAGCGTTATGGGCTGCGTGAGCGGGCCATCGTCGAGTCCGACGCGCCCGACCGCTTACAATTCTTCGCCCGCGCTGGCCTGCATACCAGTTATTGGATCTTCAACGTGGACGAAGAGGCCTTTCCCAACACGCCGTGGGACCTGTGGTGGGCCTTGGTGCAGGTGAAGCGGAACTACATCCGAGGCGGCTTTTCGGCCATCTCCATGGACCGGCGCTTTTACACGCCTATGGTCGCGTGGATGCTGCGCGGCGCGCGCATTCATTTGTTCACCGTCAACCACCTGCCCGACTTGCGGCAATTGGTCGCCAATGAGCAAGTGCGGGTGATCTTGACCGACACCGCCCATTATGACCTCACCGCGTGCCCGTGAGCCGCGCCCTGCTCGGAGCCCTTCCCCCGTCTGCTATACTGTAAATACCACAACCGCGCAGCCCCCACCTACGGAGGTGGCCATGGACACCTGGGGCCCTGATTGGGACATGGCCGTGACTTTGCTTCGCGGCGCGCAGCACGCGGTGGCTTTTACGGGCGCGGGCATCTCCACGCCGTCGGGCATCCCCGATTTTCGTTCCTCCGAAGGGCTGTGGCAGCGAGTAGACCCCATGGAGGTGGCCTCCATCTGGGGCTTTCGGCAGAACCCGCGGCGCTTTTACGATTGGATTCGGCCCCTGGCCTTGGACATGCTGCAGGCCCAGCCCAACCCGGCCCATCGAGCGCTGGCGCGTTTGGAGCAAGCCGGGCGTTTGCACGCGGTGATCACCCAAAACATCGATGGATTGCACCAGCGGGCCGGCTCGCGGCGGGTCATTGAGGTGCATGGCGGGTTCAACGAGATGGTCTGCCTCGAATGCGGATGGCGCGGCCCGGCCGCGCCGTATCTGACGCCCGAGTTCTTGCGCTCGACCGACCTGCCGACGTGCCCCCACTGCCAGGCCGTGCTCAAGCCCGATGTGGTGCTTTTTGGCGAACCCTTGCCCGCGGCGGCTTGGCAAGCCGCTCAAGAGGCCATCCGGCGGGCGGATGTGGTCTTGGTTGCCGGCTCGTCGCTTGAGGTTGTCCCCGCGGGCCAACTGCCTTATCAGGCTTATCGCAACGGCGCGGCCGTTATCGTCGTCAACCGCGATCCTACGCCAATCGACCCGCACGCCGCGGCCGTGCTGCGGGGTGATGTGGCCCACGTGCTGCCCGCCTTGGCGAACGCGGTGCTTGACGCGACGCCTCAGGAGTGAGCCCATGGCACAATCGGCTTTCCCCCAAGCGTGGCTGGCGCGCTTGCAGTCTTCTGACCCCGCGCGCCTGCAGCAGGCTCTGCGCGAATGGCCGCACGACCCGCGCGCGAGTTCGCCCGCGGCCGCGGCGGTTTGGCGGCAGGTGGAGCAGTTGGCCCTGCGCGCGTCGGACGCGCAGGTGCAGCAGGCCGCGCTGCAGGCTCTGACCTCGCCGGCCGCGCGGCGGTTCTATCACGGCCGCACGGCATGGTCGCCTGGGCTGCGGGCCGCACTGCGGGCCGAGATCGCAGGGTGGGCGCGCGAAGGCCTGATCAGCCCCGCGCAGGCCGCGGTGCTGCAAGCCCGCTATGCCGATCCACCCCGAACCGAAGCGCGCGCGCCGGCCCCGACCGCGGCCGCGCGCCGCGCGTCGCCTTGGGCTTTGCACGTGGTGCTCTATTTGGGCGCCTTTTTCGTCATCGCCGCGGCCTTGCTGTTCGCCGCGTTGGTCGAGGCCTGGCGCTTGCCCATTTTGCTGTTGGCTACCGCGCTGTTCGGCGCCGCGGCCGCGGGCGTGTATCGCATCACGCCCACCGGCGGGCGGGTGTTGGGCATCGTAGCCGCGGGCTTCTTGTGGGCCGACGCGGCTGTGTTGTCGGATCTCTTCGCACCGTATTGGGGACCTGACGGCCAGGATTTATATTGGGCCGCCGCGACTTTTGTGCTGGCCGTGGTTTGGCTGCTGGCCGGCTGGTTGTTGCGCTCGGGCGTGCTTACCTTGGCCGCGTGGCCCATGGCCGCCGCGTCCGTGGCTTTCGCTTGGGCATGGCTGGACCCTTACTTCCCTTTGGCGCGCGCGCTGCGCTTGCATGTGACATGGACGGCCGAGGTGTTGGCCGCCGCGGCCTGGGCCGCTTGGAGCCGCGCGCGGCTGTCGCGCGCCGCGCGTTGGCTGTGGGCGGTGAGCCATGGTGTGGCCCTGCTGTTGCTGCTGACGGCCCTGCCTATCTTGGCCTTCGAGGTGCTGGATGCCCCAGCCGAGCATCGCCCGACCATGGCGGGTTTGGCCCTGCTGGGGCACGTCTTGCTGCTGGGCTTCTATGCCGTGGCACGCCGAGGCTTGGGCCCGGCGCCGTGGATCGAATCTTGGGCCGTGCCCTGGGCTGTGTTGGGCGCGATGCTCGCGTGGACCCTGCTGTGGCCCACCGGGTGGCCGCAAGCCGTGGCTTTAGCGCTCGCGGCGTTGGCCTGCGCGGCCCTTGCGGAAGGGGTGCGTCGCATTGGGTTGGGTATGCCCCGCGCGTGGGGCCTGGGGCTGGAACTCGTGGCCGGGTTGGGCTGGTGGGTCGCGGGCGTCTTGCTCGTGGAAGATTCGAGCGTGGCTTGGCGGCATGTGGGGGCGTTGGTGGTGTGGCTGGCCGGGGCTCTGTGGGGGTGGAGCATGGGGTGGCGGGCCGCGCGCTGGGTGCCCACGTTGTGGGGCTGGCTGTTGAGTCAAACGGCCTTCGCCCATTTTATCGCCCGCGTGTGGCCGGGCCAGGCGGATGTGTATTGGCCTGGGTGGTGGTTGCTCTCGGTGTTGGGCAGCGCGGCGCTGGATGCCTGGGCTCGACGAGCGCAGCGGCGGGTCGTGATGTATGTGGCCCGCGGCGGGCTGGTGGTGACGGCGTGGGGCCTGGGCGTGCAAATCCTCGGCCGGTGGGGCGAGTTCGCCCTGCGCGACGCGGGGGTGGTGTTGGCGTTGACCGTGCTTTTGGCCGCGTATGCCCGTGCGTTGCGTAAAGCCTGGTTGTGGGCCGGCGTGCCCGTCATGGCGTGGGCCAGTTGGGGCCTCGTGCTGAGCGCCCTGGGCGCGGATCACCCGGCCACCCTGGCCGCGTGGCCCGTTGTGGCCGCCCTGGTCGTCTGGGGCGTCGCGCGCTCGCGCCCTTCGCCGCCGTGGCGGGCTTGGGGTTGGGGCACGCTGGTCAGCGCGTGGCTGACCGCGCTGACCGCGTTGTTCACCGACGATGGTTGGAGCGCGCTGGCTTTGGCCATGATGGCCACCGTGACGGGCGGCTTCGCTTGGCTGTGGCACCCCCTGGCGCTGGCCGTGCCCACGGCTGGGCTGTACTTCGCGGCCTATGCGTGGACCCTGCACTTGTGGCATGTGCGCCAGCCCCAGGGCTATACCGTGCCCGCGGCCGTGCTTGGCTTGCTGCTTCACGCCCTGTACCGTCGCCGGGGGCATCGGGTGATCGCGTTCGTGTTGGGCGCGGTGGCCCAGTTGGTGCTTTTCACCACGACCTACATCCAAATGGTCGACCAGCGCAGCGGCTGGTACTTTGCCGTGCTGTTCTTGCAGGCTTTGGTGGTGCTGGGCTATGGCTTGTGGAGCAACGACCCGGCGCTGATCTGGACGCCCGTCGGTTTTGTGGTGTTGGCCACTGTCACGCTGGTGCTCATTCGCTTTCAGGGCTTGGGGGTGTTGGCGTTGCTGTGCGGCGCGGGCCTGGCCCTTTTGGCAGGGGGACTGTTCTTTTTGTGGCGCCGGGCGCGCCGCGAAGCCTCCGCGGAACCGCCCGCATCGCCCGCGCGGCCCGACTCGGCCTCCACGGAGTCGTCCACCCACTGACCACAGACCAGACACCACAACCCCGCGGGCCCGTGCTCAGGCCCGCGGGGTCACGCTTTACCCCGACGGTGTGGGCGAAGGGGTCGGGGTGACGCGCGGCGTGGGCGAAGGGGTGAACGTGGGCGTGGGGGTGGCTTTGAGATAGACGGGCACTTTGATGAGATCGCCCACATACAAGGGCGTGGCCTCGTCCATTTCGTTGGCCGCTCGAATTTCATCCACCTCGGTGTAGAACTTGGCGGCAATGGCTTGCAACGTGTCGCCCGGTCGCACGAAATACAGGATAATGTCACCTGGCTTGAGATTCGGCGGCAGGGGCGTCGGCGTCGGCGGCTCCATGCCCGGCAGGGGGATGATCAGTTCCCGGCCGGCGTACAAGACCGATTGGTTTGACATGCCGTTCCACAGCATGAGCACATCCAAGTCGACGCCGAACTGTTCCGCGATGCTGAAGAGCGTGTCGCCGGGTTGAACCGTGTAAGGGAAGGGCTCGTTGGGCGTCGGCGAGGGGCTTGGCGTCCAGGTCGGGGTGATGGTTGCGGTCGCGGTGGGGGTCGCGGTAGGCGGAATTGGCGTGGCCGTGGCCGTCGCGGTAGCGGTCGGGGTTGCCGTGGGTTGCCAGGGCATGCGTCCGGTGGTGGTCCAAGTGTTGAGGATGAGCACGACGCCCACGACAACGAGCACCACGGCCAGACCGCCGAAGAGGAACGGCAGCCATTGTTGCTGGCGTCGGCGGCGTAGGGTGGGTTGCATCTGAGGGGACATAGGCCTCCTCCTGCCTAAGGTCAGGCCGACGAAGGGTAGGGTTCGCCCGCCAAGGTCAGGAACACATCTTCGAGGCTGGGCGCGACTTCGTGCACTCGGCGGACGCGCAGGCCCGCGGCTTGCAACGCGCGGCGAACGGCGCGCGCGGTGACAGTGGGGTCGGTCAGCAGGCGCAAGCGGTCGCGATGCAGGCTGGCCCGCTGCACGCGCGGCCATTGTTCGGCCGTGGCCAGCGCGTCCAACAGGGGTTCGGCCTCCACTTCCCACAGGCGGCCTTGCAGCAAGCGTTGCTTGAGCGCCGCGGGGGCGTCCATGGCCAACAAGCGCCCGCGATGCATGATGCCTACCCGGTGGCAATATTCGGCTTCGTCCATGTAATGGGTGGTAACGAACACCGCGATGTCTTGGGCCACGAGGTCGTAGATTAAATCCCAGAACGCGCGGCGCGTCGGTGGGTCGACGCCGCTGGTGGGCTCGTCGAGGAACAGGATTTTGGGGCGGTGCAAAAGCGCGGTGGCCAAGGCCAAGCGTTGCCGCCAGCCGGCCGGCAATGTGCCCACCCGGCGGCCGTACAGCGCTCGCAGCCCCAGCGCGACCGCGACCTCTTCGATGCGGTGCCGTTCGCGCACGCCGTACACTTGGGCGTAGAAGGTCAGGTTTTCGTGCACGGTCAAATCGTCATACAACGCGAAGCGTTGCGACATGTAGCCCACTTGTTCCCGAATGGCCTCGGGCTCGCGGCGCACATCGTGGCCCAGCACCGTGGCCCAGCCCGCGCTGGGGCGCAGCAGGCCCAGCAGCATACGAATGGTTGTGGTCTTGCCCGAGCCGTTGGGCCCCAAATACCCGACCACCTCGCGCGGGTAGATTTCGAACGAGACACGATCCACGGCCACAAAGTCGCCGAACAACCGGGTGAGTTCGTGCACCCGGACCAAGGGTTCAGGGCGCATGGGGACACCTCCTGCCGTTGAGGCGTCCTACAGTATACCGCAAGCCAACCATCAAGGGGTGGGCGCGGGCGTGGGCGTGGCGGGCACGGGGGTAGGAGTGGGCGTCGGCGGGACCGGAGTGGGCGTGGCCGTAGGTGTTTCAGGCGTTGGCGTTGCGGTGGGCGTGGCCGGCGTTGCGGTGGCTGTGGGGGGCGCGCCGGTCGGCGTTGGTGTGGAGGTAGCGCCAGATGGCGTGGCCGTGGTCGAAGGGGTAGGGGTGGCGGTCGCCACCACGCGAATGAGCACCCAAATGGGCTGCGCGGCGTCGTCGCCCACGCCGAACTCGGTGCCCTTGTCGGAAACCAACTTCCAGAAACCCTGATATTCGCCAGGCGCGGTGGGCGCGCGCATGTTTACGCTGATGTCGATCATGCCGCCGGGGGGAACCGCCTGCGGCAGCGGCACCCGCTCGGGCGCGCCCATGCGTTCCCCGCCGACGAAGATCAGCGCGAAGGCCGTGGTCCAGGGGCACGCGCCGCGGTTGATCAGCCGCCACGTCTTGGTAAACGTTTCGCCGGGCGCGAACTGGGTGCCGTCAGGCACGGTGATGTCGTCGACAAAGCCCGCGGCCAGACAGCGGGGCGTCGCGGTGAAGGGCGCCCCTATCGTAGGCGTTGGGGTGGGGGTGGCGGAGGCCGGGGGCGCCGCGGTGGTGGGCGGCGTAGGGGTGTCGGCCGCGGGGGGTGTGACCAGGGCTTGGGAGGTCAGCGCGGCCTCGGTGAGCCAACGCGCCACATCGGGCGTGGTGGCTGGCTGGCCCCGGTCGGCCCAGCGCGCGGCCAGCACGGTGCCCAGGCCGCAGATCAGCATGGTGAGCAGAAAACCTGCCCCCATCCAGAGGAACTGTTGTTTGCGGTTCATAGGCCCTCCTCGAAACACCAAGGGATGCTGCGCGCGCGTGGAGGCCCCTGGCCAGGGCCTCCACGCGCGTTTCTATCCGATCTCAAGGCGCTTCGATGCGCGGGTTGACCCACACGGCCCAATCTTGGGCCGACGAACCGTTGGCCATCACAGCCAGCACGAATTCGACCGTGTGCCCGGCCAGGCTGCTCAGGTCGATGTCTAAGGAGCGCAGCGCACCGTCACACGTCTCGCGCCATTGGCCCAGGGGGTGCAACGCGCCGCCTTCTTTGTAGTTGAGTTGGAAGATCACATCGCCAACGCCGCAACTGCCATCGCTCAGGGCAATGAACCCGATTTGGGCCCGAAAGCGATGGCCGGCCACCACCGTAAAGGCAGGATAGCGGCCGCTGATAACGCCATCGTCGACCCATTCGGGATGGGTCTGCAACACTTTGGCCGGCCGGGAGCCGTCTTCCAGCAAAATGCCCGAACGCTGGATCACGAAGCCGCGGGGGTCGTTGTCGGGTCCGCCGAAGGGCAGCAGCCCGGCGCCACTCACCCACTCGGCCGCTGGGGCTTCGTCGTAAAAATTGAGGATAGGGGCTGGGGGCGGCGGCAGGGTGGGTGCGACGACCTTGATCTCGACCCAAAAGGCCACATCACGGGAGGATCCAATGCCGAAGGCCTCTCCCCGATCCGAGCGCAATTTCCAATAGCCTTTGTATGTGCCCGGCGTGTCGGGGGCCCGCAAGGTCACGCTGACATCCACCGTTTCGCCAGGGTCCACCGCGTGGGGCAGGTTGATATCCGCGGGGCCCTCCATGTGGTCGCCCCGGTCGAAGTAGACGGTGAACGCGGTGGTCCAAGTGCACGAGCCCACATTGCGCAGCCGCCAGGTTTTGGTGAACGCCTCGCCCGGCGCGAACGAGGTGCCGTCGGGCACGGTGACATCGCGCTCAAAGCGTGCGGCCAAGCAGGGTGGGGTGGGCGTGGGAATGGGGGTGGCGGTGAACGCGGGGGTGGGTGGGGCTGCGGTGGGCGATGGGGCCATGGCTGGCGTGGCCGATGCCGCGGCGGTGGGCCCCGCCGGAGGGGTTCCCCCAGCCGGTGTGCTCTGCAGGGCCTGGAGCGTGGCCGCGGCCCATGTGGCCAGTTGCTCGTCGTTGAGGTCCGGCGCCGCGGGCGCGGTGGCTCGCCGGGCCAGCACCAACCCGCCGATCGCGAGCGCACACAGGAGGAGCACGGCGACCAGGCCGCCGGCGAGCCAAAGGATCTTTTGTTTCGTGTCCATGCTGCAACTCCTTCCGAATGGGGGATCGCGCGAACAAAACGATGGGCGTCACCCCCTACGGCTGGTAGGTGATCCGCAGCACGGCCCGAGGGCAGAGGATGGCGTCGGCGCTCCCATCGCGGTCGGTGGGCTTTTGGGGGTGCAGGCGCAGGTGGAACTCGGGATCGCCCGCGGTCAAGCGGGGCTGCACTTGCTGGGTCACCTCAACCCGCGGTTCCGTGGGCAACGCGGTCGGCGAGGTGAGCGGGGTGCCCGGCGGGTCGTAAAGCCCCGCGCGCAGGGGGCGCGCGAAGACGACCTCGGCTACCCAGGTGCCGCCCAGTTCGGTGAAGGGGGCGCCGAGTTGTTGGGTGCAGCCCAAGTCGACCTTCGCGTGGGTTACCATGCCGGGGATGTGGGAGAGGTCGCAAGTGAGGCGGCCGCGAACTTGGCGGTTGGTGTCGGTGTCGCCCGCCATGACGGGGCCGCGGCTGGCCGGAGGGCCTTGCTCGTACAGGGTGTCGCTGTTGGCTGGGTCATAAGGCAGCGCCAAATCGGCATTGGCCAGCGTGGCCGTGGCCGCGGGAGCCGTCGCCCGCATGGCCACCCAAAACGCCGTGCGCTGCTCTGCACCGATGCCGAACGCCCGGCCTTGGTCAGAGCGTAATTCTCCGTAGCCCTTGTACGCCCCCGGCGCGTCGGGAGGCCGTGGGTTCACACGGGCATCCGCCGCTTCGCTGGGGTCCACCGCGTAGGGCAGGTGGATATTCCCGGGGCTGTCCATGTGGTCGCCCTGGTCGAAGTAGACGGTGAAGGTGATGGCCCAAGGGCGCGAGCCCCCGTTGCGCAGCCGCCAAGTTTGGGTAAACGCGGTGCCGGCCGCGAGCGGGGCGCCGTCGGGCCCGGTGACATCGGCCTCAAAACGTGCGGCCAACGTTCCGATGGCCAAGAGGCCACCGCCGAGCCATCCCGGTTTGGCGTTGGCGGTCATGAGAGTCTCCTAAATAAAAGCAAAGAAGCGGGTGGTCGTCCCGCTTTGGCAACAGGCCGGCTACGCTTTCAGGATATCAGAGATTTGTTAAAAATCAAGCCGGGCCCCAGGGCCAAGGGTTGACGGCCTAAAAGCGGCTTCGCTAAGATTAGGGGCGGTAGTGCAGAATCATCTCTGCATCATGATTCATCTCCAAGAAAAGGAGGGCAAGATGGCCGTGAAATTGCAGCCTTTGGCCAATCGGGTGGTAGTCAAGCCCATCGAGGAAGAGGAGCGCACGCCTTCGGGGCTGGTGTTGCCCGAGACCGCCAAGGAAAAGCCCCAGAAGGGCGAAGTGTTGGCCGTGGGCCCTGGTGAGTGGAATGAAGACGGTGACGGCCGCATCCCCATGAGCGTCAAAGTGGGGGACAAGGTGATCTTCGCGAAGTACGCGGGGACGGAAGTGAAGGTGGATGGCGAGAAGTTGCTCATCCTGCGCGAAAGTGACATTTTGGCCATTGTGACCGAAGAGTAATACCGTCGCGTGACGCGACGCCCTGAAGAAGCCATTGCCAAGGAGGTGACCCTATGGCTGCCAAACAAATCGTTTTTGCCGATGAAGCCCGCCAACGTTTGAAGAAAGGGATTGACATTTTGGCCAAGGCCGTGGCGACGACGCTGGGCCCCAAGGGCCGCAATGTGGCCTTGGATCGCAAGTTCGGTGCGCCGTCCATCACCCATGACGGTGTGTCGGTGGCCAAGGAAATCGAACTGGAAGACCCCTTTGAGAACATGGGCGCGCAATTGCTGAAGGAAGCGGCCACCAAGACCAACGACATCGCGGGTGACGGCACCACCACTTCCACGGTGTTGGCGCACGCGATCGTGACCGAGGGCATGAAGGCCTTGGCCGCGGGTGCCAACGCCATGCTGCTCAAGCGCGGCATCGAGAAAGCGGCCAAGAAGGCGGCCGAGCACATCAAGGGCGAAGCCATCGAGATCAAGACCAAGGAGCAAATGGCTCATGTGGCCGCGATCTCGGCCCAAGACCAGGCCATCGGTGAGTTGATCGCCGAGGTCTTCGAAAAGGTCGGCAACGACGGCGTGATCACGGTGGAAGAGTCCAAGGGCTTGGAGTTCGAGACCGAATATGTGGAAGGTATGCAGTTCGATCGCGGCTACATTTCGCCCTACTTCATCACCGACCCCGAGAACATGGAGGCGGTGATCGAGAACCCCTATATCTTGGTGTATGACAAGAAGATCTCCGCGGCCCAGGACCTGGTTCCGCTGCTGGAGAAGTTGCTGCAGATCGGCAAGCGCGAACTGGTGGTCATCGCGGAAGATGTGGAAGGGGAAGCGCTGGCCACGCTGGTGCTGAACAAGTTGCGGGGCATCCTGAATGTCTTGGCGGTGAAGGCCCCCGGCTTTGGTGAGCGCCGCAAGGCAATGCTGCAAGACATCGCCATCTTGACGGGCGCGCAACTCATCTCCGAAGAGACCGGCCGCAAGTTGGAAGGCGTGACCATCGAGGACTTGGGCCGGGCCGAGAAAGTGGTGGCCACCAAGGAAGACACCACCATCATCGGCGGCAAGGGCGATCCTGACATGATCAAGGCCCGCATCGAACAGATCAAGGCCGAGATCGAGCGCGCCACCAGCGACTATGACCGGGAGAAACTGCAAGAGCGCTTGGCCAAACTGGCCGGCGGTGTGGCCATCATCCGGGTGGGTGCTGCGACCGAGACCGAATTGAAGGAGAAGAAGCATCGGGTCGAGGACGCGGTGAGCGCGACCCGGGCCGCGGTGGAAGAGGGCATTGTGCCCGGCGGTGGTGTGGCGCTGCTGAACGCCATCGAGGCGCTGGAAGGGCTGCAGGGCGACAACGAAGACGAGCAGATGGGCATCAACATCGTGCGCAAGGCCCTGAGCGTGCCCATGCGCCTCATCGCGGAGAACGCGGGCGTTGACGGTTCGGTGGTGGTCGAGCACGTCAAGCGCCTGCAGGCCGAGCAGAAGAACAAGCGCATCGGCTACAACGTGCTGACGGAGAAGTATGAGGACATGGTCGACGCGGGCGTCATCGACCCGGCCAAGGTGACCCGGGGCGCGCTGGAGAACGCGGCGTCCATCGCGGGCATGATCTTGACCACCGAGGCCTTGATCACCGACGTGCCCGAAGAAGAGAAGTCCAACACGCCGCCCACGCCCGAGTTCTAATCCCTGACCGGCCGTACCTGGCCCACGAGCCCCCGTTCTGCGGGGGCTCGTTTTTTTAAGGGGTGCGGGGCGATTTTCATCAATGACTCATGAAATCACCCTCCAGGGTGATATGAATCATGCCCCTGTGGGATGCCTCAGGGGTTGAATTAATGGAAAATGAAGGGGCGAAGAGGGAGGCGCCTCTTGGCGTGTTGCGGCTCTCGACGCCCATCTCGATACTCTACCAAAGGAGGTGCGGTCTATGAGACGACGCCTGATGTTGGCCCTGGTGCTGACCCTCCTGACCGTGGCCTTGGTCGCCGTAGGCGTGTACGCGGGCGACCAAACGGGCGCGGCCCAGGCTGTGGTAGCCCAGGAAGAAGAGGGCTGTCTCTCGTGTCACGCGGGCATCGAAGACATTCGCCCGCAAGACAGTGACATGATGAAGCAGATCAACGCCATGGGGCAGTGTACTGCGTGCCATGGCGGCGATCCCACGGTGACCGCGGAGGACATGAACGACGAAGAGGCCAAGAACGCCGCGCACGGCGGCAATGGCCAACCGTTCTACGCCGACCCCGGGAACCTGTGGATCGCGGACAAGACCTGCGGCAAGTGCCATCCGGGCTATGCCGACGCGCTGCAAAAGTCCCTCATGAACACCGAGGCCGGCAAGATCCACGGCACGCTGTGGGCCTTTGGCGCGTTTGGTGGCCCCTATGGCCTGGATCCGGACAACATCCACAAGGTCCGCTACGGCAACTATGACATCGAAGATACGGACGGGCCGACCCCCATCTTCGGTACTGACACCTACAAGGCCTATGCCGAAGCCTTGAAGAAGGCCTGGCCGGATCAGATTCCCGACAAACTGGAAGGCCTGCCGCTGCCCACGGTGGAGGAAATCGTCGAGAACCCCGCGTATGCGTCCTTCACCTACATGCACAGCGACTGCCAGCGCTGCCATGTGGCTACGCCGCCGCGGGCCAAGCGGGGCGACTGGCGGGGCACGGGCTGCTCGGCCTGCCACATGCCCTACAGCAATGAGGGCTACTACGAGGGCAACGACCCCACCATCCCCAAAGACGAGCCCGGCCACATCCTGGTGCACCAAATCCAGGCCACCCGCGACACCCAAGTGACCGTGGGCGACAAGACCTACAGCGGGATTCCCGTCGAAACCTGTAACTCGTGCCACAACCGCGGCAAGCGCATTGGCGTGAGTTACGAGGGCATCATGGAATTCCCCTATGGCACGCCCTTCAACGAGAAGGGTGGCAAGCAGCCCAAACTGCACACCAAGCAATACCTGTTCATCCAGGATGACATCCACCACGCGGGCCTGGACCCCGAGAAGGGTGGCTTGTTGTGCCAAGACTGCCACACCAGCATCGACATGCACGGTGACGGCAACATCTATGGCACCACCCTGGCCCAGGTGGAGATCGAGTGCGCGGACTGCCACGGTACGCCCGACGCCTACCCGTGGGAACTGCCCTTGGGCTACCAGGAAGAGGAGTTGACCGCGGCTCTGGAAGGGGTTGACCTGGAATCCCCGCGCGGGCTGTGGAAGGATAATCTGCCGCTGTGGATGACCTACGGCATGATTTATCCCATGGAAGATGGCTACCTGCTGACCGCGCGCGGCAACCCCTTCGGCAACGTGGTCAAGTCGGGCGACAAGGTCATCTTGCACTCGGCCAATGGCAAGGACTTCGAGGTCCCGCTGCTGAAGAAGATCAAGGAAGAAGGCACCTGGAAGTCCATGGACTCGCAGGTGGCCATGGACAAGATCGGCGCCCATATGGACAACATGGAGTGCTACGCGTGCCATGCTTCGTGGGCGCCGCAGTGCTATGGCTGCCATGTGGTCGTGGACTACAGCGGCGAGAAGACCTCGACCTCGTGGATCTTGACGGCCAACAAGTACCGCGAGGCGGGCGGTGCGGCCAAGCACCTGGAATTCAGCAAGAACACCGAGAAGCAGCCAGGTAAGGCCTCCGAAGGTCGGGCCTACCTGCGCTGGGAGGATCCCATCTTGGGCATCAACGGTGAAGGCCGGGTGACGCCCATCATTCCGGGCTGCCAAGTGGTCTACACCGTCATCGGGCCCGATGGGACCACGCTGGTGCACAACAAGATCGGTCGCACGCCGCCCAACACCGAAGGCGCGGGTGAGGAAGGCCAGCGGGGCATCGACATGGCGCCGGCGCAACCGCACACCGTGGGCGCCAAGGCTCGCACTTGCGAGTCGTGCCACAACGACCCCAAGGCCTTGGGCTATGGCATCAAGAACGGCATCTTCATGCGGGGTTACACCGAGCCGCGCTACATCGACCTGGTCGATGCGGAAGGCAATGTGATCCCGCAGAACACCCAGCCGCAGATGCAGCCCATCCCCGACCTGCCCTTCGATTGGAGCGTGGTGCTCGATCCCGAGACGGGCGAGCAATTGGTCACCGTCGGTCAGCACTGGCCGGCTTCCCGCCCCTTGGATGCTGACAAGCGCACCAAGATGGAGCGGGTGGGCGTGTGCATGGGGTGCCACCAGAACATGGTCGATCCGGCCTTCTGGACGGATGAGGTCATCGCCATCTACGGTCAGGTCATCTCCAACGAAGACCACATCAACCTGATGAACCAACTGATCCATGATGCGGTGGCCGGTAAGAAGGCCATGGAAGAGGTGGAGACCCTGAAGCAGCAGATGAGCGAGATGGAGGCGGCAGCCGAGCAGACCGCGGCCGAGGCGGCGGCAGAGGCCCCGGCCGAGATGCCTGCCGAAGCCCCCACGGGCGTGCCGGTAGGTTACGCGGTGGCCGCGCTGGTCATCGGCCTGCTGCTGGGCATCGGTGCCATGGCCCTGCGACAAAAGGGCGCATAGCACCCCCGAGGTAGAGCCGCACCCTCTCATGCGGGGAGGACCGATCCCTGGTCCTCCCCGCATTTTGCGCCCTTGACGAAACGGGGTACAATTCGTGACAACTTTCACAGCAGGTGGTTTGCCCATGAAGCGAGTTTGGTGGCGCCGTCCCTCGACCTGGTTGGCCGCGGTGGCCGCGATGTTGTTGGTCGGCAGCGGGTATGTGTTGTGGCAACAGCAGACCGCGGCTGCGGCTACGCCACCGCCCGCCAGCCGGGCCGAGGTGGTCAACGATTTCGTCAATTTGGCTTTGGAGCGCAGCGCGGCCGGTGATGTGCAAGGCGCGCTGGAAGCCCTGGACATTGCCATCGCGGCCGCCCCCGACGCGGCCCCGCAAGCCTATTACTATCGGGCCTTGCTGCAATTGGAGTTGGGCGAAAACGAGGCCGCGTTGGAAGACCTGAACAAGGCCCTCGAGCAGAACCCTCATTTCCCTGAGGCCTTCGCCGCCCGTGGCAATGTCCTGCTGAGTTTGGGCCGGCCGGTCTCGGCTGTTGAAGATTTCAACAAAGCCTTACAATTCGGCCTGGCCGATGAGGCCAGTGTGTTCATCAACCGAGGCTTGGCCTATTTCCAAATGGACATCTACGATTTGGCCGAGCAAGACTTCCAAAAGGCTTTGGAACTGGACCCCGAGTCAGAGGCCGCGTGGTTCAACTTGGGCAGCCTGTATTTGAAGCAAGGGCGCGACGAAGACGCGTTAGAAGCGTTCAATAAGGTGGTAGCGTTGAACCCTGACATGGCCGCGGTCTACTTCAACCGGGCCATCGCCTATGCCAATTTGGGGAAGATCGACGAGGCCATCGCGGATTTGGAACAATATCTGACCTTCCCCATCACCCACAATGCGCAGTTGCAGGCCGAAGCCTTGTTGGAGCGGCTGCGCAGCGGCAAAGGTGTCGAATTAGACGCTGCCGAAGGCGAGGCGGATGCTGCAGACACGGCCACGCCTGCGCCTTGACATGAGGGCCGTCAGGGAAAATCTTCACCGATTATGGGCGCATCGGTTATAATAGCCCTGTTTCCCGAGCCCGACCCAGCCGAGGGGCCCAATCATCGGGACGCCTTGGGAGCCGTGTCGGCCGTTCGATTTCATCCATCACCGAGGAGCGCGGTATGACCGAAGCCAAACGCAGTGGTTTGCTGAGCGTGGCGTTGCGGGTGGCGGGTGTGGTGCTGGCCGCGCTGGTGCTGTGGGGCGCGGTGCTGCTCTATCAGAGCCAGCAGCCCCCGGCTCAGCCGTTGGAGTTCAACCACCAGCGCCATGTGCAAGACTTGGGGATGTCGTGCTTGTATTGCCACTCCAACGCGCAACGGGGCGTGAGCGCGGGCCTACCGTCGCTGACCAAGTGCATGGCCTGCCACAACAGCATCCAGCCCAAGACCGCGGCGGAGAAGCGCTTGCACGAGTTCGCGGCCCGCAAGGGCCAAGGCCAAGGGAAACCCAGCCAGGGCCCTGAGGGCCAAGGCGGTCCGCCGGAAGGCCGGGGCTTGTTGCGGCCCTATGCCATGCAAGACGAGCCCATCCCTTGGGTGCCGGTGGCTATGCAGCCCGACTTCGTCTATTTCAGCCATCGGCCCCATGTGAACGCGGGCATCGCGTGCGAAACCTGCCACGGCGAAGTGGGGCAAATGACCGTAGCCGAGCCCATCAAAAACCAAAACATGGGCTGGTGCCTGAGTTGCCACAAAAATTCGGTCGACGAGGAACATTTCGTCAAATTGTCCGACTGCGCAACTTGTCATAAGTAACCGCGCCTGGGGCCTGGCCCCAACGACGCGGTTTTTTGTTGCATCCCCAGGCGAGGAGACAAGCACGGATGAGCCAGGAAAAGAAACTCACACGCCGTGATGTGCTCAAACTGGCCGGTGTAGGTGGCGCGGTCGCGGCGGTGCTCTCGGGCTGTGGGCCCATGTCCCGCTATGTGCGCCGCAAACCCTACACCGACATGCCCGAGTATCAATTGCCGGGCGAGAGTGTGTACTTTGCGACCCTGTGCCGCGAGTGCCCTGCCGGGTGCGGCATCTTGGTGCGCACCGTCGAGGGGCGCGCCATCAAGGTGGAAGGCAATCCGCAGCATCCGGTCAATCGTGGCCGCACCTGCGCGCGCGGTCAGGCCAGTTTGCAAGGGCTTTACGACCCCGACCGTTTGCGTGGCCCGCGCGCAGCCCAAGGCCGCGGGAGCGGCGAGTGGCGCGAACTCCTTTGGGACGACGCGGTGCAAGTGGTCGCCCAGGCCTTACAGGCCGGCCCCGGAGTGCAATTCCTCTTGGGGTTGGTGCCCGACCATCTGGCCGATTTGGTCGCGGAAATCGCGGCTGCCGTGGGCGCGCCCAAGCCCATCCGCTTTGGCGGGCTGGCCCTGTTCGAAGCCCGTCAGACCCTGCGGCAGGCCATGAAAGCCGTGGTGGGGCAAGAGGCCCTGCCGCACTTCGACATCGCGGAGGCCACTTTCGTGGTCTCGTTCGGCGCGAACTTCATGGAAACTTGGTTGTCGCCCGTGGCCTTCAGCCGGGCCTACGGCCACATGCGGCGAGGCCGGCCTGGGGTGCGGGGCCTGTTCGTGCAATTGGAGCCGCGCATGTCGATGACCGCGGCCAGCGCGGACAAATGGGTGGCCCTCAAACCCGGCACCGAGGGGCAGGTTGCCTTGGCCATTGGGCGCTTGGCCGCGGAGATGCGCGATGGCGAAGTCCCGCCCGTGTTTGATGTGGACGCGGCAGCCATCGCGGAAGAAGCCGGCATTGAAATGGCCCTGCTGGAGAAGATCGCGCATTACTTCGCCACCGCGGAGCGCCCCTTGGCCATCCCCGGTGGCGCGGCCTTGGCGCACACCAACGGCTTGGAGACCGCGCAGGCCATCTTGGCCCTCAACGCGTGGGCTGGCAACTTCGGCCAGCCCGGTGGCGTGCAGGTGCTGCCCGCGGCACCTATCTACGAGGACCGCGACGCGGCCAGCCTGAGCGACATGGCCGACTTGGTGCGCCGCATGAAGGCCGGTGAGGTCAAGGCGTTGCTGATCCACGGCGTCAACCCGGTCTTCGAACTGCCTGCAGGGCTGGGCTTCGCCGAGGCCATGGCCCAAGTCGAAACGGTCATTTCCTTCTCGCCCTTCTACGACGAAACCGCGGCCCAAGCCGACTACATCTTCCCCGACCACACCCCGTTGGAGTCGTGGGGCTACCAAAAGGTGCGCGTGGGCGCGGACCGGCTGGCCGTGACGGCATCCCAGCCTGTGGTGGTGCCGCTTTATGACACCAAAGCCACCGCGGACGTGCTGTTGGCCGCGGTGCAGGCGATGGGCGGCGCGGTGGCCGAAGCCGTTCCTTACAAAGACGAAGTCGAGTTCGTCCAACAGGCCGTGGCGCAACTCATGCAGGCCGAGGGCGGCATCTACGCGGAAGCCACCCCCAAGGCCTTCTGGGGCCGTTTCTTGCAACACGGTGGCTGGTGGACCCAAGAGCCCGCGGCCATGGAGCCTTTCGACGCCACCGCGTTCTTGCAACAGCCGCTGGAGGTGCCCGCCCCGCGCTTTGGTGAGGGCGAGTTCCACTTGGTGGTGTACCCGCATCCCATCTTGGGCGATGGCGCGGGCGCGAATCGGCCTTGGCTGCAAGAAACCCCCGAGCCCATGACCACGGTCATGTGGAACTCGTGGGTGGAAGTCAACCCTGAAACGGCCCACGAACTGGGGCTGCGACACGACGATATCGTGGAAATCCGCTCGCCGTACGGCCGGGTGTACGCCGCGGTCTATGTGTACCCTGGCATTCGGCCCGACACGGTGGCGCTGGCCTTTGGCCAAGGGCACGAAGCCCTGGGCCGCTGGGCCGAAGGGCGGGGCGCGAATCCGGCCAAGTTGCTGGGTGCGCAGACCAATGCCGCGGGCGATTTGGCTTGGGGCAGTGTGCGAGTCTCGTTGCGCAAGACCGGCCGCCGACGGCCCCTGGCCCGCAAAGAGCATTTGGTCGGCGTGTACGGCGATGGGGTAGCCCAGTAAGGAGAGGCGCGTTATGGCTGGTGGTAACGGACACGAACACACCAAATGGGTCATGGTCATTGACCTGGACCGTTGTAACGGTTGCGGCGCGTGCGTGACCGCGTGCGCCATGGAGAACAATGTGGCCTTCGTGGGCGAAGAAGAGAACGCCTACGGTCGGGGCATGCACTGGCTGCGCCTGCAGCGCTATTGGGAAGGCGAAGGCGACGACCTGCGGGTGCGCTACATCCCGACCATGTGCCAACAGTGCAGCAACGCGCCTTGCGAGCCCGTGTGCCCGGTGTATGCCACGCTGCATAGCGAGGCCGAGGAGATCAACCTCCAGGTGTACAACCGCTGCATCGGCACCCGCTACTGCGCCAACAACTGCCCTTATATCGCCCGCACCTTCAACTGGTTCGATTACGAGTGGCCCGAGCCGCTCAACTTCCAACTCAACCCCGACGTGACGGTGCGGCGCCGGGGCATCATGGAAAAGTGCACATTCTGCATCCAGCGCATCCGCCGGGCCGAGGAAGATGCCAAGGCCGAGGGCCGCGAAGTGTACGACGGCGAAGTACAGCCCGCGTGCGCACAAGCGTGCCCCACCGAGGCCATCGTCTTCGGCAATTGGCGGGACCCCAATAGCCGGGTGCGCCAATTGGCCGCCAGCGAGCGGGCCTTCAAGTTGGAAGAGGCCTTGGGCACCGAGCCCAAGGTGATCTACCTGGCAGGAGGGCGCCATGAGTTCTGAGTTCCACCCCCGCAACGAAGAAGAAGCCCGCCGCATTGAGGAGATGAAACGCGAACATCTCCTGCTGGACCACAAGTCCCGGGCCGAAATGAACGACATGGTCATGGAGGCCGTGGAGGACACCAGCCGGGACTGGAAAATCGCGGTCACCGTGCTGGGGTTGCTGACCGCGGTCACCTTGTTCGGCGCTTGGGGCTATATGATGCTCAAAGGCCTGGGCCTGGCGGGCATTCGACGGCCCATTTTCTGGGGGCTGTTCATCGTCGCATTCGTGTTTTGGATCGGCATCAGCCACGCAGGCACGTTCGTGTCCGCCATTTTGCGGGTGTTCAAGGCCGAGTTCCGGCGGCCCTTCACTCGCGCGGCTGAGTTGATGACCACTTTTGGCTTGGCCGCCGCGGGGCTGTATCCCCTCATTCACCTGGGCCGCACTTGGCGCTTTTATTGGATGATGCCTTATCCGAATCAGCGTTGGCTGTGGCCCAACTGGCGGTCCCCCTTGTTGTGGGACTTCTTCGCCATCAACACCTACCTGATCGGCAGCACCCTGTATCTCTATATGCCGTTGATTCCCGATTTGGCCATGGCCCGCGACCGCAGCACCGGCTGGCGCAAGAAGGTGTATGGCATCTTGGCCCTGGGCTGGCGGGGCACCGAGCAAGAGTGGAAGAACCTGCAGAAGGCCATCCAGATCTTCGCGTGGGCCATCATTCCGGTGATGTTCTCGGTGCACACCATCGTGTCATGGGACTTCGCGGTGGCCATGAAGTTGGGTTGGCACTCGACCATCTTCGGGCCCTACTTCATCATCGGCGCGCTGCTGTCGGGCATTGCGGCCGTGAATGTGGTGCTGTTCACCGTGCGGGCCACCACCAAGAACATGCGCTACTTCATTCGGCCCGAGCACTTCGACGCGCTGGGCAAACTGCTGCTGATCATCTCGCTGAGTTGGGCCTACTTCTTCTTCAACGAGTTCATCTTGGAATGGTACGGCGGCGAGCACACGGTCAAGGAGATCCTCAAGTTCTACATGTTCGGCGACATCGCGCCCGTGTGGTGGACCATGGTGACCTGCAACGTGTTCATCCCCGGCTTGTTGCTGTGGAACCGCAAGTTCCGGCGCACGCCGTGGCTCATGTTCCTCATGGGCATCGTGGTCAACATCGGCATGTTCGCGGAGCGCTATGTCATTGTGACGGGCGCGCTGAGCCGCAACCGCTTCCCCTTCGATTGGGGCTGGTATGAACCGCAACTGGTGGAAATCTCCATCGTGTTTGGCACGTTCATGCTGTTCCTCTTCCTGTACACCCTGGCGGCGCGGTTCTTGCCGTTGATCCCGGTGTGGGAAGTGGAAGAGGGCCAGCACTCGCACACCTGGCGGCGGGTGGGCAAAGCCATCCTGCCTGCGGTGAGCGACCTGGAGTCTCTGGACTAAGGAGGGCGTCATGGAGCGATATCAAGGGCGCTATGAGCCCCAGATGTTCGTGGCCGTTTTCGACGATGTGGAGCAGGTCCCGGCAGCGTTGGACGCCCTGCGCCAGGTGGGTGTGGACGATGAGTTCATCCAGGTTCAGAGCGGCGTGCCTTATGCCAGCAGCATCTTAGGGCGGCCCCGGGTGTTGACCGCGGTGCCGAAATATGCCTTGGCAGGCGCGTTCTTGGGCTTTCTGTCGGGGCTGTTTTTCACCCATGGCACAGCCGCGCTGTACCCCTTGTATGTGGGCGGCTTTCCCCTGTATTCGGTGCCGCCCAGCCTGGTGTTGCTCTTCGAACTGACCATGCTGGGCCTGCTGGTCTCGTCCTTCATCGGCGTCTTGGTCGAGTCGCTGCTGCCGCCGGTGGTGGGCAAGCGGGTGTATCACCCCGCGGTCAGCGATAGCGCCATCGCGGTGTTCTTCCAAACCTCGCGCACCTTGGCCGAAGAGGCCCGCAAGGCCCTGCAGGCCGCAGGCGCGCAAGAGGTCACCGAAGTGGAGGGGTCGTTCGTATGAAAGGTCTACGCCTGTTCGTCATCCTGACTTTGCTGGGCGGTCCCCTCATCGTGGGATTGCTGTTCACCTACGAGATCATCAAGGTGGACTGGCTTTCCATGATGGAGAACCAACCGTCGTACCGGCCGATGGAAGACCCGCTGCCGGTGCCCGAGGATTCGGTCCCCTATATGGCCGAGTATGTCAAGTATGTGGGCGTCCCTGACAACCCCGTGCCCGCGGACGAAGTCTCGTTGCAGCGGGGCCGCGTGCTCTATGACATCCATTGCGCGGTGTGCCACGGTCCCCAAGGCCAGGGCGACGGCGTGATGGCCGATTATGGCCTGAAGCCGGCCAACTTGGTGACCTCCGCGCTGGACGACAAAGGCATGTTTGTGTTCATCACCAATGGCACGCCCAACATGCCCCCCATGCGTGAGAGCCTGACCATTCGGGACCGTTGGGATGTGATCAACTACATTCGGTCCTTGCAAGCCCAGGCCGGGCAATGACGGCCCCTGCATCGAACCCGAGGAGGTGACGCCTTATGCGCACGCGAATCTTCGTTTGGCTGATGATCACGCTGGTGGCCGTGGTGGCGGTGGGTTGTGGCCTTCAGGGTGCGCCCGATTTCGCGCAGGTCGAACATACGCCCATCCCCACCCTGCCGCCGGCCACGCTGCCGCCGGAACCCACCCCCGAACCCGGTGCGGCCGTGGCCGAAGCCCCCGCGGGCTGTCGGGTCTACCCGGCCGACTTGATCGGCGCGTGGGTGGCCGCGGGCACGCCCAAAGACGAGCCGTTCACCTTCACCGACCTGGACGGACAAACCTGTCAGGCCACCTTTGAGGCCGATGTGTTGCCGCTGTTCACCGAGATGGGCATTTGGTACGAGGGCTCGGTGCCTTGCACCGCCTGCCACAACGCCAACTTCGTCGGCACCCAATCCAACGCAGGCCTGAGCCTGGAGACCTACGAAGACATCCTGGCCGGTTCGTACCGCAGCGCGCCCGATGCCCAGGGTAACGACATCTTGGGCGGCGGCGATTGGGAGAACTCCATCTTGTACGAGCGCCTGGTGATCAAGAAGGACATGCCCCTGGGCCGGCCGGCCGATTCGCCCGACAAGGGTTTAGAGATCCTCGCCGGTACGCCGGCGGGCGAGGAACAATAACCCCCAGGAGGCGCCAGCATCTCAAGGCTCCCAGGAACGGCTCGCTGCCCCGCGCGGCGGGCCGTTTTGCGTTTGGAACCGGGCTTTTGCCTGAATGACAATGGCGCGTGCCCGCACCGAGCGCTATCCTGAACATTGGATGGCTGCCCATTGGCTGGGTTGGTTCGCATCTCCCAATAGGAGGGTACCCATGACCGCCAAACGCTGGGTCTATCGTTTCGCTGATTTGCCTTTACTCAAACAAGAGGTCGGCGACGACCCCGATGCCATTCGGGGCGTGCTGGGCGGCAAGGGCGCGGGGTTGGCCGAAATGACCCACGCAGGCTTGCCCGTGCCCCCGGGCTTCACCATCACCACCGAGGCCTGCCGCTATTACTTGGCCCATGACGGGCAATTGCCCCCAGGCTTGTGGGATCAGGTGCTGGAGGCCTTGCAAGACGTCGAAGCCCAAACCGGCAAGTCCTTCGGCGACCCCCAACGGCCTTTGCTCGTGGCTGTGCGCTCGGGTGCCAAGTATTCCATGCCCGGCATGATGGACACGGTGCTCAACGTTGGCCTGACCGATGCCACCGTTCAAGGCATGATCGCCCTCACCCATGATGAACGCTTCGTTTACGATGCCTACCGGCGTTTGATTCAAATGTACGGCTCCATCGTGTTGGGCATTCGCGAAGACGCGTTTGAAAACGTGCTCGCCGTGCTCAAATCGCAAAAAGGCGCTCGCGAAGACACGGACCTGGACGCGGCCGCGCTGCACGAACTGGTGGAACGCTACAAGGCCGTTGTCCAGGCCTTCACAGGGCAGGATTTTCCCCAGGACCCCTATGAACAGTTGCGCCTCGCCATCGAGGCCGTGTTTCGCTCGTGGAACAGCAAGCGGGCCCGCGACTATCGCCGCGAAACAGGCATCCCCGACGATTTGGGCACCGCGGTCAACATCGTAGCCATGGTCTTCGGCAACATGGGTTGGGACAGTGGCACCGGCGTTGCCTTCACTCGCAACCCCAGCACGGGCGAAAAGCAGATCTGGGGCGAATATTTGCTCAACGCCCAGGGCGAAGACGTGGTCGCGGGCATTCGGACCCCGTCCCCCATCCAGAAGATGGCCGAAGAGTTGCCCCAGGTCTACCAGCAGTTGTTGGACATCGTCGATCGGCTGGAACGCTATTATCGTGACATGCAAGACATCGAGTTCACCATTGAGCGGGGCAAGTTGTGGATGTTGCAGACCCGCACGGGCAAACGCACCGCGCGCGCGGCGGTCAAAATTGCGGTGGACATGGTGCACGAAGGGCTCATCACTCGCGAAGAAGCCGTGCTGCGGGTCACGCCCGACCAGGTAAACGCGTTGCTGCATCCCCAATTCCCGCCCGAGGCCGTCGAAGCGGCCCGCCGCGAAGAGCGCCTCATCGCTCGAGGCGTGCCCGCGTCGCCAGGGGCCGCGGTGGGACGCGTCTACTTCGATGCCGACACCGCGGAGCGGGTGGCCAAAGAAGAAGGCGAGCCCGTCATCATGGTACGCCCCTTTACCAAGCCCGACGATGTGCACGGCATGGTCGCGTCCCAGGGCATTTTGACCAGCGAAGGTGGCGCGACAAGCCACGCCGCGGTGGTGGCCCGGCAGTTCGGCATCCCCGCGGTGGTGGGCGCGAGCGGCCTGCGCATTGACCTCAAGCGTCGGCGCATGGTGGCCGATGAAGTCATCGTGCGCGAAGGCGATTGGATCTCACTGGACGGCGCCACTGGCGAGGTGTTCTTGGGCCAACTGCCCACCGTCGCGCCCGACCTGGAAGAGCAAACCGACCTGCTCACCCTGCTGGACTGGGCCGACGAGATCGCGGCTCGACCCGACATGCGCCAGGGTCCACCGGGTTGGCCTACCCGCGGCTTGGAGGTGTGGGCCAACGCCGACAGCCGGGAGGACGCAGCCCGCGCGCGGCGTTATGGCGCCAAAGGCATTGGCCTGGCCCGCACCGAGCACATGTTCTTCGCGCCCGAACAGTTGGACATTGTCCAGCGTTTCATTTTGGCCGAGGGCGACGAAGAGCGCCGTGTGCTGTTGGACCAACTGCTGCCTTTTCAGCGCCGGGTGTTCGAAGGCCTGTTCGAGGCCATGGACGGCTACCCGGTCATCATTCGCCTGCTCGACCCGCCTTTGCATGAGTTCTTGCCCTCGGTGGAGCAGTTGGTTGAAGAGATTGCCACCCTCAAGGCCCGGGGCGAGACCAATGGCTTGGCCGAAAAGGAGCATCTGCTGGCTCGGGTGCGGGCGTTGCACGAGAGCAACCCGATGATGGGGCTGCGGGGCGTGCGTTTGAGCGTGCTGCGGCCCGAAATCGTGGAAATGCAGGTGCGGGCCATTTTCGAAGCCGCGGCCAATGTGGCCGCGCGCGGGGTGGTGGTCAAGCCCGAGGTGATGATTCCTTTGGTCAGCCATGTCGCGGAGTTGAACTTCATTCAACCGCGGCTGGAGGAGGTGGCCCAGCAGGTGATGCGCGAGCGAGGGGTGTCGTTCCCATACAAGTTTGGCACCATGATCGAAATTCCGCGGGCCGCGCTGACCGCGGGCGACATTGCGCGCGTGGCCGAGTTCTTCTCCTTTGGTACCAACGACCTGACGCAAATGACCTTTGGGTTCAGCCGTGACGATGCCGAACGCTCGTTTTTGGCTCACTACATTGAAGAGGGATTGCTACCGCGCAACCCGTTCCAGACCATCGACCGGGAGGGGGTGGGGCGGCTAATGCGTGTAGCCGTTCGCGAGGGGCGCGAAGCCCGGCCCGACTTGGAAGTGGGCATCTGCGGCGAGCACGGCGGCGACCCTGACAGCATCGAGTTTTGTCATCTCATCGGCCTGAACTACGTCAGTTGCTCGCCTTTCCGGGTGCCGGTGGCGCGGTTGGCCGCAGCCCAGGCCGCGCTGCGCCATCGCCCTGCCGCGGCGGCTTGAGGCCGCGGGGCTTTTCAGCCCCCAATTTGGCTCATCGTGCGGTTGAGCGGAATTTCGCCTTGGGCCAGGCCGTGCCCCCACGGCTTGGCCCATAACGCGTCGGTGATCATGCGGCGCAGGGTCTCACGCGACGCGCCCTGGCGCAAGGGCGTGAGCAGGTCGACCTCTTGCTCGCGCAGCAAACAGAGCCGCAAGTGGCCGTCCGCGGTGAGCCGGACGCGCGTGCACGACGCGCAAAAGGGCTGGCTGATGGTCGAGATGAAGCCCACCGTCCCCCGGGCGCCCGGTAGCCGATACAGCCGCGCTTCGCCGTCCAGCCGGCCGCCGTCCACCGGCTCCAGGCCGCCGTAAGCCGCGCGCAATTGGGCCATCATCTCGTGGGTGGTGACCACCAGCGCGCGTTGAACGTCGGTCGCGCCCGCGAAGGGCATCATCTCGATGAAGCGCACTTGCCAATCGCGCGTCAAGGTCAGCCCGGCCAGATCGACCACATCGGCTTCGTTATAGCCCCGTACCACCACCGCGTTAATTTTGATGGGCGTCAGACCCGCCTCTTCCGCAGCCCGAATGCCTTCCAACACATCCTCCAGGTCACCCCAGCGGGTCAGACGACGGAACTTTTTGGGATCTAACGTGTCGAGGCTGACATTGACCCGCTGCAGCCCAGCCTGGGCCAACGCTGCTGCCAATTTGGGCAACAAGATGCCGTTGGTGGTCATGGTGACCGTGCGAATGCCGCGCGTCGCCGCAATGCCGCGCACCAGGTCCACCACGCCGGCCCGCACTGTGGGCTCGCCGCCGGTGAGGCGAATTTTGTCGAACCCCAGATCCGCAAACAAACGCACGAAAAACAAGATTTCGTCGTCTTGCATCAACTCGTGGTTGGGCCGGAAGGTCATGTCTTCCGGCATGCAGTAGACGCAACGCAGGTTGCAGTGGTCGGTCAGGCTGATGCGCAAGTAATGCAGCCGCCGGCCATAGCGGTCAAAGGCCATGCTCACCTCGGGAATTTTTTAGAGTGTTCTCTTGCAAAAAGTATACCACGGGCCGGCGCATTCGTCGCGGTATAATGGCGCGCGCCATGGGCCCGCCGCGGGCCCGCGCGGAGTTTTCCCCCAGGAGAAGCGCCATGCCTCAGCCCACTTCTCGCCTGCCCGGCTTTTATCACTTGCCTTGGTCCCAGCGGCGGCAGCGGTTGGTCGAATTAGGATGGCTGTCGCCCGAGGCCCTGGCCGCGTTGGGGGGTGAGGCCGGGCTCACCCCCGACCTGGCCGACACCATGATCGAAAATGTCATCGGTGTGCATGGCCTGCCCTTGGGCATTGCCACCAACTTTGTGGTCAACGGCCGTGAGGTGCTGGTGCCCATGGCAGTCGAAGAGCCGTCCATCGTGGCCGGTGCCTCATACATGGCCAAACTGGCCCGCGCGGGGGGTGGTTTTCGCGCCCACGCCACCGACCCCCTCATGATCGGCCAAATCCAATTGGTGGATGTGCCCGACCCCTACGCGGCCCGGCTGCGTGTTTTGGAGGCCAAAGACGAACTGCTGGCCCGGCTGCAGGGGCTGGACCCGCTGTTGGAACGCCTGGGCGGCGGCCCGCGCGATTTGGAGGTGCGGGTGTTGACGCATCCGGCGCTGGGGACCTTTTTGGTGGTGCATTTGATCTACGACGTGCGCGACGCCATGGGCGCGAACGCGGTCAACACCGCGTGCGAGCATTTGGCGCCGCATTTAGAGGATTTGACCTCCGGGCGGGCCGTGCTGCGCATTTTGTCCAATTTGGCCGATCGGCGGCTGGCGCGCGCGTGGGTGCGCATCCCCGCGGATGCGTTGGCGTTTCGGGGGTTTTCGGGTCAAGCGGTGCGCGATGGCATTGTGGCCGCGTGGGCCTTTGCCGCCGCCGACCCTTATCGCGCCGCGACGCACAACAAAGGCATCATGAACGGCATTGACGCGGTGCTTATTGCCACGGGCAACGATTGGCGCGCGGTCGAAGCCGGCGCGCATGCGTATGCCGCGCGGCATGGCCGTTATACCTCGTTGTCGACTTGGGAGGTCGATGCCGACGGCGCGCTGGTGGGGACTTTAGAGATGCCTTTGGCCGTGGGCATCGTGGGGGGGGCCACCCGCGCGCACCCTGGCGCGCGCGCGGCGCTGCAACTGATGGGGGTCACCACCGCGCGCGAATTGGCCGAAATCGTGGTCGCAGTAGGTCTGGCGCAGAACCTGGCCGCGCTGCGGGCCTTGGCCACCGAGGGCATCCAACGAGGGCATATGCGCCTGCACGCGCGGCAAATCGCTATGGCCGCGGGGGCCACGGGCGAATTGGCGCAGCGCATCGCGCAGCAGATGGTCGCCGAAGGGGCCATCCGCCTGGACCGGGCCCGGCAGTTGTTGGCCGAGATGCAAGGCGCAACGTCCTCGGAAGACGACGCGCCCAAGGCCGCGGCCGACCATGGGGCTCAAGGATGAGGCCGCGCGACCGCACGCGAGGACAGTGCCGCGAGGCGCTATCCGAAGGCCAGCAGCGCCGCGAACAGGGCCATGAGCCCCGCACTCAGCCGGGTGAGCCGCGCCCGCCACGCAGGCGCAAGGCCGTGGGCTCGGCTGAACACGAACAGCACGGCCAACGAGCCCGCGACAATGGCCGCGTAGAAGGCGGCCACCAAACGCACGCCGGCCCAAGGTTCCATCCGCCACGCTGCAAGCACCGGCGGACCCAGCACCGTGGCCCAGAAGATGTACACATTGGGGTTGAGCCAGTTGATGCTCACGGCTTGGGCCAAGGTGCGCACCTGCGCGGTGGACGCGGAGGCCGCGGTGGTGGCCGTGGCCGTATGCCATAGCCGCCAGGCCACCCACAGCAAAAACGCCGCGCCCACCCAGCGCAGCCCTGCCAGCCACGCGGTGGGCAACCGCCCCAGCGCCCACAAGGTGAACGCGACCACCGGCCCATCGCTCACCACCGGCGTAAAGGCCAAATACCAAGCCCCGCGCCAGCCACGCTGCACGGCCTGCGCGAAGAAGAACGCCTGGAGCGCGCCCGGCATCAGTGCGGCCGAGAGGCCTAAGCCGAAACTCTCCCACCACTGCATGAGGACCTCGCGTTTACGGTGTGGGCCGCGCGGTGAAAATCACCTGCCAGCCGCCGGCATACGTTTCTCCTTGGTCGCCCCGGCAAGTGACCGCGCCCAGCCCGTCCGCGGTTTCGCTGCCGCTTTGCACCCGCACCCGATACGTGGCGCCCGCGTCCATGATGAAGTCGGCATAGCCCAGCCCGCGCTCGGGCTGCAGGCCTGTGTAGATGACCTGCTCGCCTTGGGGCCCGAGCACGACGATGGCCACGCCGGGCAGGGGTTGAACCTCCGCGTCGTACACTTCGACCCGCACCAGGCCGGGCTGCGCAGGATCGCACACCATCTCTTTCTTGAACACGCGGAAGAAGAGGGCCGGCGTGGCCGTGGCCTCGACCACCACGGTCGGGCGCGGCGAAGGGGTGGGGGTGGGGGTGCGCACCGCGGCCACGGTGGGCGGGGCCGCGGCGGGCAGGGTCGCCGTGGTTGGGGTGGGGGTGGGGGAAGGCTCCGCGTTGGCCGGCCGGGCTGGCGAAAGCGCGACGCCGGCACCGGCCGCGCGGCTCAGGTCCGCGGCCAGGCGCTGTAGGGCCTCGATTTCGTAGGTGCGCGCACCGCGCGTTTGGGCGTGTTGGGCCTGCACGGCCAGGGCTTGCGCGGGGTTGGGGTCCCCCAATAGGGCCAAGCGCGCCTGGGCCCGCACCAGGTCGGGGTTGCCTTGATAGGCCAGCGCGATGAGCGCGCGATACGCGTCTTTGAAGTCCGCGCGCAGGCGGTCAGGCGTGGTGTCGACATAGCGCACGGGGGCCAACACCCACGCCACCAACAGCCCCAAACCCACGCCCAGGAGCAAGCCGGTCAGCAAATAGCCGTTACCTCGCCGCGGAGGCCGAGCCCGAGGACGCGGGCCGCTGCGGCGGGCGGCGCGAGCGCGGGTCATGGCTGGGCCTCCTCGGTGGCCAGCGCCTGTTGGAGGGCCTGCAGCAGGCTGCGCATACGGTGCAGGTCGGCCGGACCGTAACCGACTTGGGCCGCGTATTGCAAGGCTTGCTCGACCTGGGCGCGCGGATCACCACCCAGCAAGGCCAAATAGTGCCGCGCCATGTCGATGTCGCCCGTGCCTTGCCAGGCCTCGGCCACCATGAGCACGAAGTCGGTCTTGTAGTCTTGGCGCAGGGTGTCGGGGCTGGTGTCGACATAGCGCACGGGGCGCACGACCCAGCCGTAATACAACCCCGCGGCCAGCCCCACGCCGATGCTGAGGAAAAAGAAGAGCCAGCGCCGACGCCGGTGCGGATCCATAAGCAACCCCTCGCGAGGCGCGTCGTGCCTCGTCGCGTCGTGCCGCGATTGTAACACGAGTTGTCAGACCCGCGCGCGGCCGGCCCTGCCCGGAGGGCATCCCCCTGAAATGGGTAAAGCCTTTCGCCAGCCAGGGTGGTATTTTGCACGCGCTCAGCGCGCGTCGGCTTCGGGCCGCAGAACGACAAAATTGTCGAACTCGACGATGACGCCGGCATCGGTGAACGCACCCGCGATCAGCCCCACATCGCCATGGCGAAAGGTGTCGTCTTGCACCTCTGCCAAAAGATGCCCGTTGGCATAGAGCCGCAGGTGGTCACCCACGCACTCGGCTTGCACCCGGTTGACTTGGCTGCCCGGCCGAATGATGCCACGCACAGCCAATTGACGCTCGGGGGTGAGTTGATATTGCTCGCCATCGACCATCTTGATAATGGCGTAATAGCCCGCGTTGCTCAGAATGAAGAAATAGAAGTTCTGGTCGTCTTGATAGCGGCAGATCACGCCAAAACTGTTGTATTCCGACCCTGCAACGGCTTGCGCATCCACTTCGATGCGCACATCGTCGAAGTCCAGGCCCGGGTTGGCCCACAAGTCGGTGTAGGCCAGCCCCACGCCGATGCGGTAGCGGCCGTTGATATAGTCGCTAATGCCCCATTCGGCCTTGAAGCGCGTCCAGCCGCTGTTGGGGTCTGAGAAGTCATCTTGGAAAAGAATGCGCTCGGCCGGGATGGGTGTGGGGGTTGGCGTGGGCGTGGGTGGTACTGGAGTGGGTAGCGGTAGGGTGAGCAACACCCGCGGCGTGGGGGAAGGGGTCGGTGGGGCCGTGGGCGCGGTGCAGGCCGACAAACTCAGCAGCAGGGCCAGGGCCAACATCCAATGAAGGCGGTGATTCATGGGACATCCCTCGTGGTGGGGGTTAGGGCCGCTGCCAGGTCCAAAGGGTGAGGTCGTGGAAGACACCGCCCCACGAGGCAAAGGCGCCGTTGGCGGGGGTGCGCACCCACATGCCGACCTGCCCTTTGGGCCCGGGGGTCTCGGTGGCCAGGAGTAAATGGCCGTTGACCCACAAGCGCAAGCCCGTGTCCCGGCATTCTACCATCATCCGGTTGCTTTGCGGGGCCGCGCGCACCGCGGGATGGCCACGAAACGCCGGGGCTTCGGCCGCGGTGGTGTGCAGCGGTCGCGTGCCTTTGGGCGTTACCTGCCAAACCGCATAGGTGCCGTCGCTGCCCAGCGCGAAGACGATCATCTGCTGGGGGCTCTGATAGCCGCACACCAGGCCATACGCGCCGCGCGCGGTGACCGGGGTGGGGTCGGCTTCTAAGTGCGCGGCTAAGCGAATTTGTTCGTACGCGGTGGGGTGCAAACTCCACACCGCCACGCCGGGCATGACGCTGGCCAGGCGGTACCCATCGGGGCTATATGAGGCGATGGTGCCAGGCCCGCCGCCCGGTTGCCAAGGCCCGGGCTCGTGAAAGTCGGTCCACCATTGCACGCTCCACGCGCCCAGGGGAGACGGGGTGGCGGCTTGGGTGCACCCGCTGCTGACGAACGCCAACCAGCCGATGAGCAGCGCGCATCGAAGGACGTTCCAGATCTTGGCCATGCCCGGCATTCTACCATTGGGGAACGCATCCGCGGGCGGGCCGCCGCGAGAATGTGAAGATGGTCACCCGCAACCGAGGCGGGTATAATGGCCCAGCCGTTGGCCGTGCATTCTGCCGAGAGGAGCGACATGATGCGACGGAAGATGTGGCTTGGTTTGTGGATGGTGTTGTGGTTGGTGGGCTGTCAGCGGGCCGCGCCCACGGCGACGGCTCCCCCTGCGGCCGTGTACACGGTGGTGGCCGCGTCCGCGACCGCGCCCCCTACGCCGCCAGTGACGCCTACGCCTTCACCGCAGCCCAGTCCCACGGCCACTGTGGCGCCCACGCCCACCGAGGCCTATGCGCCGGTCTTCTTCGCGGTCATCGGCGACTTTGGCTATGCGGGCCCCGCGTTGGAGGCCGTGGCCGATTTGGTACACCGGGCCGCGCCCGACTTCATCGTCACTGTGGGCGACAACAACTACCCCAACGGCAGCCTGGACACCTGGGACGCGAATGTGGCCGCGTATTTCGGCGATTATCTGGCCCGAGGCGCGTTCTTCCCCGCGTGGGGCAATCATGACTGGGGCTATCATCGCAAGAAGTTGCCCGCGCTGGAGAAGATCACGTACTTGCCTGGCAATGGCCGTTATTACGATTTCGTGCGCGGGCCCGTGCACTTTTTCGTCCTGGATAGCAACTGGCAGGAGCCTGACGGCACGACCGCAGAATCTAAACAAGCCCAGTGGCTGCAAGCCGGGCTGGCCGCGTCGACCACGCCGTGGCAGATTGTGGTGCTCCATCACGCGCCTTTTTCGTCGGGGCATCATGGATCGCAAAAGCGGCTGCAATGGCCCTATGCGGCCTGGGGCGCAGATGTGGTGCTGGCCGGCCACGACCACACGTATGAACGCATCGAGCGCGATGGTATTTATTATGTGGTCAACGGCGTGGGGGGCTACCCCAGTCTGTATGAGTTCAAGACGGTGGTGGCCGGCAGCATCTTTCGCTTCAACGAGGACTATGGCGCGCTGTTCGTCTGGGCCGACGCGCACGAACTGCGCTTTGAGATGCACACGCTGAAGCACGGGGTGATCGACGCGTTCACGGTGACGCGGAAGTAGGCCTTGGGCTACGGCTCAGCCACCAGCCCAGGGGCAGCAAGGCCAAGCCCAGCAGGGGCATGAGAAAAAGCAGGGCCGGCTGTTGGGCATAGAGCCAACCGGCCAGTGGCGCGGCCACGGTGAGCGAAAGCCCGACCACGGTCTCGATCAGGCCATAGGTCAAGCCACGCTGCCCGGCCGGCGCGAGCGCTTGGGCTTGGGCGTGCGCCAGCGGGCGGGTAGCCCGCAGCCCACCGAAGAGAAAATACGCGGCCCGATAGGCGTTCATGCCTTGGCCCCACCACACCATCCCCGCGGCGGCCACTTGGCCGGCCAGCGCCAGGCTCAGCCCCCAGCGGGCGCTCAGCCCGCCCAACAGCGCGTTGGACGCGGTCGCGCCCAACGCGTACAGGGTGCCCAGTTCGCCAATGCGCGGCAATGACACCCCTCGGTGCGTGGTCAGAAAGTTGGGCAGCAAGGGCTGCGGCACCGTCACCAACACGAAGACGACCAGAATCCACAGCACCCAGGCCCACACCGGCCCGGGCAGTTGTCGCAGCGCTTGTGAGAGGGACGCGCGCGCCGCGGCCGAAGCGTGTTTTCCGTCGTTCCATGGGTGAGGGCGGGTGCGCAGCACCAGCGCGGTCGATAGCGTAAACAGGGCCGCGGCCAGCGCGTACACCCGGGGCAAGCCCCATAGGGCCGCGATGCGCCCGCCCAGCCAGGGCCCCAACACCGTGCCTAAGTTGAACGCGGCTGAGGTGAGGGTGAGCACCCGGGTCAGCGACAAGCGCCCGCGCACCAGGCTCAAGTAGGCCTGCAGAGGCACCATCACGAACAGGGCCGCGTGATAGAGCCACAACCCGACCACGAACAGCGGCAGCGTGCGCGCGGCGGCCATGGCCACAGCCCCCAACGTGCCTACCATCCACCCCGCGGCCAACAGGCGGTGCGGGCCCCACCGGTCCACCAAACGGCCTACGGGCAAATGCACCACCGTCATTAGCGCACCGGCTACGCCCAACACCCGGCCAATTCCTTGCGGCGATGCGCCCAATTGGGCCAAATAGAGGGGCTGAAAGTGATAGAACAGCCCATCGCCCACGCCCCACGCCAGCAACGAGAGCGTCATTAAGAGCAGGTCGCGGTTCATGTCAAGCCTCGAGGTCGGGGGGATGCGCCTCCGGGCGGGGCCGGGGCAGCACGCGGTCTAAAAAATCGCCCACGGCCCGAAAGACTTCCTCACGATTCGCGCCCAAGGTGATGACATGCCGATTGACCCGTTGCAACACGGTCTCTTTGTGGGTTGAGGCAATGGCCTGGGCATAGTGTTCCATATGGGAAACGGGCACGACCGAGTCGCCGGTCGCATAGACGAACAGCGCGGGCGCGGTCACGCGGCTCAACAAGCCGTGTAGGTGCGTCAAGAATGCCCGAAAGGTCAGCAGGCTACGGGTCGGATAGGCCGGATAACTCAAATGAACTTCGGGCAGCCGCACAGGGTCGACCATGGGCGGGCGCCAGAAGCGCTTGGACCAGTAAGGCATGATCCAGTGCAGCAGGGGCAGCAGGGGCATCAAGGGGTGCGAGGGCAGACGATAGGGCGCGGCCAACACCCCTACCGCGGCTACGGGGAACCGCGCGGCGTGGTAGAGGGCCAGCGCGCCGCCCAACGACAGGCCGACCACCGCGATGGTCTCATAGCCCGCGCTGCGCAGCATATGCCAGCCGTCTTCGACCGAAGCGGCCCAATCGCGCCAGGTGGTGCGGGCCATGTCTTGTACTTGGGTGGCATGACCGGCCAGGCGGACGCCCAATACTGTATAGCCGCGCGCGGCCAGGTGCTCGCCCAAGAAGCGCATTTCTTGCGGCGTCGCGGTGAAGCCGTGAACGAGCAACACCGCGCGCGGCCCGCGTGGCCAGAAAAAGGGCTCGGCCCACGCCCAGATCAGTCGAGCCGTGGGCGATGAGGGCGTTGGGACGGGCATGCGGCTTCAACCTCCTCGGGCCAGTTGTTCCAGACGGCGTCGGTCGGTGAAGACCAAATGACGGCGGCGCACTTGCAGCACACCCTCACGCGCCAAGCGCTGTAAGACGCGGCTGACGAACTCGCGGCTGGTGCCCACCATGGCGGCCATCTCGTCCAGCGTGAGGTGTCGTGGCACCGGCCGCCCCTCGCACGGCGGGTAGTGCTCCAGCAGCAGGCGCGCGACGCGGTGGGCCACCGAGTGGAAGGCCAGGCTGTAGATGACCTCGCGCACCCGGCGCATCCAATCGACCATCTCGCGAGTCACCGCCCACACCACCTCGACGCGGCGGGAGAGCACTGGCATGATGACTTCGCGGGGCCACCAATACACCTGCGCGGGTGCGATGATCTCCAACGACGCGGGCATGGGCCGGTCGTCGAACAAACTGTGGCCCCAGATGGCTTCCCCCGCGGTGAGCCGAAAGACGACCTGACGTCGGCCCGCGGGCGAGACCAGGCTCCATTGAGCCGCGCCCGAGGCCAGCAACCCTGCGCGAGGCCATACTTCGCCCTGGTGGCAGAGCAGCGCGCCTTTTTCCAGGGTGACCTCGCGGGCCGCGCGAATCAGGGTTTCGTGGTCGGACGGGTCTAACAGTTGGAACACCGAATTTTGCCGCAAAAGGGCTTCTAAGGAGGGCGAAGTGTTCATGGTATTTGCCAAACTTCAAAGACAATGGGATGCGGGATGCGTATACTGAAAGAAAAGGCGGATATCCCTCGGGGGCCGTCGGAATCAGGAGCGGACGTTATGGGGCAAGATTTTAAAGACTTTGTCATGCGTGGCAACGTGTTGGACATGGCTGTTGGCATCATTTTGGGCGCGGCGTTTGGGGCCATCGTGAAATCCTTGGTCAATGACATCCTCATGCCGCCCGTGGGGTTGCTGCTGGGTGGGGTGGATTTCACCAACCTGTTCGTCGTGCTGCGGGCTGGTACGCCACCGCCACCGTACCCGTCGTTGGCTGAGGCGCAAGCCGCGGGTGCAGTCACTCTGAACTACGGCTTGTTCATCAACGCGGTGGTGTACTTCCTCATCATCGCGTTTGCGGTGTTCTTGCTGGTGCGGGGCGTGCAGCGCTGGCAGCGCGAGCCTGAGGCTCCCACCCCAGCCGAACCCACGACCAAAACGTGCCCATATTGCTACTCCACGATTCCGATTCGGGCCACGCGTTGTCCCTACTGTACCTCGGAGTTGCCGCCGACTTGAACCCGGTGGCCCCGCGTAGGGTGTGTTACAAGCATTATACCATCGCCCTTCGCGATCCCTTTCACCCTGGAGGAGGTTGGACATGACCGGTAAGACCACCCCCACCCAACGGACCATCTTGGCCCTCGTCGCGGTGGCCATGGGCCTGTTTCTCATGTTCGTGGCCCCCTTTAAGACGCTGGACACGTTGAACCCCTGCCTCAAGGCCCTGCGCGAAGTGTGGCAAGTTGCCGAGCCCGACGGCGTTTGGGATACGCCAGTGCCCATCCTGACGGTCACGTTCCACGTCTGGATGGCGCTGTTCGTGTTCGCGGGCGCGGCCTTGGTCGTCATCGCCAAGGACATCTACGCGGGCAAACCGTGGGCGCGGCCCTTGGCGCTGGCTTTGTTGGCTTTGCCCGCGATCGGCGGCCTGTCGTTCGTCATCCCGTGGATGGTATTGGTCGTGCGTCAGCCCGGCGGGGGCAAGAACGCCGCGGCAGGCATGGCGCCGGCCATGACCATCATGCTTTTGGGCTTGATCGCCTACTTCGTGATGTTGCTGCTGGAGCAAGGCGATGTGAAGACCAAAATCGCCCAAGTGGTGGTGTTCGGTTGGCTCGGCATCACCGCGGGCATGGTCTACATGAACGCGCAACATGGAGTGCGCTACTTCATGCACAACCCCAGCGCGCCCTATTTCGACCCGCGCTATAGCCATCCGGAACTGTTCTTGGGCGGCTACGTGCTGTACGCGTCCACCGCGCTGTTCATCGTGGCCATTGGCTTGCTGGCCGCGCGGCACCCCGCGGGCTGGTACGCCGGCGTGACCGCGGCGCTCATGACCGCGGTGGTCATGTTCCTGGTGTTCATCGACCGCCAGCAGGCCGGCGCTTCAGGCGCGTCGGAGTGGCTGCGGGGCGCGTTGCTGTCGCTGGTGTTGCTGGCCCTGCTGCTCATTCCGTGGTTCAAAGCGCGCGTGTTGGGCCCGGTGGAAGCGTAAGGGGCTTATTCCGCGGCTTGCGCCTCCGTAGCCACATCCCACAGCCAGAGGCCGGGCGCGGGCGGTTCCGCGCACGCGCCCCGGCCCAACCCGCTGGCATAAGGGGCCCAACGCACAGGCCGCCACACTTCGACCCCGCCGAACCCGGTGAGCCCCAACCAGGCCCACCGGGGGTCGTTCCAGCGTGCCAACTGGCCGACGCCGGGCCGAGCCGGGTCATAGAGCATGACCTCGCGCACAATGTAGCCCCGCGGGGTGTTGAGGTTGCTCAGCCCATAAGCCCGGCCGGCCCGGTCGACATAGGTCACCACCATCATGTGCGAAAACGTGCCCCATGAACCCGAATAAAAGTACAGCACATCGCCGGGGATGAAGGGGCGGGACCGGAAGTCCAGCCGTGAGGGCAGGCCGGTGAGCAGGTCGTGCAAGAACCCCTGGCCGAACAGGCGCTGCACCTTGTCGCGTTCTCGTTGCGGGTCCAACAGCCAATACGCGGCAGGCTGCTCACTGGGCGGTGCGAGGCCGACTTGCCGCAGCACATACACGCTCAGCGGCGCGCACATCAACCCCGCGCTGGCCTGGGGCGAATATCCCAGGCTGCGGGCCAACGCGTCGGCTTGGGCTGGGTCGAGCCGGGTCAGGCGAAGCGCCAGACGGTGCAAGCGACGCACTTCCGCGCACACCGCGGGCGGCACTTGGTTTTCTGCCTCGGGCTCATTGAGGGGGGGATGGGGAGAAGGCTCCGCGAACGGCCCGGCTGCGTGCGCCAGGCCCACGCGGAGCGTTCCACCCACCAACACCACGACAAGCAGCGCCCACCACCGATGCATCCTGCCGCGGCGGTTGTGCATGGGGTGCCTCCGTCAGCGAAAGAGATCGCGCTCTCGCGGCCGTAGCAGGTCGGCCAAGCGCCCTTCGCCCAGGGCATAGGGAAAGCCCCGCACGTGCACGATGGGCGTGCCTTCCGCGGCTTGGCCCATCATCAGCGAAGCCGCGGCCGCGAGTTCGTCGGCCACCGCGACTTGGGTCACTTGGAGGACATAGCCTTGCCGGTCGGTTCGCCCGCGCAGATCGACCAACGCGGGCAGGCCCGCTAAGCCAATGGCGGTGCCCACCGTGCCCAGGCGCCAGGCCCGACCGTGGGAGTCGATGATCAAGACGCCGACGCGCGCGCCTGTGGCCGCTTCCAGGGCCGCGCGCAAGCGGGCCGCGCTGGCGTCGGGGTCGCGGGGCAAGAGCAACACCCACTCGCCGGGTTTGCCCTGCTGCGGGACGTTGGAGCGATCGATGCCCGCGTTGGCGCAAACGAAGCCCAAGCGGTGCTCGACGATGAGCACGCCCGGCACGGCCCGCAGCACCTCGCGGCTCTCGCGCAGGACGAGTTCGACCAAGCGGGGATCCTTGCCCGTGCGCTGCGCGAGATGCCGCGCGCGTGGGGAGGGGGTGATGTCTTCCAGGCGCACGAAACGGCCCTCAGCCTTCGAGACGATCTTCTGGGCCACCACGAGAATGTCGTGGTCGCGCAGGGTGAGGCCGGCCGCGGCCAAGCCTTGCTGCACGAGGGCCGCCAGCGAATCCCCCGGGCGCACTTCGGGGATGCCCGGCAGCGGGGTCAAGGTGAGGGGCGTGGTCATGCCGAACGCGCGTGAACGCCAACGATGCGAACCCCGGCGTTGGGGCCGCCGTATTGCTTGTTGATGTAGATCAGCACCGAGGTCAGGCCTTCGATGACGATGGTGTTCTCGATGGGGCCCGCGTCCCAGGCCCGAAAGCCCGCGTCTTCGACCAGGCGCATGACCACTTGGCGGGCGGCCTTGCCGCGGCCCGCGACCAGCACGTCCATTTCCGGGGTCTCGTCGCTCCAGAGCACGTGGTGCGAAATGTTTTGGAACGCGTCGACGACGTGCACGTTGGGTCCGAAGATTTCTTGGGCCTCCAGGGCTGCGCTGCCCGCGGGGGGCAGATGCACTTTGGTGACCTTCGGAGGCTGCAGGGGTACGGTGACGTCGACCACGATTTTGCCTTGAACGGCTGCGCGCAAGGCTTCGGCCGTGGCTCGATGCGCGCTGTAAGGTACGGCCAAGACCACAATGTCGCCGGCCGCGGCCGCGTCGGCGTTGGTGCGCCCTTCGACTCGCGCGTGCGGGCCGACGCGTTCGCGGATGACCTGGGCCGCGGCTTGGGCCCGTTCCAGCGAGCGCGAGCCAATGAGGACGGGATAGCCGGCCTTGGCCCAACGGTAGGCCAGGCCGCGTCCTTCTTTGCCAGTTCCACCGATGACGGCCAGAGTGGGTTTGGGGTCCATGCGAGTCTCCTTGTCGAGGGGCTGAGCCGCGGAGGATGGCGCGGTGCCCCGATTGTACCCCAAAAGGACGGCGGCCGTCCCGAGTGAGGGGGGCACCCGGAACAGCCGCCGCTTTCTTTATAGCACAAAAGGCAGATTTGTGCAAGGGTCAATCTTTTTCTGGTTCAAAACTCGCGAATTGTACGATAATAGCGCTCCTTGGCAAGGCTATGTGCTTGTTAATTCGTCTACTAAGCGCGTTATCATGAGGAAATGCCGGGCGAGGAAATGGAATTTTTTCGGTGACGAAATCTGCATATCACATGGTGTAATGTTCTGAAATGAGCACATCTGAACACCCATATTCAAATCTTCAACCATGAAGTCGCTCTGTTTGCCCCAAAGAGGAGGAAGAATGGGTAAGGTGTTTGTGTTCTGGCGTCATGCAAAAAACTTATTCGAACAATCAATAAGCGAGCAATCGTTGCACCATGGTGGCCCGGCGTAGAAATGGGAAAACCTTCGTGGACAAAGGGCGTCGTCGCCCAACTGCCCAAGACCGGCTTCGCGCCCGGCCGCTTCACGCCGCTGCCGCCGCGCCCCGCGAGGGTGGCCTTTGCCGACACGGGCCTGTGGCTGGAAATTCCGCGGCTGGGGGTGATGGCGCCCATCGTTGGCGTCCCCACCGATACGCCGGACGCGGTGACCTGGCTGTATGATCAAGTCGGCTATCTGCAGAGCACCACGTTCCCCACTTGGAAGGGGCACACCGTGCTCACCGCGCACAACTACTTGCCCACGGGCGCGCCTGGCCCCTTCGCGGCGTTGAACCAATTACGATGGGGCGACATCGTGCGCATTCACTTCGGTGGGCAAGTCTACGAATACGAAGTGCGCCGGGCCGCAGTGGTGGCGTCGGACGCGGTTTGGGTCTTCAAAGCGCCGTCGTCGCGGGGTACTTGGCTTACCCTCATCACCTGCCGCAACTTCGATGAACGTACAGGTGAGTATCGCTTCCGGGTGGCCGTGCAAGCCGTGCTGATGCGGGTCTATCCCGCGCCATAAGCGCGGCAGTGTGGCTCGCGCTCGTCTTCAGCGCCCGAGGGCTTGCCCCTCGGGCGCTGTTGTTCTTCACGGCCTTTGCACAGGGCCTTCACAACTCCTTCACATGTGCTCCTTACAATGCTCACGAAATTCGGCGGAAAAATCCCGCCCCGGAGGTGAGACCATGACTTTTGGACGCTTAAACCGCTGGTTGTCGGTGTTTGCCCTGCTGATCTTGGCGGGGGCTTTGACCGCTTGCAGCGGTACGACGGCAACGACCCCGTCGGCAACCGAGGCGCCTGCCACGGCCGCGGTGCAAGAGCCCGCCACCCCTGAAGGGACTGACCCTGCCTTGAGCACGCCGGCCACGCCGGGCATGGGCCAAGGCGCGATGATGGGCCATGGCCCCGCGGCGGGGCCAGGCCAAGACCACGGCCCAGGTCAAGGCCATGGCCCCGCACAGGGGCACGGCCAAGGCCACGGCCACGGCCAAAATATGGCCGGTGGACAGGGCCAAGGCATGGGCGGTCCGCCTGAAGGGCGCGGCCCCGATAATCCGTGGCGCACCTTCCATCAACAGCCGGTGCCGGCCGAGTATGCCGACTTGACCAACCCCGTTCCCGCGGATGAAGCGTCCATCGCGCGCGGCGAGTCCCTCTACCAGACCCAGTGCGCGGCTTGTCACGGCCCCACGGGCCTGGGCGATGGGGACGCGGGCGCTCAGTTGGACCCGCCCCCCGCGCCGGTTGCCCGCACCGCGCAGATGATGAGCGATGGGTATCTGTATTGGCGCATCCACGACGGTGGGATCGCCTTCGGCACAGCCATGCCCGCTTACGGAACGGTGTTGGATGAGAACGACATCTGGGACATCATCAACTATCTGCGCTCGTTGGAGGTGAACCCCGGCGATGAGGCCGCCCGTCAGCAGGCTATGCTGCAAGATGCTGTCGCTCAAGGCGTGCTTACTCAAGAGGAGGCCGATCTGTTCCAACGCTTGCACACGGTGCTGGAGGAATACAAGCAGGCCCACTGGGACGAACTCCGAGCGCAGGCCGGCGGTGATCCCAATGCCATGTTGGAACTCATGCTGCAGGCTCTGATCGAGCAGGGCCAAATCACGCCCGAAGAAGCCGAGGCCTTTCAAGACATCCACCAACGCCTGCACGATTCTGGACTGATGCCGTGAGTTAGGCCACGCTTCCCCCTCCTGCGGGCCGGATGAGGTTCCACGGTCGACGACGCCTCCTTCCGGCCCGCCCTTGTTGTTCCCGGCCGCCTTGAGTATGCTTAGAGCACACCTGCTATCTTGGCCCTGCTCGGAGGACGTCCTCATGGCTCGTGTGCTCATTATTGAAGACGAGATGCAACTGGCCCGGGTGCTGCAGGCCTATTTGGAAAAGGCCGGTTTTGAAGTGCGCACCGCGCATCGGGGCGACACAGGGCTGGATCTGTTCTATCGGGAGCGGCCGGACGTGGTGCTATTGGATTTGAACTTGCCCGGCATGGATGGCTTGGATGTGGCGCGCGCCATCCGCCGCGCGGGGAACACGCCCATCATCATGATCACCGCACGGGTGGACGAAGCCGACCAGTTGGTGGGCCTGGAACTGGGCGCGGACGATTATGTGACCAAGCCCTTTAGCCCGCGGGTTTTGGTCGCGCGGGTGCGCGCGGTGCTGCGCCGGGCGCAAGCGCCGCCCGCACCACGACACATCCGGGTGGACGATGTGGACATCGACCTGGACGCGCACACAGTCACCCGGGCGGGACAGCCGATCCACCTCACGCCAACAGAATTTCGCCTGTTGGTGGCCTTGGCCCGGCAGCCCGGCCGCGCGTTCACCCGCGAGCAATTGTTGCAAGCCATCCAAGACTCGCCCTTCGTGGGCTATGAGCGCACGGTCGATGCGCACATCAAAAATTTGCGGGCCAAGTTGGAGCCCGATCCGAAGCATCCCCGCTACATCGAGACCGTCTTTGGCGTGGGCTATCGCTTTCGGCGGCCCGAGCCCACGACCAACGCCAAGCGGTGAGGGGTTGTCATGCGGCGTAAACTGTTCTTCGCGCTGTTGCTGACCGCGATGATGGGCATTGCCGTGGTGGTGCTGATTTTGCGCACGACCACCCAAAGCCAAGTCCACGCTTTTGTGGCCGAAGGCGGACCTTGGGGGCTACAAGAGACCATCAAGGCGCTGGAATCGTACTACGCGACCCACCACTCCTGGGAAGGGGTTGAGCAAGTGCTGCAAATGCGCCCTTCGGCTTCAGGTGCCGCGCCCCATCGCGGGGGGCTGATGATGACCGATGCCCAGGGGCGCATTTTGTACCCACCCGGTCAGGCCGGCCAGATTTGGACCGAGGAGCAGCGTCGCGGGGCCTTGCCTTTGCGGGTTGACGGCCAGGTGGTGGGTTATCTCGTGCCCCCCATGGCCGGCCACGCGGCGGCTTCCAGCCGCGCGCTGTTTCAGCGCCTGGATTGGGCCGCGCTGGCTGCCGCGTTGACCGCGTTGGCTTTGGCCGCGGGCCTGGCTTGGGCGTTGAGCAACCGCATTTTGCGCCCGGTGCACGCGCTTACGACCGCGGCCCGACAACTGGCCCAAGGCGATCTGGATGTGCGGGTGCCTGAAGCGGGCGACGAAGAGTTGGTGACCTTGGCCCGCGCCTTCAATCACATGGCCGAGGCCCTGCAGCAGGCCGCGGAAAGCCGCCAGCGTTTGATGGCCGACATCGCCCACGAACTGCGCACCCCTTTGGCTGTGCAGCAGGCCCACCTCGAAGCGCTCCAGGACGGTATCTACGCGCTCACCCCCGAAAATCTCACCCCCGTGGTCGAGCAGAACCGGCTGTTGGTGCGTCTGGTCAACGACTTGCGCACCTTGACCTTGGCCGACACCGGCCAACTAACCCTGGAGAAGCAGCCCCTGGAGATCCGTGAATGGTTGCCCCGCGTGGTGGACGGCTTTCGGGCCGCGGCGCAGCAGCGCAAAATCACGTTGCAAGTGAGCGTGCCCGCCGAACCCGTGATCGTGCTGGCCGACGCCGCCCGCCTGGAGCAAATCTTGCACAATCTGCTGGGGAACGCCCTGCGGCACACGCCCCCGGGAGGGCAGATCGAGATCGTCGCCACAGCCGACGCGGACCAGGTGCGCATTCAAGTCCACGATTCGGGGCCCGGGCTGCCGCCCGGCGAAGAAGAGCGGGTCTTCGAGCGCTTCTACCGGCTGGACAAATCGCGAAACCGGGCATCCGGTGGCAGCGGCTTGGGCTTGAGCATTGCGCGCAGCCTGGCGCGCGCCCATGGCGGCGATTTGACCGCGGCCAATCATCCCCAAGGGGGCGCGGTGTTCACGTTGCACCTGCCCCGCGGCGTTCCCAAAGCCTGAGCCCCAAATCCTCCCCAGGTGAGGCCGAGCATCGACTGCCCGGGCGCCACCCCAGACGCGTATTGCGCTGAAAAGCGCGCCGAACGGCCCAATTTAGGCATGGTCGCGGTCGGGATGCTGTATAATCAGAGGCGTATGAACGCGCATGATGCACGCCTCACAACGCCCCAGCCCCGCCCTGAAGACGAGGGCGAAAGTCCCGCTTTGCGTCCGCGGCGCCTCGACGACCTCATTGGCCAAGATGCCGTGCGGGAGAACTTAGCCGTCCTCATCGCCGCGGCTCGCCAACGGGGGGAGCCTCTGGACCATGTCTTGTTTTACGGCCCGCCGGGCCTGGGCAAGACCACGTTGGCGCACATCTTGGCCCACGAAATGGAGGTCAACATCAAGGTCACTTCGGGCCCGGCCATCGAACGCGCCGGTGACTTAGCCGCCATTCTCACCAACTTGCGGGCGGGCGACATCCTCTTCATCGATGAGATCCATCGCCTGAGCCGGGCCGTCGAAGAGGTCTTGTACCCGGCCATGGAAGATTTCGCGCTGGACATCGTCATCGGCAAAGGCCCCGCCGCGCGTTCGGTGCGCTTGCGTTTGCCGCGCTTCACCGTGGTCGGGGCAACAACCCGTTTGGCCTTGGTCACCGCGCCGCTGCGGGCCCGGTTCGGGGCGGTCTTTCGGTTGGACTACTACGATACGGCCAGCCTGGAGGCTATTGTGCAGCGGGCCGCGCAACGGCTGGGGGTGCACCTCACTGCCGAGGGCGGTGCCGAAATCGCACGGCGGTCCCGGGGCACCCCGCGCATCGCGCTGCGTTTGCTGCGTCGGGTGCGCGACTATGCCCAAGTGCGGGCCCAGGGCGTGATCACCGCGGAGGTCGCCCGCCAAGCATTGGCCATGCTGCACATCGACGAACTGGGCCTGGACGAGGTGGACCGCTTCGTGCTGCGCACGCTGATCCAAAAATTCGGCGGCGGGCCCGTGGGGCTCAACACCTTGGCCGCGGCTGTCAGCGAGGATCCCGATACGCTGATGGAGGTCGTCGAGCCCTATTTGCTGCGCTTGGGGTTCTTGGAGCGCACACCCCAAGGGCGCGTGGCGACCCCGCGGGCCTATGAGCATCTGGGTTTGCCCCCGCCTGGGGCCCAAACCCCGCGTTTGTTGTAGGGAGGTGATGCGATGACTGACATCGGGCGCTTCCTCATGACCGTGGGGGTGTTGCTGTTTGGCGTCGGCCTGCTGTTCTACGCGCTGGGCCGCTGGGGGTGGCCGTTGGGGCGCTTGCCCGGGGATATCGTGGTTCAGCGCGGGCCCGTCACCTGCATTTTCCCCCTGGCGTCTTCATTGCTGCTCTCCCTGCTCTTGACATTGTTGCTCAATTTGTTGGCTCGTGGCTGGGGTGGTAAATGAAGTGAGGCTCGTTGAAAAGGAGGCTACTTTATGACAGAAACCACGCTACTTCCTGCACTACCGGCCCAAAACGTGGCCATCTTCTTGGACTTTGAAAATTTGCACCTAAGCGCCCAAAACGCGTTGCACGACCACATCCGCTGGGAAGCCGTGTATCGCAAGTTCCAAGAATATGGGCCGATCACATTGAAGCGGGCCTATGCCAACTGGGTGCGCTTTGACAACTACCAGGCCCCTTTGCTCGCCTTGGGCTTTGAACTCATCCACACGCCGGCCTACCACGAGTCTAAACCCAACGATACCCGCATGATCATCGACGCCGTCACATTGGGGGCGGATCCGAAGATCTCTCACGTGATCTTGGGCACGGGCGATAGCGATTTCGTGGATGTCGTGCATTACCTGCGCGGCAAGGGCAAGCGTGTTATCGGCTTTGGCATCCAAGCAACCACGGCTTCGAACTTGATTCACGCGCTGGACGAGTTCTTGGCCTACGAACGCTTCATCCAAACCCCCGAGTCAGATAAAAACCTCAGTCAAGCCGACCAGAGCCGAGTGAGCCAATATTTGCAGATTATCTCTCGGCTGGGCAAGGTGCGCATGACCCCGTCACCGCACCGCCCGCAAGTGGTGCTCCTCTTCTATCGGATGCTCAAGGCCGCCGCCGCGCAAGGCCACACCAAGACTTTTTCTGAAATCGTCGAGGCGGTGCGAGAAAAGGCCAAAAAGGCGCGCGTCCCCGAGAACATCGTGACCGAGGTCGCGCACCAGATTTTTCGCGCCTATGCGCTGGACTTTCAACGGGCCAACGGCGATGACGATGACAAAGACAAACGCCTGTGGGACTATCCCGTGCGGCTGCGCACCGGTTTGGACGACATGAACCGCTTCATCAACTGGTGCGATTTGTGGCTGGTGACCCGGGTGCGCGAGGGCCTGGGCAAAAATGAGGAAATCAACCTTCCGGCCATGGCCCATGTGTTGTACGGACAAGTGCGGCCGAAATTGATCAATCGAACGCGCGATTTGGTAGCCCGAGCCACCAAGGTCGACCGTTGGCCCCCCGACAACAGCGGCAAAAAAGCGGTGTGACCTTAGGGCATGGATACGGCGGGGCAAAGCCCCGCCGTGTCGCGTCAGGCAGCGCGGGTTACGCATCGGGGGGCGTGGGGCCTGCCAAGTAAGTCAATTCCTCGGCAAAGATCTCGCGCGGGGGCCGAGCCTCGGCCGCAGGACGCACGCATGCCGCAGGTTCCGCGAGCAACTCCTCCACCGGCGGCAGCATGATGCGCCCTTGGTCATCCAAATCCAAGGGATGCAGAATGCAGTAGAAGGGCTTCCAACGCCAAGGGTGTTGCCCCTGGGCCTCGGCGGCGACTTGCAGCGCACATTTGAAATCCGCGCGCAAGAAGATGCAGCGCGTACCGCGATAGTGCTGCGGATCCGGACGCACACGCGTGGGGCGCACCCAGCCGCTTAGCGCATGCGGATCGGGCTCTCGCCGGTCTTCGAACCACGCGACCTCTTGGTCTTCCGCGCGCATATGGGGTCGAATCAGGGCCGCGTGGGCGAGAATGTCGGCGATTTCCACCTCGTCGACCCACACGCCTTGAAAACAACACGCCGCGCCACAAGCGGGCCAATGGCAGCGTTGCAGCCGCTGGGGTTGGTTCAGATTGGGATGTAGGGCAATCTTCATGGTGCAGCCCACCGAACAACGAATGCCTCCTCATTATACTTCCTCAGCCCGCCGCGGGCGGCCAGGCCCCTCTTGCTGGGTGTTTCGAGGGGCTGGCCTGAGCCATTCCTGCTCGTGCGGGCGAAGAGGGCGCCATCGGCCGTAAGGCGCTGCCCGGCCTCGGGTCCATTTTCCGCCCATCTGACACGGTTATCACGCGATGTATCGATATCTCCTGTTGATATACGCTGCTCTCTAACGGCCTGTTAACAACCCTTGTATCCCTTTCTTACAGCAGCGCCCCATACTAAACCATACATCCCAACCATCTTGAGCGCAGGAGGTGGAATCATGCGTTGGTGGCGACTGTTGCTGGTTGCCGTGGTGGGGTTGGTGTTGGGCTATGGCACTGGCGCGTTCTTCGCTTTTGAGCGCGCGTCGGTGCTCGTGCAGAACACCCCAGCCTCGCCTGTCATCGTGGGCTCGCTGTACGATAAGGAGCAGCACGCGCTGGTCTATCTGGTCTCCAACCCCGGCGGTGTGCCGTTGCAGGTGGTGCGGCACTCGCTGGTCTTCACCCCCGGCGAGGGGAGCGAGGAGGCCGGCTATCAACTGATCGACGTGCCCACGGATGTGACCTTGGCGCCCTTCTCGGTGGCCCAGGTGGTGATTCAACTGAAGACCGGGACCGAGCAACTCCAGCCGGGCGATGTGGTCGCGGTGACCCTGGACTACACTCACCCCTTCTCGCCGGATCTGTACAGCGTGTTGCACACCACGTTGATCCAGCGGGAGCATGTGGAAGGGGAGCAAGCGCCTTTGCCCACTTTGACCCCGCAACCGACGCCCGAATCGTAAGGAGGTGAGCGATGCGTAAACTATGGTGGCTTCTTTTGGCCTTGCTGGTGGGCATTTTGGCCTTGAGTTGGTGGGTGCCGGCGTTGTTCGTGGGTCTGCTGCCGGCCGAAAGTGCCTTCGTCATCGGGTTGCTGGGGTTCTGGTTGCTGGGCCATGACGTGCTGGCCGACAGCCTTTGGGCGCTGGCCCTGCTGCGCGGTTGGCACACGGGGCGCATCAGCCAAGATGAGGCCCAGGCCCGGCTGGGGCAGCGGGTCAACATGGCCTCGGTGACCACCTGGTTGGCGTTGTGGCAGGCCTGGCTGGCGATGCTCTCGCCCCGCCGCGCGTGGTTCTATCGTTTGCTGGCCTTCACGGGGCTGCTGACCATGGTGGTGCATATGGCCCCGCCGGTGCCCTTCGCGACGCTGCAAGGGCTCATGCAGGGCTTCTTCTTGGGCGCGGCCACGGTCGCCTTTGTGGTTTGGGTGTTGGAACACGCGCTGGCGGATATGTTGGAGGACCTGGTGTTCGCGGCCGCTGCGTCTGAGGCCGCGTAACCGGCGGCCCAGGCGTCCCACGGCGGCAAGACGCGGCCCCACCGGCCCGGGGCGCCGGGGCCGCGCACCGCGCGAAGAAGCGCGTTCGAGGCATGGCACACGCCATGCCTCGTTTTTTTATTCGCGCGGGGTTATATGCCACCTGACGGCGCGCGTTGGAAAAAGGAGGCGCGGTCGGGGCTGGGCCTGGCTGGCGCGGTGCTTCCGTGGGCGGTGCCGCACCCCTGCCGGGGCGACGGGCCGGTCGCCCCGACGACGCGGCGAGGTCGCGCCTCAACGCGCGCGGCGGATGGCTTCCACGGCCTCGGGGTTGACCAACGCGGAAGTGTCGCCCGGGTCTTGGCCCAAATACGCGGCTCGAATCATGCGACGCATGACCTTCGCGTTGCGAGTCTTGGGCAGGTCGTCGACGAAATGCACGGCCTTGGGCGCCAAAGGTTTGCCCATGGCTTGGGCGACCATGGCCCGCAGTTCGTCCCGCAGCGTGTCGCTGGGCTCGTGCCCCGGTGCGAGCACCGCAAACACCACCAAGGCCTGGCCCTTGACCTCGTCAGGCACCCCAATGGCCGCGGCCTCGACTACCGCGGGGTGTTCCACCACAATGGACTCGACCTCGGCCGGGCCCAGACGTTTGCCCGCCACCTTGATGGTGTCGTCAGAACGGCCCAAGATGTACCATTGGCCATCCTTGTCAATGAACGCGAAATCGCCGTGCACCCACACATCGGGCCAACGGCTCCAATAGGTTTGGATGTAGCGGTCGGGGTCCTTCCAAAAGCCGCGAGTCATGCCAATCCAAGGCTTTTTGATGACCAGTTCGCCCACTTGCTCCCGCACAGGTCGGCCGTCCTCGTCGAACACATCCGCATCCATGCCCGGGCAGGCCGCGGAGAACGCGCATGGCTTCAACGGCAGCAGCGGGTTCCCCATCAAGATGCCGCCCGAAATCTCCGTCCCCCCCGAATAGTTGATGATGGGCCGTTTGCCCTCGCCCACCTTTTCGAACAGCCACATCCACGGTTCAGGGTTCCACGGCTCGCCCGTTGAGGCGAAGAACTTGAGGCTGCTCAGGTCGTGGCGTCGCACGGGCTCTAAGCCGTGGGGGATGATCGCTCGCACATAGGTGGGCGAAAGCCCCAAGTGAGTGAGCCGATGGCGTTCGACCATGGCCCAAACCCGGTCCACTTCGGGGTAGTCGGGCGCGCCGTCGTAGAGGAACATGGTGCTGCCCAAGGTGAGGGTCCCAAAAACCAACCAGGGGCCCATCATCCAGCCCATGTCGGTCATCCACCAAATGCGGTCGCCGGGGTGCACATCGGTGCCGAAGGCCATGTCTTGCGCGCCCTTGATGGGGAAGCCGCAGTGGGTGTGCACGGCCCCTTTGGGGCGGCCCGTGGTGCCCGAGGTGTAAATGATCATGAGCATGTCTTCCGCGTCGGTGACCTCGGTGGGCGCTTGGTCGCTCTGGCGGGGGATGAGATCATGCCACCACACATCCCGGTCGGGGGTCATGGGGGTGTCGTCCAGGCCGACGCGGCGGTGCACGATGAGGTGCTTGAGGGTGGGGACTTGCTCCGCGGCGGCATCGGCCACGGGTTTCATGCGCACCACCTTGCCCCGGCGATAGAAGCCGTCGGCCACGAACAACGCCTTGGCGTCGGCGTCTTTGAGACGGGTGACCACCGCATCCACGCCGTAGCCCGAAAACAGGGGCAAGATCACGCCGCCGATCTTGGCGATGGCCAACAGCGCGATGACGATTTCAGGCGTCATGGGCATATAGAGCCCGATGGCATCGCCCTTGCCCAGCCCCAGGCTGCGCAGCGCGTTCGCGGCTCGGTTGACCTCGCGATATAAGTCGCCGTAAGTCAGGGTGCGGGTCGCGCCTTCTTCGCCTTCCCAAATCAGCGCGGGCTGACTTTCGGTATCGGTGCCCATATATTTGTCGAGCAGGTTGTGCACGATGTTCATCTTCGCGCCCACGCACCAGCGGGGCCATTGGGGGCCGCGGCTCAGGTCCACGATTTGGGTGTAGGGCTCGTAGAACTCGATGCCTAAATAGTCCAGCACGGCCTCGGTGAACCAGGCGATGTCGTCGGTCGAGCGCTGCATTAGCGTCGCATAGTCGGGGATGCCATGGCGGCGCATGAAACGGGTCAAGTGCGCGCGGTCGACATATTCGGGTGTCGGGTGCCAAACAAAGGGGTTGTTGTACAGAAACGAGTCGTTCATAGTCCGACCTCCGCGGGTGGGAAACGAAACGAGCACTTCGGCACGGCCATCGCCTCAAAGGGCGTGCATGCAGAATTATACCGCCCTTGGGCCCACCTGCGGCGGATTCGCGAAAAACCGCACCCCAAAGGGCCCGTTCGCGGTACAATAAGGGTAACTTCCAACCGCTTCATCCTTTGGAAGGAGGAGAACGATGATGAAATCTCGTTTCTGGCTCGTGCTGGCCTTGTTGGCCGTGCTGGCCTTGGCGTTGGCGGCCTGCGGCGGCCAACAATCTGCCGAGGCGACCGAAGCCCCCGCGACCGAAGAGGCCGCGCAGGCCGAAGGCGGTTTGCCTGACCTGGGCGGCCGGGTGGTCACCGTGGCCGTGGAGAACGCGTACCCGCCCTTCAACTTCATCGACGAGGAGACCGGTGAGGCCAAGGGCTGGGACTATGACGCGGTACGCGAGATCTGCAAGCGCATCAACTGCGTGCCCGAGTTCAAAGAAGCCGCCTGGGATGGCATCTTCGAGGCCATGGCCGCGGGTGAGTATGATGTGCTGGCCGACGGCGTGACCTACACCGAAGAGCGGGACAAGGTGGTGGACTTTTCCATCCCCTATGTGACCGTCGGGCAGGTGTTGGTGGTGCGCAGTGAGTGTGGCAAGGCCGACGTCGAGGCCTTCAAGGCCGACGAATCCAAATTGGTGGGCACCCAAATCGGCACCACCAACGAAATCGTGGCCAAGGAGCACTTCGGCGAGGAGCGGGTCAAGTCCTTCGAGACGTTTGACGCGGCGTTCTTGGCCTTGCTCTCGGGCGATGTGGATGGCGTGGTGGTGGACACCATCACCGGCCAAGGCTATGTGGAGGAGAACGAGGGCAAGTTGAAGATCTTGGGCCAACTGACCTCGGACGAAGAACTGGCCTTCGTGTTCCCGCCGGGCAGTGACCTCATCGAGCCCTGGAACGCGGCGCTGAAGTCCATGATGGAAGACGGCACGCTGGAGCAACTCAACAAGAAGTGGGGCTTGACGCCGTAACGCGGTGAGGCCCGAGCCCACGCGCTCCGCAGCCGGGGTGCGTGGGCTCTTCCTTCGACACGTGGATGCCGCGGGGCGGCTTTTTGCCCCGCGGTCGTCCTATCCCTGGCTTGGAGGAACCCCGTGGCGCTCTCTTCTTCCCCCGCCGTCACCTCACCCACCGCGCGCCGTCCGTCGTGGCGTGCGCGGTTGGCGGCCCAACCGTTGTGGGCCTATTTGACCGTGGCCCTGGGCGTCCTTATGTTCTACCTCATTTTGGCCGACCCCAACTACCGCGAGACGTTCCTCTTTTTATTGCCGGGGGTCAAGGTCACTTTGCGGGTGGCCTTGAGCGCGTATGGGTTGGCTGTTGTGCTGGGCCTGATCATTGGCCTGGCCCGCACTTCGAAGAATCCCATCATCTACAATCTGGCCACTTTTTATGTCCAGATCATGCGCGGCATCCCCATGATCGTGCTGATTTTGTATGTGGCCTTTGTAGGGGTGGCCGAGATTGTCAACTTGCTCAAGGCCATTGGCGCGTGGGGCCTTTCGTGGGCAGAAGGCACTTTTTTGGCCGGCCTGTTTCGCAGCCTGGCCCAAGCCAGCATCCGCAGCGTGTCGCTGGAGATGCGGGCCATCATCGCGCTGGCCATGGGATACGCCGCGTTCGAGGCCGAGGTGTTTCGGGCCGGCATCGAATCCATCGGCAAGGGCCAGATGGAAGCCGCGCTGTCGTTGGGGATGAACTACTGGCAGGCCATGCGATTGGTCATTTTGCCTCAAGCCATTCGCCGCATTTTGCCGCCTTTGGGCAACGATCTGGTGGCCATCATCAAAGACTCGGCCCTCATCACCGTGCTTGCCGTGCGCGACATCACCCAGTTGGCCCGGCTGCGCAAGGCCGCGACCTTCCGTTCCTTAGAGACCTACAACATCGTGGTCTTTCTCTACCTGTCCATGACGTTGAGTCTCTCGGCCGTGGTGCGCTATATTGAACGCAAGTGGCGGGTGGTGTAACGCTCCGGCCGATGACGGGCCGCGTCGGCGTGAGTCGTCCTCTCGCGTGGCTTGCACGAGGCTTCGCCCCACCGTATACTGGGACGTGCCTTATTTTGTCGATCGTATTCCGCGCAAAGCAATACGAGGGCAACAAGGATAAGTGGCCCAAAAATGGCTATTGGTGCCGAGGAGATCGCGGCATTTTGTCAGCGTTGGAAAAGCCGCGAATGAGTGTTTTTTGGTTCCGTCTTGGGTGATGACTGCGGGCCGGATAGTGATGTCGATTTCTGATTGACTTCGGGCTATCGGCGGATTGGCGCCTATTGGACTATGTCCGCATGCAATAGGAATTGTACGCCTTGCTGGGTCGCAAAGTCGCTCTCATTAGCAAAGGTGCTTTGACGCGTAGTAAGAATTGGCTGTGTCGCCGGCAGGTTCTACGTACGGCCAGGCATGATTTTTTTCTTCGTTCGCTTAGCGGTAGTCATCGTAAGCCATTTTTGTGGGCCCTTTCTCAACCCAAATAGAAAGTTGGAGGATAGAAGTTCGCGGTTAGCGGGGAGATGCTACCTCATAGATCAGATGCATGGGTTGCGCGTAGATTGCCTCCGTGGGAAAAGGGTTGGATTAAAACAGACTCCCAGGGCTTTTGGTATAATCATAGCGTAGCGCGGAGCAATTCTTCATTCGAATCGTGGCACGATAGGGTGAAGGGAAATTTGCATATGACGACTCAAGACGTACGGCGCACAGTGCGGGAGTTCCTACTACAAGAGCTGCCGAATTTGTTGCAAGAGGATGCAAGTCTGCGGTTGTTGTTGTGGCAAATTCTGCAGCCGTATGTCGCCGGCCGTGAAGAAACCGAAAGCCGGTTTGAACAGCTTTTAGCCACACTCACGAAGCGGTGGGAGGATGACCAACGGCGCTGGGAGGAGAACCAACGCAAGTGGGAAGAGTATCTGCGCCGGTGGGAGGAAGAACGCCGCGAATGGAAGGCGCGCTGGGAGGAGAACCAGCGCAAGTGGGAAGAGAACCAACGGCGCTGGGAGGAGAACCAGCGTAAGTGGGAAGAACATTTGCGCCAGTGGGAGGAAGAACGCCGCGCATGGCAGGCGCGCTGGGAGGAAAACCAGCGCAGGTGGGAAGAGAACCAAAAGATCATTCATCACTTGCTCGAGGAAATCAAGCGTTTGGACCGGCGTATTGACACCTCGTTGGGTGCGTTGGGCGCGCGGTGGGGCTTGCACGCGGAATCTGCGTTCCGTAATGCGCTGGCGGGTATCCTGGAAGAAGTCGCACCGGGGGTTCAGGTCATTCGCGCCGTGGAACAAGACCCGCAAGGCGAGGTGTTTGGTCGCCCAGACCAAGTCGAACTGGACCTCATTATCAAAGATGGCGAACTGATCCTCGGCGAGATCAAGTCGTCGATGAGTAAGGCTGATGTCTACATTTTCGAGCGCAAAGCGCATTTCTACGAGAAGAAACATGGCCGCAAAGCCAAGCATCTGGTCATCATCTCACCCATGGTAGAGCCTAAGGCGCGTGCAGTGGCCGACGATCTGGGCATCAAGGTGTATACCCACGCGGAAGAGGCCGCGGCCGATCTATAACAATTTGGCCATGCCGCCGCTGGGTTCTGCGTTTGGGCTTGGTAGTCACCCTCGCAATCTTTCGCCATTTGGGCTTTTTGGTTTTGTTAAGAAACAGCAGAAACCCAGCCGAATGAGCACATCAATACCTATAGATGCCAACGCTCTCTTTCTTATTTTTGTTCCTTCCCTCTATGTGAAAATCGGAGATCTTAGCGGGGAGACAAGCGAATGTAAATGGCGAGTAGCGGAGCATGAAAATACACAAAATTTTGGTCGCCAATCGTGGTGAGATCGCCGTGCGCATTATTCGCGCCGCGCAGGAGATGGGCATCGCGACGGTCGCGGTCTACTCCGACGCGGACGCGCGCGCCCCTCATGTGCTGGCCGCGGACCAAGCCGTGCCCATCGGCCCCCCGCCGCCGCAAGAATCGTATTTGCGGGTGGACGCGCTGCTGGAGGCCGCACGCTTGACCGGCGCGGACGCGGTGCATCCTGGCTATGGCTTCTTGGCCGAAAACCCGGCCTTTGCCCAGGCCGTGGCCGATGCTGGGTTGACCTTCATCGGCCCTTCGCCCGAGGCCATTGCCCTCATGGGCGACAAAGCCGCTGCCCGTGAGCGCATGCAAGCCGCGGGTGTGCCTGTGGTGCCCGGCTACCAGGGCCCTGACGATGACGAGGCCTTGGCGCAAGCCGCTGCCCGCATTGGCTATCCGGTGCTGCTCAAGGCCGCCGCGGGTGGCGGGGGCAAGGGGATGCGGGTCGTGTACCACCCCGAAGACCTGGCCGAAGCCGCGGCCGCGGCCCGCCGCGAGGCCCAACACGCCTTCGGCGACGCGCGGCTCTTGCTCGAAAAATACATCCCGACCGCGCGGCACGTGGAGTTCCAAATTTTGGCCGACGCACACGGTCGCACGTTGCACCTCTATGAGCGGGAGTGCTCTGTGCAGCGTCGGCATCAAAAAATCATCGAAGAGACGCCTTCACCTTTGTTGGACGATGACTTGCGGCAGCGCATGGCCCGGGCCGCAATCGCGGCGGCCCAGGCCGTGGACTATATCAACGCGGGCACGGTGGAGTTCATCGTCGACCCGGCTACTCGCGAATTCTATTTCTTGGAGATGAACACCCGCCTCCAAGTCGAGCATCCCATCACCGAAATGGTGCTGGGCCTTGACCTGGTGCAGTGGCAAATTCGGGTCGCCGCGGGCGAACCCTTGCCCTGGCAACAGACCGACTTGCGCCCGCGCGGCCACGCCCTCGAGGTGCGGGTGTATGCCGAAGACCCGAGCCACGGCTTTTTGCCCAGCACGGGCCGCCTCTTGCACCTGGCTGAGCCCAGAGGCCCGGGCATTCGGGTCGACAGCGGGGTGCGTGCCGGCCAAACCATCACGCCCCACTACGACCCCTTGCTGGCCAAAATCATCGTCCACGCAGCCACCCGCGGTGAAGCCATCGCGCGCATGCGGGCCGCCCTGCAACGCACGGCCTATCACGGCGTGATCACCAATGTGGACTTCCTGCTGCAGGTGCTGGCGCATCCCGATTTCGTGCGGGGCGACTATCACACTCGGTGGGTGGAAACGGCCCTGAGCGGGCCCACGGCCGACGCGAGCGACCTGCCCATCGCGGCCCTGGCGGGGTTGGCCCTGGCCGAGCGTATGCCGACCACCGCGACGGCCGCCGCAATGGGGAATGGCCGTACCGCGCGATATGACCCTTGGGTCGCCCTGCGCGGCGTGTTCCCCGGCTGAGCCCGGCCGCAACCGGAGGTGGTCCCCCATGAAAGTCGCCGATTATCACCGCCAAGGCCTGCGCCATCGGGTTGACGTTGTGCCCCAGGGCTTCGAGCCGCTGGGCACCGAAGCCCGAGAAGGCGCGCATCGGGTCGCGTTTTACGCCCAAGTCGAGGATGGACGCCTGGCCCGCGTGGTGCACACGGGCAGCAAACGCTGTCGCAAATTGCTGGCCTTGGCCGATGTGGCCGCGTCGCGGCTGGAGGGGCAGCCCGCGGTGGGCTATCGGCTGACCGCAGAGGAACTGCTGGCCCCGTTTGCCGAAGAAAAAGACCGGGCCAAAATGCAGGCCCGGGCCGCGTTGGTGTTGCGCGCACTGGGGTTGGCGTGACTCAGCCGCGCAATACGGCTTCCAGCGCGGCATATAAGCGGGGCATGTCTTCGGGCTTGCCCGCGCTAATGCGAATATGCTCGCGCAGGCCGGGCTTGTCAAAATAGCGCACCAGCACGCCGTGCTCGGCCAGCAGGCGGTCGCGTACGGTGCGGCCGTCGAGCCCAGCCGCAGTGATGCGGGCCAGCACGAAGTTGGTCTGCGAAGGGTAGGGCTCAATGCCCGGCATGGCCTGCAGCCGGTGGAACATCTCTTGGCGCACTGCGCGCAGGGTGTCGATGACCGGAAGCCACTGCTCGCGGTGCTGCAGCGTGACCCGCGCGGCCTCTTGCGCAGCCACATTGACATTGTAGGGCTGCTTGATGCGCCACAGCACCTCCATGAGCCAGCCCGGAAACGCACCATAACCCACCCGCAACCCCGCCAGCCCGGCCCACTTGCTAAAGGTGCGCAGTACGACCAGGTTCTCCCCGCGGGGCACGTGGGCGAGAAAACTGCGCTGCTGGCCCCACGGGCCCCCATCGTCGACGAATTCCATGTAGGCCTCGTCCAGCACCACCAACGTGGGCAGATCGAGCAGCGCCTCCAGTTCCTCCCGCGGCGGCAGCGAGCCGTCGGGATTGTTCGGCGTGGCCAGCAACAAGGCCTTGGGACGCTCACGCGCCACGACGGCACGAATGGCATCGATATCCAACCGAAAGTCGGCCCGCCGCGGCACTTGGATCACCCGCGCGGCGTTGATGCGCGCGTCGAACGCGTACATGCCAAACGTGGGGGGGCAGACCAGCACCGCATCGCCGGGGTCGAGCACGGCCCGCAGCAGCAGGTCAATTAACTCATCCGCCCCTGCGCCCACCATGAGATGTTCCGCGGGCACTTGGGTGAACTCGGCCAACGCCGCGCGCAGATGTCGACTCTCGGGGTCGGGGTAGATGTGCACATAAGGCAGCCGGGCCAGGGCCTCGCGCACCTGGGGCAACGGCCCATAAGGGTTTTCGTTGGCATCGAGTTTGAGCAGCCGTTCGGGGGCAATGCCCACCCGCGCGGCGACCACCTCATAGGGCTCCACCGGCTCGTAGGGCGGCAAATCCAGCAGGTGTTGGCGGGCGAAAGCGGTGTTCACGCGTCGCACTCCTGGTCAGAGATCGCGGTCGGTGAGTATACTACGAGTGGGCGCGTTCGCCAAAGCCGTGGGGGGATGGCGCCTTCGGGCCGGGCGGTGGGTTCAACGGTCGTGGAGATGTTCGATCTCCACGGTCACCGCGGCGGGGGTGGGCAGCACCCCCCAACGGGGCCGGCGGAAGGGCTCCCAGGCCGCAAATTGATTGTCCACCCACGTCACCAGGCCCAGGGGTGGCCGAGGCGCGGGCCGCAGCACCGCGACCTCGGCGCCGTCCACCGTGGCGCGCACCTGGTCGTGCGTCCATTCCAGGCCATAAGTGTGCCATTGGGCGGGGTCGAACCCTGCGAGGGAGACGCCATCTTGGGCCACACAACGGGCCAGGGCCCGGCGCAGCCCTTCGGCCATGCGCGGCACCAGCAACAACGGCGCGGCCAGCGCGGCGGGCAGGGCCAACAGCCACGCGGGCACCGGGCACCCTCGCGTCGTGGCGACGAAAAAGCCCCGGCCGGGCACCCGGCGCGGGTGAAAGGACAAAAAATTCGGCCCCGCGGCGTAAAAGAACCACGCCGCGTGCGGCCAGGTCGGCAGTCGCACCCCACCGCCGAACAGCCCCAGGCCAAAGGGGTCGTTCCACCAGCCCCAGCCCCATGTGCCGGCCGCGTCGGGGTTGATCACCCGAGCGCGCAGGCGCAACCGAGTCGGTGGGTGGTGGGGAAACCGGCTCCGCGAACGGCCCGCGTAATCATCCAATTGGGCCAAGCGGTACGCGCGTCCCTCGCCCGCGGGAATGCGCAAGCGCCAACCCCGTTCCGTGGCCTCGACCTGACCACCGCCCGCGGTGCGGGCGCGTAACGCGAGGGTCATGGCCGGGCCTCCCCTGGGGGCGCGGGGTGGGTGCGCGCGCCTTGGGTTGTGGGCTGTACTTGCCAGACGCGCGCGGCCACGCCCGCGCGCGCGAAAGCCTGCTTCAGGGCTTGGCCCACGGGCGCGCTTTGCGGGCCAGCAAACGCAACCACCGACGGCCCCGCGCCCGACAACGCCGCGGCCCACGCACCGGCTTCTCGCGCCGCGGCCAGGGCCTCGGCCGCGCCCGGAATGAGGGGCAACCGGTACGGTTGGTGCCAACGGTCGTGCATGGCGGCAGCCAGCCGCTCGGGGTCGCCCGTGCGGAAGGCCTCGACCACCCGCACCGCCTGGCCCAGGTTGTACACGGCATCTGCCAAGGGAATGCGCCGCGGCAGGGCCTGGCGGGCCTGCTCGGTGCTGAGTTCGACCTGAGGCAAGGCCACCCAGACGCGCAGTCCCCCGCGACGCCAAGCCTCGGCCAAGGGGAGCGGCTGGACCCACACGTGGCCGTCGTCATCCCAGCCGCACGCGGTCAAGCCGCCGTACAGGGCCGGCGCGGCGTTATCGGGGTGCCCTTCGAGCCGGGCCACCAAGGTGAGCACTTGCCTTTGGGTGAGGGGCCAGCCCAGCAGCGCGTTGGCGGCCAACGCACCGGCCAACGCCGCGGCCGCGCTGGAGCCCAGCCCCGATCCTAAGGGGATGGCGTTATGCGCCCGCAGACGCAGCGGGGGGCGCGGCTTGGCGACCGCGTCGTACACGGCTTGGATGGCTTGCAGCGAGCGGTGGCGGGCGTCGCGGGGTAGCGTGGCCGCGCCTTCGCCGTGGACCTCGATGTGGTCGGTCGCGTTGCCAGGCGCGAGGCCGACTTCCAGCGTGTTCCACCAATCCAAGGCCAGGCCCAACACATCGAAGCCTGGTCCCAAATTGGCCGTGGTTGCGGGCACACGAACGCGCACCGTGCTTACCGCCATGGCCTCCTCCGAGTCCGCGTCGCGCGGGGCATGGCGCTATTGTAACAAACAGCAGAGCCGCGCGGCGAAGGGCTGGGGGGAAGTTGGAAGTTAGCAGGCAGCAGGTAGCGGGTAGCAGGCAGCAGGTAGCAGGTAGGGGCGGCCGTGGGGGGCAGGCGCGAAAACATCCTCCGTGTTCTCCGTGTCTCCGTGTGAGAGCGGCAGGTAGCAGGTAGGGGCGATCCGGCGGTCGCCCGAGGGCGGGCACAGGTAGGGGCACGCGGCCGCGTGCCCAGGGGCCGCCGCTATCTTCAACCTCTGCGCTAACGCGCACTTGGCACGCGTTGGGCCCGTCCAACGGCGGGAAGGCTTGGCCTGTAACCGCACCTTGGGGCGTCAGTTGGGCTGTGGTGCCGCTGTAGGAGGTTTGCAAACACGCCGGCTTGTTCGCACTCAGGGAGGTTACAGTGACCGAATCGCCGTCAGGGTCGCTTACTTGGATAGCCGCCGTATGGGTC